>CALIHR010000026.1 GCA_938020505.1 uncultured Actinobaculum sp. | reverse complement strand
AAGGACTTCGACAAGAAGCTCGACATGCCGGCGGTCTACGAGGCGAACTAGTCCCGCCTCGACGGGACCCGAGGGCGCGGCAGGCCCGTGTGCCGGGGCCCCGACCAGCCGGAAGTCGGGGCGTCAGCCGTCGGCCGGCGGCTCCTCGTCGTCGGCCTTGGTAGCCCGCAACCAGGCGATCCTGCGGCCTTCGAGGCTCTTGACCCGCAGGATGCGCCCGTCCCAGCGGACCTCGTCGCCCACGCGGGGCATGCGCCCGAGCTCGTTGACGACGTACCCGCCGATGGTGTCGAAAGGCCCCTCGGGAAGCTCGCTGCCGAAGACCTTCGCGATTTCCGCGCGGCTCGCCAAACCGTCGACGTCCCGGGAATCCCCGCGCTTGATGGCCACCGGCGTCTCCTGATCGTATTCGTCGCGTATCTCACCGACGAATTCCTCCACAACGTCCTCGAGCGTGATGATGCCGTCGGTTCCGCCGTATTCGTCCACCACGACGGCGAGGTGGGCGTGCTTGACGCGCATCTCCTTCAGGGCGTCCATCACCGGCTTTCCGGTCGGGAAGAAAAGTATCTCGCGGACGAGGTCGCCGACAGTCCTCACGCTCGACGAGGGACTGATAAGGTCCCGGATGTGGATGAAACCGACGACGTCGTCGTCCGAAGTCCCGTGGCGAACCGGATACCGCGAATGCTCCAGCTCCGAAACCTCCTTTTGGGCCTCCTCGATCGCCGTGTCCGCCGAAAAGAACTCCACTTCCGTGCGCGGGGTCATGATCTGCTCGACGGTCCTGTCGCCCACAGAGAGCATGTCGACGACCATCTCGCGCTCGTCCTCGCCTATCGTGTCCTGGCTGGCGACGAAGGCGCGGAGCTCGGCCACCCCCATCGTGTCCTTCTGCTCGCGCGGGTTGCGCCCGAGAAGCCTAAGCACGACGTCGGTGGACAGGCCGAGGAACCAGATCACCGGGCGCAGCAAGAATGTGATGACCGAGAGCGGGCGCGCGACGACGCGCGCTATCGTCTCGGCCGATTGGAGCGCGATGCGCTTGGGCACGAGTTCGCCGCAGACGACGGACAGGTAGGCGATCGCGACGGTCACAAAAATGAAAGCCAGGGTTTGGGAGGCGGACGCGCCCAACCCCCATTTCTGGAACGTCGGCGCGAGAACCGGGGCGATCTCCGAGGCTCCGAAGGACGCCGAGAAGAAGCCGGCGATCGTCACGCCGACCTGGACGGCGGAGAGAAAACGATTCGAATCCGCCGTCAAACGCGCAACGGCTCTGCCCGCCGAGCTCTTCTTGGACATCTCGTCGATCTGCGTTTGGCGAAGGGAAACGAGCGCCATCTCCGACGCGGAAAACAGACCGCCGATCAGCGTGAAAAAAAGGACGAAAAGGATGTCTTTGACAAGTGGATCCACACCTCCATTGTCGCCCACCCGCGCCTTCCGCCACACCGAGGCGCGGCAAATGAGTAAGCAATCACCGTCAGGCCTGGTTCATCGGCAAGGCACGCTGTCGGCAGGCCGCTTCAGCCGCAAAGCCGCATTTGCCGAGACGCCGCGTTTCCGGTCGGTTTTCGCCTCCCGTCTTTCTGCGAGAGTACCATTTCCACACAGCACATTCGCACTACACAAGGAGGCGACATGCCATCGCCCGCATATGCGCCGTCGTCGCCTAAAAGGACGCGCGAGCTGACCGTCCGCGGGATAATCCTGGGCGGCGTCATCACCCTCGTCTTCACCGCCGCAAACGTCTACATGGGCCTCAAGGCGGGCTTGACCTTTGCGACGTCGATCCCGGCGGCCGTCATTTCGATGGCGGTCATCAACCGCTTCAAGAATCACTCGATCGTCGAAAACAACATCGTCCAAACGATCGCATCGGCCGCCGGAACGCTTTCGGCCATCATCTTCGTGCTGCCGGGCCTCGTGATGATCGGCTGGTGGCAGGGCTTCCCCTATTGGACCACTGTGGCCGTCTGCGCAATCGGCGGCATCCTCGGGGTCATGTATTCGATTCCGCTGCGCAGGGCGCTCGTGACGACGTCGGACCTTCCCTATCCCGAGGGAATCGCCGCGGCGGAGGTCCTCAAGGTGGGCGACTCCGAGAAGGGCTCCTCCCACAACCGCCTCGGCATGCGGGCGATCGTCGTCGGAGGCCTCGCCTCGGCGGGTTTTTCCCTTTTGACGAACCTCAAAATCGCCGCCGCGGAGGTCACCGCCGCCCTCAAGGCCGGCCCCTTCGCCACGTGGATCGGCGCGGGGGCGAGCATGGGCCTGCTCGGCGTCGGCCACCTCGTCGGCTTGAGCGTGGGAATCTCCATGGTCGTCGGAGTCGCGCTGTCTTTCGGCGTCCTTCTGCCGACCCTCGTGTGGGGCGACGAGACGGCGACGGCGTCGGAAGAGGCCGTCAGGAGTGTCTTCATCGACCAGGTGAGGTTCATCGGCGCCGGCGTCATTGCGATCGCGTCTGTGTGGACGCTCATCAAGATCCTCAAACCGATCGCCGTCGGCATCCGCGAAGCCGCGATCGCCGCCGGGAAGCGCCATGCCGGCAAAAAAGTGGACCTGACCGAGCGCGACATTCCGATCCAGATCGTCGGCGCCACGATCGCGCTTCTCATGCTTCCCATCGGATTCCTCCTGGCGGACTTCGTCAACGGGACCGCCATCCGCAATTCGACGCGCCTCATGGTCGTCTCGGTGGCGTTCATCCTCCTCATCGGGCTCGTCGTCGCCGCCGTCTGCGGCTACATGGCCGGGCTCATCGGGTCGTCGAACTCGCCGATCTCGGGCGTGGGAATTCTCGTCGTGCTCGTGGGCGCCCTCGCCGTCAAGCTTGCCTACGGCCCCGTCGACGGATCGGAGACGAAGGCGCTCATCGCCTTCACGCTCTTCACGGCGGCCGTCGTCTTCGGCATCTCCACGATTTCCAACGACAACCTCCAAGACCTCAAAACCGGCCAGCTCGTCGGTGCCACGCCGTGGAAACAGCAGGTCGCACTCGTCATCGGAGTGCTCTTCGGATCGGTTGTCATCGCCCCCGTGCTGGGTCTGCTTCAAAGCACATTCGGCTTCGCGGGCACGCCGGGCGCCAAGGACAACGCCCTCAACGCGCCGCAGGCGTCGATCATCTCCAAGCTGGCCAAGGGAATCTTCGACAATTCCCTCGACTGGACGTACATCGGCTGGGGCGCATTCATCGGAATCGTCGTCATCGTCGTCGACGAAACGCTCAAGCGCGGGACCGCAGGCAGGCTCAAGCTCCCGCCCCTCGCGGTGGGGATGGGCATGTACCTCATGCCCACGACGACGTTGACCATCGCGCTCGGCGCCGTGCTCGGCTCGCTGTACGACGGGTGGGCGGAACGCTCCGGCGGCGACGTCGAAGGCAAAAAGCGCATGGGGGTGCTCATGAGCACCGGGCTGATCGTCGGCGAATCCCTTTTCGGCGTGGTCTACGCGGGAATCGTCGGCTGGTCGGGCGACGACGCTCCCCTTGCCGTCGTCGGCGAAGAGTTCGCGACGCCCGCAAAGTTCATAGGGCTGGCGCTGTTCGCGGCCGCCGCCACGCTTCTGTACAAGCACGCGCGCGTGCAGGCCGAGAAGTGATTTCTGGCCGTCGAGCCTGCGCCTGAGCGCGGGGCCCGCCAAGCGGCGCGGCCCCGCGTTTCGCAGATGAGGCTCAGCGCCGGGCTTCTTGCATCCGGTTTGACGGCCGCCCGGGCTTAGAGGATTTCTTCTTCGCCTCGTATGCTGCAAAAAGGATAAAAAGCCATATCGGCATGACGGCGACGGACGTTCGATAATCGGGGTTGAAAGCCATGAGGATGAAGACGCCCACGAGGCAGACGAGGGCGACGCCGTTCGAGGCAAGGCCGCCGGGGAGCTTGAACGCCAGGCCGGCGGCGCCGGAGCCGATCCTCTTTCGGAACGCCCTGTGGGTCAGCAGGATCATGACCCACGAAATGATCGATGCGCCGAGGGCCATCGCCATGAGAATCGAGAAAGCCGTCTCCGGCAGGAAGTAGATGACGGCGACGGCGACGGCCGTCACCATCGACGAAAACAGAACCCCCGCGTAGGGGATTCCGCGGCGGGACAGACGCATGAAGGCCTTCGGGGCGTTGCCCTGGCGGGCCAGCGAATAGAGGACGCGGCCGTTGGAGTAGAGCCCCGAATTGTAGACGGACAGGGCGGCAGTCAGGACGACGAAGTTGAGAACGTGGGCGGCAACGGAAATGCCCACGGAGTCGAAGATCTGGACGAAGGGGCTGAGCTTGCCGTTGATTTGCCTCCACGGCACCACGGCCATGACGATCGTCAAGGCCCCGATGTAGAAGATGAGGATGCGGTAGACCACCTGGTTGACGGCCTTGGGGATGGACCGCTGCGGGTTCTCGGCCTCGCCCGCGGTTATCCCGATGAGCTCGATGCCCCCGAAAGAGAACATCACGAAAACCAGCGAAGCCGCCAGGCCCGTCAGGCCCTTGGCCAGGAAGCCGTCGCTGAACAGATGGCCGAAGGAGGGGTCGGGCAGGCGCGGATTGGAGTTGACGCCGGCCGCGATCACGTAGAGGCCCAAGGCGATCATCCCGACGACGGCTGCGACCTTGATCGCGGCGAACCAGAATTCGAACTCGCCGAACGCCTTGACGCCCACCAGATTGACGGCGGTGATGACGAGCAGCACGGCGGCCGCCGACGCCCACGCCGGAACCGAAGGAAACCAATACTGAATGTACTGGCCGACCACCGTGAGTTCGGCCATCGCCACGGCGACGTAGTTGAACCAATAGTTCCATCCGGCCACAAATCCCGCCCGGGGGCTCCAGTAGTCGTTGGCGTAGCGGCTGAAAGAGCCCGAGCTCGGCCGATGGACCGACATCTCCCCCATCGCCCGCACCACAAAGAAAATGACGGCGCCGCACAGGGCGTAAGCCAGAAGGATCGACGGGCCGGCCAGCTTGATTCCCTCCGCCGAACCGTAAAACAGACCCGTTCCAATCGCCCCTCCGAAGGCGATCATCTGGATGTGCCGGGTGGTCAGGCCCTTGCGGAGGCCTTCGGGGTCTTTCCGGGCGACGACGTCGTCGAATGCGTCCTCGCATCGGGCGCCGGGCGATTTGGCCGCTCGCCCGCCCAAACGCCCGTCCTTCCCGGAACTCGCGCCGTTGTGACCGTTCATCGATTCCTCACGCCTTTGGATGCGCCGTCTCGTCGGCGACGTCGAACTGCCCGCCCGGGCCTTCGTCCCGTCCCGGCCCGCCGAACCTGCCCCTCCGCCGTCCGACCTCGTAGGCGACGAACAGAATGGCGATCCAGATCGGGAGGATGACGGCCGCCGTTCGATAGCCGGCGCTGGAGGCCATGAGTACGAGCAGACCGCCCAGCGCAGCCAGAACGATCGAATTCGTCGTTTTCCCGCCCGGAAGCTTGAATGAAAGCTCCGCCTCGCCCCGGTGCCCGATGACCCTCCTGAATTTCCTCTGAGTGATCAAAATGATGGCCCAGGATATGATCCCCGATGCCAACGCCGTCGAGATGACAATCGTGAAGGCCGTTTTCGGCAGGAAATAGACAATCGCCACGGCCGTGGCCGTCACGAACGAGGAGAAGAGAACGCCGACGAAGGGGATTCCGCGGCGGGACAGACGCATGAAGGCCTTCGGGGCGTTGCCTTGCCGCGCGAGCGAATAAAGCATGCGGCCGTTGGAATACAGGCCGGAGTTGTACACGGACAGCGCAGCCGTCAGGACGACGAAATTCAGCATGTGCGCGGCGGCCTTGATGCCCACGGAGTCGAAGATCTGGACGAAGGGGCTGAGCTTGCCGTCGATCGCGTCCCACGGCACCACGGCCATGATGACGAACAGCGCGCCGATGTAGAAGATGAGGATGCGGTAGACCACCTGATTGATCGCCTTGGGGATGGACCGCTGCGGGTTCTCGGCCTCGCCCGCGGTTATCCCGATGAGCTCGATGCCCCCGAAAGAGAACATCACGAAAACCAGCGAAGCCGCCAGGCCCGTCAGGCCCTTGGCCAGGAAGCCGTCGCTGAACAGATGGCCGAAGGAGGGGTCGGGCAGGCGCGGATTGGAGTTGACGCCGGCCGCGATCACGTAGAGGCCCAAGGCGATCATCCCGACGACGGCTGCGACCTTGATCGCGGCGAACCAGAATTCGAACTCGCCGAACGCCTTGACGCCCACCAGATTGACGGCGGTGATGACGAGCAGCACGGCGGCCGCCGACGCCCACGCCGGAACCGAAGGAAACCAATACTGAATGTACTGGCCGACCACCGTGAGTTCGGCCATCGCCACGGCGACGTAGTTGAACCAATAGTTCCATCCGGCCACAAATCCCGCCCGGGGGCTCCAGTAGTCGTTGGCGTAGCGGCTGAAAGAGCCCGAGCTCGGCCGATGGACCGACATCTCCCCCATCGCCCGCACCACAAAGAAAATGACGGCGCCGCACAGGGCGTAAGCCAGAAGGATCGACGGGCCGGCCAGCTTGATTCCCTCCGCCGAACCGTAAAACAGACCCGTTCCAATCGCCCCTCCCAGGGCGATCATCTGGATGTGCCGATTGGTCAGCGCCCGGCGAAGCCCGCCGTCGGCCGAATTGGCGACCCGCGCCGAGCCGCGGTCGCCGTTCGTCTCTGTGCTCACCTTCGTCCCCTCCCCAGTGCCCGGCCTCGGTTCAGGCCTCAGACTCGCCTTCGGAGCCGGCAGTTCCTTTGCCTTCGGAGCCTAACGCGCCTTCGCCCTGCTTGGCGCCGACCACGCCGGGTTCGGAACGCTCAGATTCGAGGGTTTCCATCACCACCGCAGTTTGGGTTTCCCGTCCCTGGCGGCGCCCCCTGACAACCAGGGCGACGACGGAGGCGACGAGCCCGCCCCACACAATGAGCACGGTCACGAGCATGAAGATCACGGCGCTGGAAGTCATCGTGCACCCCCTGTGTTCGAAGCGTCGAGGGAAATGGGTTCGAAATCATCGACCGGAGTGCGCCATCTGATCAGGGTGAAGACGAGCGCCCCTATGAAGACCACGGCCACGGAACCCCATCCGAAAGCGTTCTCAAACCCCCGCGTGTACGATTTCGCGTCGTACTGGTTGCGGATGTAGCCGACGATGCCGCTGACCAACACGTAGCTGAGGAAGGCCGGGACGACGACGCCGACGAGCCACCGCCACCACGCGCCGATGCGGTTTCCCGTTTCGGAGACGAAGTTGAGGTGCCGCTGCAATTGCTTGAGATTGCGCACCCCGTAAGCAGTGATGAGGCAGACGAGGACGGCGGAGGCCACCACTCCGATCGCGTTGATGTAGGCGTCTACGACGTCGAGCGAATAAATTCCCGATTTCGTGCCGAAAACCATGAGGGAGACAGCCGCCGCGGGTATTCCGACGGCCATGGCCGAGGCGGCGGGCCGGAGATTGAATTTCTCGGCGATGCCCGCGGCGACGACCTGGACGAGCGAAATGAGCGATGTGATGCCCGCAAAGGCCAGCGACAAGAAGAAAAGGACGCCGAAGACTGCGCCGCCCGGCATCTCCGAGATGACGGTGGGGAACGTGATGAAGGAAAGCTTGATGCCCTGCAGGCCTTCGAGATTGTCGACGGACGTGTTTTGCTGCGCGGCCATGAATCCGAGGGTCGCAAAAACGCCGAATCCGGCCAGAATCTCGAAGGAGGAATTGGCGAAGGACGCGACCAGGCCGGTTCCCACGAGGTTTGAGCGGCGCCTGAGGTAGCTGGCGTAGGTCAGCATGATGCCGAAGGCGACCGAGAGCGAGTAGAAGATCTGAGTGAAGGCGGCCAGCCAGACTTTCGGCTCTTTCAATGCGGAGAAGTCGGGCGTCCACAGGGCGTTCAGTCCCTCGGCGGCGCCGGGAAGCGTGAGAGCCCGCAGGACCAGGGCGACGAAGAGGATGACCAGGAGGGGAAGGAAAATCTTGTTCGCGACCTCGATGCCGCGCGAGACGCCCCGCCCGATGGCCAGGAGCACCACGATCCACACGACGGCGAGCGGAAGGGCGACGTTCCACACCGGGGCGAGCGAATACTGGGGCGCGGAGGCCGCCTCTATGAAGCTGTTGAAGTGGTTGGCGGCGTTGCTTCCCTTGCCCCACGCGACGTTCGCCGAATAGAAGACGTAGCGCAAAGACCAGGCGATGATCACGGCGTAGTACGTCATGATGACGAAGCACAGGAGGACCTGCCACCACCCGAGGAATTCCAATTTTTTCGAGATCCTGCGGAAGACGGCCGGGGCGCTTCCCCGGAAACGATGGCCAAGGGCGTAGTCGAGGAAGAGAATGGGAATGCCTGCGCCGAGCAAAGCGACGACGTACGGGATCATGAACGCCCCGCCGCCGTTTTCATAGGCGACGCCTGGGAAACGCCAGATGTTTCCCAAACCGATGGCCGAGCCGATGGCGGCTACAAGAAAGCCGAGCTGGCTTCCCCACTGTTCACGCCCCGACGCATCGGTGTTCTTTGCTGCTGCGCCGGGGCTTTCGGTGCGCGAAGTACTCACCGAGGCTCCCTTCTTCCCTTCGGTTCCGCGAAAGCAGACATAGATAACGGCTGTATCGCGTCAGACCGAACAACGTTACGCTATGGAGCCTTTGGCGTCAAGGCTTCTCTGTTCGGGCTGCGCCGTTCAAACTTCACCGTTCACACGGCGACGCGGGAGTTCAAGGCCGGACTCGGAACCGGCCGACGGCGGGCGAACTTCGACGGACGCGGCGGGCGAACTTCGCAGGGCGATCGAGGCCGACGTGCGCGTGCGAGCGTCGGCGTCGGACTGACGAACGCCCTGTCGAATCAGCGCCCGTTGCCGACGACTCCCGATCCTCCGGGGAAACGCCCGCCAATGGCTTGCGAGTTTCCCTGTTGCCCTTGCTGCCCGTCTGGCGCCTCGGGCGCGACTTCGCCGTAAGGCACCGGGGCGCCCGGGCCGCTCGGGTAGCGGGCGAACTCGCCGTAGGACGGCATGCCGAAAACGGTGGCCTCCGGGTCCTCGCTTTGCTCCGCCCCGCCCTCGCGGGGGCCGCCGGCTTGTGGGGCCGAAACAGCCTGAGCCGGGGCAGACGGCGGCGCGAGGTGGGAGGGAATCCGCTGGGCCAGACCTTCGGTCTCATAGGAGCGGACTCCGAACACCGTGGCGTCTGGATCGGGGGCGTTCGACGGCGTCGGCTCCGGCAAAGGGGCGACGCCCGCCCCCCGACCGGTGAAGATCGTTTCATCGGCGTCGTATCCCTCCAAACCCGAGGGCGCCGTCGGCGCTTGCGGGCCGGCGGCATAGGGCGCTCCGGCCTGGGGCGCGCCGGAAGGCTGAGGGTAGCCGGGGGCCAGCGGATAACCCGAAGGCGGCTGGTAGCCGGGGGCCTGCGGGTAGCCGGAAGGCTGCGGGTAGCCGGAAGGCTGCGGGTAGCCGGAAGTCTGCGCATAGTCCGCCGAAGGGGCGCTTACGGGAGGATAGCCCCCTGCCGCGGGGAAGCCTCCGGCGGCCTGCTCGGGCTGCACGGCGCCCTGGCCCGCGATGCCGACTGCAGGAGGCGCAAGGCCTTGCCCCGCGGCTACGCCGGTCTGCAGACCGAAAACGGTGGGATCGTCGTCGAGCGGATCGGGCTGCGGATCGGCCGCGGCGGGCGGCTCAGGGCGGCGGAAGGCCGGATCGAGAGAATAACCCGAGTCGACGTCGGCCGGCTGATCGTGTCCCATCGGCTGCGGGGCGTCCGGCGCGGGTCCGAACTGCTCGGAACGCTGCGGGAACTGGGCCGCGCCCGCAGGTGCGTTCCCCGCTTTCGGGGCGCCCCAAGGAAACCGGGCATTTATCTGGCTGGGAACGCGGCCTCCGGGATGCTCAGAGCCCGACTGCGACTGCTGGCCGAAGGCGCCCCGGTGATACATGGTGCTCGCCACTCCAGGGGCGCCTCCGGTGTACTCGTCCAATTCTTGGGGAGAGGGCCAGCGCTGGAACTGATCGTAGAAGCCGAAGCGCGCCAGAATGGGCAGGGTGTCGAAGAAGGGCGCCGAAATCTGGAACCTGGTCCCATGCGAATCCTGCATCCTGAGGACGTCGCCCTTTTCTCGCTGAACAACCTGTTTCGACACGATGTCCACAAACCTGATCCTCTTCTCGCCGCTGAAAGCAAGCCGGAAGGAGACGCCCTCGGGGTCGATCGAGTACCAAAAGTTCTTGTATGCGAACAGAGACGGCGCGCCAACGAGAAGCGCGAAGAGCGAACCGATGACTATCCCCGGTATCGGGTAATCCTGCTCGCCCCAGATAGAGACGGCGACCACGATTATCCCGAAAAAGAACATTCCGGCGCCGGTCCACAAAACCAGCTTCGGCATCCGGATCCTCTCCGGATGCCTCCGGTCGCGGTTGACTTTCCGCGCGTTCCTCTCAACCGTCCGATCGGCGATGTTCTTTGCAAGGCGCCGGGTTAGCATGCTCATACGATTCTTCTTCTTTCATTGTGCCGAGGGCCGATCGGAACGGCGCAAGCGGAGCAAGCCCCCTGTTCGCGCACGCGGCCGGTCCCTTCACAGGTTTGCGCCGAGGGTGACCGAAGGCGTGGCGCCCCACGCCGAGAGATACCAGAGCCCGAGCGCGAGCGCGACTCCCACGATCGCGTCGGCCCGCCGGCGCCGCACCCGCGGAACCGCGCCGTCGGGCAGGAAAACCCTGCACAGGGCGTGGCCGAGGACGAGGGCCGCGAGGAGTCTGCACGCCACCACGCTGCCCCACACGAACGCGGACGCCGCGACGGCGACGAGGGAGACGAAGACGGCGGCGTAGACGGCGTCTTTCGGGACGCGAACTTCTCGCGTCGGCTCTTTGTCACCCATGGCTTCAACTTTAACCGCCACTTTGGCATTCTGAAACGGGCAGAGGGACCCAATCGGACCATAGGTTATTCATCTCTCACGGGGCCCTTGCCATTTGGACACTTTTCTCCCTGAGCGTACACTCGCTTCGCAGTACGTATGTATGCCGTCCGGCCTTGCGCACGGCCGGATGCAAAAACGACAAGGAAGGTCGACGATGAGTTCGGGACCTCTGGAGCACAGCGACGACAACCGTCTGCAGCGCAGACTGCACAGCCGCCACCTGACGATGATCGCAATCGGCGGGGCGATCGGAACGGGTCTGTTCCTCGCCTCGGGCAAGACGATCTCCCAGGCGGGGCCCGGCGGCGCGATTGTCGCCTACGGCCTCATCGGCCTCATGGTGTTCCTCCTCATGCAGTCCCTCGGCGAGATGTCCACGTACCTTCCCGTGGCCGGCTCGTTCGGGGAATACGGCACCCGCTTCATCAGCCCCAGCTTCGGGTTCGCCGCGGGGTGGAACTTCTGGTTCAACTGGGCGATCACCGTCGCCGCAGAGCTCGCGGCCGCCGCGCTCGTCATGAAGTTCTGGTTCCCGGGCGCCCCGGGGTGGATGTGGTCGGCGATATTCCTCACGCTCCTCGTCCTGCTCAACGCGCTTTCGGCCCGCGCCTACGGCGAGGGCGAATTCTGGTTTGCCCTCATCAAGGTGGTCACCGTCGTCGTCTTCCTCGTGCTCGGCGTCCTCATCATCTTCGGGATCATGGGCGGAAAATCCCCGGGCTTCGAGAACTGGACCAAGGGCGAAGCGCCGTTCGTCGACGGAGGCCTGGGAATCCTCGCCATCTTCATGGTCGCTGGCTTTTCCTTCCAGGGCACGGAACTGGTGGCCGTCGCCGCCGGCGAAACCGAGAACCCCGAGCAGACCGTTCCGAAGGCGATACGAACGATCTTCTGGCGCATCCTGCTCTTCTACATCGGGACTATCGCGGTCATCGGCTTCCTCGTCTCTTACACGGACCCGAATCTCCTGCGCAACGACGAAAAGGACGTCGCCTACTCCCCCTTCACCCTGGTCTTCGACCGCGCGGGAATCGCGGCGGCGGCTTCCGTCATCAACGCCGTCATCCTCACGTCGATCCTCTCGGCCGGAAACTCGGGCCTGTACGCCTCCACCCGCATGCTCTACGCCCTCTCGCGTCGGGGAAACGCCCCCGCCTTCCTGGGGCGCACGAACTCCCGCGGCGTGCCGGTTCCCGCCCTCGCGGTCACCGCGGCGATCGGCGCCGCGTGCTTCGTCTCTTCGCTGATCGGCGACGGCGCCGCGTACACGTGGCTCGTCAGCGCCTCCGGGCTGGCCGGATTCATAACCTGGATGGGCGTGGCGTGGTCTCATTACAAATTCCGAAAAGCCTTCCTCGCGCAGGGGCA
Organism: uncultured Actinobaculum sp.; assembly: GCA_938020505.1. GTDB lineage: Bacteria > Actinomycetota > Actinomycetes > Actinomycetales > Actinomycetaceae > Peptidiphaga. The sequence continues at coordinate 119,453 of CALIHR010000026.1, read as the reverse complement.
TTCCTTGGACGAGCTGCCCTACCGGGCCAAGTGGTACCCGGCCGGGCCGCTGCTCGCGATGGCCATGTGCGCGATCGTCATCGTCGGTCAGAGCTACGAGGCTTTCGACGCTGAAAAGGGCCTCGACGTCATGACGCTCCTGTCGTCTTACATCGGCCTCCCCCTCTTCCTGGGAGTGTGGGCCGTCCACAAGCTCGTCACCCGCGCGCCGAAAGTGCAACCGATCGAAGCCGACCTTTCCCGCTCCTCCAGCGACGGCCGCAAGTCCGAGGAGGCCTTCGGCGGCTGATTTTCGGCGAGCCGCGGGCCGCCCAGATCCGAACTTTCGGTCTGACGCTTCAGACTCGGCATTGGCGGTCCCCGCTCCGGAGGGCATCGGCGATCCCGCTTCGGGTGTGGACCGCTCGGCGAAGCCTGTGGAAGCTCCGCGCGCCGGCGAGGCCGGCGGCTTTAGCATTGTTGCCATGAACATCGACCGCATCGGGATCATCGGAACCGGATTGGCGGGTTTGCGCGCGGCCGCCGAGCTCCGCGAGGCGGGGTTCGCCGGCTCGCTCGTCGCCTGGGACGCCGAGGGCAGGCCGCCCTACGACCGCCCTCCGCTGTCCAAAAGTCTCTTTGACAATCCCATCCGTCCGCTGGCTGACCAGGGGCTCGGCGACCTCGCGAGCCTCGACGTCGACGTCATTTCTCGCCCAGTCGAACGGCTGCGTCGCCGCAATGGAGCGTGGTTCGTCGACGAGACGCCGGTCGACGCCGCGATCGTCGCGTCGGGAAGCTCGCCCCGGGTCGCCGTGCCCGGCGCCTTCGCCCTCCACACGGCGGCCGACGCGCTGCGGCTCGCGGATTCGCTGGCGCCCGGCGTCAGACTCGACGTCGTCGGAGCGGGTTGGGTCGGAACCGAGCTCGCCTCCGTTGCAAGCGCGGTCTGCGAGGTTCACCTGTGGGAGTCCTCGTCCCACATCCTCGGGCGCACCTTCGGCGGCGCGGTCGACGACCTGTGGTCCGGTTGGCTCGACGACGCCGGAGTGAGCCTCCATCTCGGCCAAGAGTGGCCAATCGGCGAAGAACGGCCCGGTGACGCGCAGTCGGGATCGACCGAGGGGCCGGCGCCGTCGGCCGAGCACACGCCGCGGCCGCCCGATCGGCCTTCCTCGGCGGAGCGGCGCGTTCTCGTGCAGGCCGTCGGCGCGGCGCCGAGCTTTCCCGCGATCGAGCCGGCCGTCGACGTCGGCGTCCGAGGCGCGCTCGTCACCGACATGTGGACCCGGGTCCTTCGCAACGGCCGACCGGTCGAGGGGCTCTACGCCGTTGGAGACTGCGCGGACGCCCTCACCCCGCACGGCCTCCGGAAGGGCGGACATTGGACGAAGGCGCTCGCCGACGGGGCTTTCACTGCGGCGGCCGTGTGCCGCGGAAAGCCGCCCAGGTTCTTGGCGCCGCCGGAGGCCTTCTCCGCCCAATTCGGCAGACAGATCGGCTTCGTCGGCGCAATCCCGGGCCTCGCCGACGACATTCCAGGGCGGGCCGACGGCGCCCGAAGTCCCGCCGACGGAGCGTCCGGCGGACCTTCTCCCAGCCTCGAAGACCCTTCCGGCGTCGGGGACGTCCTCGACGCCGAAAGCCTCCTCTGCGGCAAGCGCATCGACACGGCCGAAGGGCTCGTCATCCGTTGGGAGAAGGAGGGCGAACTCGCCGCGTTGCTGGCGATCGACTCGCCGCGAGAACTTTCTCGCGCCCGAAAAACGCTGAGGGTCAAGCTGTGACCCCCGTCTCGGGTTGGGGTATTTTATAAGGGTCACACACGAAGGAGCGTGAGCATGCCTACCGACCTCACCGAAACGGGCGGCGGATTCGACGTCGTGCAAGCTTATACGGACCACGTCAAGCGCATCGATCCAAGCCTCGCCAACGAGGATTTTTCCGATCTGATCTCCGCCCACCGGCGGCTTTCCGAACAGGCCAACGGCAGAACCGCTCTGGCGCTGGAGGGATCGACCGTCCTGTGCGTCACCGAGGACATACCCTTTCTCGTCGACTCGGTCTCCATCGCGATCAAGGCCCGCGGCTACGCCGTCACCCGGCTGCTTCACCCTGTCATCGACGGCGAATCGTGGATCGCCGTCGACGTCGCTCCGGCGCCCGACGCCGCCCTCCTCGACGCGCTCAACGGCGTCATCGGCGACGTCCGCGCGACTGTCGCCGATTGGTCCGAGATGACGGAGCTCGCGCGCAAAGCCGCGACGACGCTGTCCGGAAACGACCGCGAGACGCTCGAATGGATAGCGGACGGGTCGTTCACGATCCTGGGGGCCTTCGACGGCGAGCAGACGCTCGGCCTCGCCGCCAGATACCCGGATCTGCGCAAACAGCTCGAACACCTGGCCACCATCTCTCCCCGACAGGCCGCCAGCCGCCACTTCGCGCCGACGCTCATCCACACAAAGTCGAGCTACCGATCGAGCGTGCATCGCAACGCATACATCGACGTCTTCGCAATGGGACCCACGATTGTCTTCGGCCTCATGACCGCCGACACCTACGCGTCCTCCGTTCTGGCCACTCCTCTCGCGGCCTCGCGGGCAAACGCCGTGATAGACGCCTCCGGGCTGCCCCGCGACTCGCATTCCGGCAAGGACCTTCTCCAGATCCTCGAAAGCTATCCTCGCGACATCCTCATGCTCTTGAGCCCCGAGGCCCTGCTCGCCGACGTCTCGCGCATCTCCCAATCGCGGACCACCACGATCGTGCACTCCGACATCTTCCCCGGCGCAGTCGCATGCTTGGTGGTGACTCCCCGCGAGCACTTCACCGCGCACTCCCACGCGCGGATCGCCCAATTGGTCGAAGAGACCTTCGCCAGCTCCGAAATCGACACGCAGCTCGACGTCAGCTCCGGCCCGCTCGCTTACATGAGCTACATCGTGTGCGGGGCGAAAACCGACGTCGACGAAGAGGAATTCGCCCGCATCGTCGCCCGCGCCACGCTCGACTGGGACGAGGGCTTCGTCGTCGCCGCGGAATCTTCCGCCGACGTCTCCCTCGTGCCTGCCGCTTACAAGACGGAGTACACTCCGGAAACCGGGGCCCGCGACGCCGCCCGGCTGGCGAAGCTCGAACCCGGGGGCTTCGAGCTGGAACTCTACGCCCCCGAAGGATCCCCCGACGCGCGCCGCCTCAAGGTCTTCGTGCGCGAAGAGGTCTCGCTCACCCGAATCCTGCCGATATTCTCGAACTTCGACCTCGTCGTCACCGACGAGCGCCCGTACGCCTTCGGCGAGGCCAAGATGTTTGACTTCGGCTTGCGGGCCGAAAGCCCCGAACGCTGGGCCAAAGCCGACGAACGATTCGTCGAAGCCGTGACGGCGGCCTGGACGGGCGAAATCGAATCGGACTCGCTCAACGCTCTCGTGCTTTCAGCCGGACTCACGAAATCCCAGGTGGCCGTTCTCCGCGCCCTTGTGGGCTATCTGCGGCAGGCAGGCCTGCCCTTCTCGCGAACCTACCTGCGTGAATCCCTTGTGAAGAACCCCGAATTGGCAAGGGCTTTCGTCGAGTATTTTGAGGCCAGGTTCCGCCCCGGCAACGAGGCCGATCCCCGCGAACTGCGCGGGGCCCTGGCCGAAGGCGTCGGAAAGGCCGCCTCCCTCGACGACGAACGGATTGCCAGCGGGCTTCTCGCCGTCATCGACGCCGTCGTGCGCACGAACGCCTATTTGACCGGGGCGGCGTCTCTCGCCTTCAAGCTTGAGCCGCGTCGCATCGGCTTTCTTCCTGAGCCTCGGCCGCTGCACGAAATATGGGTGTATTCGCCTCGCGTGGAGGGTGTGCATCTGCGTTTCGGGCCGGTGGCCCGCGGCGGGCTGCGCTGGTCGGACCGCAGGGAGGATTTCCGCACCGAGATCCTCGGTCTGGTCAAAGCCCAGGCGGTCAAAAACGCCGTCATAGTGCCCGCCGGATCGAAAGGCGGCTTCTTCGCCAAGCGCCTGCCCAATCCTGCCGCTGACCGCGAGGCGTGGCTGGCCGAAGGCATCGCGGCATACCGGATCTTCATCGGCGCGTTGCTCGACGTCACGGACAACCTCGTCGACGGGAAGGTCGTCCCGCCCGAAGGAGCAGTTCGCTACGACGGCGACGACACGTACCTCGTCGTCGCTGCGGACAAAGGAACCGCGACGTTCTCCGACATCGCCAACTCCGTCTCGCGCGCCTACGGGTTTTGGTTGGACGACGCCTTCGCCTCCGGCGGTTCGGCCGGGTTCGACCACAAGAAGATGGGAATCACCGCCCGCGGAGCGTGGGAGTCGGTCAAGCGGCACTTCCGCGAGCTGGGAATCGACACCCAGGCCGAGGAGTTCACCGCCGTCGGCATCGGCGACATGTCCGGCGACGTGTTCGGAAACGGCATGCTGCTGTCCGAGCGCATCCGCCTGGTGGCCGCCTTCGACCATCGATCGATTTTTCTCGACCCGGACCCCGACCCCGCGGCCTCCTTCGCCGAGCGCAAGCGCCTGTTCGAACTGCCGCGTTCCTCGTGGGCAGACTACGACGCCTCGCTGATTTCCCCCGGCGGCGGAGTGTGGCCCCGATCGGCCAAATCCATCCCCGTCTCCCCCGAGGCTCGCCAACGGCTCGGCCTGGACGAGGCCGTGGAGGCGCTCACCCCGGCAGAGGCCGTGCGCGCCATCCTCACCGCCCCCGTCGACCTGCTGTTCAACGGAGGCGTCGGCACATACGTCAAGGCCGGCGACGAAACCCACGAACAAATCGGGGATCCGTCCAACAACGCCGTCCGCGTCAACGGGGCCGACCTTCGATGCACGGTCGTCGGCGAAGGCGGCAACCTGGGATTCTCCCAACGCGGACGCATCGAGGCGGCCTTGGCCGGCGTGCGGATCAACACCGACGCGATCGACAACTCGGCCGGTGTGGACACTTCCGACCACGAGGTCAACATCAAGATCCTCCTCGCCCCGCTGGTCGCCTCGGGCGAACTGACCGGCGCCGGGCGCGACGAGCTCCTCGCCTCCGTCACGGACGACGTCGCCGCGCACGTCCTGCGCGACAACTACGAGCAAAACGTCCTGCTCGGCAACGCCCGGGCCCTCGGACCGGCCATGGCCCACGAGCACATCCGCCTCATGCACTTCCTTGAAGACCGCGGCGACCTCGACAGGCGCCTCGAGTTCCTTCCCAGCGACGCCGACCTGCTCAAACGCGCCGCCTCACTCGACCGCGGCCTGACCAGCCCCGAATTCTCCGTCCTGACGGCCTACACGAAAATCGCCCTCAAAAACGACCTCCTCGGCTCCTCCCTGCCCGACGACGAATGGTTCGCCCGCGACCTGCGCGCCTATTTTCCGCCGCAAATCGCCGCCTCCTACGCAGACAGGCTGGCAAGGCACCCCCTGGCCCGCCAGATCGTCGCCAACGCCGTGGCAAATTCCATCGTCAACCGCGGCGGCCTGACCTTCGCGCTCCGCGCGATCGAGGACACCCAAGCCACGGTCGAAGACGTCGCGCGCGCCTTCGCCGCCGCCCGGGAAATCCTCGACCTGGCGGGATTCACCGACGCCGTCCAGGCCCTCGACAACCGCATCCCCACCCACGCCCAGACCAAGCTCTACCTTGGCTTCAGAAGCACGCTCGACGCCGCCGTCCGCTGGCTCATCCAGGCGCCGGCCGCGCCCATCGGCGACACAGTGGAGCGGTTTGCCGCCGTCGGCGACTGGATCGGACGCCTCGACGCGTTTCTGGCCGAGCCAGATCTGAGCAGGCGTTCGCAGGAGATCGACGAGGCCGCTGCCGCGGGCGTCCCCGAGCCGCTGGCCGCCGTCTTCTCCGATCTGGCAAAGGCCACGGCGCTTATGGACGCGATCGACACCGCCGCCCGCACGGGCGAGGATCCCGGCGAGGTCTTGCGCGTCATGTTCGACGTCTACGGCCGGTTCTCGATTGGCAGGCTGCTCGAACTCGACGCCGCGCTTCCGGTGACCGACGTGTGGACGGCCACCGCGCAGTCAGCCACGGAGGCCGATTTGCGTGCAGCGGCGGTGGCCCTCACCGAACGCATACTCGCCGACACGGAGCAGAGCCCCGATCGGGTCGCAGCGTGGCTCGGCGAACGCCCCGGCTCGAAGCGGGCCATTGAGGCGACCGCCGCGCTGGCCGACTCCCCGCAGGAAGCCTCTCTCGCCTCGCTCGTCGTCGTTCTGCGCTCAATGCGCGCGCTCGCCAGAAGCTAGGGCCGGCCCCCAGGGTCAGGGCCGGCCCCGCGCTTCTAGATCACGGTGTCCAGAAGCCTCGTCGGATTTCCGAAGCGGTGGTTCGTGGCCGACACGGCTTGCTCCTGGACGAAGGGAAGCAGCTCGATCCGCCCGCTGCCGGTGACCGGCTCGGCGTAGACGCCGACGTCGACGCTTCCGCCGACGGCCTCGGCCAGCGCCTTCGGATCGGCGCCGAGGAGGCGGAAACGCACGCCGTCGGCCGAATTCGCCCGTGTGGCGGCGTAGGCGAGGAAGTCATCCTCGGATTCAAGCACGACCTCGGCGCCCCTCGACTCGAGGAAGTCGACGGCCTGCCTGGGCAGCGCCGCGGACGTCGAGACCCTGGGGCGGGCGCCGATCGCCAAAGCGCCGGCGGCCAACGCCATGACGTCTCCGGATCCCGCGCCCGATTGGCGAATGACGACTTCAGGGAAGGGAATGTAGCGCAAAACGTTCTTTTCCACCCCGAGGGCGCTGGGGTCTGCCGGCCGGAAGTGACCCGCCAGAGCCTTGTCCATTCCCTCGACGACGGCGAGGAAACGATCCTGGTCGACGCCGTCCATCGTCTCGGCGATCACCCGCGCCCCGCGCAGCGTCTCGTTCGAGATCTGCGCGCGGCCGAGGTCCTTGTCCGCCCATTCGACGTGCCCGAGGCCGATGAGGTAGTTCGGGCCTCCGGCCTTCGTCCCGGCGCCCACCGAAGAGCGCTTCCATCCGCCGAACGGCTGGCGGCGCACAATCGCGCCGGTGATGCCGCGGTTGACGTAGACGTTGCCCGCCTGAACCTGGTCGAGCCAGGCGGAGATCTCCTCGGGGTCGAGCGAGTGCAGACCGGCGGTGAGGCCGAAGTCGACGGCGTTCTGCCAGGCGATCGCCTCGCCGAGGGTGTCCGCCCTCATGACGCCGAGGATGGGGCCAAAGTATTCGGTCAGGTGGTACTCGCTCATCGGCATGACGCCGGCGCGCACGCCGGGGCTCCACAGCTTGTCGTCGATCTTGCGCGGCTTGATCGCCCATGTCTCGCCTTCGCCGAGCTCGGTCAGGCCCTTCAGCAGCTTGCCGTGCGGGGGCTCGACCATCGGGCCCATCTGGGCGGCGAGGTCGTGGGGATGCCCGAGCTTGAGCGAGCGGACGGCGTCGCAGAGCTGACGCTGGAAACGCTTGGAGAATCCGACCGATCCGACGAGGATCACGAGCGAGGCCGCGGAACACTTCTGGCCGGCGTGGCCGAAGGCCGAGTAGACGACGTCCTTGACCGCGAGGTCGATGTCGGCGTTCGGGGTGACGATGATCGCGTTCTTGCCGGAGGTCTCGGCGAACAGGCGAAGGTCGGGGCGCCACGAGCGGAACATCCGCGCCGTGTCGATCGAACCGGTGAGGATCGTCTGGTCGGTCTCCTCGACGAGGACCTTCCCGTAGGAGGACTTGTCCATGCACACGAGGGCGAGGACGTCGCGGGGGACCCCGGCCTCCCACATGAGCTTCGCGAGGTAGGATCCCGTGCGCCTGGTCAGCTTGGCCGGTTTGTAGACGACGCCGGAGCCGGTCGCCAGCGCCGCCAGCACGCCTCCCGCGGGAATGGCGATCGGGAAGTTCCACGGAGGCGTCACGAGGGTCGTGCCCACCGGAACGTACGCGGCGCCTTCGAGGGAATCGAGCTCCTCAGCGAGGTCCGCGTAGTAGAGCGCGAAATCGATGGCCTCCGAGACTTCGACGTCGCCCTGGTCGATGGCCTTTCCGGCCTCGCTTCCGGCGACCTCGATGAGCTCGCCGCGGTGGTCCTCGATGGCCTGGGCGACTGACCGAAGGACCTGCGCCCGCTCCTTGCCTGTGCGCGCCGCCCACTTCTTGGCCGCGGCGGCCACGGACTGGACGGCTTTGCGGGCCTCGGCGTCGGAATCGATCATGTTCTCCGCGACGACGTCGGCCCCGAGCTTCGAGCCGGGGATGCGCAAGGCAATCTTCTCGGCCCATTCGATGTTCGCGTGCAGCGCCGGATCGGTGTCGCGGGTGTTCTCAAAACGGTCGGGCACAACGGTGCGCTCGAAGCGGTTCTGCTTGCGGCGCGGCCCGTACGCCAAGCCCGGAACAAGCTTGGCGGCGTCGCGGAATCGCTTCTCCTCCAAGGCGAAGGCATCGGCATCCTCCAGGTCGAACACGTTCGACATGAAGTTCTCCGGCGCCGCGTTCTCCTCGAGGCGGCGCACAAGGTAGGCTACGGCCACGTCGTATTCCTCGGGCCTGACGACGGGCACGTAGTAAAGGAGGGGGCCGACGGTGTCGCGCACGGCGTGGGATTGCGGCGTCGCCATTCCCGCAAGCATCTCGTAGTCGACGCCGGAGGCGATGCCCCGCTCGCGCACAAGCTCGTATCCGTAGGCCATTGTGAAGAGGTTCATGCCGGCGATGCCGATGTTGACGGCGTCGACCCTCTCGGGGGTCAGCGCGGCGTCGAGGCAGGCGATGTAGTTGGCGTCCGTGTCGGCCTTGTCCGCCTGAACTGTCAGCTCCCATCCGTGCATCGTCGCGTCCACCCTTTCCATGGAAAGGTTGGCGCCCTTGACGATGCGCACCTTGATCGGGGCGCCGCCCCGGGCCCGGCGGGCCTGCGCCCACTCGGTCAGCCCGTTGAGCCTGCCGAGGGCGTCGGGAAGGTACGCCTGAAGGACGATTCCCGCGCGATATCCGAGGAATTCCTCACGATCCAAGATTTGCGTGAACACGTCGATGGTCAGATCGAGGTCCCGGTACTCCTCCATGTCCAGGTTGATGAAGGTGCTGGAGGCGGCCGCGAGCCTGTAGAGCGGGAGAAGCTTCTCGACGGCCTCCTCGACGGCCGCCGCGTGGCCGTAGGGCGCGTGAGGCCCGATGACCGCGGAGACTTTGAGCGAAACGTAATCGACGTCGTCGCGTTCGATGAGGGCCGCCGTCGCCTCCATGCGGTGGGCCGCCTCCTTGTCGCCGAGGACGGCCTCGCCCAGGAGGTTGAGGTTGAGCCGGGAGCCGTCCGCGCGGAGCTTCGCAATCGCAGGGCCAAGCTTGTCCGGCGTCACGTCGAGGACCAGGTCGCCGACGAGCATAGCGAAGACGCGGCGCGCGGCCGACGACGCCAGCGAGGGGACGAAGGGCGCGATCCTTCCGCCTACGTTCGCGGGCGCCGCGAGGTACAGGGGCAGGAAAGCCGAGTCGCGTTTGGACAGATGCTTGAGGTTGCGGGCGGCCACGCCGTGGTCTTCAGGGCGAATGACCCCGTCCACGAAGTTCACCGTGTAGTCGAGGCCTCCCTCGTGGTCGAGAACCTGCGACAAAAGCTTGGCCGATCGCGCCGTCGGGTAGGCCCTTGCATCCTCGCTCCACTGGCGGGCTCGTTCCACTGCGCGATCAATGAGAACGGGGTCAATCGTCATTGTCGGATCCTTTCGTCAACGTCTATCCGGTCTTAGTGTAAGGGATTCTTTTACCCTTTCCACACAAAACCGAGAAGAAACTTCGCGGAGCCGACGCCGCCCGCCCGGGCGCAATAGCCGACGCGGCTCCGCGAACTCCTAGAAACGGCGGATTCAGTGGGAAAAATGGCGCACGCCGGTGAGGTACATCGTCACGCCGGCTTTCCGGGCGGCCTCAATCGACTCTTGGTCGCGAACCGATCCGCCGGGTTGGACGACGGCGCGCACCCCGGCGTCGAGAAGGACCTCGAGACCGTCGGCGAAGGGGAAGAAGGCGTCGGAGGCGGCGACCGAGCCCGCGGCCCGCTCGCCGGCCCGCGCCACGGCGAGGCGGCACGAATCGACCCTGTTGACCTGCCCCATCCCGATCCCCACTGTGGCGCGCGAGTCGGCCAAAAGAATCGCGTTGGACTTCGCCGCGCGCACCGCGCGCCACGCGAATGCCAGATCCCGCAAAGTCGCCTCGTCGGCAGGCTCCCCGGAAACCAGGCGCCATTGCGCGGGGTCGTCTCCTTCGGCGTCGATCCTGTCGCGCCCCTGAACGAGCGCTCCCCCGGATATCGGCCGAATGTCGTGCGCGACGTCGATCGGATCGACCCGAAGGATCCGCAGATTCTTCTTGGACGAGAGAATCTCCAACGCCTCGGCGCTGAACGAGGGGGCGGCGATCGCCTCGGTGAAGATCGGGGCGATCTGCTTGGCCGTCGCGGCATCGACCTCCCTGTTGGCGGCGATCACGCCGCCGTAGGCCGAGAGCGGGTCGCAGGCGTGGGCCGCCGAGTGCGCCCGCGCGACGTCCTCGGCCACGGCAACGCCGCAGGGGTTGGCGTGCTTGACCACGGCCACGGCGGGCTCGGCGTGGTCGTAGGCGGCGCGCACCGCGGCGTCGACGTCCTGGTAGTTGTTGTAGCTCATTTCCTTCCCGCCGAGCTGGACGGCCCCGGCGACGCCGCCCCCGCCCGCCGAGTAAAGCGCGGCCGCCTGGTGGGGATTCTCGCCGTAGCGCAGATCGGCGACTTTGGCGCAGCCAAACAGCTCGTTTTCTTCGCCCGCGGCCGCTCCCGAAAGCCCCGCCTCGCCGCCGCCCGCGGCCGCATCCGCGTCAACGGCCGCATCCCCGTAAATCTGCGCCGTCCAGCGGGCGATCGCCGCGTCGTAGGCGGCGGTGCGCGCGAAGGCCTTCGCCGCGAGGGCCGCCCGCTCGCCGGCGTCAAAGCCCCCTCGCCGGGCCGCCTCGGCCGCACGGGCATAGTCCGAGGGGTCCGTGACCACAGCCACGCTCGCGTGATTTTTCGCGGCGCCCCTGATCATCGAGGGCCCACCGACGTCAATCTTCTCGATGCACTCCTCGTAGCCCGCCCCCGAGGCGACGGTCCCGGAGAAGGGATAGAGGTTGACGACGACGAGGTCGAAGCCTTCGACGCCGAGCTCGGCCAGCTGCCGCATGTGTTCCTCGCGTCGCCTGTCCGCGAGGATTCCAGCGTGGACCGCGGGGTGGAGGGTCTTGACCCGGCCGTCGAGGCACTCCGGGAACGAGGTGATCTCGCTGACTTCCGTCACCGGCACGCCCGCCGACCGGACGGCCTCGGCCGTTGAGCCGGTTGAGACGATCTCGCAGCCGGCGCCGTGAAGCGCCGCAGCGAGCTCTTCGACGCCTGCCTTGTCAAAAACGGAAATAATCGCCCTGCGAATGGGGATGCGCATGTCTCTCCTTTCCGGCGCCCAGGCGTGCGACGCCGAGACTTCGCTCCCCGATGGTCAATCCCATCCAACGCCAGTCGCCGACGCATTCATAATACGGCTTGGCGCGCGTGCGCGTCAGTCGGAAAAGCCGAGCAGGTAGAGGAAGGCGTCCAGATCGCCGAAGGATGTGACCGTGAGCGTGACCCTGTTGAAGAGCAGGAGCACGGTGATGCATCCCCACAAAATGGACAGGAAGACGATTCCGGAACGGGCCAGGACCCCCCATGCCGCGTGGTGGCCCTCCCACCGAAAACGGGGGCCGTAGACCACGGCGCAAACGATGCATGCGACCGTCAAAAGGAAGCTGACGAAGATCGTCCCACCGCCGGTTATGGCAAACATCAGACCTTTCCGTTCCATGCCAAGGCGGCGGGCAGCTCCTTGCGCCACACGCCCCAGTTGTGGCCCCCGATGGGCTGGAGCAGCGAGGTGATTCTGACCGCCGGCGTCGATATTCTCTTGAGCTTTTGGACGAAGGCGGCCGACTTCGGGTCGCCTTTGGAACCCGTGACGTAGAACCGCTGCGGCCACGCCCTTTGTCTGGACAACAGGCTGGACACGCTGAATTCTCGCCGAACACGAAGCGGCGCGCCCAGCAAACGCCCCGTCTCCGGCTGGTCGTATCCGGAAAATGAGATGATCTTGGAAAAAGTCTGGGGATGGGTGAGGCCGAGAACCGCGGAGCAGTAGGCGCCGTAGGAGGCGCCGGCGATGGTCCATCCCTTTCGCGTCTTCTCGGTGTTGGGAAAATTGTGGCGGACCATGCCGACGACGTCGTCCACCACCCAGGATCCGACGGCGGGCCGCCCCTTGATGTCGACGCAGTCGGGAGACGTGGCGTCGACTTTGAGCGAGGGGATCGCCATTATCGTGTTCGGATGCTTTTTCATGGCGTTTTGGAGATTGAGCTGCGTGGGAACCTTGTAGGGGTTGCCCGGGTACCCGTGCAGCATGAGCATGACCTTGTAGATTTTCCCGTTCGTCGGCGAATAGTTCTTAGGCGTCCACACCCACACGGGAAGGCTGATCCCCGAAATCGGCCCCCTGAATTTCGTCTTGTAGGCGCCGTTCGAATCCTTCGTGAACTTGGCCTTCCACCGTGAGTCTCCGGGGCGGCCCGGCAATTCGGGATCGCCGGCGTCGGGCCCGGGAACGGGCCTGCGGATCGGCGTCGCCGGGCCCTTTCCGTCGGGCTTCATGAAGAACAGGCCCGGCACGTCGCTCCAGTTTGCGGCGTACCCGAGCGTCCGGTTCATCTGAATGCCCGTCATGCTGATGGCGCCCACGATCGCGGCGACCATGGCGGCGGAGGCCTGCGCCCGAATCTTGCGAGTGGGCTCGCGCCCGATGAGCCATACTGCGGCGGCCGCGCTGGCGACCGTGAATATGGCAAACACTATGAGCGTAAGAAGCTTATCTGGACCGAGCACCTATCCCCGCCTTTCTGCCATCGACCCACCAGCCTTCGCGCGCCATTCGCCCGATGAGCTCAACCAACTGAGCACGCTCGACTTCCTTGATTCGTTCTACCAGCGCTTCCTCGGAATCTCCCTCGAGAACCGGACATGTTGTCTGTCCCAGAATCGCCCCCGTGTCCATCCCGGGGTCGACGACGAAAAGGGTTGCGCCCGTCACCTTCACACCGTACGCCAAGGCATCGGCCGGGCCGTGGATTCCAGGAAAGGAAGGCAGAAGCGCATTGTGGGTGTTCACCACGCGTTGCGGGAACGCGGCTAGGAATTCGGGGCCGACGAGCTTGAGAAAGCCCGCGAGGACCACGATGTCGGGTTCGTACGCCGCCACGGCGTCGCGCAAAGACGCGTTCCACTCTTCCCGCGACGAGTGCTCCGAAAGGGCGCAGACGAACGTCGGAACTCCGGCCTCTTCGGCGATCTGAATTCCGGCGGCGCCTCGGCGGTCGGCGCCCACGGCGACGATTCGCGCCCCGTAGGAGGGGTCGGCGCAGGCGCGCAAAAGGGCCTGCATATTCGACCCTGTGCCCGACACAAGCACAACGAGGCGAGTGGGACCGCGCTTGCTATTCACTTGACAAATGTATCGTCACGCCGGTTCCCCTGCCACTTCGACGGGCGGGCAAACGTACGATTTTCGAGGTCTCGCCTTCTCTCGGAGGCGAAAGAGTCGGCGGCATCACGGGAATTTCGATCGGGCTGCGGGGAGGAGAACCCGGTTGTCGAGAGCCCTTCCTCCGCGTCTGCCTCCTCCGGCGGCCCCGTTCTGCGGGAGCGGAGCGCGGCGGCCGCGCGGGGAGCGACCAGGCCGAGCGCGCACGGCAGCCCTATGGCCAAGGCGAAACCGAGGGCGAGCGGCGCGAGGCGAGGGCCGACGTCGGACATCCGCCCCGGCCCGACGGCGCCCCCCGAAAGGAAAGCGGCCGCGGCGCCGAGGGCGAAGAGGCAGCCCAGGCACGCCCCCGCCGCGGCGGACGCCTCTTTCAGACTCGAATATGCGCGCGAGCGCCAGACGAACCAGGCCAGGGCAAGGAAGGCAAGAAGAACGGGAAGCCACGCCATCCGCACGCCCGGATTGGGCAGAGCGCCGAAAACCGGAATGGCGGGAAGCTGGAGGCTCGTCACGCCGAACGCGGAGAAATCCGTGCCCCGGCCCACGGAAAAACCCGCCCCCAGCGCGAAGGAGGCGACCCAGACGACGATGTTGGGAAGGTAGGCCAGCTGCACGACAGCGAGCATGACGGTGCCGACGGCGCCTTGGACGTAGTAGCCGTTGATGGCGGCGATCGCACTCCGGCCGAGGACGAGGGCGACGGCCAAAAGAGCCACGGAGACGACGGCGAGGGCACGCAGGACGGGCCGAAGTTCGCCGAGGCAGCGTTCAAGGAGGTTCCACACGCGGCCGTCGGGGCGCGAGATCCGCCAGCGGGCGCGAGCCATCGCAGCGCAGGTGAGAACCGCGGCCCCGACGGCGCCGCTGAAGCGCCCGGCGCCCGGAAGGGCGGCGAGCCCGAGGATCAGGGTGCACACGAAGGACGATGCGGCCGCCGAGGCCGCCTGGGCCCAGGAATCGACCCCCGTTGCGAGGAAGGAGCGATAGACGAACCACCAGATGAGCAGAGTCACGCTCAACGGCATGAGGCTCACGCTCGCATTCCCGACCTCCGCCGGGCCTCCCATCGCCAACAAGAAGATCGACGTTCCCGCCTGCGCCGCGTCGTGCCAATCGACGTGGCTGAGGGTCGGAGAAGAGACCGTCGCGGCGTAGGAGAAAATCGCAAAAACCGTGACCGTCGTCCACGCGACCGCCAGCGCCCTGACCGGGACCCAGGCGGCCGCAATGCATGCGCGGCGTTCCTCTGTGCTCATCACGCCAATGGTCGCATCCCCCGTTCGGAATAGGCGGACACACGCCGAAACTCCCCGCCCAGAATTTGTAAGACAAATCGGCCGCGAGCGTGTATTGTTGAGGGCAAACGTCACTGACCACCGGTATTGCAACGACGCGCCGCGAAACGGGAACGGCGCGTCGAGAAAGGGACTGGCGATGCAGATCGGCATCTTCGAGACGTCCGAGGAGGCCTCGGCGGCCGCGGCGCGCGGCGTCGTCGATCTCCTGGCCCGCAAACCGAACGCGACCCTCGGCGTGGCAACCGGATCCACGCCCGAAGGCCTTTACTCCGAGCTGCGCGAGGCACACGCGGCCGGGCGCTTCACCCTGGAGGGCTCAGCCGCCTTCGCGCTCGACGAATATGTGGGAATCGCGGACGGACATCCGGAAAGGTACCGCAACGTCCTGCGGCGCGAGCTCGTGGGGCCCGAAAAGACGGGGCTGACCGAGGCCGGCCTTCGCACCCCCGACGGCTCGGCCGCCGACCCGCGCCTTGCCGCGGGGCAGTACGAGGCGTCGATCGCCGCGGCCGGCGGCGTGGACCTGCAGATCCTCGGAATCGGCGCCAACGGGCACATCGGCTTCAACGAGCCGGGCGGGTCGCTCGTCTCGCGCACCCGCGTCGAGGTTCTCTCCCGCCGAACGCGCGCAGACAACGCCCGCTTCTTCGACGGCGACGTCGGCAAGGTCCCCTCCCGCTGCGTCACGCAGGGTCTGGGAACGATCATGGAGGCGCGATCCTTGCTCTTGCTCGCCTTCGGCGCTCAGAAAGCCGAAGCCGTCCGCCAGCTGATCGAGGGCGCGATCAGCGCGAAATGGCCTGCGACCGTCGCCCAAATGCACCCGGACCTCACCGTTTTCGTCGACGCCGAGGCCGCGGAACGCCTCGAATACGCCGATCTCTATCGCGAGCGCTGGAGCCTGGCGTGACCGGCGGCGCAAGGCGCGTCGACGCGGCAGAGGCCGGCCGCGTCGGCGTAGGCATGGGCGGGCCCGGAGCGGCGGCAGAAGCCGACAAACCCGACATGGTCGTCTCGGGCACGGTTTACGACGGCTACGGAAGGGAGGCGGGAGGCGGGCTCGCGCTGGAGGGCGGAGTCCTCGCCCGCGTGCTGCCGCGGGGCTATTCCGGCGAGGCCGACGTCTCGGGGGCTTTCATCGCGCCGGGGCTCGTCGACGTCCACTGCCACGGCGGAGGCGGGGCGTCCTTCCCCGACGACGTCGATCCCCGCTCGATACGCAAGGCGATCGAGGCCCACCGAGCTTCCGGGACGACGGCGCTCCTCGCCTCCCTCGTCTCGACGGCCGATCCCCTGCCGGCGATCCGGGCGCTCGTCCCATTCTGCGAATCGGGCGACCTGGCCGGAATCCACATGGAGGGCCCGTACGTCTCTCCCCGCAAGGCCGGCGCCCAGAATCCGGCGGCCATCCGCGGCGCCGACCCCGAGGAGCTCGCGGCGTGGCTCAAGGAGGGCAGGGGCTTCGTCAAGACGATGACCGTCGCCCCGGAGGCCGACCACGCCATGGAGGCCGTCCGAATCCTGCTCGCCCACGGCGCCAAACCATCCTGGGGGCACACCGCCGCAAGCGGCGAAACCGCGGCGCAAGCCCTCGAAGCCACGTCGCTCTGCGCGGCCGAGCTCGGCTTTGAGGGTGTGCCGCAGACGGTCACGCACCTGTTCAACGCGATGCCGCCGATCGACCACCGCGAACCCGGCCCGGTCAGGGAGTTCCTGGCGGCCGCCCGGGAAGGGCGCGCGATCGTGGAAACCATCGGCGACGGCGTCCATCTGGCCCCCGCCCTCGTCGAGGACGTGCACGGATGGGTCGGCGAAAACGCGGCGTTCGTCACGGATGCGATCGCCGCAGCCGGCATGCCCGAAGGGCGGTACACGCTCGGGGGCCTCGACGTCGACGTGCGCGAAGGCGCGGCGCGGCTCGCGGGGAAAGAGACGATCGCCGGGGGCTGCTCGCGGCTGAGCGACCAGCTCGCGCTGTTCGCCCGGCGGGGCGTCCTCCCGTTCGGGCAGATCGTCCGCGCGTGCGTCGCCGCTCCCGCAAGGGCGGCCTCCATCGAGGGGGCGAAGGGCGTCACACTCAATTTCGAGTTGGGCAAGCGGCCCAATTTCGTCGTCTTCGACCGGGCCTTCTCCCCCGTGCGCGTCGTCAGGGAGTGACCCGGCGCCGCAGAAATGAGTCCCGACGCCGCGGCGCGGAAGCGAGCCGCCGCCTCAGTCGATCTTTACGCGGAGCTTCGCGATTCGGCCGGCGTCGTCGGTCTCGGCTGTGTCGCAACCGGACAGGGCGAAAACTTCGCCGGAAATTCTGCGCCCTGCAACCGCCCAGCGGGCAATGTGCAGCCCGTCCGGCTCAACTTTCGTCTTCCACACGTGATGCAATTCGAGGTTGCGATCGAAAAACTCCCGGTAGAAAGCCCTCACGGCGTCGATGCCCTCGACGTCCTCGCCGCGTCCAGAAGCGATCCGCGCGCGGGGGCTGAAAAGCGATACGAGCTCCTCAAAGTCTTTCCGCTCTTTGCCGGCCGTGTCCGAGAGGGCGAAGTACCTGTCGAGCACAGTGCCGCCGTCGACGGCGCCGCAGTTGCCCGCAACGTGGACTGCGCCCGCCGCGCCGCCGTCGGCCTCGGCGTCCGAGCCTGGCGTTTTGGGAGTGACTTCGCTTGCATTTTCGGACATTTTCGCAGCCTTTCTCGTGATTTCCGCCCGGCGGCCCCGACGAACGCCGCCCGGCCGATCCGATGATACAGGGATTCGGCGCACCCGAGGCTCCGCGGGAGGCTCCCACGGTGTGGGACGGCCCATGGGCATGCCGCCTCAGCGCCTATAAGCTATCGATGTGAAGTCCCTGTACGCATTGAAGTATTGGTATACCAGACGCCTCGGGTTCATCGTCTCCGCCTCCGTCCGCCGCGGAATATCGCCGGATTTCTGGACGGCGGCCGGAGTGGCGGCCGCGGCGCTCGGAGCGTGGGCGATCGTCGAAGGCTGGTGGATCGCCGCCTTCGTCTTCCTCGCCGCCAGACTCGGAGGGGCGAATCTCGACGGCGCAGTTGCCCGCGCACGCGGCGTCTCCCGCCCTTTCGGCTTTGTCCTCAACGAGATCGGCGACCGTTTCTCCGACTTTCTCATCATGGCGGGCTTGGTCGGCCTGTCCGTTCGAACGGATTCGCCGACGTCGACGACGGCGCTTCTGCTCGCAGCGACCGCCGCGGCCACCCTGCCGACGTTCGTCTCGCTCTGCGCGGCGGGGGCGGGCGCGCCGCGTCTGAACGGAGGGCCCTTCGGCAAGACGGAGCGATGCCTCACCGCCGTTCTCGCGGCGGCCTTCCCTCAGCGTCTGGCCGTTTTCGGCTGGATCGTCGTCGCGGGATCCCTCGCGACCGCCGCCGTGAGGCTTGCGAAGACGCACAGGGCGCTGCGGGGAACGGCCGGGCCCGCTCCGGCGGACAGGGCGGCGCCTGCGCCTCCGCCCGACATCGCCGCGTTGGGAGGGAACGGCAAAGTCAAGGAAGAAGGCGCGGTCGTCCAGAAGAGGGCCGTCGGAGGGGAACGCGCAGCCGGGCAGAACGACGCAAAGGGCAACGCGGTCGAGACAGACGAAGCCAGGAGCGAGCGAGCCGAGGAGGAGTTCGAATGATCCAGCCAACGGCGCTCGGCGACTCGTTCATCGGCTGGATCGTCGGAGGCGACAGGTCCTGGACGTTCACCGTGCCCTTCACCGGCTGGCGCTTGGAGGGGCGCGCGGTCTTCCTCGCGGTGACGGCCCTGACGATCCTGCTTCTTGCGGGAATCGGCGTCGCGCTCTCCCGCAAAAGAGAGCTCCACCGCCGGTGGACCACCTGGGCGGTCATCATCCCCGCCGTCGGCATACCCATTTGGATCGGCAGGGGAACAACGGCGCTCCTCGCGGCCCTCCTCGGGCTCCAGGCGATTCGAGAGCTGGCTCGGATGACGCGGCTGCCTCGGCCGGAAACGATCCTCCTGTCCGTTCTCGCGGTCCTCTATCCGCTGACGGCCTGGCAGCGCCCGAACATGATGGCGCTCGCCCCCGTCATGGTCCTCGTATGCGCTCTGCCCGCGGTTGTGGCCGGAGACACCGCCGACGGCGTGCGCAGGGCCACGCTGACGGGCTTCGCCTCGATCTGGATCCCTTGGTCGCTCGCGCACCTCGTCGTCTTGTGGCACGACGCCTTCCTCATCGCCTTCGCCGCTGCCGCCGCCGACGTCGCAGCCTGGACGGGAGGGACGGGCCTGAAAAGATTCGCGTGGGCGCGCCGCCCGCTGTCCCCGCTCTCGCCGAACAAAACCGTGGGCGGGCTCGTCGGGGCGCTCGCGGGCGCCGTCGTCATCCTCACGCTCCTCGGGCACATCACGCTCGGGCTCGTCATCGCAGTCGGCGTAGGCGGCGTGCTCGGCGACCTGCTCGAATCGATGGTGAAACGGGCGGCCGGCGTCAAGGACGCGGGCGATTGGCTGCCGGGCTTCGGCGGCCTGCTCGACCGCGTCGATTCCCTCCTGCTCGTCCTTCCCCTTGCGGCGGTGCTGGGATGAAAGCGCTTGTGCATGTCTCCCCCGTCCACTCCGCCGTGGACGCGGCGATGAAGGGCGCGCGGGGGGACGCGATCATGTTCGCCTGGGGCATGGCCGAGGCCGTTTCCTTCCCCGTCATGGCGGAGATGAGCCAGGTCTGGCTGGGGGTAGCCCAGCCGAGGCTTCTGTTCAGGCGTGCGACGGCGGTCGTCGCGGGGTCGGTCGCCGGGGTTGCGCTCACGCACGCGCTCACCCGCGCGGGGGCGCGCCCGCCCGCGCCGTGGACCCGCCCCGGCATGGAACGCGCGACGTCGGAATACCTCGGCGAAGGCGCGTCAGGCTACTGGAAGCAGGCGCTCACGGGCATCCCGGTCAAGCTCTTCGCGGCAGAATCGGGCCGCCGCGGCATGCCGACGGGCCCCGTCCTCTTTCATGCCGCCGGCGAGCGCGCGGCGCGGATGTTCTCCTTCACCGCGGCGATCCGCGTTCTCGAGGTCCCGCTCGGCCGGACGGCCCGGCGATTCTACGGGACGTACCTCGCGGCGACGGGATTGGCCTTCGGCGTCCTTCTGCGCAAAGTGATCCGCCACTGGGAAGACGGGGGGCGGTGACGATGGCGCCGCACGACCACGCGCACGGCTCGCCCTTCGCCCCGTCCGACTCGCCGGACGGGCAGCCGCCGGACGCGCGGGGCAAAATCGCGGCCGCCTTCGCCATTGCCGCGGCGATCCTGCTCGCCCAGGCGGTCGGCGCCGCCCTCACGGGCAGCCTCGCGCTGTTGACCGACACGGTGCACATGGTCATCGACGCCTCGGGGCTTCTCATGGCGCTCGTCGCCGCGACGCTCATGCGGCGGCCGCCGTCGTCCAAGCGCACGTGGGGGTACCGGCGAGCCGAAGTCCTCGCCGCGCTGGCGCAGGCGGCTGTGCTGGCCGGAGTCGGAGTCTACGTCGTCGTCGAGGCCGTCGGGCGGCTTCGCGAGCCTCCCGACATGCCGTCGAAGACGCTCATCGTCTTCGGCGTCGTCGGCCTCGTCGGCAACGCCGCCTCCATGCTGGTGTTGGCTTCGGCCCGGCGCTCCAACCTCAACATGCGCGCGGCCTTCCTGGAGGTGGCCAACGACGCGCTGGGCTCTCTGAGCGTCATCGCGGCGGCGATCGTCATCGCAACAGTCGGGTGGCAGCGCGCCGACGCCGTGGCCGGCCTGTTCATCGCAGCCCTCATCCTCCCGCGCGCCGTCAAGCTCATCGGGGAAGCCGGGGCGATCCTCATGGAGACCACCCCTCGCGGCTTGGATCTGGACGAGGTCCGCGAGCACATGCTGGGCCTCGACCACGTCCTCGACGTGCACGATTTGCACGCCTCGACGGTCGCCACAGGCCTGCCCGTCATCTCCGCGCACGTCGTCGTCGGCGACGATTGCTTCCAGGACGGGCACGCGGTGGCGATACTCGAAGATCTGAGAACATGCGTGGCCGAGCATTTCGACGTGGCGATCCACCATTCCACGTTCCAACTGGAGACCCGTTCGGCCTCGCAGCGCGAATCGGGGATTCACGCGTGCGGCTACGTGGACTCCGCGTCAAGGAGCGCCGCGCGCACTCCCGACGGCGCCTGAAGCGCCGCCGACGACCCTGGCGCGGCGGCCCTCAGACCCCCAGGATTTCCCTGGCGACGGCGGCCGTCTGGCTGGGCGTCTTGCCCACGCGCACGCCGACGGCCTCCAAGGCCTCCTTCTTGGCCGCGGCCGTTCCGGACGAGCCGGAGACGATGGCCCCCGCATGCCCCATCGTCTTTCCCTCGGGCGCGGTGAAACCCGCCACATAGGCGACGACGGGCTTCGTCACGTGCTCGGCGATGTACGCGGCGGCGCGTTCTTCGGCGTCGCCGCCGATCTCGCCGATCATGACGATGAGCTCCGTGTCGGGGTCGGCCTCGAAGGCCTTGATGGCGTCGATGTGAGTGGTGCCGATGACTGGGTCGCCGCCGATGCCGATGCACGTCGTGAACCCGAGGTCCGCAAGCTCGTACATGAGCTGGTAGGTGAGCGTGCCCGATTTCGACACGAGCCCGACGCGCCCCGGCCCCGTGATGTCGGGGGGCGTGATGCCGACGTTCGACTGGCCGGGCGAGATGATCCCGGGGCAGTTTGGGCCGATGAGCCTGACGCCGCGCTCGGCGGCGTACGCGTAGAACTCCGTCGCGTCCTTCACCGGCACGCCCTCGGTGATGATGACGACGAGGTCGAGCCCGGCGTCGACGGCTTCGAGGACGGCGCCCAACGTGTGCGCCGGCGGAACGAAGACGACGGAGACGTTCGCGCCTGTGGCTTCCTTCGCCTGGGCGACGGATCCGAAAACGGGGACGGAAACGGCGCCGGCCCGGCGTTCTTCGGCCCCCGGGCCGATGGGGGCGACGTCGAACTCCACCGAGGTCCCAGCCTTGCGGGGGTTGACCCCGCCGACGACGTTCGTGCCCGCGCCGAGCATCCGGCGCGTGTGCTTGCGCCCTTCGGACCCCGTCATTCCCTGGACGATGACTTTCGAATTCCTATCGAGGAAGATGGACATTGGGCCTGCTCCTTACTTCACGTCCGACTGCTTCGCGTCCGACCCGGCGGCCAGCTGGGCGGCCTTGGCCGCCGCTCCGTCCATCGTGTCGACGAGAGTGACGAGGGGGTGGTTCGCTTCGGCGAGGATCGCGCGGCCTTCGGCGACGGCGTTGCCGTCGAGGCGCACGACGATCGGCTTGGAGGCCGCCTCGCCCAACGCGTCGAGGGCGGCGACGATCCCCTTGGCGACCTCGTCGCAGGCCGTGATTCCGCCGAAAACGTTGACGAACACCGACCGCACGTCCCGGTCGCCCAGAATGACGTCGAGGCCGTTGGACATGACGTTCGCGTCGGCCCCGCCTCCGATGTCGAGGAAGTTCGCCGGCCCCACGCCGTATTCCTCTCCGGCGTAGGCGACGACGTCGAGCGTGGACATGACCAGGCCCGCGCCGTTGCCGATGACCCCCACCTGGCCGTCGAGCTTGACGTAATTGAGGCCGAGCGCCTTCGCCTTGGCCTCAAGAGGGTCTTCCGCGGCCTTGTCGACGAGCGCCTCGTGGCCGCTGTGGCGGAACCGCGCGTTGTCATCGAGCGTCACCTTGCCGTCGAGGGCGACGATCTCGCCCTGCTCCGTCAAAACGAGCGGATTGACCTCGACGAGGGTCGCGTCTTCCCCCGAGTACACGTCCCACAGCTTGAGCAGGACGGGCACGGCCTTCTCGCCCGTCTCGACGTCGAAGCCCGCTGCTCCGACGATTTCACGCGCCTTCGCCTCGTCGATTCCGACGTTCGGGGCGACGGCGACCTTGGCCAGCGCCTCCGGCCGCTCCTTTGCGAGGGTTTCGATGTCCATACCCCCCTCGACCGAGCACATGGCGAGGCATCTGCGCTCGGATCTGTCGAGCAGCACCGAGAAGTAGAACTCTCGGGCGATGTCCGCGCCGGAGGCGACGAGCACGCAGCGGACTTCGTGGCCTTTGATGTCCATGCCCAGAATTTCTGCGGCCTTGTCTGCGGCCTCTTGCGGGCTTCGGGCGAGTTTCACGCCCCCGGCCTTGCCTCGGCCGCCCGTTTTGACCTGCGCTTTGACAACGACGGGGCCGCCGCCGAGCTCGCGGGCGGCCGACTCCGCCTCCTGCGGAGTCGATGCGACAATCCCCGCCGACACGGGCACCCCGTGCGCCTCGAATAGTTCGCGGGCCTGATACTCGTAGAGATCCACGTACTGTCCTTCCGACGTCTTCGTTTCCAGACGCATCAAGTCTAGACGAGACCCCCGAGACCTTCGAGCGCCGCAGATTATCGGCGCGCTTCCGCCGATGTGTCGATTCACACGACGGGTATCGTTACCCATACCCGCATCTTCTGCGGAACTGGCGAGTCTTCTAAATTTGGTTGATGTTCGCGTCAGAAAGCGCGAACACGGCGAATACCCAGAGGAGCGAACAGTGAAGGTCGTACAAGCAGAAGTCACAGGCGAAACACACGAGGTGGGCGCAGACCAGATGTTCTTCTCGGCAACCGACGAGCGCGGAATCATAGGCTGCTCGAACAAGGTCTTCGTCGAGCTGTCGCGTTACAGCCGCGACGAACTGGTCGGAGCGCCCCACAACATCATTCGACATCCGGCGATGCCCCGCGGCGCATTCCACGCGATGTGGGCAACTATCAAAGCCGGGCAGCCTTTTGCGGCCTACGTGCGAAATCTGGCCTCCGACGGCAGCGAATACGACGTCTTCGCCACCGTCACGCCCCTCGAGGACGGCGGCTATCTCTCGGTCAGAATACGCCCCGGCTGCGAGGACCTTTTCAGCAAGGCCCTCTCGATATATGAGAAGGCGTCCGCTTTCGAGGAAAAGCTCGAATCCGAGGGGCTCACGCGGCGCCAGGTCGCGTCTGAGGGGGCGGCTAAGATCCTCGAGCTGCTCGACGAGTCGGGCGTGCACTCATACGAGGACCTTCAGAACATCGCGCTTCCCGCGGAGGTTGCGAAGCGGGAGTCCACGGCCGACGAGTTCCCCGAGCGCCCCGAGGCCAGCGGCGCCTTGGCGCAGATGCTCTCCGACGCCAAGGGCATCGCAAAGGAGCTCGACGCCTGGATGGACCGGCAGGACGATCTGGCCGACCTGTCCGCAGCGCTTCGGTCCACCCGAGACGGCCTTCGCGAGGAGGTTGACGACGACGCGTTGTCCGCAGCCCTCGGCCAAAGCGAATCGAAGACGGAGAAACTCGCCCAGCTCCTCGAAACGTGGGGGCAGATGAAGGACCTCGTGCGCGAGCCCACCGACCAGCTGGTCGACGCCCTCGCGCGGCTGGACAAGATCAGCGCACGGACCCGATTCAGGGTGGCCTTGGCCCGGCTTCACACGACTATGATGGCGAAATTCACCGCGGAGCTGATCGACGGCGGGACCGACGCCGACGTTTCGGCGGACGCCATCGCGATGCTCGGCGGCGCCCTGCGCAAGGGTCTGTCGGAGATGGAGGAGATGGCCGCGGCCCATGCCGAACTCGCCTCGGAGACCGCCGACTTCATCGTCGAAACATCCAATCTGCTGGCGATTCCCCGTCAGGTCCTCATGCTGTGGAACCAGGAGCAGGAGTCGGACGCCGAGGGCGCGTCGGACGGCTCCGACGAGTTGGCCAGCGCCGTCTCCCGTCACATCGACGCGGTCGGCGAAAGCCTCGAGGAGCTTGACGGCTTGGCGCAGCGGTGCAGGGAATTCGACACCGCAATCGATTCTTCGACGCTCAAAACGCTCGTCGACGACGCCGAACAGCGGCTCCACGCGATCGCCTGACGACAGCGGACCGCCACGACAGCTGACTGTGACGAAAGCGCTGGCGGCGGAATGCCAGCCGACATCGGAAAGCCGATCGAAACGGTTTGCATCCGAAAGCTAATGACATTAGCTTATTGGCTATGGTCATTAGCAACATTTCCGTTCCGGGAGGAACGATCTGCGTCGAGGTTGCCGGCGAGGGCCCGCTTGTCGTCTGCTCGCCCGCAATGGGAGACAGTCGCGACGCCTTCGCCCCATTCTCGTGCCGCTTGGTCGAAGCAGGATTTCGGGTCGCCAGCGCCGATCTGCGCGGCTACGGCGATTCTTCAACGGGCTTTGACTCTTACGGCGACGAGCCGACGGCGCAGGACATGCTCGCCGTCGTAGACGAACTGGGAGGCGGCCCCGCGATCCTCGCGGGGGCGTCCATGTCAGCCGCCGCGGCCACAATCGCCGCCGGAAGAGAGCCTGCGAAAGTCTCCGGGCTTCTTCTTTTCGGGCCTTTCCTCCGCGGCTCATCGAACCCGCTCACGCGGCTCGGTTTCCGCCTCGCCCTCGCCCGCCCGTGGGGTCCCGCAATTTGGCGCCTTTACTCGCGCAGGCTTTGGCCGGGCCTCGGCGATCAGGCTTCGGCCCGGGCCTCTCGCCTCTCTTCGATCCTCAAAAGGAAAGGCCATTGGGCCGCCTTCTCGAAAACCGCCCGCACGGACCATGCCGTCGTCGCACCGTGGTTCAACCGCGTGACCGCTCCCGCCCTTGTCGTCATGGGCGCCGAGGACCCCGACTGGAAGGACCCTCGGGCCGAGGCATCGTGGGCGGCCTCGCAATTCGCACAGGGGGCCTTCGCCATGGTCGAAGGCGTCGGGCACGCGCCGATGCTCGAATCGCCCGACGTCGCCGCGCGCGAGGCGATCGCATTCGCGAGCCGAATCGGCTTCGGAGGAGCGCATGCCTAGCTTTGGACGAACGCATGCCTAGGGCGGGGCTCAGCGCGGAATCCGTGACGCGGGAGGCAGCTCGCATCGTCGACGCCGAGGGCCTGGGCGCCCTCTCCCTTGCCCGCCTGGCGCAATCCTTGGGCGTCGCGGCGCCCAGCCTCTACAAGCACGTCAAAGGCCTCGACGACCTCGTCGCCAGAGTCGTGGACTTGACCGCGAGCGCATTCGCGGACGCACTGGCCGAAGCATCCGTCGGCCGCTCGGGAAAAGACGCTTTGCAGGCGATTGCCTCGGCGTACCGGTCCTTCGCCCACACTCATCCTGGAACCTATCCCCTCATTCAACGCTCCCCGCATCGGCGAGCCTTTCGGGGCAGAGGCGGAGCCGACGGCGCAACGAAGGCCTCCCCTTCAGGGAAAGGCGAGGCCTCAGGAAAAACTCCCCCGTCGGAAACGGCACGCCCCTCTGGGGCGGCGTGCCCGCCGCCGACGATCGACGCTTCGGAGAGGATCGTTCAAGTCGCGGGCGCCGCGCTCATCGGCTACGGCATCCCCAAGGATTCCCTGGTCGACGCCGTCAGGTTCGTCCGCTCCGCCCTTCACGGGTTTGTCGATCTGGAACTGAGCGGCGGATTCGGGGAACGCCGCTCGGCAGAGGCCAGCTTTTCGGTCGCCGTGGACTTGCTCGACGAGGCTCTTGCCCGCCTGGGCCGCGCATGAGGCCCGAAGCAGCCGCCGCCCCGCGGGCCGAAACTCGCAAGGGCCTGAGACCCGTGAGGGTTCCAGGCCCTTGCGAGCGACGAGCCGGAGGCGTCGCACATTCAAACGAGCGTCAAAAGCCTTTCAAGCTTCGGGAAATCCCTGAAGCCCCTCAGACGTCCAGCTTGAAAAGCCGGTCGATGGGCGTCTGGACGGCGGCTCGGGCCCTCGTCACGGCCTCCTCGTCGGGAGCGTCGTAGAAGCACAGGCACTTGGCGGTGTCCTCCCGGACGTACGTCCGCAGGAAGGAGACCTCGGGAACCTCCGCGTACTTCGGGGAATTGGCCTTCTTTCGCGCAAGGTACTGGTCCATCGTGACCTCTGCGGGAATGTCCCATTCAACGAGGTAGTCGGCGTGGGACTTCAACTTCTTGATGTCGTCAAGCTCGGCGCCCACAAGCCGAACCTCGTCGGGGCCGGCGATTTCCGCAACGCCTTCGACCGCCTTGACGACGGGCGAGGCGAAACGCGGCGAATCCGCCTCGACGACGAAGAAGACGATCCGGTGGTCGGACGTCACCTGCGTCTCGATGAGTTCGCCGTCGCTTGAGCCCACGGCGGAAACGACTTTCTCAATGAGGGCGCCGACGGATTCCTTGGTGGCTTCGGCAGGCTTGAGTTCGATTAGGTACAGCGGCAACGTGCCCCTCCTTCGTTGTGCCCGTCAGGGCTTGTTCGGACATTGGAAACCTAATCGACCGTCGCCGCACGTGTCCACCGCTGCCGCCAAATTGCCCGCTTGGAGAACACGCGCGTCGTCTTCGTCACCGCCGGCTTGCCTGCGCCGGCTCCTTCCCGTGCGAGGCTCGACACGCGAACGGGCGAATGTCCGCCGCGACCGAGTTGCGGCCTCCTTCCGTGCGACGTTTGACAGACGGACCCCGGCAGACGCGTCTCGCACGGCGCGGCGCCCGGAAATCGTGCGCTTCGGCACTGTCCGCGCCGAGGCTTCGGGCGTACCATGAAGCTTATGAGCATGCTTTTCTCCCCGACGCCATTCCGCAACACGACGGCTCGCAATCGCCTGTGGCTCGCCCCGATGTGCACCTACTCGGCCGTTCAGGAAGACGGGCGTGCAACCGATTGGCATACGCTGCATTACGGCTCTCGCGCCGTCGGCGGATTCGGCACGATCGTCGTCGAGGCGACGGCGGTTTCGCCCGAGGGCCGCATCTCGCCGCGCGACCTCGGCCTGTGGGACGACGGGCAAATCGAGAGTTTCTCCAAATTGGTCAAGGCCGTTCACGCTGAGGGCGCTCTCTGCGGAGTCCAGATCGCCCACGCCGGACGAAAGGCAGGCACCTCTCCCGCGCTTCGGGGCTACGCCCACGCCTTCGAGGGCACGCAGGACGGCTGGACTCTCGTCGCCCCCAGTCCGATCGCCTTTCCCGGCTTGGACAAGCCGTCGGAGCTCAGCGTCGCCGGCATCGACGCGCTCGTCGAGGCCTTCGCACAAGCGGCGCGCCGGGCGGTTGCGGCGGGCGTCGACGTCGTCGAAGTGCACGGCGCCCACGGATACCTCATTCACGAATTCCTTTCCCCGCTGTCGAACGTCCGCACCGACGAATACGGCGGCAGCGAGGAGAATCGGCGACGGTTCCTCATTCGCATCGTCGACGCCGTCCGATCGGCGATCGGCGACAAGGTCCTGTGCGTCCGCCTGTCCGCAACCGACTGGACCGAGGGAGGGATCGACTCCGAGGCCACATGCCGCACCGCCGAAGCCCTCGTCGCCCACGGCGTCGATGTCCTCCACGTTTCTTCGGGAGGCCTCCTTCCGGCCACGATCCCGGTGGGGCCCGGATACCAGCTGCCGCTGGCCGCCGACGTCAAGCGGGCGGTCTCGGGGAGCCAGGCCAAGGTCGTGGGCGTCGGCCTCATTTCCAGCGGGGAGCAGGCGGAGCAGGCCCTCGTGACGGGCCGGTGCGACGCCGTGGCAATCGGACGCGTGGCTCTGACCGACCCCTATGCTCCCCTGCGTTGGGCCAATCGGCTCGCAGACGCCGACTCGGTGACGCCCGCGCAGTATTGGCGGGGAATCTGGGCGTAAGGCTCGAAAGCCGTTCTGCGGGCCGATTGTGCCTAAACCTGTTTTCGCCCCGGCTGGGAGATTGGCAGGGGCGAGGCAGGCAAACATGAGCTTTCGCCCCCAGCATTCTTTCCCTGAACCGATGATGCAGACCGTGCGCCTTGTTCCACCAAGAATTGTTTGAGAGAAAGAAGACTGGCTCTTCTCTCCGTCAGATCCGCGCCTGGCGTCAACCGTTTCGGACGGAGCGACGTTGTAGGCTGAAATGCAATAAGAGAGAACACCCGAATCGATGGGCACAGTCAATCGACGTCAAGGAGAGCACCCATGTCACAAAATAATCCCGTCACGTCCTCGAATCCCCATTCCGGAGTGAACACCGACGGCCAGTCCCCTACGCCCGCCGATTCCCAGCCCCGCTCGATCGTCGAGGCCTACCATCGCGCGTGGACCGGAGGCGACGTCGAAGCTGCCATGGCGTTCGTCGCCGACGACGTCTCCTGCCGCGCCCCCGGCGTCGATCTTCACGGCAAAAGCGAATACGAGCGGTTCATTGGCGGTTTCGCACCGCGGCTGACGGGGCTCGTCGACATTGCGAGTTTTGCGGACGGGAACCGGGTCGCGCTGTTCTACTGCCCGCAGACCGCCGTGGCCGATGCCGCGCCCGCAGCCGAGTGCTTCACCGTCGAAGGGGGAAAGATCGTCGACAGCGTGCTGATTTTCGATCGGCTTTCCTTCGCTCCTCCCGCAGACAAAGCGTAGTCCCGTGCGAAGCGGCGGTTCCAAGGGCCAGACGCCTGAAAGCGCTCGGTCCGAGCACAGCATGTCTGAAAGCCCCGCGTCCAAGGATGCGGCGTCTAACCCGGGCGCGTTTCGGCCCGCAGCCTCCGCGGAGCCCGGAGAATCTGGGAAAGACCTCCTCGTCGCCCGCCTGCGCGATCTTCTTACCGACGAGCCTGCGGTCCGCGAGGTCTCGATGTTCGGCGGCAAGGCTTTCATGGTCAACGAGAAAATGGCGGTCCACGCGTCCAAGGACGGAGATCTCCTCGTCCGCATCGACGTCGCCGACGACGCGAAATTCAGCGAGGTCCCGGGAGCCTCGCCCGCCGAGATCAGCCCGGGGCGAGCCATGGGAGCGGGGTGGATTCGCGCGTCTGCGGCGTCCGTCGCCGACGACGGGCAGTTGCGCTTCTGGCTCGACGCAGCCTTGGCCTACAACCGAACCCTCAGGGGCAAACGCGGAGAAGAAGAGCCCTGAAGCTCTGCTAGCCCGCGGAAAGAAGCGGCGGCCGCTTGAGACGAGCGCAAACGGCGGGTTTAAGACACGGGCAAGCGGCAAGCGCGGCCGGCGAGGCGCACGCGGAAGGCAGCAGGCTTCAGATCTTCTCCAGCGGTGCGAAGCGCAAAGCCAGGCGTTTGGTTTGGCCGCTGGAGAAAGTCACCCTGGCCGTTGTGTTGCGCCCGCTCCCCTCGAAGGCGACGATCTTGCCGCGGCCAAAGCTCTTGTGCACAACCGAATCGCCAACGGCCAAGCCATGGGTGTCCGGAACCGACGGTCCGGCATCCGCCCCGTCGGCCGCGCCGTTCCCCGAGGGCCCCTGCACCGCGCCGTGCCCCGAGGATCCCCCGGGCCCCGCCGATCCGCCGGAAACCGCAGAAGCGTCCGCGGCTCCCGCCACGTCCGCGCGCCGCGCCGAACCCTTCCGGCGGCTTCCCGCAGCCGCATCCACGCCGAGCTTTCCCGGCACGAAGCCCTTGCCGGAGCCGACGACGGGGACGCCGTCGAACTCGTCGCCGTAGCCTCCGCTGAGGCCTTCGGATCGACGCCTTCCGCCGCTCCCCCATGTTCCGGACCATCCGCCCGTTCGGCGCACCGCGTCCGCGCTTGACTCGGACCGCCTCCAGTCGATGAGGGAATCCGGAATCTCCTCGATGAAGCGCGAGGGAGGGAACTCCTGGGGCGCGCCCCAGGAGGCGCGAGTAGCGGCCCTCGTGATGTATAGCCGCTGACGCGCCCGTGTCACCGCCACGTAGGCGAGGCGGCGTTCCTCTGCCAGTTCGGCGGGGTCGATGAGCGAGCGCATATGCGGGAAAGTCCCGTCTTCCAGGCCCGTGACGAAGACGACCGGGAACTCCAGGCCCTTCGCGGTGTGAACGGTCATGAGCGTTGCCTCGCCCTCGTCTCCGTCGGCGAGCTGATCGGCGTCGGAGACAAGCGAGACCTGGTCGAGCCAATCCGCCAGCGTCGCGTCGGAATTCGCCTTGTGAAAGTCGACGGCCACGGAATGCAGCTCCGCCAGATTCTCCAAGCGGGATTCGTCCTGCGGGTCCTCGCTCGAACGAAGCATGTCGAGATAGCCCGACTCCTCCATCGCGAAGTCGAGAATCGCATCGGGGGCCTCCCCCGCCTCTGCCATTTCACGCCCGCTTTCGAGCATGTCCGCGAAGTCGGCCATCGTCGCAGACGCCTTCTTCCCTATCCCCGAAACCGGGCCGCGTTCGGGATGCGGGTCGACGACGTCGCAAAGCGCAGCCCCGAAGGACACGTCCCATCGCGCTGCGTGCATGGCCACCGCCTCCTCGGATTTCGCCCCCAACCCCCTCTTGGGCATGTTGAGGATGCGTCGGATGGAGACGGTGTCGTCGCGGTTGACGATCACGTGGAGGTAGGCCAAGGCGTCCTTGATTTCGCGCCGCTCGTAGAAACGCGTTCCGCCGATGACCCTGTAGGGGATCCCCGATCGAACGAACATGTCCTCGACAGCCCGCGATTGCGCGTTCGTCCGGTAGAAGACAGCCACGTCGCCGTATGAAATTCCGGCGTCGTCGCGCAGCCTGTCGATTTCCGACACGACGAATGCGCTTTCGTCGGCCTCAGAGTCCGCGACGTAGCCAACGATCTTCTCGCCGTCGCCGCGATCGGTCCACAGGCGCTTGGGGCGGCGGCCGCTGTTGTTGGCGATGATGCCGTTCGCGGCCGAGAGGATCGACTGGGTCGAACGGTAGTTCTGCTCGAGGAGGATCGTGCGCGCCTCGGGAAAGTCCTTCTCAAAGTCCTCGATGTTGCGGATCGTCGCTCCGCGGAAGGCGTAGATCGACTGATCAGCGTCTCCCACGACGGTCAGCTCGCCGTGGTTGTCGTCTTCGGCCGTTCCCGTGAGCGCCCGGACCAACTCGTACTGCGCTCGGTTGGTGTCCTGATACTCGTCGACGAGTATGTGCCGAAAGCGCCGCCTGTAATGGTCGGCGACGTCGGGATGGGAACGGAGCACATCGACCGTGGACATGATGAGGTCGTCGAAGTCCATCGCATTGGCCTGCCTGAGGCGGCTCTGGTAGGCGGCGTAAGCGTGGGCGAGCGCCTGGGAGTCTTGGTCCGCTGCGTCGGCCGCAGCCTGCTCGGGCGTGACGAGGTCGTTCTTCAGGTCTGAGACTCGGCGCGAAAGGCTTTTGGGCGGGTGCGCCCGAATGTCGATGTTTTCCTCGCGGCACACGAGCTTCATGAGGCGCTGGGCGTCCTGCGCGTCGTAGATCGTGAAAGTGGAGCGAATGCCCAATGCGTCGTGCTCGGAGCGGAGAATGCGGAGGCAGGCGGAGTGGAAGGTCGAAACCCACATTGTGCGTATTGCGCTTCCGCCCAACGCAGACTCGAGCCTCTCGCGCATCTCCCTGGCCGCTTTGTTCGTGAACGTGATGGCCAAGATCTGCCCCGGCGCGGCTCGCCCCGAGGCGATGAGATATCCGATGCGGGATGTGAGGACGCGGGTCTTCCCGGATCCCGCGCCCGCAACCACCAGCAGCGGAGTCCCCGAATGCGTCACCGCCTCCAGCTGCTGCGGATTGAGCCCGGCGACGATTCTCTGCACGCGCGAGTCCCTCGCCGCGCGAGAGGCGGAGTCCGATTCGGCTGCAAAACGGCCGCCGGGCCTCCCGCCGGAAGCGTCGCATCCGAGCGATTCGTCAGCGGGTCCGTCGAACGGTTCGCCGCCGAGCCCTCCCCCGCGCCTTCCCAAACTTTGATCCGCTCCGGCGCTCTGATCCGCTCCGGCACCGCGATGCCCCCCGGAATTCTGGGCGATTCGCGCACGAAGGCGCTCCATCGTGGCGAGATAGGCGGCGTCGCGTCCGCCCGAAGAAGAACTGTTGCGCATAACCCCTCAAGCCTACGTCAGAACGCCGACCGAATGCTGAAGCACAAACTTCCACACTTTCGAGCCGAACACTTTTACGATATAATTCAGTTTATAAGTTATACAATAAACCACAAACAATCAGAAAAACTACAAAGAACCAAACAAGCTGAAAACACCCCGGCAAGTCGCCAATATTCAAGCAGACTGCCGACAACCAATTAACTCGCAAACAATACAAAACCAGCACGAAAAGGAGCATCCATGGCAAACGAGAAAACGGCGCTGGTCGTCATCGACATGCAAAAAGCCGTACTCGAAGCGTCGGCCCACAGCGAAGAAGTCCTCGCCAACGTCGTTGCATTGGTCGAGAAGGCGCGAGCGGAAGGCGTCCCGGTCGTCTGGGTTCAGCACGAAAGCGAGGGAATTCCCCGCAACACTCCGGGATGGCAGTACGTCGACGAGCTTGTTCCCGCGCCGGAAGAACCGCTCGTTCCCAAAACGTATGCCGACGCCTTCGCCGAAACCGAACTCAAAGGCGTTCTCGAAGGCCTCGGCGCAAAGCACTTTTACCTCTGCGGCGCAATGACCGACGCGTGCATCCGCTCCACCCTTTTCGGCGGAGTCTACCGAGGCTATGACGTGACACTCGTGGCGGACGCGCACACCACCGCAGACAGGGACGAATTCGGATACACAGCGGATCAAGCCGTCGCCATGGTCAATATGATGGCGGGCTTCACGGTCCTGCCCGAAGCGCGCACCGATGTCACGACGACGGCAAGCTTCCCCGACCGAAAAGCCGTCTGACACGCGGCCGCACCGGCGTGCAGACACCCCGACATGCGGCCAATCTGACGCGCTCCGCAGCAGCCAATGACCAGAAATGCGGCTGTCGCGGAGCGCTCCAGCGTGAACTTCTGTCCCGTTTCAGCCTTCGACTCCGACGTTCAGTAAACGGTCAGCCCGTACGAGCGGAAGATCTCACGCGTGCGCTCGATCAGCGCTTTGTCGGGCGGCTGCGTGTCGTTCAGTTCATACTTCAGCCCAAGCGTCTTCCACTTGTCCCGTCCCATCTGATGGAACGGCAAAACTTCGACGCGGCTGACGTTCGGCCACTTCTCGACGATCTGCGCCACGGCCTCGACGTTCTCCTCCGAATCCGTCAGCCCGGGCACGAGCACGAAGCGAATCCACGTTTCGATGCCGCGCTCGGCCAGCCGATCGCCGAAATCGATCGTCGGCTGGAGGTCGCCGCTCGTGACCTTCTTGTACAGCTCGGGAATTCCGGCCTTGACGTCCAGGAGCACGAGATCAATGTTGTCGAGCATCGCCTCCGTGACATTTCGTCCGAGGAAGCCGGACGTATCGACACACGTGTGGACTCCGAGTTCCTTTGCCCCTTCTAAAAGCTTCGCGACAAAGCGCGGCTGCATCATCGCCTCGCCGCCGGAGATCGTGATTCCCCCGCCGGAGGCGTTGAGGGTCTTCCTGTAGCGTTTGATCCGCCTGAGGAGGTCGTCGACTTCCACGGGCTCGCCGTCGCGCATCTGAAAGGTGTCGGGGTTGTGGCAGTAAAGGCACCGCAACCCGCAGCCGGCCAGAAAGATCGTCATACGGATGCCCGGACCGTCGACGGCGGTCACGAGCTCCCACGAGTGGAGAGACCCGAGGGTTCCCTCCCTCATCCGGCGCAGCCTGTCGGCGTGCTCCAGATCCGTCATCTCGATCAGGCCGGCTGTGCCGTTGCCCTTAACGCGGGCCGCCGGGGCCAGGAAGTCCTGGTCCCCGGCGGCGCTCGCAACCAGCGAGTTCAGAATGGCCTCACTTGCCGGCATGGAATGTGCGCGAAAGCACGTCGAGCTGCTGCTCGCGCGTCAAGCGGACGAAGTTGACGGCGTAACCGGAGACGCGAACCGTCAGGTTCGGGTACTTCTCGGGGTGCTCCATCGCGTCCTCGAGGGTGTCGCGATTGAGCACGTTGATGTTGGCGTGGTACAGGCCGGCGATGCCGCCCTTGGCTTCGCGGGCCGCCTTCATCGAGGCAAGTCGCTCGTCGTAAGTCTTGGTCGCCATGTTTCGGCTCCTTCTCTTGAT
Source organism: uncultured Actinobaculum sp. (assembly GCA_938020505.1). GTDB lineage: Bacteria > Actinomycetota > Actinomycetes > Actinomycetales > Actinomycetaceae > Peptidiphaga. The sequence goes on along the minus strand of CALIHR010000026.1, from coordinate 84,799 downwards.
TTGCTCGGGATTGGTGTTCCCGAATGTGTGTTTGTTTGGGTTAGGAGAGGAAGGAATCCTCGGGGATGAAACCTCCGTCGAGAACCTGGACGAGATTCTCGACCTGCTCATCCTTGTCGCGGCCGAGGCCGGACGGGGTAATCGTGTTCGTCAGGGAAATGCCGTCGAGCGCGTCCTCGTAGTCGAGCTTTCCGACGGAGAGCATCGAGGCGAGCATGCCGTGGGTGTCAGCGCCGTTCTCGGGATTGGCGCCGGGGCTGAACGGCGTGCCCTTGCGGTGGCCGGACGGGAAGCTGCCGGTGGCCTTGCCGTAGACGACGTTCGACGTGATCGTCAGGACCGACTGCGTCGGAATGGCGTCGCGGTAAAGCGGAATGGCCTTGATCTTGTCCATGACCGTGTGGACCACCGTTGCCGCGATGTCGTCGGCGCGGTCGTCGTCGTTGCCGTAGCGCGGGAAATCGCCCACGGTCTCGTAATCGACGATGAGGCCCGTCTCGTCGCGAACAGGGGTGACCTTCGCGTATTTGATGGCCGAAAGCGAGTCGGCGACGATGGAAAGCCCCGCGATGCCGCATCCCATCGTGCGCACGATGTCGGAATCGTGCAGGGCCATCTCAATGGACTCGTAGGCGTAGCGGTCGTGACAGTAGTGAATGATGTTGAGGGCCTCGACGTATGTGCCGACCACCCAGTCGAGCATCTCTTCGTACTTGTGCCACACGTCGTCGAATTCGAGCGGGCCGTCGCCCTGGACGGGCTCGAATCCCTCGACGATCTGCTTGCCCGACATTTCGTCGCGCCCGCCGTTGATGGCGTACAGAAGCGCTTTCGCCGCGTTGACCCGGGCGCCGAAGAGCTGCATCTGCTTGCCGACCCTCATCGGGGAGACGCAGCAGGCGATGGCGGCGTCGTCGCCCCAGCGGTCGCGGATTTGGGGATCGGACTCGTACTGGATCGACGATGTCTCGATCGAAATCGCGGCGCAGAAATCCTTGTACCCTTCGGGAAGGGCGGGGTCCCAGAAGATCGTGATGTTGGGCTCGGGCGCCGGTCCAAGGTTCCTCAGCGTCTGAAGCAGGCGGAAGGCCGTCTTCGTCACGAGCGTGCGGCCGTCCTCGCCGAAGCCCGCGTCGGACCATGTGGCCCAGTAGGGGTCGCCGGAGAAGATCTGATCGTAGTCGATTGTGCGAAGGAAGCGGACGATGCGCAGCTTGACGACGATGGCGTCAATCATCTCCTGAGCGTCGGTCTCGGTGATGAGCCCGGCCTTGAGGTCGCGCTCAAAGTAAATGTCGAGGAAGGCGGAAAGGCGGCCGATCGACATTGCGGCGCCGTCCTGGCTCTTGACGGAGGCCAGATAGGCGAAGTAAGTCCACTGGACGGCTTCCTTGGCGTTCTTGGCCGGCCCCGAAATGTCGAAGCCGTAAGCGGCGGCCATCGCCTTGAGCTTTTTGAGAGCCTTGATCTGCTCGGCGTGTTCCTCGCGGTAGCGGCCCCAGTGCTCGGAGAACGGGGCATCCACAACGGAATCCTTGGCGGCCTGCTTCTTCTCGATGAGATAGTCCACGCCGTAGAGGGCCACGCGCCGGTAATCGCCGATGATGCGGCCGCGGCCGTAGGCGTCGGGCAAACCGGTGATGACGTGGGAAGAGCGGGCGGCGCGAATGCGCGGGGTGTAGATGTCGAAGACCGCGTCGTTGTGCGTCTTGCGGTACCTGGTGAAGATTTTCTTGACCTCGGGGTCGGGCTCCTTGCCCGCCTCCTTGATGGCGGTCTCGACCATGCGCCAACCGCCGTTGGGCATCATCGCACGCTTGAGCGGCACATCGGTTTGAAGGCCGACGCAGACGTCGTCGTCCTCGCTGATGTAGCCCGCAGGGAAAGCGTCGATGTCGGCCGGGGTCTTAGTGTCGACGTCGTAGACGCGACGCTTGCGCTCTTCGGACAGGTACTCCTTTTCAAGAGTGTCCCACACGCGAAGAGTCTTCTCGGTTGGGCCCGCGAGGAAGGACGCGTCGCCTTCGTACGGGGTGTAGTTCTTTTGGATGAAGTCGCGGACATCGATGGTCTCGGTCCAGTTGCCGGGGACGAAACCCTTCCATGCCTCGGTGTCGACGGCGGTGTCGGTTCCCATAATCCTCTTCTTCTCTTGATTGGAGTCCAGCGGATACCTCAATTTTGCCCCGCGAACGGGCGCGTGACCACTCGGATATGGTGACCGTGTCCACACGCACGGAACAAGGCCGACTTCTCCGCGATATAGAGCGAAAAACTGCCGGTGTGACTTTTATCCAATCGAATATGGGGCTTTAGTCCCTTCGATCTCTCGATTCCCTTCTCCGGCCATGATCCCATCCACGGTAAAACGTCCTAGCGTGCAATCCGTCAACCTCTCCTCCCGTCGAATTCGGAGCGTTTCACACGGGGGTGCGGAAGTCGCATACGGGGTGCGGAACGCCCGCAGGGCTACAGAGCCTCACACACCACACACGGGGTGCGGAACGTCAATCGTAGGGGTACAGGGCTCCGCTGTAGACGATGTCGCGGCCCCGGTCTTGCGATTCCTCTCTCCGCGCCTCCATGTAGGAACTCCCGTCCTTGCGTCTGAAGACGGTGGGAAAGTACTTTCCTGTGAGCGTCCCGTCCGAAGCCACGTTCCCGAACCCGCCGTCTCGGTACTTGTTTGCGTATTCAATGTGCTCACGGGCCAACGGAACAACCACCCACCCCCGGCTGAGGCGCTGGCCGCCGCACAGCTTGGCGTCTTTGATTCCGTACACCTGGATGAGTATGTCGTCGGGGTCGGGGTCGGAGGCTTGAACGCCCGTCACAGCGCAGAAAGGCTCGGAGACCTCGACGATGATGGCCTCACCCTTGACGAGGCCTCGCAATGTGCCTTGGGAGGTCTTGACACCCGAGAAGAGCGGGAGGGAAGGCGTCGCGCCGTAAGAATAGACAGTCACCGGATAGTCGACGTCCCACGAGGACGACGTTGCGGTCACGTACTTGTATCGCTGCCCGATCCTCAGAGAGAACGACCTTTCCTTCACTTCTTTGGGGAGCGCGGCCACGGCGCTTGGACTCATGACCTCTGCGACGGACGTGTCGCTTCGAGCGGCCGGACGGTCCTCCTCCTGCTCCTCTTCGGGCCCTTGCGCGTCCTCTTCAGACCCGTGCGTGCCCTCTTCAGACCCGTGCAGGTTGAAGAGAGGGAAGGGGGCCTTCGGCGCGAAGTGGACTTCTCTCTCTTTCACGTTGATGACTCTGTTCTTTGCCGTCTTCTCTTTGACCGTCCACACCAAAAAGACGACGAGAACGGATGCCAGAGACAAGGCGGCGACGCGGGCCATGAAGCGCCGAAAGGCCGGGCGCCCGCCCGCCTCAGACTCACCCGGACCGCCGCCCTTTGCGGGGTGCAAAGACCACAGCAGTTCGAGGACGACTATGTCGACCATGATGAAAACGACGGTAGCGCCGATATTCTGGGCAGTCATTGTCCTTTGTCCTTTTTCCTCTCGACTGGCACACATTCTTTTTATGGAACCCGCCCGTTCGGGCAAGCCCGCATTTGCGCTCCGCGCACGCATAGCAGAAACTATTGTAGTTCCATTCCGCCCTCGCGGCCCCGAAAACCCGTGCTTTCTATAACGTCGAGGCTCGGGGCTCTGATCGCGAGGACGGCGGGAGGAGCCGAAAAGGCTAAGCCGGCGCCCGCTTCGGGCGCCGTCGGCCTTAAGCGCCGGCAAATCTACGCGTTCTTCACCTTTTCCCAGTCAGCCTCGAATTTCGCCAGGCCTTCGGCCGTCAGCGGATGCTTGACGCAATTCTTCAAGGCGCCGAAGGGCGCCGTGGCGATGTCCGCGCCCATGAGCGCCGCGGCCGTGACGTGGTACGGGCTGCGTATGGAAGCCGCGATGATTTCACATTCGTGGCCGAAGTCGTAGTTGTGGATGCAGCGAACGATCTCCTCAAGGCTCGCGACTCCGTCGGAGCCGATGTCATCGACCCGTCCGACAAACGGGCTGATGTAACGAGCGCCCGCCCGAGCCGCGAGAAGCGCCTGCGGGGCCGAGAAAACGAGCGTCATATTCACCGCGACGCCTTCTTCGGCTAGCGTCTTAGTCGCCGCCAGGCTCTCGGCGCCGATCGGCAGCTTGACGACGATGTTGGGAGCGAGTCCTGCCAGTCTCCTGCCTTCTTCGACCATTCCCTGCGTCGTCGTCGCAGTCGACTCCGCAGAAACGGGCAGACCCTCGCAAATCTCGCATATTTTCACCATGTGCTGCTCGAAGTCGGCCAGTTTTCCGCCGGTCTTCGCGTACAGGCTGGGGTTGGTGGTCACGCCTGACAGAGCGCCCCAGCTCATCGCCTCCCGGATCTCGTCCAGGTCGGCGGTGTCGATAAAGAACTTCATTCGAGTTTCCTCGTCTTCCTCGGGCGTCGCTGCCCGATCGATGTCGCGAACGCACGACCGCCGTGCATCGCGTGGGAATGGGACGCGCCCGGGGCCGCCCTCCTATATTATGCGCCGGGTTTAACGCCATAGGCCAAGCGGGGCTCGCCCCGCGCACAAGCCTCATGAAGCTCGAGTAGCCTGCCCGGCGGCATTCGCGAATCGTCGAAGCAGCCGGGCAGCCACGGGTCACCAGACCTTGACGGTGCGAGAATAGACGACGTCTCCCGCCTCGTTCTTTCCGATCACGGTGATGGCCCGCGCAACGCGGCTGGGGCCGTTCTGGTCGTACTCCAAGTCGCAAGCGTATCGCGACACCTGGCCGCGGCGCTCAAGCTGTTCCACTTCCGCGTCGCACCTGGCTTTCTCCTTAGCGGCCTTCGGCGTCGCGTAGACGGCGTTCAAAGAATCTTCGACCCCTCCTCGCTGAGGAGGCACGAGCAGAACGCGGGCTAACACACCCTGCTTCACCAGCGATTCAGCCTTGTCGGGGGAATCGACTGTGGCAAAGTCCACGCTAATTTTCTTTTTACGGCTGAAGAGTCCCAAAATTAATGCCTTTCATAAGATCATAGGAACATACTTCAGTCTAGCCGACTGCCATCCGGAATGAGAACTCGGGGCGTCGGCCAAGACAATCACGGCGTCCGCCTCCATTCCAGTTTTATCGCGGCAACGGAATGCCATGCCGTCGTTGGCCTGCGCGTATATCCGAAAGTCGCGAACGCACAGCGACTCGAACATGAGTCCGAAAGATTCGAAGTCTCGCAGGAGCGTGGCCGGAGGCGCCCGTAAAACGGCGGCCCCTATGGGAGGTCCGCGAAATGCCGCGTCGGGCTCGTGCGGACAGCGGTTTTAGAACGCAAACTCGGATTCCATGCGGGAAGGCCTTCGATGACGAAAGCCCTTTTGAGAACGCCGAGGCACTCGCTGACCGTGTTAGGCGCTCCGGCGCCGCACGGTCCGGATCCTGCATGTAGACGGCGCTCTTGGAGTGACGGACGGCAGTCGCCGTTTTCCCACACCATTTCGGTCCTTTGACCTCGACGGCTCCAACGAGTTCGAGTTCCCGCTGCAGCAGAGAGTCCGCCACCCGATCGAGGTGCTTTTCCTACATGGATCAGCCTTGTCGAAAACGCCTTTATTACAAAGGGCACTACATTTTGTTGCGTCATTCGGACCGTTTTCACCGCGTCATTCGGACCGGGCGCAACGAGCGTCGAGCACAGAGCAAACGGACAAAAGAGGCGCGAGCGCCGTCGGCCCGTGCCTCTCATTCACTCCCACTCGATCGTGCCCGGGGGCTTGGACGTGCAGTCGAGCACCACTCTGTTGACCTCGGGAACGGAATTCGTGATGCGCGTGGAAATGCGCGCCAGAACGTCATATGGAAGACGCGTCCAATCGGCGGTCATCGCGTCCTCGGAGGAGACGGGCCGCAAAACGATCGGGTGTCCGTAGGTTCGCCCGTCTCCCTGGACGCCCACGGAGCGCACGTGGGCCAGCAAGACAACGGGGCACTGCCAGATTTCTTCGTCCAAGCCGGCGGCCGTCAGTTCGTCGCGCACGATGAGGTCTGCCGCCCGCAACGTCTCCAAACGCTCGCGCGTGACCTCTCCGACGATGCGGATTCCAAGGCCCGGCCCGGGGAAGGGCTGGCGCGCCACGATCTTTTCGGGCACGCCCAGCTCGCGGCCCACCGCGCGGACTTCGTCCTTGAACAGCGCCCGAAGGGGCTCGATCAACTCGAAGGCCATGTCTTCGGGAAGCCCTCCCACATTGTGGTGGCTCTTGATGTTTGCGGCCCCTTCCCCGCCGCCGGACTCGACGACGTCGGGATAGAGGGTCCCCTGGACGAGGAACTTGACCTCGCCTCCTTCGGCGCCGATATCGGCGATCAACCGCGCCTGGGCGGCCTCGAAGGAACGGATGAACTCGCGCCCGATGGCCTTTCGCTTGGCCTCGGGATCGCTGACCCCGTTCAAGGCGTCCAAGAAACGCTGAGACTCGTCGACGGCAACGACGCGAATGCCCATTCCCTCCGCGTAATCGCGCTCGACCTGCTCGCGCTCCCCGGCGCGGAGCAGGCCGTGGTCGATGAAAAAGCACGTGAGTTGATCGCCCACGGCGGCGTGGACGAGGGCGGCGGCCACGGACGAATCGACGCCTCCCGACAACGCGCATATGACCTGGGCTCCGCCGACGCGCCGCCGTATCGCCTCAACCTGTTCGTCGACGATGTTGCCCGGCGTCCATACGGGCTTGAGCCCCGCGCCTTCGTAAAGGAAGTTCTCAAGGGCTGCCTGCCCGAAGGCCGAATGCCCCACCTCAGGGTGCCATTGCAGGCCGAACAGCTTGCGATCGCGGTTCTCAAAGGCCGCGACGGGGGTTTGCAAGGTCGAGGCCGTGACCTCGAATCCTTCGGGTGCCGCCTGGACGGCGTCGCCGTGGCTCATCCACACAATCTGGTCGGCCGGCGTTCCGTCGAAAAGGCAGGAGCCCTCGGCCACGCTCGCCTCGGTGTGCCCGTACTCGCGGGTCCCCGTTCGGCCCACCGCTCCCCCGAGTGCCTGAGCCATGGCCTGGAAGCCGTAGCAAATGCCGAGGATCGGCACCCCGGCGTCGAAGATCGCGGGATCGAGCGAGGGCGCCCCCTCCTCGTAAACGGACGAGGGTCCGCCCGAAAGGACGATCGCCGCAGGATCTTTGGCGAATATGTCGGCCGCACTGGCCGTGTGGGGAACGATTTCGGAATAGACGTTGGCCTCGCGCACTCGCCGCGCGATGAGCTGGGCATACTGCGCGCCAAAGTCGACGACGAGGACCGGACGTGGGTTGCTAGTCACGCATCAAGGATAGCGGCGCCGCCGTTCGAAGGCTGCTCATTCCCAGCGATCGAGAGCCTGGGCGGATTTCAACGCGACCTCCGATCCGCTCACCGGATCGACGAACTCCAGCCGCGCGGCCAGAAGCTGCAAATCCCCGCCGTCGCGCACCTCGGGGTACAGCCAATCGCCCACAATCGGAATTCCGAGGTGGCTCATCGTGACGCGTATCTGATGCGTGCGGCCGGTTTTCGGCTCGATTTCATACAGCCCCAGCCCTTGGCGCTCGCCGGCCAACCGCACAGTCGTAGTCGCATTCGGCTGTCCCTCGACGACCAGCGCCGTCAACGATCCGCGGGGCTTGGCGAGGGCCAACGCGACCGTCTGAGCCTCGACGAAACGGTCGTCGGCCGGGGCGACGGCCAGGTACGTCTTTCTCACCTCGCGCCGCTCGAACAGCGTTTGGTAGGGAGCGCGCCACCGCTTGCCCGACGTCAGAAGCAGCACGCCCCGCGTGGCGGCGTCGAGCCTGTGCGCCGCGACGATCTCAGGATTGGCGAATTGGCGCCGCGCGGCGACGATGACGGTCTGGGCCACGTGTTTGCCGCGGGGCATGGTCGCCATGCCGGCCGGTTTGTCGACTGCGATCCAACGATCGGTCCCGCCGACGACGTCGAGTTCGAGCGGCGCGTCGGGCTCGTCGGGGATCGGCCGGAAAACGAAAAGGTTTGAACCGCGCTTGACGGATTGCTGCGGAGCCAGAGGGTTCGCGTCGGCGTCGACGACGTCGCCCGCCGAGAAAGCCGATGCGACGCTCTCCTCGGGCAGGCGCGGGAACGCTCGGACGACGGCCTCCCAAGCGGAGCCGCCTTCGGCGCAAATCGCCGTGGACCGCAAGCCGTCTCGGGTGGGCCCGCCCCTCGGGAAGCAGCTTGTGCGCGCGGCGCCCCGAGCAGAAGCAGAGCCCGCCGCCTGGTCCATCACCCTTCCAGAGTAGCTCGAACTTGCATACACATGCACATCAATTGCGGTGAACTTTTCCTCCCTTTGAAAGCAACGTGCTCAGCCTCACGATCCAATGTCCGGCTCCGGCGGCGGCACACTCTGTCGATGTGGGACAATCGTCACGGCAAAAGACACCGGCCAGCACACTGCCGGAACGGAAGGAATTGCATCGTGGCATACACCGTCTACTTTACAGCTGCGGAAACCAATTGTCCCACCCAAGAGGCAGCAAAGGAGTACCTCAAGGCGCTGGGTTCGGTTTACGACAGGGTCGGAGTGTTCCGATCCTTCACAAACGGCCCCATTGAAGAGGACGCCGCTTTCCTCGGCCTCCTTCAGTCCATCGGGCGGAGTGAGGACGCCGAGCGAGCCTGGGGGACGACGCGCGCAAGCTACGTCGTCGACGAAGAAGACGCGATGAACGCGATCCTCCGGCGTTACAGCGACTACGCCAGGGACTTCGACGCGGTCCTCGTCGTGGGCCTCCTCGAGGGAGACCCGGTCCTTCCCGGCTCGCTTGACCGCGCGGGCCGGGCGGCCGCCCACCTCGGCTGCTCGCTCGTCATGCTCGTTTCGGGCGACAAGCGCACGGGCAAACAGGTCGCAGCGGTCACGACGCTCGCCGCCGCGGAAGTCACAAAAGAGCACGCGCCCATCGCCGCCACGGTCGTGGTGGGCGCCTCCGACGAAGTTCGGCAGGCCTTGAGCGACTACAAAGACTCGCCAGTGGTTCTCATCCCGGACGCGGCCGACCCCACGCTCACGCCCGAGGCTGCAGACGTTCTCCTGGAAGCCATCGCCAAAGGCTCCGACGTCGTCACGCCCCTGAGCTTTACATTCGCCCTCGTCGAGAAAGCGCGCTCGAACCGACAGCGCATCGTCCTTCCCGAATCCGAGGACGATCGCATCCTCTACGCCGCAGCCGAATGCCTCGAACGCGAAATCGCAGACATCGTGATTCTGGGCGAGAAGGAGGAGGTCGATGCGCGCGCGGCGGAGCTCGGCCTCGACCTGGGCGGCGCAAGAATCGTCTCCACAAACGATCCAGAGCTGCTGGACAAGTACGCAACCGAGTTTGCCCGCCTCCGCGCCAAGAAGGGCGTTGCCTACGAGCAGGCGCTCGAAACGGTCAAGGACGTCTCCTATTTCGGCACGATGATGGTGCACATGAACGACGCCGACGGAATGGTCTCGGGGGCCGCCCATACGACGGCTCACACAATTGTCCCCTCGTTCCAAATCATCAAGACGAAGCCGGGAACCTCGATCGTCTCTTCCGTGTTCCTCATGCTCATGGCCGACCGCGTCCACGCCTACGGCGACTGCGCGGTCAACACGAATCCGACCCCGGAGCAGCTGGCGAACATCGCCGTCTCGTCGGCCAAGACCGCCGAAGAGTTCGGGGTGGACCCGAAGGTGGCCATGCTCTCCTACTCCACGGGGGATTCGGGCAAGGGCCCCGACGTCGACGCCGTCGTCGAAGCGACTCGCCTGGCCCGCGAGCTCAACCCCGACCTCCTCATCGAGGGGCCGATCCAGTACGACGCCGCCGTCGACGCCGCCGCGGCGGCCAAGAAGCTCCCGAACTCGCCCGTGGCCGGCCGGGCGACGGTCTTTGTCTTCCCCAGCCTCAACGCGGGAAACATCGGGTACAAGGCGGTCCAGCGGACGTCGGGCGCCATAGCCGTGGGCCCGGTGCTGCAGGGGCTGAACAAACCCGTCAACGACCTCTCGCGGGGCGCGCTGGTCGAGGACATCGTCAACACCATCGCAATCACGGCCGTCCAGGCTCAGCAATCCGCCCAGGCCGGGCAATCCGTCTAAGCCGAGCGGCGCGAGCCCGGCCCGGCAAATCGCCCAAACTCAACAACCCTAAGCAAAACAGGTAAGGACATCATGTCAGTTCTCGTCATCAACTCCGGCAGCTCGTCGATCAAGTACAAGCTGATCAACCCCAGCTCGGGTGAGGAGATCGCCTCGGGGCTCGTCGAGCGCATCGGCGAGGAGACCGGCCACATTAAGCACGAGTACGGCGAAAAGAGCCGCGAGATCGAAGGCCCCGTTCCCGATCACACGGTGGGAATGGAAACCGTTCTCAGCCTGTTTGAGGAGATCGGCCCGTCGCTGACGGACGGATCGATCAAGGCCATCGGCCACCGCGTGGTCCAGGGCGGAAAGTACTTCGACGGCCCGGCCCTGGTCGACGACGCCGTCGAAGCGCGGATCGAGCAGCTGTGTCCGCTCGGCCCGCTTCACAACCCCGCCCACCTCATCGGCATCAGGGTGGCCCGCCGTCTATTGCCGGACGTCCCCCACGTCGTCGTCTTCGACACCGCCTTCTTCCAGTCCCTTCCTGGCGAGGCGGCGACGTACGCCATCGACCGCGAAATCGCGGAGAAATATGAGATTCGCCGCTACGGCGCCCACGGGACGTCGCATCAGTACGTCTCCGGCCGGGTCTCCGAGATCCTCGGACGCGACGACCTTCGGCAGATCGTGCTGCACATCGGCAACGGCGCCTCGGTCTCGGCGGTCGTCAACTGCTCGGCGGTGGAGACGTCGATGGGGCTCACGCCGCTTGAGGGCCTCGTCATGGGAACCCGCACCGGCGACATCGACCCCGCGGTCGTCTTCCACCTTGCGCGCACAGCGGGCATGGACATCGACGAGCTCGACGCCCTCTTCAACCGCGGCTCCGGCCTGAAGGGCCTGACGGGGCAAAACGACATGCGCGCGGTGCGCACCCTTGCGGCTGAGGGAGACGAGAACGCGATCGAGGCGCTGGCGGTTTACGCGCATCGAATCGTCAAGTACATCGGCGCGTACGCCGCCGTCATGGGAGGCCTCGACGCGATAACCTTCACGGCGGGGGCGGGCGAGAACGACGCCGACCTGAGGGCCGACGTCATAGGCAGGCTCGCGGGCTTCGGCGTGAGAATCAACGCCGACCTGAACGCCGCCCGCTCGAAGGAGCCTCGAATCCTCTCAACCCCCGACTCGACGGTCGCGGTGCTCGTCGTCCCCACGAACGAGGAGCTCGCCATCGCCCGCCAGGCGATGAGCCTGGTCGAATGACCGCCACAAGCCAAACCGAAGCCTGAAACCAAGTCGGAGCAGCGACAAGCCAAGCCGGAGCCAGAAGGTCGGTCGGAGCCAGAAGGCAGGTCCCGGTCGAAACGCGAGTCGCAGCGCGAAAGCGAGTTGCGCCGTCGGAAGGCAAAAGGCCGCCGAAAGGCGGGGTTCGGCAAAGGGGGCTCTCCGCCTAACGGCAAATCACGGCTAAAAGGTGAGCGGAAACTCACAGACATCGCTCACCTTTTAGCCGAGTTTGCATTCGTTCCAGTATCTAGGAGATTGGCCTTTTACTTGCGGAACGCCAACGGTTTCCTTACTTCGGTATAGGAAGACCCATACGACATGCGGAACGTTCGATGGTTGAACGTGGTGAGTTCTTCCCGTAAGATGGCGACGTATTCATCCTGGGATTGGTTTTCTAATCCCGTCGTCGTAACCGTCTAAAGGTTTAGTAGCTTAAGCTAGGTTTTATGCGCTCTCGCTCGGATTTCCAACGTCCTCGTCCGAATACCCGCCGTTACGACGAGCCGCCCGCTCGTCGCACCGGAACTGACGCGGACCTTCTCAGCTCCTTGGAGCAACTCGATGGCAAAACATACGGTGCATACAAGACCGTCATCGGAGATTGGGACTACGGCACTTTCCAGGTCATGATCGACCGGATCCAGGCCGACCCGTTTGCGCCGCCGTCGCTTCTAAGAGTTCAGTCGACGCCGGAGAAGATGGGGCTTCCCACGAGCCTCATTGAAACGCGCGAGCAGCGCATCGCCGTCGCCGACTTCCTCATTAGGACTTTTGACCGCGAGATCCAGAGCCACGGCCGCGGCGCCGTGCAGATCGCCAGGACCGGCCAGGAAATACTCGAGCGTTCGGCTTGCTCCGTGTCCGCGGACCGAATCGAGCTGCGATTCCAGGTGCAGATGCCGGCGCGGGGCAGGATGATCTTGGGGCGCACGGCGGCCGAGATTTTCGACCGCGACGTGCCCGACGCCATCGTCAACACCCTCGACTTCACGTCCTCTGAGGCCGCGGACGATCTGGAGGCGATGCGCGCCCATGTCCACGCCTACGAGGATTACCACGCGCTGCAAAAAGCTTTGGCCGACAACGGGTGGATTGCCTTTGTGGCCGACGGGTCGATGCTGGCTCGCCTTTCCGGCGTTTCCCAGCTTCCGATGGAGGACGCCGTCGCCTTTGAGTCGCCCGAATCGCTGCGGCGCGAAGTCACACTCCCCCACGCCGGCCTCGTCAAGGGAATGGCGATCGAACCCGGTGTGATGGTCATCGTCGGCGGCGGCTACCACGGCAAATCGACGTTGCTCAACGCTCTTCAGCGCGGCGTCTACGCCCACATCCCCGGCGACGGGCGCGAATTGGTCGCGACCGTCGCCGACGCGGTGAAGGTTCGGGCGGCCGACGGACGCGCCGTCACCGGAGTCGACGTCTCCCCGCTCATCACCGAGCTCCCCGGCGGAGCCGACACCGCTCGCTTCACCACGGAGAACGCCTCCGGCTCAACCTCCCAGGCGGCCTCGATCATGGAGGCCATCGAGCTCGGCACCCGCCTGCTGCTCATCGACGAAGACTCCTCGGCGTCGAACCTGCTCATGCGCGACTCCCGCATGCGCACGCTCGTGGAATCCGAGCCCATCACCCCCCTGGTCGATCGCATTCGCGCGCTGGCCGACACCGGCGGCGTCTCGACCCTCATCATCACCGGCGGAACCGGCGATTACCTGGACGCCGCGGACAGGGTCATCATGCTCGACACTTACAAGTGCTACGACGTGACCGACAGGGCGCGCAAGGTGGTCGAAGAGCAGCCTCGCAAGCGAACGGACGAGCCTTGGCCCCTCTCCGAGTCCAAGCGCTGCCCGCTCCCCGAGAATGTGCAAAACGACCGCCCGAAGACGAAGGCCGCCGGGACGGACGGCATCATCCTCGACAACCAGACGATCAGCCTCGCCGACGTCGAGCAGATCGTTGAAAGCGGCCAAAGCGAAGCGATCGCCTGGATCGTGCGAGGCATGCTGGAGCACGTCTGCTACGGAGAGCTCACCGTCGGCGAAGCCCTCGATCAGGTCGAGCGCATGCTCACGAGCGGCGGGCTGGACACTTTGAGGCGTTTCGGGGCTCGCGAGTATCCGGCCTTCCTTGTGCGGCCGCGAAGGGTCGACGCCGGAGCGGCGCTCAACCGCTTCCGCGGACTCAAGCTCTCCGACTGAGGCGCTCCCGCCCTTCAGCCAAGGCAATCCTGTTCCCCGGCCAAGGCAATTTTTCGGCACGGCGCCCCCGCCCAACGGCTGGGGCGCCGTTGTTTTCAGACCCCGAGCCTACAAGCCGCTGCCTGAAACGGGCAGCCTCAAGCCATGTTTGATGACTCAACCATGTCCGATTCCGTAGGGACGTCGGATTCCTTTCTAATGTGCCGCTCTGCTTTTGCGCAGCTCAGGCAGGCCGCCTGAGCCGGCGGCTCACATGTTGAAACAGCCTGCGGGAGCGTTCGTGCAGTGCTAAGGTTTGCATATCACGTCAAACTTCTGGAAGGAAGCGCGCATGGGCGATCTCAGTTTTGGCCGCGTAAGGGCGAGAATCGCGGCAACGGGGCTTTGCGGCGCCCCCGCACCGGAGCTCTCGTCAAGTCGCGCAGTACGTGAACGGGCCAGGCAAGAACGGTTGGAGTCCGAGAAGCTCCGCGTTTCAGCACCCGGTGGGAAACTCTCATGAACTCGCGAAAACCTCTCAGAAACAGCAGGTCACTCGTGGCTTTCTTGCTGTCCTTGTTCGTCGCCGTCTCGGGATGCGCGCCGTCTGAAAGCCGTCAAACCGGCTCTGCCGGGACGTCGTCAACCCGCGGATCGGCTTGCGCCATGTCAACCAAACGAGACGTCTCCGGTCCACGCGCTCTCGGTCACAGCGGGGACGTTTCCGCCCAGGCCCGTTGGGACTCCGCCAGAGCCGACGCCAAAAAGGCGACCCAAGTCTTCATGGCAACCAACGGTCGCCTGAAAAGCAAGATCGAACAGAAGGACCTCGACTATTTCAAGACTGCATACGGCGAAAGAATGGCCAAGGATCCTTTCTTCGCCAATGCGTTTGGGCTCACGTTTGGCGCGAACAACACTCTGAGACTGGCGTCGCTTGCCAGCACAACCAGTCACTTCTCTGAGGACTCCGCCAGAGAGGTGCGCGCCATCCTTGGAAGCTCTCTCATACTCACCGCCGGAGGCCTTCGAAACGGTCTTGACGCGGATGGCCGCAATCTTTGGAATGCCTGGAACGCCGGACTCGACGAGATCAAATACGACTTCGACACATCGTTGAAACAACAAAGGGCAAGGTACCTGGACGGATTGAACAAGTTAGGCCCGAGCTATTGGAACGGGAAAGAGGCATCTGCCAAGGGGCCCGGAAAACCCGGGTATTATCTCATCAGCGGCATGATAGCCGACGCCGCGAAAAGCTGCGCGCACTTAGGATTGGGAGATGCTTTTCTCAACGGAAAACACGCGATAGCGGATGACATCGTCAGCTGGGACTACAAGCATCCCGGCCCGTTTGCCCCTCCAAATGTGGAATACCGCCCTCCGCTGACAAAAACGTGGGATCCAATCCAGAACATGTTAGTCGGGATGGGCGGCAATGCCGCGGCCTCACGCACTTTTTTGGCGACAGAAGCGCCGTTTGCTGTAAAAAACACTGTCGATCAACCAACGAGCTTAGTCCGCTACCTTGTTGGACACAGACGCGTTCTTCCATATCAAAGTGAAAACGAAATGTTCTACTTGGACTATGGAAACGCTCTCGGTGAGATCATCGACGAAGCGAGTTCGGACACCCGCCAACCGCAGTCGCCGTATGTAGTTCGAGAGTTTCTGCAAGGCTACACCGATGGGCTGTCTCAATCGGACGCCGAACACGAGGGGCAGGACCGTTTTGGCTACTTCAATCGTGGCCTGAGAGAGAAATCCGGAGACATTCTCAAGGAATACGGATCAGACCTCGCCAGCGAAATGAGTGGTCCGACAGGAGTCGCGGGTGCCACAGAAGGAAGCTCAGGAAAGAAAGGCGACTACCATCTAGCGCTGACTCAGAACCTAGCAATGTCCATGCATAAAGCGGACTCCGACTTCTTCAAAGACATAGCTTTCAGCAAGAAAGCGAAGTCGACGCTCATAGACTCTTTGAAGAGGGGATTTGAAAAGGACTTAGAAGCAGCTTATCGAAAGAATAAAGGATCGTTATCCTCAGAGGATATTAAATATGGAATAAAAATACTTAAAACTAAGTATATCAACATATTCAATACGATTGACACGGAATCACTTGCTGCAGACTTGTACGTGACGGAGGATGGATCGCTAAGCGATTTAAACATTATAAGCTTGCAAACTATAACCCAAGGAGCAGGCTCTTTCCCTGAGGACCAGATAGGGGGCATGCTCGTAGACGCGAAACTGGGCGGCAATGGACCCGCCTCGTCAGAAAGCAACGAAGATGAAATTAAAGTATGTGAAAGGCTCCTAAGAAGGAGAACGAGGTTGAGTTCCAACGTCGACAATGCAGAGGTCAAAGCAATGACTCGCATAATAGTCAACGAACACGACACTAGCTATAAGAATCAAGCCATCGAGTTCAATAGAAAAGTAACCGACAGCAATCGACGTTTTATGGACGAGCAGGGCAACTGGTTGGTTGGAATCAACCCCAAAACTGGTGTCGTCACAGGGGACGACGCCCGCGTACAACAGTACATTAACTTCGTGAAAAAAGATTGGAAGCCTTAATGCGCCCCGCAAAGCGAGCCGTTCCAACTCTGTTTCGGCTATCGGTTCACTTGACGGGCGCGCCGAACGGCGCAAAACAATGTTGTGTCCCTTCAGACACTGAAAACGAGATGATTCGCCAATGAAGACTGTCAAAGCGAGTAGATCTGCGAGCCAACAGCCCAGCCGTAAGTTTCTGATCGTCAAGCGTTTCTTTCGAGCGTTTGCCCTCGTGGTGTGCATTGTGGCGTCTTCAACGAGGAGCGCCTCGCCCGAGCTGGCCCCTCTCAACACGTATCGGAGTGACTTTGCATCGGTGTCGGTAGGCAGACATCACCTTTGTCTAAAAACAAAAGGCCAAGAGGTCTACTGCTTTTTCCCCAATCTTAAAAAGGGCAATCACCGCAGCCTTGGAAACATTGTTCCTTTAGAGCCTTTAAACAAAAAGGTTAAAGCTGTTTTTTACGCGAATTACAACATCTGCACAACCGACATGGTGGACGCTCTCAAGTGCGGCGGCCTCAACGACAGACGACAGCTCCCCAGAGACGCGGATTACAATCACTTGTCCTATATTTTCTCACCGGAGGCAGTGACAGACGTTGCCGGTGCGGGGGATCATTTGTGTGCGGTTGTCGAGGGGCAGGTGCGGTGTTGGGCGGGCAATTCCTACGCCCAGAGCACCGGCAACACCAGTTCGCCTGCCGGCGACGTCTACCCGGAAGACTCGCGCCCGGTGGCCTTGCCCGAGACAGTCGACCAGGTCACCGCCTCCGAAGGGTCAAGCTGCGCCCGGGGCGCATCCGGATCGGTCTACTGCTGGGGAACCAACCGCCGCGGCGAACTCGGCGTGGCGGCCGACATCGGACGCCACGCCCCCCACTCGGTGGTCAAAGTCCCCCTGCCGCGCCCGGCGGCCAAACTCTTCGACCGGCGCACCGCCACATCCTGCGCGGCCCTAGACGACGCCTCGGTCTACTGCTGGGGAGGCATCCGCGCCCCCGACGGCGCCTACGCCCGGCGCCCGGCCCGCCTGGCCACAAGCACGGCGATCAAGGACATGTCGGGAAAGATCGCCCTGACCGCCGCCGGCCGGCTCGTCTACGTCGAGCCCGGCCCCTACAACCCCGCCACCGGCACCGTCCCGGCTGCGCTCACGCCCCTGGACGCCCGCGGACGCGTCGTCAGCATCTCCGGCCACCCCCACGGCATCGACTGCTGGGTCACCGCCACCGGAGCCGCCTACTGCCTCAACACCGACAAACAAACCATCCAAATAGCACAAGAGTGAGGGGCAGCAAGGCCTAAAAGCTGAAAGGCGGCAAAACCGGAGGACAAAACGATCCCCGACACGCGGGAACGCCGACAGCCTCCCCGCAACGAGGACTCGCATCCCCAGCCGATCCCGCACCCGAGAGCGTCGATTCGCACTTTTTCAACGGTTAAAACGGGCGGGCGGATCGCTCCGCCCGCCCGTTTGCGTCAGCACCCGCCCTTTTGGTCAACCCTCACGGAACATGATGCCCATCGAACCCTCGGGATAGTGCCACTTGAGCAGTCCCGGAGCCGCAACGGCACGGCACGTTCCGCATTCGAGGCATGCGGCGAACTCTACGGAGATCGTGCCGTCGGGTTCCTCGGAGTAGACGTGGGCCGGGCACACCTTGACCAGCACTTTGCCGGCCCCGGTAGCCTTCGCTATCTCCTGGTTGACCTCGATATGCGAATTGCCTTCGTCGACTTCATAGACGTTCTTGCCCAGGCGGGCAGGAACGCTGCCTTCGAAAAAATCAGACATCACAGAGACCTCACTGCCTGGAAGCCAATTTTGGCCATCCGTCGAATCTTCAAACCGGATGCCTTGAAAGCGGACAACGCGGTGGGAAGGATGTGCTTGCGGGGCGTCAGATCGAGGTTGTACACGCCGTACAGCACGTCCGCCAGCATCAATCCGAGATCCCCGTACATTTCGTCGTTCTCGAGGAAGTCGGGCGCCTTGGCGTACGTCGCCATGTCCTTGCCTACGAAAGACTTCTTATACTCGGCGATGTATCGTTCCAACCCCACGCGGCTGCAGTCCCCGGTTTCCAGCGCGTGATCGACGGCCGTGGCGGCGGCGACGGCGGAACCGGCCGCCAAGTCCATCCCCCGAACCGTGAAGCCGGTGTTGAGGGTGAAGCCGGCGGCGTCGCCGATCACGACGAGTCCGTTGCGCACCAGATCGTGCTGCATCTTCTCTCCGCCCTCGGCCACAAGGTGGCAGCCGTACTCGAGAAGTTCGCCGCCCTCCAGGAACGGCGCGATCGCCGGGTGCGAGAGGAAATGGTCATGCAGATCCGAAGAGGACTTGCCTTTCTTCGTCAGATCGTCCAGCCGCGCGACAATGCCGATGGAGACGGACTCCTTGTTCGTGTACATGAACCCGCCGCCGGCCACGCCCTCGGTGCAGTCTCCGACGACGGCGTAGGCCGCTCCTTCGTCGCCGACGAGGTTGAAGCGCTTCTTGACCTCCTCCTCGCCGAGGCAAATCACGGACTTCACACCCACCGCCAGGTTCTCCAACGGCTCCTTGCCGCGGATCCCCGCGTCCTGGGAAATGAAGGAGTTGACGCCGTCGGCCGCGACGACGACGCGGGCCCTCAGCTCGTCCTCGCCCGCGCGGATGCCGACGAACCGTCCGCCCTCGCGGATGATCCCGTCGACCTTGACGCCGGGCATGACCGTCACGCCCGCTTCCTCCGCCTGCTCCGCGAGCCACGGATCGAACTTCGCCCGCAGAACCGTGACCGCGTTGACCGGCTCGGCCAGCCGCGAGTCCCAGTAGTCGACGTTCACGAAGTTCGTCGGGTTGAGGAAGCTCAAGCAGTTGCGGGTGATGCGCCGTTCGATCGGCGCCTCCTCGATGAAGTTCGGAAACACCTCCTGCATGACGCGACAGTAGAAGACGCCGCCCGACAGGTTCTTCGACCCCGGCTCCATTCCCCTCTCGACGAGGAGGACTTCGCGCCCTTTCTTCGCCAGCAGGCAGGCGCAGACTGAACCCGCCACTCCCCCGCCGACGACGATGACGTCGAAATCGTAGTTCTCTTCGGCCATGTTTCCTACTTAGCAGCCTCCGTCAGCGCCGGAAGAACCTCGTAAAGATCGCCGACGATTCCGTAATCCGCGCCCGCGAACATCGGCGCCTTCGGATCGCTGTTGACTGCCACGACGACCTTCGAATCGCTCATGCCGACCGTGTGCTGAATCTGACCGGAGATGCCGACGGCGATGTAGAGCTCGGGCGAGACGGCCTGGCCGGAGACGCCGATGTAGCGGTCGACGGCCATCCAATCCGCGCCTTCGGCGAGGGGGCGCGAGCACGCGAGCTCGGCGCCGATTGCGGCTGCGAGCTCCTCGGCCAGTTTGAGGTCTTCCTTCGCTTTGAAACCGCGTCCCGCTGCGACGACGCGCTTGGCCGCCCCCAGGTTGACCGCAACGACCTCCGTCTTGTCCTGGCCGGTGACCTTGGCCTCGTAGACCGAGCCTTCGGCAGACTCGGCGGGCACAGGCTGGCCCTCGGCCTCCGCGCCGCCGTCGAGAACCGCGACGACGGGCGAGTCAAAGGTGACGCTTTCAAAGGAAAGGCCGCCGTAACGCGAGAGCTCGGCCGCGCCGGCCTTGGCCGACTTGAGGCCGGGGAGGAACGCGGCGTTCAGTTTGGCCGCGACGGCGCCGGCGAGAACCCGCTCGGCGGGCTTGTTGGCGGCGAGGACGACGTCGCCGGCCTCGGCTGCGACCGCCGCTGCGACCGCGGGCGCAGCGGCCTCGGCGGGAACGCCCTCGGGAAGCGCCACGTCGATGACCTTGTCGACTCCCGCGACGGGCGTGCCGCCGACGGTCACTGCCGTGACCGAGCCGCCGATCGCCCGCCCCTGCTCGACGAGAGAGGCAATCTGCGGGTCAACCGCGATGATCCAGGTGTTTGCCATTGTTGTCTGTGTCCTTTCAACTCTCAGAGCACGCCGTCGGCACGCAGGGCGGCAACGAGCTGGGCGGGGGCGTCCGCGCCCTCGAAAATCTTGTTCTTGCGAGCCTTGCGCTCGGGCTTCGAGCGGCCGACGACGGTGATTTCGACGTCGACGGAAGGAACCTCGGCCTTCTCCACGGGCTTCTTGCCGGCGGCGAGGATGTCCTTCATGGAGGGGACCTTGGGGGCGACGGCGTCCGAGGAAGCGGAGACGACGACGGGGCCTGAGACGGCGATCGTGCGGGTCCCGCCGGGGACGTTCTGCGTGATTTCATACCCGTCGGCGGTCTTGACGACCGCTGAGACGCCCTGGAAGGCCGGCCATCCGAGGAATCCGGCGACGAGTGCCGGCACGATCTTCGTGCCCTCGTCGATCGAGGAATCGCCGGCGAGCAGAATGTCCGCGCCTTCGACGGATTTGACGAGCTCCGCCAGCGCAGAAGCGGTCTTCGTGGCGTTCCATCCTGCGGTCGCGTCGTCGGCGACGACGACTCCCCTGTCGAATCCCTTCGACATGGCGTTCTTCTTGGCCATCGATCCGGCCACGTCGCTCTTGCCGACGGTGACGCCGACGAGCTCAACGCCCTCGGCGTCCGCGAGGTTGCGGCCCAGCTGGATTGCCACGGGATCGTATTCGGAAACGGCGGACTTGGCCCGCGACCAATCGACGACGCCGTCGGCGCCGACCGACGCATCCTGTGGATTGGCCGCGTACTTGTAAGCGACAACTACGGTCATTGAAGCCTCTCTCTGTCTGTTGAGGGCCTGGCTGCACCACTGCCCTGTGGAAAGCGATTGCGTTTCGATGAAACGTATCTTCGGCCCCACCAGTTTCCCACATCGCGCGTTGCGACGCCTCGCGGGCAACCCCGGAAGCCGATTTCGGACTTTCTACGTCCGAAAAAAGGCCTTTCCCAATCTCCGCACCTTTGTGGACACAGTGATTGTTCGATTGAAGTCAATGTTACCCTGTTGCTTCTCCTGCAATAAGGACCAAAGACTCTCACGCCCATATGCCTGTGAGCCGTCTCTCCAAGTTCCCAGGTTCATTGCGTATAATTGACCTCGCCAACGCAGCCGTGGGCCTTAGCCAGAACGGACAAGGAGGAGATTTCGTGGTCGACATTCATGCAGTCCAGCGCGGCCCCGTAGGGCGGCCTCGCAACGTCGAAGCCGACGGCAAGATACTCAAAGCCGCCCTGGATCTGTATGGCGATGCAGGATGGCACGGTTTCAACATGACGAAGGTGGCCAAGGCCGCCGGCGTCGGCAAGTCGTCGATGTACACGAGATGGGCCAGTATCGAGGAACTGTTCATCGACGCCTTCCGGACCGTCGTGGCCGCGCCCGGGCCGGTCGGCGACAGTGCGCACGAGGTGCTGTCCAACGAGGCCGAATACAGGATGCGGCTGTACCTCGGCGAGCATGCGCAGGCTGTCAGGCGCCTTTTCGTCGAGATGGCATGCGAAGTCAACCCCGTGGTCCGCGCCGCTTACATCCACACGTATCGAGACCCGATCGCCGCGATCCGAGCGCGCCTGTGGGAGTTCAAATCGGCCGGCCTCCTGCCGGAGGGGACGTCCGTCACACGCCTTCTGGACGCCATCGAAGGCTCGGTGCTCATGCGCGCCTTCTCGCTCATGCCGGAGAACATCGAATGTTTCCTCGGCGAAATCCCCGAATACGTGGAAAACCTAGTCAACGACCAGCTCGGCGCCTCTCCCCTGCGGGCTCTGCGCTCGGTCTCCTGACGCGCGGAGGCTGAAAGGCTCTGCCCTTGGAGGGAAGAGGCGCCCCGGCCGGATTTACGCGCGCAGCAGAGGGTTGCGCGCCTTTTCGACGCCCAGGCGCGTGGAGGGGCCGTGGCCGGGAAGAAGGACCGTCGAGTCGGGATACGCGCCGAGCTTGGAACAGGTTTGGCGCATCGCCTCGGCGTCGCCGCGGATGAAGTCCGTGCGCCCGACACCGTTGGCGAAGAGGGTGTCGCCGGTGAACATGAGACTGAGTTCGGCGCAGTAGAGGCAGACGGACCCCGGAGTGTGGCCGGGCGTCGATATGACCCGGAAGCGGTAGGGGCCGAGGGCGATCTCGTCGCCGTCGTCCAGCAGCCGATCGACTTTTTCGACCCGATAGTCGCGCCCCTCTTCGTCGAAGCCGGAAAGACGGGGGTCGGCGACGGCGTGCCCGTCCTCGCGCCCGACGGCGAAGGAGGCGGCGCAAGCCTCGGCCACCTCGTTGACCGCGCCGATGTGGTCGCAGTGGCAGTGTGAGGCGACGATCTGCACGTAGTCCGCCGCGCCGGCCTCGCCTGCGGAGCCGATGAGGCCGAGCACTTCGGCGGGTTCGTCTCCCGGGTCGACGACGATCATCGACGCCCCTTCGCGCAGAACGTAGCAGTTGGCGCGATAGCTTCCGACGACGACGGAATCGATTCTCACAGCCGCTTCCCTTTCTCGATTCTAGATCTTGGACCGTGCTCTCGTTTTGAGGCCATGCTGTCGGCGGGCCGGCCGACAGGCTCGCGAGAACCGGCCCCGCGAGCCTATCGGCCTCGCCTGTGCCCGAGCTTTACTTGTACTCGATGATTCCCCAGTTCAGATGGGGCTTGGCGCCGGTCTCATCGACGTCGGCGTCGACGAGGGCGAAGCGGAGTTCGCCGTCGGCGACCTTCCACAAGCGCGTCGTAAGCGTCGATCCTGGATGGACCGGCGAGGTGATGCGGGTCTTGAAACGCGTGATGCGCTCGGGTTCGCCTGGCACGAAGGCGTCGATGGCATGGCGCATGACGACCCCCGCGTAGCTGATGGCGTGGAGAATCGGGCGCGGCTCGCCGTTTTCAGCGGCATACTCCCAGTCGATGTGCTGGGGGTGGTAGTCACCGGAGAGGCGGTAGATGAGCGCCTGATTCTCGGGGATCGTCTCGGTTGTCTCGACGTCGGCGGGCCGATCGGGCATTTCGACGATGTCCTTCGGCGGTTTGGGGCCGCCCCAGCCGCCGTCGTAGATGAGGCAGTCCCAAGATTCGTTGGTGAACAGCAGATTTCCCTCGGAATCGCAGGTGTCGCCGATGTGCTGGGCGAGCAGCCCCCTGCCCTCGCCGCGGTCGTAGAGGCCTTCGAGCTTGACCTTCGTCTCCAGGCGGTCGGCCATCTTCACGATGGGCCGGTGGAAGCGTATGTCGAAGCCCCAGTGCAGAGAGCCCGCATAGTTGTATCCGTAGTCGATGGTCCGGGTCACCTCGGAATCGACGATGAGCATCGCGCCGAACATGGGAAGAACCTTGAGCTTCGGATCGCGCTCGTCGTGTTCGTTGAGGTACTCCAGGCCGTTCTTGCCGTCGATTCCAGCGCCGCAGCCGAGTGCGAACAACTCGAGGTCGCGGAAGGTGTAGTCGCGGACGAACGGGCCGAAGGTCTGGCCGACCATGTCGGTGTTGATGGCCATGGCATTGCCTTTCTATGTTGTTGATTTCTGTGTTTTGAGCTGGTTTTTCAGGACTTTTCCGTACTCTCCGCGCGGCAGCGCGTCGCGGAATTCGATGACGGAGGGGATTTTGAAGAACGAGAGGCGCAGCGAGAGAAAGTCCCGCACGTCCTCGGCGGTGGGCCGGCGCCCCGGCTTGGGGACGACCACTGCTTTGACGGCCTCGTCCCGGATGGAATCGGAGATGCCCAGCACGGCGACGTCGGCGACGTCGGGATGCTCGAGAATGGCGACCTCCACCTCGCAGGCCGAAATGTTCTCGCCCGCACGCTTGACGATGTCGCCCATGCGGTCGACGAAGTAGAGCCAACCCTCGGCGTCGGCGTACCCGCAGTCTCCCGTGCGGAGCCAGCCGTCTGCCGTGAATGCCGCCCGTGTGGATTCCTCGTCCCGCCAGTATCCGGCCATGAGGGAGACGCCGGCCTGCCCGCGCACCTGTATCTCCCCGCGCTCGCCGGGCGGCAGCGCCAAGCCGTTTTCCCCGGCGATCCTGACGTCGTAGCCCGGACCGGCCAAACCGACGGACGGCCACTTGGACCGCCCGTCGGGAAGGTCGGTGACGACGCCGACGAGGGTCTCGGAGGAGCCGTAGTTGTTGAGCAGCCGCACCCCGTAGCGTTCCTCGAATGCCTCCTTGATCCCTTTGGGAAGGGGAAGGAAGTAGTGGACGGCTCTCACGCTGTGGTCGCGTTCGCCCGAAGCGACAGGCTGGGCCATGAGCGTTTTGACGATCATGGCCATCGCCTGGATCACCGTCGCCCTGTGCCTGCGCACCTGCGACCACATCCTGCTGGCCGAGTATCGGCGCACGAGAACGAGGGCGGCCCCGGCGTAAACGGCGGGCATGAGGGCCGAGAGCTGGAGGTTGACGTGCGTGACGGACATCGTCGTCAGGTACCTGTCGGCCTCGCTGAGCGCCAGCTCCCATGCGACGTACTTCCCCGAGAACACGGCGTTGGCATGCGTGAACATCACCCCCTTGGGGCGCGACGTCGTGCCCGAGGTGTACATGACCTCCAACAGGTCGCCCGGCCCGACCGCTGGCCTCGGAGGGGGCGTCCCCGCCCGATCGGCTTTCATGGCCTCGTAGTCGCCGTCGTCGAGGCAGACGACGGCGACGCCCTCCAGGCGCCCGGCGTCTTCCGGAAACTCGCTGACGAGCACGCGGATGTCGCACTCCTCGACGACGCGGGCGCATTCGGCCGCCGTGCTTGCGGGGCCGATCGGCACGACGACGGCGCCGATCGCGGCCAGCGCGAGGAAGCACTCGACGAACTCGGGCCGGTTGCACATGTGCAGGCCGACCCGGTCGCCCGCCTCGACGCCGAGGGAGGCGAACATTGAGGCCGCGGCCTTCATTTCACGGTCCATGCGAGCGTACGTGTATCGCTCCACCTTGGCCGTGTCCGGGTCCTCGTGGACGAGGAACTCCCGGCCGGCCCAAAGCGCCGCCCTCTCCTCCCAGAGGTCGCGCACATTGGGGTATTCTCGCGTATTCATCTCACCCTAGCGGGCTTGGCGGGCGCCGAAGCGCCCGCCCTCGCCTCAGTCTCCAAACCTGACGGCGCCCGATTCCTCGAACCGCGCCAGATCCTCCGGCGTGAACCCCGCCCGGGTCAGCACGTCGCGGGTGTCGTAGCCGAGAGGCGGCATCGGACGCCAGAAGCCCCCGGGGTTGTTTGCGAACTTCGGGAACGTGTTGAGCCCCTTGACGGGCGCGCCCTCGGCGTTCTCCCACTCGATAAAGCACTCGCGCCGGGCCACGTGGTCCTCGGCCACGATGTCCTCGAACTCGTTGACCGCTTGGGCCGCGATCCGATGCTCCACGAAGTCCTTTTGGACGTCGGCCTTGAGCTGGCCCGCAAGGTACTCTTCGAGCTTGCGCTGGATGAGGTCCGCCTTGGGCCCGTCCAGCCACAGCGCGGACGTGTCCTCCGGGTACTCGGGAGTCCCCCACAGATCGCCCAGGCCGATGGTCTCCAAAAGGTACTTGTTCTGGGGGACGCCGTAGACGCATAGGCCGATGTACCCGTCTTTGCAGGCGTATTCGCCGATCGCGCACAGATTCTGGTGGCGTGCGCCCGGACGGGGGTAGGTTATGCCGGCGTTGAGGTAGTCCATCATGTAGTACGTGCCGACGCGCAGGAGCGTCTCGTACATCGCCAGATCGATGCTCTCCCCCTTGCCCGTCGCCTTGGCCTTGTGCAGGGCGGCCAGCGCCGAGGAGACGATCATGAGCGAGTTGAAATAGTCGCCCGAATAGGGGGCGATGTTCGTCGGCTGCTCGGGCGTGCCGTTTTGCGCGATGATTCCGGCGTATGCGGCGACCGTGAGATCGTACGCGGCGGCGTTGACCACGGCAGGATCGCCCCACTGGCCGAACCCCGAAACGTGGACGATGACGAGGGAGGGATTGGCCTCCCACAGCATCTCGTCGGTGATCCCCTTGCGGGCGAACGTCGGGCCCTTGGAGGCTTCGATGAAGATGTCCGTCTCCTTGACCAAACGGCGAAGGATCTCCTTGCCTTCGTCGGTGAAGGGGTTCATGGAGATCGAGCGCTGGTTGCGCCTCTCCATCTCCTTCGTCCACGTGGTGTCCCGCATCGAGTCGCCCGTCCACATGTTCTCGATCCACGTGACGTCGGCGCCCCACTCGGACATGATCTCGGCCGCGGTGGGGGCGGCGATCTCAACGGCCGAATAGAGGACTCTGACGTCGTCCAGCGGGCCGAACGACGGCTTTGTCGTTTCCATGTCTAACCTTTCTGTTTGTTGTGCTCGGTCTGTTTGCTTTTGCCGGGCCTGCCTGCCACGGCTCCGCTCAGCGGTAGTTCTTCAGCGCCGCGCGGCCGGCCGTGAGGATCATCATCTCGTCGGTCCCCCCGGAGACCCTGTCCACCCGCAAATCCCTGTAGAAGCGCTGGACTCGGTGATCGCCGGTGATTCCGACGCCGGCGAGGACCTGCAGGGCGTCATCGACCACCTCGAAGGCCGCATGCGAACAGTAGTACTTGGCCATCGAGCAGTCGCCGCGGCCGAGCTTGCCGACGTCGTGCTTCCAAGCGATCTCGAAAAGCATGTTGCGCATATTCGTCAGGCGCACCTGCATGTCGGCGAACTTCAACTGGATGAGCTGGCGGCGCGCGATCGCCTGGCCGCCCTGGACGCGCTGGTTGGCGTATTTGGCGGCGTCTTCGAAGGCGCAGTAGGCCTGGCCGTAGTTCGTCAGGGCCACGAGGAGGCGCTCGAGGTCGAAATCCGCGACGCCGCGCATGAAGCCGTTGCCTTCCGAGCCAAAGAGGTCCGACTCTTCGAGTTCGACGTCGTCGAAGTAGACCTCGGCGCACGAATCCATTCTGAGCCCCAGCTTGTGCAGGGGCTCCTTCGCAATGCCCGGCTTGCTCATGTCGACGAACCATTCGGTGTAGACGTCCATGTCGTCGGCGTTGCGGGCCATCACCACCAGGTAGGGAACCCGCATCGCGGACGTCTGGAACGTCTTGTGCCCGTTGAGATAGACCTTGCCGTCGCGCCGCGTGTACGTCGTGCGCATGTCGTTCCAGGACGATCCCGCGCTCGGCTCGGTCATCGCGTAGTTGAGGACCTGCTCGCCCGTGCCGAGATAGGAGAAGACCTTCTCCCGCTGCTCGTCGGTGCCTTCGCGTACGACGGTTTCGAGGCCGGGCAGCTGGTAGAGGATGTACGTGGGGCCTCCGAGGCGGCCGAGCACCTCGTACACGGCGGCCAGCGTGACCCAGTCGAGGCCGAGCCCGTCATGCTCCTCGGGAAGGAGGATGCGGTCGAATCCGACGTCGCACAGAGCCTTCACCCATTCGACGGGGTAGGTCGACGTCTCGTCGCACTCATGGAAGTACTTTTCCCATGAGCGCGAATTCATGACGTCGGCGAAGCCGTCGACGATCAGCTGCTGTTCCTCGGTGAATGAGAAATCCATTTCTACTCCTCAGTTGTGATATCGATTGTCTGTTGAGTTGTCGCCGGGGCCTTCCCGACGCGCGAGCGGAAGAAGTCCGACGCATGCGCGAGGGCGTCCCTCGCGGCGTCGAGCATTCTGGAATGGTGCAAAAAGCCGTGGATGACGTCGGGAAACTCCTCTTTCTCCACGTCGCCCCCGGAGCTCGCAAGCATTGTCGCGAGCGTGCGCGAATCGTCCCTCAGCGGATCGAGCCCGGCCGCGGCGATGTAGCACGGCGGCATCGGCCCTGTCAGATCGTTCGCCAGAAGGTCGAAATAGGGGCTGCGCTCGTCTGCGGCGTCGGCCAGATAGAGGTCCTTGTACCAGGCGAAATCCTCCTCCTTCAGACCGTCCCATTCGCCTCCGAACAGCCGCATCGACATCGAGTCGCGCAGCCCGAAGGCTCCGTAGAACAGCAAGAGCGCGCCGACGCCTTCGGCCGCCTTCTCCTCGTCCCGCAGGTGCAAGAACGTCCCGAGCGCGAGAGAAGCGCCCCCGGAGTCGCCCGCCAAAGCGAGTTTCCGGGGATCCAGCCCCCATTTGTCGGCGTCGGCCTTCAGCGCCGAGACGACGTCGACGCATTCTTCGAGCGCCCGCGGAAAGCGCGCCTCCGGCGAGAGCTTGTAATCGACGGCGACGACGGCCGCCCCGGTCTTCTCGGCGAGAGTCCGGGTTATTCGATCGTGGGTGTCGAGGTCTCCCAGCACCCATCCGCCCCCGTGGACATAGACGATCCCGGGGAGGACGGCGGCGCCGTCGGGGCGATGCATCCGCACGCGCACCCGCCCGTGCCGGGTGGCGACGTCCTTCTCGATCGTCGAGGCCGGCACGGGGCCGCCGTCGTTCCAGAAAACCCGTTCCTTGCGATACCCCTCGCGCGCCTGCTCGAAGGTTTGACCGCTGGAATAGACGCCCGCAGCGAGCTCGTTCTGCTTGGCGACGACGGCGCCCATCTGCTCGCTCCACATCGCGGGAACCTTGAGTTTATTCGGCATGCGAGCTCCAAGCCGAGCCCTTCTTCGAACCGAAAGGCGACTTCGCCGCGGCCGCCGGCTCAGCGGCTTCCTCGTAAGACGGAACCGGCGTCGGCTCCGACGGCGCCGCCTTCGCCTTCCCCGTGCGCCTGACGTACCACAGGAGTATGAGGGCGAGGACGCCCGCCGCCACGGCAAAGCCCGCGAGAATCAGGAAGATCTCGGCGTAGGCGTCCTTAGGCCGATCGTCGATCATCTTTCCGAACCACGTCGAAGAGAAGGTGTCCGGAAGGAAGCCGATGACCGAGAGAATGCCGGCCGCCGTGCCGAAGATCGGGATGGGGACCTTCCCCTCGGTCAACTGGGAGGAAACGATTCCGAAGACGCCGTTGGCGATGAATCCAAGCACAATGGTGACCCCCGCGACAAGTAGAACCATGCCCGGCTCGGCCGGAAGAATCGTGAACACGAACAGGCCGCCGGCGCACACTATCGATCCGCCGAAGATGACCTTCGAGGGTGAGCCCGTGGCTTTCGCGAGGAAGCCGAAGGCGGGCCCGGAGGCGAGGGTGATGCCATAGGTGCGGACGATCGAAACGAAGCTCGTAACGGAGGCGGAGGCCAGGAGCACGTTTTTGAGGTACGGGGTCGTGTAGTTGACGCCCGTGTAGAAGAAGTACACGCAGAACAGGCATGCGGCCGAAATCCAGACGACGGGGTTCCTCAATGCCTCGCGAATCTGGCGTATGTCGAAGGACTTCTTCGTCGGATCGATCTCGCCCTCGAACTTCGGAATGAAGAAGAACGAGAGAATCCCGAGAATGAGAATGAGGGTGCCGAGGAAGATGAGGAGAGACTGAATCCCGACTGCGGCCGAATCTTCAAACCACTCGATGATCTTCATGCTGATGAAGCCGACGACAAGCCCCGCAGCGCCGTAGAGTCCGTAGGAGATTCCGATGTTGCGGGAATAGGCGTCTTCCTCCGAGATGAGCCTGACGAGCTTGAACCGGATGCCCCACCAGATGAGAATGGTCGTCACGCCCATGCCGATGAAGACGAGTCTGAGAACGGCGAACGAGGGAAGCATGGCGTAGAGGTAGGTGAGCATCGCCGTGGTTGTGAATCCGACCCACGCCAGCGTGCGCACCCTGACCTTGTCGGCGACGACGCCCGACGGGAAGTAGCAGACCGTCGCGGTGATGGCGTAGTAGCCGAGCAGCTCGCCCACTCCCGCATTGGATGTGCCGATCGCCTCCTTAAGCGGATCGTAGAAGACGTTCTTCAGATAGGCCGGAGTGTAGAGGATCGACGATCCAATGGAAACGAGCACCAAAAGGAAGCGTCGTTGGGAAATGGAGAGATCGCTGGCACGCCGCAGACCTCTGGTGATAGAAGGCATGAATATCCCTTTCGACATCGAAGGAGAGCTTCCTTGCAAGCGCGCAGGGCACGCCAAAACCCCGCAAAAACAAGCAAAATTCCCCAAGTCGGTAAAATGGGAAAGAAACGTCGCTTGTGCTCAACTGGAAGATAATGTGAGGTGATTTGGACGGAGAGCGTCCATAAATTGGTTTTTGTTTTATGGTCTCCCGCCATTGGGGGCGGTGAACGGCAGAAATGGACTCAATTCTTCTGTGAGTGTCCAGATCGGCCGGCACGTCACGCCAGACCATGAAGAAAAAATAACAGCATTCGAACAGAATCTTTTCGTCCAAAGGTCCCATGCATGCACCCGGCCGTTCCCACGGACGACGGCGCCGTTGCTAAGCTCGACGCTCCGTCGGAACAGAGCGCTGAATCGGAGGCGTCATTTGGAAACGCCAGAGGCGCCGTTCGGAAAAGCAAAGCAAACGCCAGGGAAGGGAAACAAACGGTCGTCAAGGATCGCACATGTCCCAACGACGGCCGTTTACGCAGTTTCTATGTCATGCTCTATGATCGGAGCTTTTTCAGGCGCTTCCGACGCCGCCGGGCGCCCTGCGCGAGTTTCCCAAGCGGCCTTACCCCCTGGCGACTTAGTCTTTGGCGCCCGTTAGCCCCTGGCGCCTTCCGTCTGAGCCTCGCCGTCTTCTGTCTGGGCCTCGCCGTCTTCTGTCTGGGCCTCGCCGTCTTCTGTCTGGGCCTTGCTTCCCTCGGCCCCCGGCGCTTCCGCTAAAAGGCCGTCAACGCCGTTCGCGGCGACGACGCCGTCGGCGGCTTCCTCCGCGTCGGAGGCGACGTCGAACTCAGGCGGGCGGGCGAGAAGCCACACCGCGAAGGCGGCGGCGAAGACGATCATTCCTACGCCGGTCCACAGGTCGAGGTTGGTTCCTGCGGCCTTGGCCAGATCCTCGCCGTCGGCGAAGAACGCCCCGTAGACGGCGAGCATCGTGCCGAACACGAAAAACATCGCGGCGACCCAGGCGCGCAGGTCCAAAAGAGCCATGCGCGAAAAACGGGGACAGCGTTTCTTGCTCATCGTTTCCCTCCGTCATCCCACGAAAATGTTGAGTAGAACCAGGACTGCCGTGACGGCGGCGCCCAGCGGCCACGGATTCTCCCACCAGGCAAGCCCGCGCCCTTCTTTCAAGCGCTCGCGCTCGGCCTTGACCGCGGCCTTGCGCAGGTCCGGCGCCGGAAGGCTTCCCTTGATCGGCATCTTCGTGCGGCCCCACACGAGCCCGTCCAATTCCTCGACCGGCTTGGGCGAAGTCCTGAGGGTGACGAGGACGGACACGACGACGTCGAACACGAAGGCCATGCCCGACCCGGTGAAGGAGGCCGCCTGCTGGGAGTTGAACTCCAGGAAGCCGTTTTGGTAGCCGATCTGCACGGCGGCCGCGCCCGCGGCTCCGGCGACGAGGCCCCACAGCCCGGCCGGCCCGCTCATGCGCTTCCAGAACATGCCCAAGACGAAGGTGGCGAAGAGGGGGGCGCTGAAGATCGACTGCAGGAGCTGGATGTAATCCTGGATGTTGTTGAACTCCGCCGCGATGAAGGCTGCGCCGATGGCGATGAGGACGCCGGCCACCGTGAGTTTGCGGCCCACGCGGAGGTAGTAGGTGTCTTTGCGGCCCGGGCGGATGTAGGTCTGCCACAGGTCGTAGGTCACCACCGTGTTGAAGGACGAGACATTTGCCGCCATGCCGGCCATGAAGGCCGCGATGAGCGCCGCCAGCGCGAGCCCCACGAGCCCCGTGGGCATGGCCTTTCCGATGAGGGCGGGCAGCGCCTCGTTGTGGGAAAGCTTGCCGTTGGAAAGCTCGGGGATGAGGACCGCGGCGATGAGGCCGGGCATGATGATGATCGCGGGAAGGAGCATCTTGGGGATCGCGGCGATGATCGGCGTGCGCTGGGCGGCCGACATGTCTTTCGCCGAGAGGGCCCGCTGAACCTCGGTGAAGTTGGTGGTCCAGTATCCGAAGGAGTTGACGAAGCCCATTCCGAGCAGCAGCGCAATCCAGTTTCCATAGGGGTTGGTCGTGTTGGCGAGCCCCGTCCCTCCCCACACGGACAGCCCGTTTTCCCCGAGGAGCTCGTGGGTGCGGATCGTCTCGAGCAGGCCGTCGACGCCGCCGACCCTGATGAGCCCGCCCACGGTGAGCGGGACGAGGAAGGCGACGATGATGAAGAATTGCAGCACCTCGTTGTACATCGTGGCGGTCAGCCCGCCCATCGTCGTGTAGAGGAGCACGACGCCGGCCGCGGCGATGATCGAGGCCCACAGGGGCCAGCCGATGAGGACGTTGATGAGGAGCGCGAGGGCGAAGAGGTTGATGCCGGCCACGAGGATCGTCGCTATGGCGAAAACCGCCGACTGGTAGACGTGGGTGGGCCGGTCGAAGCGGAGCCTGAGGTACTCGGGGACGGATCGGACCTTCGACCCGTAGTAGAAGGGCATCATGATCAGCCCGAGGAAGACCATCGCCGGAACCGCGCCGATCCAGTAGTAGTGGACCGTCGCCAAGCCGTACTGCGATCCGTTGGCCGCCATTCCGATGAGCTCTGTAGCGCCGATGTTGGCCGAAAGGAAGGCGAGCGCGCAGATCCACGCGGGCAGCGAGCGCCCGGAGAGGAAGTAGTCCTCGCTCGTGAGGACCTTGCGTTTCGTCACGACGCCGATGGCGATGACGAAGAACAGATAGACGACCACGAACGAGTAGTCAAAAGCCGTCGCATCGAGCCGTAGGTCCATTCACCGATCTCCTTCTAGCGTGCCGCCGTGGAACGCATAGAGAAAAGGGTAGCAGCGAAACGGGCGGCGTCGCCGCAGACCGCGGAGCAAACGGGGCTCAACGCGCGACCTTGACCGGGCGGCCTTCCCTGCGCGAGGCCGCGCAGGCCTCGGCCACGCGAAGGGAGGCGACGGCGTCGTCGATCGTGGACGGGACCTCGCCCTTTCCGGCGACCACGTCGAGGAAGGCCTCGAGCTCTCGCTCGTAGCAGTCGGCGAAGCGCGCGATGAAGTCGACCCACGGCTTCCCCGAGGGGTAGGCGACCCCGGGTTCGAGCGATCGCACGGGAAGGCGCTCGTCCATGCCGACGACGTCCGTCCCCTCGGTGCCGTGCACTTCCATGCGCACGTCGTACCCGGCGCCGTTGAAGCGGGAGGAGTGCGCGGTGGCGAGCGCGTCGCCGGTCAGGCGCAGCGCGAGGACGGTTTCGCACACGTCGGAGAAGTCCGCAAAATCAGGCAGCCCCAAATCCGTGCCGAAGGCGAAGACCTCTTCGACTTCGCGGCCCGTGACCCACCGAAGGGCGTCGAAGTCGTGGATGAGGCAGTCGGTGAAGATGCCGCCGCTGGCGGCGAGAAACTCCCGGGCCGCGGGGGCTTGGTCGAGGGTGTGCATGTGGACCCTCCGCAGCTCCCCGATCTCCCCCGCCGCGAGCCTTTCGCGGGCCGCGGCGTAGGCGGCGTCGAATCTGCGCTGGAAGCCGACGTGGACGGGGACTCCGGCGGACTTGGCCGCGGCGTTGGCACTCTCTGTCGAAGCGATGTCGAGCGCCACCGGCTTCTCGCAGAAGATCGGGGCGCCCAGGCCGACGGCGGCTTCGATGTGGCGCGCGTGGGCGTCGGTGGGCGTGGCGAGGACGACGCCGTCGAGATCGTCCGAATCGAAGAAGCCCTCGACGGAGCGGACCTGGGCGCCCAGTTCGTCCGCCGCCCGCTGGGCCCTTTCGGGGACGACGTCGGCGACGACGAGGCTTTCGACTTTCGGCGCCAGGATTCGCGCGTGCATGATTCCGATGCGCCCGACGCCGAGCAAACCGATGCGAGGCTTGGCCATTGACATTGTCCTTTCGCTTGTGTCGCTTCGTTGCGAGATGCGCGGCTCGCAAAGTTTGCGTCTCGCAAGGCTTGCGCCGTGCGAGATCCGCGCCTTGCGAGATGCGTGCCCTGCGAGGTGCGTGAAGGCCTCGCGAGGGCGGCCGCCCGTCAAGGCTACCCCACCGCCGCAGGCAAAACGAAGCGCCGGCGGCCAGAAAGGGGCGTGGCCGTCGATTGAGGCGCCCGTGTCGATTGGAGGCGCTCCCACGGGCCGAGGCGCCTTCGCGGTTCGAGGCGCTCCGCCAGCTGAGGCCGCCCTCGCAGAAAACCCGCCAATCGACTCACGCAGCCCAAGCGGGCTTGACACCCCTTCGGTTCTATGGTTAATTAGTCATGTAATGAACCGCAGAACTAAGGAAGTTGAGGCAATGCGTTTTTCCGACTCGCATCCCATCTACCTGCAGATCGCAAACGACATCCGCAGAAGCATCCTCACGGGGACTCTCGCGGCGGGAGACCAGCTCATGTCAACAACGCAATACGCGACCACCTATCGCATCAACCCGGCGACGGCGAACAAGGCCTTCGCGCTCCTCGTCGACGAGAACCTCGTCGAAAAGCGAAGGGGAATCGGCATGTTCGTCACCGAGGGGGCGCACGAGCGCCTGCAGGAGGCCGGGCAGAAGTCCTACGCCGATGAGACCCTGACGCCCGCCCTCGCCGAAGGCGTCGCTCTGGGCCTCTCATCCCCCGAAATCCTCGACATGGCGGCAAGCAGCCTTGCCACACTCACAAAGGAGAAGCAATGAACCCCCTCGGCATCGACGTCGCCGACCTGACGTTCCACTACGAGCGTCACTCGCAAAACGTCGTCGACCACGCGTCTTTCAGAATCGAACCGGGGTCGATCACCGGCCTCCTCGGCAGGAACGGCTCCGGCAAGTCGACCCTCGCCATGCTCATGGCGGGCCTCCTCTACCCGACTTCCGGAAGCGTCCGCGCAAACGGGCAGCACGTCTACGAGAACCCCGGTCTCATGGCAAACGTCTGCTACGTCAGCGATTCGACCCCCATACTCGAAGACGAGAAGACCCGGCGCACCCTCGAGCTCTGGGAGGCGTCGCGCCCCAACTGGGACCGCGACTACGCGAACGAGCTGATCGAGGCGTTCCGCATCGACGTGAAAAAGAAGCCCTCGCGGCTCTCCCGCGGCCAGCTTTCAAGCCTCTACGCACTGCTGGGCCTGGCCTCCAGATGTCCGGTGACCATATTCGACGAGGTCCACCTCGGAATGGACGCCGTCGCCCGGGAAATCTTTTACGCGAGCCTCCTCGCGGACTACACAAAGCGCCCGCGCACCCTCGTTCTGTCCTCGCATCTGATCGAGGAGGTCGAAAGCCTCCTCGACTCGGTCATTTTCATGGACAACGGGCGAGTCGTCGAAAGCGGAGACGCCGACGACGTCCGATCCAGGCACTCCGACGGGGGCGAACTGGCCCATCTGACCGACGTGCTCATGAAGATGGCCCTCTCTTCCAACACCGCAGCCGCATACAGAATCTTGCAGAAGGGACGCGACCATGAATGACAAGGCGAACGCACAGACCATGGCCGGCAACGCCGACACAACCACCATGGCCGACGACGAAAACGTCGCAGCCGAAAGGGCGAAGGCCGCCGTCAATCGCTTAATTTTGAGACGCCATGGACGAATGATGCCGATGACAATCGGGGTCGGCCTGTTCTTGGGCGCCCTCGCTGCGACAGCCGTCTACTTTCTCGAGAAATACGACTACCTGATCTTTAAAAACGGCGGCAGGCACCAGATCGTCATCGACGGAAGGCGAATCGACATCGGCGTCTCTCCCGAAAACCTTGAAAGAATCCGCGGCTTCGCCGCAGAGATTGGAAACATTTCATACGCGGTCATCGTAACCGCCATGCTGCTCGTCGCATTGACGGTGGGGGCGGTGATCCAGGGGGCGTATGCCGCCATCAGGACACGGACCTACCTCAGCTCGGGATTTCCGCGTCGCTCCATTCTCCTCGCCCACGCAAAGGCATTTGGCCTCGGAACCGCCGTGTCGGGCGCGCTCGCCCTGGCGGGGGCAGCGGTCCACGGGCTAATCGCCGGCGACTTTTCCGGCAGCATCAAGGTGACGGGAACGCACGCCGGCCGCGCGGTCGGCACTTACGAGGCCAATCTCTGGTTCCTGGCCGTCGTGGCAACGGTCGCCATAGCCGGCGCGTACACAGCCGCCTACGCGATTTTCATGGCCTTCGTCCGTCTTCCCTGGTATGTCGCGGGAATAGCCGTCGCCGTCGTCTCAGCGACATGGGGCACGCTGAACTGGACCTTCAAGGCGGTGGGTTCGAACGGCTCACTCATATACGTGGCGCCTTTCAAACACATAGGCGCAAGCGGCTTCCCGCTTTACAGCGTGCTTTGGGACCTCGCGTCCATCGTCTTCTACGCCGCCGTTGCGTGGCTGTGCATGCGGCGAATCCAGGTTCGCCGCTGACCGCGAGCGCGCCGTTTCGCCGGGGCCGCAGCGCCGAGAGGCGCTGCGGCCTCTTTTCCGAAAGGAGGCTGCCCAGACGCACGGCTTCTCGGCTGGCGTCGAGCACGCCAGCCGTTGCCGGGCAACAACGCCCTCGTTGCGTTGTTTCTGCACGTCATGCGATCGAGACGAACTCAAGGCATCGGCAAACGCACTAACGCTTCCACCAACGTTAAAATGCTTTTAATTATAGATGAAATATAAGCGTGCAATTCAGATTTCGTCATTTAACACCCCTGTCAAAATTTTGAAATTCATCACCTTAATGCGTTATTTAGGACTAACGACCCTCACTTTTTGTAAAAATACGACGCAAAGTAAAGGTATGGCACGGCGGGTAGCTCGAGGACCTCGAGGAGTGCGCGGAGAGATACGATCGCGCCTCATGGAAGTTGCCCGCGAGCAGTTCTCCACCCGCGAATTCAATTCGGTCACCGTGCGGGGCATCGCCGAAGAAGCAGGGGTCGATCCCAGCCTCGTCTCCTATTATTTTGGCGGAAAATCGGGCCTTTTGCGCGCAGCGATGTCGCTGCCCGCCGATCCTGTGGCGGCCGCCCTCAAAGAGATGACGCCCCTTGAAGGCGCGGGATCGAGAGTTTTCAGAGTCATCCTCAACCTTTGGGAAGAGACGAACGCCAATCACGCCGCACGGGTCCTTATCCATCAGCTTCTTAGCTCGGAAGAGACGATGTACGTTTTCAGAACGTGGATCGACGAATCCGTGGTGACCCCGGTGTCCAAGATGCTCGGCGGACCCGACAGGCGCCTGCGGGCCGCCTCCGGCGTCGGGCTCATCATAGGCGCCCTCCTCAATCGATACATCGCCGGCATAGAGCCGGTGGCCTCGGCGTCGATCGAGGATTCCGCGGCGTTCTACAGCGTCTGCCTCCAATACCTCTTCACGCCTGAGATTTTCCCTCCGGATTTCCCGGCGATCGAGTCCTCCGTCCCGCCGATGCCGACCTCTTTCGAGAAGCAGACGCTCTCTCCTTCGCCTTCCGTTTCGCCCGCCTCATTTTCTGCCCAGAACCCGCCTCCTTCGCACGAGCCGACGCCGCCGCAAAGCCTCGCCCGACCTCCGCACGAGCCGACGCCGAGCCCGCACGAACCGGGGCCCCGGCAGCTCTCCCAGGCGCTCCAGGAGCGGATACCCCGAGAAGACCTCACGCTCCCCGAAGACCCCTCTTTTCCCCAAGATCCGAGGAGCTGGCCATTTTAGGCCGCCTGGAGAATCGCTTTAGGCCGCTTGGGAAGCGCCCCGACTCGGCGTCTCGACTCTGCGTCGGATCTTTTGCGTCGGATCCGTCTGGCAGACTTGTACCATGCAGAACTTCTACTCGATCTATTCACACGGTTTCGCGCGGACAGCGGCCTGCACGCTTCCCGTCGCCATGGGCGATCCGCGCGAGAACGCCCGGCGGACGGCCGAGCTTGCTCGCGAATGCGCCGAAAAGGGCGCGGCCGTCGCAGTCTTTCCCGAGCTCGGGCTGACCGGATACTCAATCGAGGACCTTCTGCTTCAAGACGTGCTGCTCGACGCCGCCCTCGAAGCGCTCGAAGACCTTCGGACGGCCTCCGTCGCGATCGCCTCCGTGATCGTCGTCGGCGCGCCCCTCGTCCACCGCGGCCGCGTGTTCAACTGCGCGGCCGTCATCCATCGCGGCCACGTTCTGGGGGTCGTTCCGAAGTCCTACCTTCCCGACTACCGCGAGTTTTACGAGAAGCGGCATTTCGCATCCGGCGAGGAATGCGCCGGCGAGAGGATCGCCCTGCCGGGGGTCACCGTCATCGACGCGACGCTCGCCGCGGACGAAGTGGGAGCCGACTTCGCGGCGTCGGAGAGCCTCGCCTTGTACGGCGTCCCTCCCGAAACCGTGCCCTTCGGGCCCGACCTTCTTTTCGAGGCGGAGGACGTGCGAGGGCTGACGTTCCACGTCGAAGTCTGCGAGGACATGTGGGTTCCCGTCCCCCCGTCGGCGCGGGCCGCGCTCGCGGGCGCCTCCCTTTTGCTGAACCTGTCCGGCTCGCCCATCACGGTGGGGCGGGCCTCCGACCGCGAGCTGCTCATCCAATCGGCCTCTTCGCGCTGCAACGCCGCCTACAT
Source organism: uncultured Actinobaculum sp. (assembly GCA_938020505.1). Lineage (GTDB taxonomy): Bacteria > Actinomycetota > Actinomycetes > Actinomycetales > Actinomycetaceae > Peptidiphaga. The sequence continues at coordinate 46,314 of CALIHR010000026.1, read as the reverse complement.
TTACGCCGCCAACGGCGAGGGCGAAAGCTCGACCGACCTTGCCTGGGACGGGCAGACGGCGATTTACGAACTCGGAAGAAAGCTTGCGTCGGGGCCGCATTTCGCAACGGGCCCGCACGCGACGATCGCCGACGTCGACCTCGACCTCCTTCGCCAGGAGCGGCAGCGTCAGGGAAGCTTCGACGACAACAGGCGCGCGCTGGGAATCGGGCGGCACGACGAGGCCTGGCGCGACGAGGCGAAGCACTGTCGAGACGCCTTCCGGACGGTGCATTTCACGCTTTCCCCGACCGCCGACGACGTCGGCCTCATGCGCCCCGTCCACCGGTTCCCCTTCGTCCCGGAGGACAGCGCGAGGCTCAGCCAGGACTGCTACGAGGCCTACAACATCCAAGTCTCCGCGCTGTGCCAACGGCTCCGGGCGATCGGCCGGCCAAAGATCGTCATCGGCGTCTCCGGCGGCCTCGACTCGACCCACGCGCTCATCGTCGCGGCCAAGGCGATGGACAAGCTGGGCAGGCCGCGGGAGGACATCCTGGCCTACACCCTTCCCGGATTCGCAACCTCCGAAAGGACGAAGGCCAACGCCTACGCCCTGGGCAAAAGCCTGGGCGTGACTTTCTCAGAGATCGACATTCGCCCCGCCGCCCTGCAAATGCTCAAAGACATGGGCCACCCCTTCGGCCGGGGCGAGGAAGTCTACGACGTCGCCTTCGAAAACGTCCAGGCGGGCTTGCGAACCGACTATCTCTTCCGCCTGGCGAACGCGAACGGCGGCATCGTCCTGGGAACGGGCGACTTGTCCGAGCTCGCGCTCGGATGGTGCACCTTCGGCGTCGGCGACCACATGAGCCATTACAACGTCAACGCCGGCGTCCCCAAAACTCTCATACAGCACCTCATCCGCTGGGTGACGTCGTCCCGGCAATTCGACGATTCCGTCGCGGACACGCTGCGCTCCATTCTCGACACGGAGATTTCGCCCGAGCTCGTCCCCGCCAAGGACGGCGAGCAGATCCAGTCGACGCAAGCCGTCATCGGCCCCTACGAGCTCCAGGACTTCACTCTCTTCTACGTCCTGCGCCGGGGGCTCGCCCCCTCGAAGATCGCATTCTACGCCTGGCACTCATGGCGCGACGCCGACGAGGGGGCGTGGCCGGAGGGCATAGCAGAGGCCGATCGCCGCAGCTACGGAATCGGGGAGGTGAAGAAGTGGATGGAGGTCTTCTACAAGCGCTTCTTCTCCAACCAGTTCAAGCGTTCGACGCTGCCAAACGGCCCGAAGGTCGCCGCGGGGGGTACGCTGTCCCCCCGCGGCGACTGGCGCATGCCGTCCGACGCCGCGGCACGGGCCTGGCTGGCCGAATTGGCGGCGATTCCGGACCGTGAGAGGCCGGCGCATCCGTGACGGCGCACGGAAAAGGACGGAAGGCGGGGCCAGTCGCCGCAGACGGGGCTTTCTCCCCTTACCCGAATGGGATGCGCAACTCTCCCGCCCCTAATATCGATATTAGGGGCAGCCTTGACGTAAAGTCTCAGTCAGCCGTTTATCGCGCAAAAACATTGAAAGAGAAACAATCGAAAGGAAAGGCACATGCCCGTCAAGCTTGTGGCCGAGGCAGAACCTGGCCTGCTGGAGGCAGTCAATGGGCTGATCCCGCAGCTGTCCTCGTCCGCTCCTCCGCTGAACGACGAGCAGCTCGACGAATTCCTCTCCCAGCCGGCGACCTATCTGTTCGTCTATGAAGGCGTGCCGACGGGAGCCGAGGACGATTCACTTCGAATCTTGGGAATGCTCACCCTCGCCACATTCATCATCCCCACGGGCAAGCGCGCGTGGATCGAAGACGTCGTCGTCGATTCCGCCGCCCGCGGGCAGGGAGCAGGGCGGGCCCTCGTCGAGGCTGCCATTGCTCACGCCAAACAAATCGGCGCGAAATCCGTCGATCTCACCTCGCGTCCGTCTCGCGAAGCCGCAAACCGTCTCTATATGAGATCTGGATTCACGGCAAGGCAGACAAATATCTACCGCTACGGCGGCTAAAAGCATCAAAAGAAGACAATGGAGTGAAGATGCGTTCACATAAAAACATTGCGGTGGGCTTGGTGTGCCTGTCCATCGCTTCGTGCGCGGCCAGCAGCCAGACACACGCGGCTTCGGCGACGACGCGCCCGACAGAAAAGGCCATTTCGATCGCCAAAGTGCGTCCGATTTCGCTCAACGGCCCGGAAACGGTCGAAGGGTTGGACGTTGGAACGGAAAAGAGCGCCGCGGCGCCTCACAGCTCGCTCGTTCACGTGGCGAATCCGGACGTCTTGGCGTCAAAGGTCAATCTTTGGGCTGTGCAGGAGCAAAGGAAGCTGTCTCGGCCTTCGTCCAAGGAATACTTGACGATGTCGCCCGGAGTTTGCGGCGCCAGCGGAACGATCGTCTGCTTCGCCGTTGATTCGACGAAGCACGTGCAGGGCAAGAAGGCCGTTTCGACCCAGACTTGGTACCTCGACATGAGCGACAAGTCCGTCAAGCAGTCGCAGGATTTGCTCACCCAATCTGGAAAGAACAAGGTTGTCCGCGCCCTCGAATCCCTTTCGCTCAAGACGTCGGTGAGTATGTCGATAAAGCGCGCTTTGAAGCCGAATTCCGACTCCCCGACGGCGAGGCCGAGCTCGGATTCCACGCCGACCGCGACGCCGTCGGCGTCGGCCTCTTCGACGTCGGCGCCGACACCGTCGGCCTCTCCCGATCCTCAAAGCGGCATGAGCTCTGCGGGCGTCTTCTTCCAAAGCGACGGGTCCCTTGTGCTTAGGGCGCCCAACGACAAAGAGAACGGCTTCGATTCCTATCGAGTGGCAAGCCGCGACGTGGAGAAGCTCCTGACCGAGGACGGAAAGAGGCTCCGCTCGGGAATAATGAAGAAAGCCAATCCCGTTCCCATTCCAAAGCCCGAAAACAAGCCGATTCCGAAGCCCGACGTCGATTGCAGGGTTGCTTCCTGCGTGGCGCTGACCTTCGACGACGGCCCCGGCGACCAGACCGACAGGCTGCTCGCAGTGCTGAGGGAAAAGGGCGTGCGCGCGACCTTCTTCACCATAGGCAAGAACGTGAAGTCCCGTCCGGACATCGTCAAGAAGGAGGCCGCCGAGGGCCATTCCGTCGGCAACCATTCGTGGAACCACCCTCAGTTGACGAAGCTCAATCCCGAAGAGCTCCACAAGCAGCTCAAGAACACCTCCGACTCGATCGTCCAAGCCGGGGCGCCGGCGCCCGTGCTCATGAGGCCCCCGTACGGTTCGTCGAACGCGGCAGTGCTCAAGGCCATCGGCGAGAACGGCATGGCTGAGACGAGGTGGGACGTGGACACCGAGGACTGGAAGAACAAGAATGCGGCCGTCACAACGCAGCGCGCGCTCGCGGGGGCCAGGCCCGGTTCGGTCATTCTCATGCATGACATCCACGCCAGCTCGGTCGACGCCGTCCCCGGGCTGATCGACCAGCTCCGGGCGAAGGGATACACCCTGGTGACGGTTCCTCAGCTGATGGGAGACGACATGACTCCCTACGTCGGCCACAGGATCTTCAGCCAGCACAACGTCAAGTAGGCCGAAGCCTGCGACAAGCCGGCCGCCGAAGGCGCGCGAAAGCCGCCCCTTCGGCGGCCGGCTTGTCGCCGTTTGAACCGGAAACTCGGATTCTCGACGTCGGCTTGCGCCGTCGCAGGCCTCGGACGCTATGCCGTGACGACCAGCTCCGCCCGCTGGAACTCCTTGAGGTCGAGGTATCCGTTGGCGGCCATCGCGTGGCGCAGCGCCCCCATGAAGTTGGTGAACCCGGAGGCCTGGTGGGACGGGCCGTTGAGGATGTCGCGGAGGCGTCCGACCGTGGCGACCTTGACCCGCTCGCCCCTGGGGAGCGTGCCATGCCACGCCTCGGGCCCCCAATGCCATCCGCGGCCGGGAGCTTCCGCAGCCCTGGCCAAGGCGGTGCCGAGCATGACGGCGTCGGCCCCGCAGGCTATCGCCTTCACGAGGTCGCCGGAGGTCGAAACCGACCCGTCGGCGATGACGTGGACGTAGCGTCCGCCTGACTCGTCGAGGTAATCTCGGCGCGCCGCGGCGATGTCGGCCACGGCGGTTGCCATGGGGGCGGCTATCCCCACCGTTCGGCGGGTCGCGGAGGCGGCCCCTCCCCCGTATCCGGCGAGCACGCCGGCCGCGCCGGTGCGCATGAGATGGAGCGCGCCGGTGTAGGTCACGGCGCCGCCGACCAGGACGGGCACCTCCAGTTCGTAGATGAAACGCTTGAGATTGAGCGGTTCCCGGGAAGCGGAGACGTGCTCGGCGGAAACCGTTGTGCCGCGAATGACGAAAAGGTCCACTCCCGCATCGACGACCGTCTTCCACAGATCCTGCGTGCGTCCGGGCGACAGCGCCCCGGCCACGGGGACCCCCGCGGAGCGGATTTCTGCCAGTCGGGAAAAAATGAGGTCTCGTTTGACGGGCGTCGAATAGAGACGTTGAAACAAGGAGGTGGCCTCTTTGGGATCGGCCCGGGCGATTCGGGCGAACTCCTCCGCAGGATCCTCGTAACGCGTCCACAGGCCCTCCAGATCGAGGACCCCCACCCCGCCGAGCCTTCCGATCTCGATCGCCGTGGCCGGGGAGGAAACCGAATCCATGGGGGCCGAAAGAACCGGGATGTCTAAGTGGTAGGCGTCGAACTGCCAGGAAGTGGAGACTTCGTCGGCGTCGCGGGTGCGCCTTCTTGGGACGACGGCGACGTCGTCCAGCGTGTAGGCGCGACGCGCCCTCTTTCCCCGTCCTATCTCGATCTCGCTCACGCCTCAAGCCTACCGCGCCGCCTATGCGAGTCAGCCGTCCGGCCCGGCCGCGTGTTACCCGTCAGGCGCCGGGCAGGCCGGCGCCTGACGGGGCGCGACAAGCAGGTGGCGAACGCCGGCCCGCGGAGCGGCAGGCCGACCCCGTCGGCGAAGCTGTGGGCCTCCGTCGGCGAGCGGGAGAATGGAGACGGAAAAGCGTCGGTCCCCGCCGATACCATGAAGCCATGGACGAAGAGAACGCAATCTGGACCTCCTCGCCGGTGATCGGCTTCGACACGGAGACGACGGGAATAGATCCGAAGCGGGACCGCCTCGTGACTTGCTCGCTCGTCGCCGTGACGGAGGAAGGGGTGTCGAAACGCTACTGGCTCGCCGATCCCGGCGTCGAGATACCCGAACGGGCAAGCGCGGTGCACGGGATCACGACGGAGCAGGCGCGCGCCGAAGGCAGGCCCTCGGACGAGGTCCTCGAAGAAGTCGCGGCGCTCCTGGCCGGGCACATGGGGCGCGGACATCCGGCGGTCGCCTTCAACGCGACCTACGATTTCACCCTTCTAGAGAGCGAATTGGACAGACACGGGCTGCCCACCTTGGCCGAGAGGCTGGGCGGCGAAGTCTTCCCCGTCGTCGACCCGTACCTGCTCGACCGCTCGGCCGACCGATATCGCAAGGGGAAAAGGCGGCTCGAGGACCTCTGCCGCCATTACGGCGTCCATGCCGAGGACCATTTTCACAACGCCGAGGCCGACGTTCTGGCCACGCTGCGCCTGCTGGCCGCGATAGTCCGCAAATTCCCGGAGTTCGCGCGCGCCGAATTGGAGGACCTGCAGGAGAGGGAATGCGAGACGCACGCCGATTTCATGGCCTTTCTCGCACGCAAAGCCGCTGAGAGGGGCCGTGAGTTCACGGACTCCTTCGATTGGCCGGTCGCCGAGCCGCGCGGCTGACAGAACGAGGCTCTCAGCGGCCCGAGTAGTTCGGCGCCTCCACGGTCATCTGAACGTCGTGCGGATGCGACTCGCGCAAGCCCGCGGACGTGATTCGCACGAAACGGCCGTTTTCCTTGAGCTCGGGAATCGTTCTGGAGCCCGTGTAGAACATCGTCTGGTGCAGGCCGCCCAAAAGCGTGCCGAGAACGGAGGAAAGGGTTCCTCGGAAGGGCACCTGCCCCTCGATCCCCTCCGGGATGATTTTGTCGTCGGAAGAGACGTCGCTCTGGAAGTAGCGGTCTTTCGAGTAGGAGCGCTTGCCTCGCGAGGACATCGCGCCGAGCGAGCCCATTCCCCGATAGTGCTTGAACTGCTTGCCGTTGACGAAGACGATCTCGCCGGGCGTCTCTTCGCACCCCGCCAGGAGGGAGCCGAGCATCACGACGTCGGCGCCGGCCACGATGGCCTTGCCGATGTCGCCCGAATACTGGAGGCCTCCGTCGGCGATGAGCGGGACGCCGGCGGGGCCGCAGGCTTTGGAGGACTCGTAGACCGCCGTCACCTGGGGGACGCCGACGCCGGCCACGACGCGCGTGGTGCAAATCGACCCCGGCCCCACGCCGACCTTCACGGCGTCGACGCCGGCGTCGATGAGCGCCTGCGCGCCTTCCCTCGTCGCGACGTTTCCGCCGACGATCTCGACGCCGTCGAAGGCCGAATCCGATCGGAGCCGCCGAATCATGTCCAGGGCCAACTTCGCCTCCCCGTTCGCCGAGTCGATGACAAGCACGTCGACTCCCTCCTCGGCGAGGGCGCCTGCGCGCTCCCAAGAGTCGGAGAGATAGCCGACCCCCGCCCCGACGAGCAGGCGGCCGTCGGCGTCCTTTGAGGCATTCGGATACTGCTGCGTTTTGACGAAGTCTTTGACCGTGATGAGGCCGGTCAGCCGTCCCTCGCCGTCGATGAGCGGCAGCTTTTCGATCTTGTGCTGGGCCAGAAGGCGCGCCGCCTCCTCCCGGGAAACGTCTTTTTCGGCGGTCACAAGAGGCATCGCGGTCATCGTCTCGCGAACGGTGCGCACGGCGAACTCGCTTTCGGGGATGAAGCGCAGATCGCGGTTGGTGATGATTCCCAGGAGTTTGTCATCCCGGTCGACGACGGGCAAACCCGAGATGCGGTATTTCGCGCACAACGCGTCCAGCTCGGCGATCGTCGCCTCGGGCCCGATCGTCGCCGGATCGTGGACCATGCCGGATTCGGAGCGCTTGACCTGGCGGACCTGCTCGGCCTGGGCGTCGACGGCGAGGTTGCGGTGGATGATTCCAATTCCGCCCTGGCGGGCCATCGCGATGGCCATCCGGGACTCGGTCACGGTGTCCATCGCTGCCGAAACCAGAGGCGTTTTGAGCGAAAGCTTGCGGGTCAGGCGGCTCGCAGTGTCCACCTCGGAGGGGATGACGTCGGTTTCACGCGGGAGCAAAAGGACGTCGTCGTACGTCAAACCAACGAATTCAAAGGGATCGCGAGTGCTCATGGCGCAATCTTACGGTGTGAAAGGATGCGACGCTCCGCGTATCGATGTGAGCGTGTCCACTGCTTCACCTGGGCGTGTATGCCGTTTCACCTGAGCGTGCCCCGCGCGGGACGGCTGCGTGTGCCCGCCGCTTCACGCGAGTGTGCCCGCCGCGGGGCGATTGCGTGCCTCCGCCGCCGAAACGCCGCGCCCCGCGCCCACTGCGCGTATCTGCGTGGCCTTGACCGTGGCGACCGCGTCGTCGCCGGGCGTGAGCGCCAGTTCGGCGAGCGCCGCCGGGGTGATCCTCGCGTTGAAGGGCGCCCCGTTTGGAAAGCGAAGTCGGACGGTGACTAGGCCTCCCACGGTGCTCACCCTTTCGACCGTCGCCGGCAAAGACGACCGCGCCGATCCGACGACCTTCCCGGAGGAGAGAGCGACCGCCTCCGGCGCGAACATGAACGTCACAGGCTGCCCGGCGGCGATCCCGGATGCCTCTGCGGCCGTGAGCCCTTGCCCGCCGCCGACGTCGATCGACGGAAGCCCGTCCCCGTCGGTCTTCAAGACTCCCGCGACGGCGTTGAGCCCGGCGAGGCTCGCTCCAAAAGCGCTGACCGGGCGGGCCAGAATCTCGGCCGGCGAGCCGTCCTCGACGACCCTTCCGCGTTCCAGCACTATCATGCGCGTGCCCAGCTCGACGGCCTCGGCCACGTCGTGGGTCACGAGAACGGTTGTCGTCCCGTCTGATTTCAGCCGATCGACGAGTATCGCCCCCACTCGCGAGCTCGCTTCGACGTCGAGGGCGGCCGTCGGCTCGTCGAGAATGAGCAGGCGGGGCGAGAAGACAAGCGCCCGGGCGAGCGCGACGCGGGCCGCCTGGCCTCCCGAAAGTTGGCCGCCGCGGCGCGCGGCGAGCCGCTCGCAGCCGACCTTCCTCAGTTGCTCGCGGGCGAGCCGCCGCGCCCGGGCGCGCGGGAATCCGCGGCACACGAGAGGGAAGGCGACATTCGCCAACACTGTCATGTGTTCGAATATCCGGGGATTCTGGCTGACCATCGCCACGCCGCGCCCTCGCGGCGGAATGAAGGCTCCGGCGGCGTCCACGGTGAGGTCTCCAATTTTCACCGTGCCGGAGTCCAGCGCGAGAGAGCCGGAGAGGACCTCGGCGAGCGTCGACTTTCCCGCCCCGTTGTGGCCCATGACCGCCAGGACCTCGCCCGCTCCGACGTCGATGGAAACGTCCCATCCGCGTTCGACGACTCTCCCCTCCACGCGAAGGGGAACAGCCGTCTTCTCTACGGGCTGCGAGGGCTGCGGAGCGTCGACGGCGTCGGGGTTGCCTCCGTCGTCGAGGCTTTCCTCCTCGCGCACGCGCCTCCTGCCTCTGGCGGGCATCTCGGTCGCGGCGACGACGAGGGCCGCAACGCCCACGAGGATGATGCCGAGGACCAGATCCGTCTTGTCCGCCGATTCGCGCGCCAGATAGACCTGAATCGGAAGCGTGCGCGTGATTCCCTGGAGCGATCCGGCGAAAGTCAGCGTGGCGCCGAACTCCCCGAGGCAGCGCGCCAACGCGAGCGCCGCGCCGCGCGCCACACCCGGAACGACCATGGGAAGGGTGACGCTCGCAAGCACACGCGTAGGCCGGGCGCCCAGGCTGGCGGCCGTCTCCTCTAAGCCACGCGGGCGCGACCTGAGCGCCGCTTCGAGAGTCACGACCAAAAACGGCAGAGAGACGAACACCTGGGCAAGAACGACCGCCGCCGTTGTGAAGGCGACGGTCACGCCGAAAGCCTCCAGCTGCGAGCCGAGAACGCCTCTTCGGCCGAAGGCGGCGACCAAGGCGATGCCTGCGACAACCGGCGGAAGGGCGAGCGGGAGCGCGACGAGCACGCGCAGAACGCCGACGCCTCGCCAGTCTCTCGAAAGGGCCACGGCCAGGGGAACTCCCAGGACTAGGTCGATCGCCAAGGCTGCGGCGCACGTCTTCAGGCTCAACGAGAGGGCGTCCGCCGCCTCGTCGCTCGAAAGCACCGCGGGGAATTGGTCCCACGGCACCCTCGATCCCATAAAAACGAGCGGGAGGACGAGATACGCGGCGCTGGCCGAAGCAAAGAGAACGAGCCACCAAGGCAAGGGTGAGACGTTCACGCGCCTCGCACGCCGCTTCCGGGTGCGAGGACGCCTATCGCCCACCGGCCCCGGCCTCGTTGAAGCCGTGCTTCTTGAGCGTCGCCTGCCCCTCCCGCGATGTCACATAGTCGGCGAAGGCCTTGGCTTTGGCCGAATTCTTAGACTCCTTGACCACTCCGACCGGGTAATTGTTGACAATCGTGTCGGCGCCGGGAATCTCGATTGTCTCGACCTCTTTGCCGCCGGCGACGGCGTCCGTGCGATAGACGATGCCTGCGTCGGCCTCGCCCGATATCACTTTGCTGCGAACGTCTGTCACCTTCTGCTCCTCGGAAACGGGGTTGAGCTTCACGCCGAGCTTCTTGACGAGCGCGGCGGTCGCGGTTCCGCACGGCACCGTCTTGCCGCCCGCGGACGCCTTGGGAGTGCAGATGACGAGCTTGGCCTTGTCCAGGGACGAATCGAGGCCTGTGATCTTCGCGGGGTTTCCCTTGGGCGTGATGAGGACGAGGGTGTTCGAAGCGAAGACCTTCGTGTCTGCGACCTTGCCCTTGGACTTGAGCGCGTCCATCGTCGATGTGTTGGCCGTGGCGACGACGTCGGCCGGGGCGCCGGAGTTGATTTGTTCGACGAGTTCCTGAGAGCCTGCGAAGTTGAAGACGAGGTCGACGTCGGGATGCGCAGATTCGAACTTCTTCTCCATCTCTCCGAAGGACTCCTTGAGGGAGGCCGCCGCGAACACGTTGACCTTGGCCGCCTTTCCCGATGCGCCGCCGGACGGGGAGCCAGTCGAATTCGAAACGGCGTCGTCGCCGCATGCGGACAAGAGGAACAGTGCCGCGCCAAAAGCCGCCGCGATGCGTCGATGCATGTTGTTCTCCGTTCTTATCGGTGTGGTCTCGGATGCCTTTCAATCCGGCTGTGAATCTATTGCGTAGACTACACAATATTTTATTCGGTTTTTCCCACACAAAACAAAGAAGCGCTTGAAAGCAGCGAAAAGCAGCCAAACTAATCGGCGACGCAGCCGAACTGACAGGCGGGGCGAGCAGCCTTCGCGCGCGAAGGCCTATTTTGCGAAGCCCTATGATGGCCGCAGACCCACAGTCGCCAAACAGCCGTCGAGCCGAGGAGGTTTCATGTCCCCCGAGTGGAGTCCCGAGAGCATCCGTTCGACCGTCGTCGTCGTGAGCGACCGCGTCCTCTCAGGCGAGAAAGAGGACAAAGCCGGGCCCGGCTGCGTCCGGCGCCTCGCGGGCCTCGGCATGCCCGAGCCTCGGCTGCGCGTCGTCGCGGAGAGCCGATCCGACATCGAGAGGGAGATAGCCGAGTCTTTGCGACGCGGCGACCGCCTCGTCCTCATTCTCGGAGGGTCCGGGTTTCGCGAGGGAAATGACGCCCCGGAGGCGGCGCGCGCCTTCATCGACGTCGAGATCCCCGGAATCGCCGAGCAGATTCGCGCCCACGGGCTGGCCAAGACGCCTCTCGCCTCGCTGTCCCGCGGAGTGGTCGGAGTCAGCGCCCGCAACCGCACGGGCGCCCTCATCGTCGTCTCCCCCGGATCCTCCGGCGGAGCGCAGGACACCCTCGACGTCGTCGAACCTCTCGTGCCCCACATCCTGGCCCAGCTTGACGAAGCCTGACGCCCGAAGCGCCCCGAGCCTCAGAGCGCAACGCGAAGGGCCGGCTGACAAGGGCTGGCGGGCCGGCGCAAGGCGAAGGCGACGAGACGGAACCGGCTGCGGGAGCCATGCCAAGGCGGCGACGGACCGGCAGGCCTATGGCTCGAGGGGCGCTACGCCCGAGTCGGACGAGCCGAGGGCCTTCGACCACCAGGACACGTCCTCCGGCGTATCGACGTCGCGGCATTCGTCGGCCGAGGCCGGCACTTCGACGAGGTCCAAGCCGCCCAGCGTCCGCCGCACGCCTCTGTTCCTGGGCCGTCCGGCCCCCCTGATCGCGGCCCGCAAGGCTTCGATTCGGTAAATCGCCTGAAGAAACTGGCGAAAGGGAGGCTCCCCGCCGACGACGACGGCGCCGTCTCGGCCGCGGGCGGCCGCGGCCAGCCTCGGCGCCAGGGCCCCCGCCTGCGGCGTGTCGACGGCGAAGACGAAAACCATGTCTCGCTCCGCGGCCGGCGGCTCCCCCGCGGCCGCCGATGCGCCGAGCGCCGTGAGCCCCGCGTCGATCCCCGCGAGCGGGCCCCCGGCGGGGGGATCCTCCAAAGTCCTGAGCACTCCGGGCGGAACATCGACCGAGTCGGGCGCCACCGCGACGATCCGTCCGGCGACGAACGGGCGGACGCCGGCCACGACGCGCTCGAGCAGGCGGCGGCCGCCGATCGAGACGTCGGCCTTGGACGCGCCGCCGAGGCGCCTTCCCTCGCCGCCGGCGAGGACGATGCAATGGGTGGCGGGCATGCGACGATCATGCACTCTCGCCGTCGGCTTGGCAATCCGCGCTCTATTTACGTAAGACTTTTCGCGTGTATTTCCGCCCCGAGGCCGGAGGCGGCGGTTCACAATTCCGCAAAACGGCGAATTTTCAAGGAAATGTCCGAAAACTGGATCCACGGGGTTCGATGCTTCGAAGGACGCGCCGCCGCCGTGGGCCAACAGACTTGGTACGCTTTACCCATATTCACCGGATTTTCCCATCTTTAAAACCTCCCATAACGGACGACCGCGAGGAGCACTATGAAATCCGCCGTTCTCACCGACTGGAATCCAGAGGATTCGCAGTCCTGGGACTCGAAGATCGCCTGGCGAACCCTCGCGATCACCACCTACTCGATGATCATGGCGTTCTGCGTGTGGTTCCTCGTCAGCGCCATCGCCCCGAAGCTCAACGACATCGGCTTCCATCTGTCGAAGGGGCAGCTCTACTGGCTGACGTCGATGCCGGGGCTCTCCTGCGGGCTGATCCGCCTCGCGTACATGTTCCTCCCGCCCCTGGTGGGCACGCGCAAGCTCGTCGGCTACAGCTCGCTGCTCTACGCCATTCCGATGCTCGGCTGGTTCGTGGCCGTGCAGAATCCGGACACGAGCTACGCGGTGCTGCTCGGCCTGGCTTTCGCCTGCGGAATCGGCGGAGGCTCCTTCTCGGGGTACATGCCCTCCACAGGCTACTTCTTCCCCAAGCGCCTGCAGGGAACGGCCCTCGGCATCCAGGCAGGCATCGGCAATCTGGGAATGTCGGTCATCCAGCTCGTCGGCCCGCTCCTCATGGGCTTCGGCCTGTTCGGAATGACGTGGGTTGCCCCGCAGTCGGGCGCGAACGGCCCCATCCACGTGCACAACGCGGCGATCTTCTTCGTCCCCTGGACCGTCGTGGCGGCGATCCTCGCCTTCACGCTTCTCAAAGACGTCCCGGTCAAGGCGAACATCCGCCAGCAGCTCGACATCTTCTCCAACTCCAACACCTGGATCATGACCGCCATGTACGTCATGACTTTCGGAATCTTCTCCGGGTTCGCCGCCCAGTTCGCGCTCATCATCAACCAGCACTACGGCAAGGACAGCGCCTTCGCCGGCATGGAGGGCCTTCCCGCGGGCGCCGGCTACGCCTTCCTCGGCCCCCTCATCGGATCCCTCGTGAGATTCGCCTGGGGCCCGCTGTGCGACAAATTCGGCGGCGCGATCTGGACCTTCGTCTCGGCAATAGGCATGGCCGTCACGCTCGGCTGGGCGGCGCTCTTCCTCGAGCCGAATGACCTCGGCCAGTTCCCCGTCTTCCTCACGGCGATGCTCCTCATGTTCTTCTTCTCCGGCATCGGCAACGCCGGAACCTTCAAGCAGATGCCGATGATCATGCCCAAACGCCAGGCGGGCGGGGCGATCGGCTTCACCGCGGCGGTGGCCAGCCTCGGCCCCTTCATCGTCGGCGTCGCGCTCTCGTCCATGTCCGCAAGCCTGTGGTTCTGGCTGTGCGCCGCGTATTGCGTCGCATGCGCCGCACTCTGCTGGGTCCGCTACGCCCGCCCGGGCGCGCCTTTCCCCGGCTGATCGGAGATTTCCATGACATCCAAAGAGACACTCGGCTCCCCCCTCCTGAAGATGGGCTCGTGGCTCAGGCGAGGCCAGGCGAGCGGCGACGCCCGCCAGCTCTTCCTCGAGGGCGGACGCCAGGCGGATTCCTTCTACCGCCAGCGTTGGAGCTACGACAAGGTGGTTCGTTCGACGCACGGCGTCAACTGCACGGGGTCGTGCTCGTGGAAGATCTACGTCAAGGACGGGATCATCACCTGGGAGTCCCAGCAGACCGACTACCCGACCACCGGCCCCGACATGCCCGAGTACGAGCCGCGCGGATGCCCCCGCGGCGCCGCGTTCTCCTGGTACGAGTACTCGCCCACGCGCATCAAGTATCCCTACGTCCGCGGGGTGCTGTTGGACATGTACCGCGAGGCCAAAGACCGTCTGGGCGACCCCGTTTTGGCGTGGGGCGACGTCGTCGGCGACGCCGTCAAGGCCAAAGCCTACAAATCCGCCCGCGGAACAGGCGGCATGGTGCGCACGACGTGGGAAGAGGCGATGGAGATCGTGGCCGCCTCATACGTCCACACGATCAAAGAATTCGGCCCGGACCGCATCGCAGGATTTTCCGTCATCCCCGCGATGTCGATGATCTCCTACGCGGCGGGCTCGCGATTCCACGAGCTCATCGGCGCGACCATGCTCTCCTTCTACGACTGGTACGCCGACCTTCCCCCTGCGAGCCCGCAGATGTTCGGCGACCAGACGGACGTCCCCGAATCCGGCGACTGGTTCAATTCGCAGTACCTCATCATGTGGGGGTCGAACGTCCCGCTCACGCGCACGCCCGACGCCCATTTCATGGCCGAGGCCCGCTACCACGGACAAAAAGTGGTGGTGGTCTCCCCCGATTTCGCCGACAACACGAAGTTCGCCGACGACTGGCTGAGAGTCCACCCCGGAACCGACGCCGCGCTGGCGATCGCCATGGGGCACGTCATTCTCAAGGAGTTTTTCCTGGCCCGGCGCGAGCAGTACTTCATCGACTACATGAAGCGCTACTCCGACAGCCCGTTCCTCATCCAGCTCGACCGCGCGGCCGACGCGAGCCCCTCGCACATGGAGGCCTATGTTCCGGGCAAGTTCTACACCGCGAACCTCGCGCCCGCCGGAACCGCCGAACGCACCGAGCACAGCGACTTCCGCCCGCTCGTCATGGAGGCCGACGGCGCCCTCAAAGATCCGGGCGGCACGCTGGCCGACCGTTTCGGCGAGGAAGGCGCCGGTCACTGGAACCTCAAGCTCGACGGCGTCGAGCCCGTGATGTCAGTCATGGACACCGACGCCTGGGAGCCCGCCCTCGTCGCGATGCCGCGATTCGACCTTCCGGCCGAAGAGGGCCAGGGCTCGATCGGGGCAGGCGTCGTGTACCGCGGAGTTCCCGCCCGCAGGGTCGGCGGCCGCCTGGTCACGACCGTCTTCGACCTTCTGCTCGCGCAGTACGGCGTGGGGCGCGAGGGGCTGCCGGGCCAGTGGCCTTCCGGCTACGGCGATTCGACCGCCCCCGGCACTCCTGCCTGGCAGGAAGAGCTCACGGGCGTGCCCGCCGGCGCAGCCGTCAAGATCGGCCGGGAATTCGCCGCCAACGCCCTCGAATCCGGCGGACGCTCAATGATCCTCATGGGCGCGGGGACGAACCACTACTTCCATTCCGACACGATCTACCGGACGTTCCTCGCGCTGACGACGATGTGCGGAACCCAGGGCGTCAACGGCGGCGGGTGGGCGCACTACGTCGGCCAGGAGAAGGTCCGCCCCATCACCGGATGGGCGAGCTACGCCTTCGCCCTGGACTGGCAGCGCCCCGCGCGGCAGATGATCTCCACCGGGTGGTATTACATCTCCACCAGTCAGTGGCGTTACGACGGCGCGCAGGTCAAGTTCATGGCGAGCCCGACCGCCGCCGGCGCGCTCAACGGCAAAACCACGGCCGACTGCCTGGTCGAGTCCGCCCAGCGCGGCTGGATGCCGAGCTATCCGACGTTCAACAAGTCCCCGCTCGCTTTGGGCCGGGAGGCGAAAGAGGCCGGGCTGGCCCCCGGAGAGTACGTTTCGCGCGAGCTGCGCGAAGGCAGGCTCCGCTTCGCCGTGGAGGACCCCGACGCCGCCGAGAACGTGCCGCGCATCCTCGCCAATTGGCGCACCAACCTGCTCGGCTCGTCCGCCAAGGGAACCGAGTTCTTCCTTCGCCACCTCATCGGCGCCGACAACGACGTCAACGCCGTGGAGCTCGAAGGAGATCGGCGCCCGGCCTCGATGACGTGGAGGGAGCCCGTCAACGGCAAGCTCGACCTCATGTGGACGGCCGACTTCCGCAACACGTCGACCACGCTGCACTCCGACGTCGTCCTTCCCGCGGCGACCTGGTACGAAAAGCACGACCTGTCGTCGACGGACATGCACCCGTTCATGCATTCGTTCAACGCGGCGGTCGACCCGCCGTGGGAGGCCCGCACCGATTTCGAGACGTTCCAGACCCTCGCCTACCTCGTCTCCGACATGGCCTCCAGGCATCTGGGAACGCAGATCGACGCGCTGGCCGCGCCGCTCAGCCACGACACCCCCGACGAATTCGCCAACCCCGCCGGGGCGGTCCCGCCCGACAACCCGTGGGTCCCCGGCGTGACAATGCCGAAGATCGTCGGCATAGAACGCGATTACACGCAGATTGGGCACAAGTTCGACACCCTCGGCCCCCTCGTCGAGAAGGCGGGCATGCCGATCAAAGGGCTCCTGCTCACTCCCGACGAAGAGGTCGACTACCTCGGCAGACTGAACGGAACGGCTCCGCAAGACTACGGGCCCGGGGCAGGGCGCCCGCTCGTCGACGCCGACGTCAAGGCCGCCGACGCGGTTCTGCGCCTGTCCGGCACGACCAACGGGCGGCTGGCCTACCAGGGGTTCAAACGCCTGGAGGCCCGAACGGGAACCGAGATGGCGGACTTGGCCCTCGGCGACGAGGAGCGCAGAATCAGCTTCGACGACACCCGGATCCAGCCGCGGAGCGTCATCACCTCGCCCGAGTGGTCGGGCTCCGAGCACGGCGGGCGCCGGTACAGCGCCTTCGTCCAGAACGTCGAGCGGAACAAGCCCTGGCACACGCTGACCGGGCGTCCGCAGTTCTACATCGACCACGATTGGATGCAAGAGCTCGGCGAGACGCTGCCGATCTTCCGCCCTCCTTTGGACCTCCACCATTTGTACGGAGACGTCAAACTCGGCGCCACGGGGGTCTCGCCGGAGGGAACGGCCGAAGTCGCGGTGCGCTACCTCACCCCTCACAACAAATGGGCGATCCACTCCCAGTACTTCGACAATCCGCACATGTTGACGTTGGGGCGCGGAGGCCAGGCCATCTGGATGAGCCCCCAGGACGCGGAGAAGATCGGCGTCAAGGACAACGAATGGGTCGAGGCCTACAACCGAAACGGCATCGTTTCGGCCAGGGCGGTCGTCTCCCACCGCATGCCCGAGGGCACCGTGTTCATGCACCACGCCCAGGAGCGGACGATGAACACTCCGCTCAACGAACGCTCGGGCAGGCGAGGCGGAACCCACAATTCGCTGACGCGCATCCTGCTCAAGCCGACCCATCTCATCGGCGGGTACGCCCAGCTCTCCTTCGCATTCAACTACTACGGGCCCACGGGCAACCAGCGCGACGAGGTCACGATGATCCGCCGCCGCAGCCAGGAGGTGCAGTTCTGATGAAGGTCATGGCGCAGATCGCGATGGTGATGAACCTCGACAAGTGCATCGGGTGCCACACGTGCTCGGTGACCTGCAAGCAGGCGTGGACGAACCGCGAGGGCACGGAGTACATGTGGTTCAACAACGTCGAGACGCGGCCCGGCGTCGGCTATCCGCGCACCTGGCAGGACCAGGAGACGTGGAAGGGCGGCTGGCGCAGGGCGAAGTCGGGCAGGCTCCAGCTGCGCCAAGGCGGGCGTCTGGCCAGCCTTGCGAAGATCTTCTCCAATCCGACGCTGCCCGGCATGGACGACTACTACGAGCCGTGGACGTACGAGTACGACAAGCTGCTCTCCGCCCCCGCCGGCTCGGCGAACATCCCCGTGGCCCGCGCCAAATCGCGCATCACGGGCGAGAACATCGACACCATCGAGTGGGGCCCGAACTGGGACGACGATCTGGGCGGCTCCATGGAAACGCTGGACTCGGATCCGACCCTCAAGCAGATGAACCTCTCGGTGGCCAAGAACATCGAAGACTCCTTCATGTTCTACCTGCCGCGCATCTGCGAACACTGCCTCAACCCGGCATGCGTCTCGGCCTGCCCCTCGGGCGCGATGTACAAGAGGACGGAGGACGGCATCGTCCTGGTCGACCAAGACGCCTGCCGCGGGTGGCGCATGTGCGTCTCGGCCTGCCCCTACAAGAAGGTCTACTTCAATCACAACTCCGGCAAAGCCGAAAAGTGCACGCTGTGCTATCCGCGCCTGGAGGCGGGCCAGCCGACGGTGTGCTCGGAGACCTGCGTGGGCCGCCTGCGCTACCTCGGCGTCCTCCTCTACGACGCCGACCGCGTGACATGGGCCGCCGCGCAGAAAGACGAGCGCGACCTTTTTCCGGCGCAGAAGGAGATTCTGCTCGACCCCCGCGACCCCGAGGTGGTCGCCCAGGCGCACATGAACGGCGTGCCGCATTCGTGGATCGTCGCCGCCCAGGAATCGCCCGTCTGGGACCTCATCTCCGCCTACGGCGTGGCGCTTCCCCTCCATCCCGAATTCCGCACGCTTCCCATGGTCTGGTATGTTCCGCCGCTGAGCCCCGTCGTCGACGCCGTCACCGCCTCGGGCAACGACGGCGAAGACCACAGGGTGCTGCTGTCGGCGATCTCGCAAATGCGCATTCCCATGGAGTATCTGGCCGGGCTCTTCACCGCGGGCGACACCGCCCCCGTCGAGCTCTCGCTCAGGCGCCTGGCGGCCATGCGCTCCTACATGCGCGACGTGTTCATGGGCCGCGAAGGCAACGAGAGCATCGCCGCCTCGGTGGGCATGGACGGGGCGACCGTCCAAAAGATGTACAGGCTTCTGGCCATCGCCAAGTACGACGAAAGGTACGTCATACCCACGGCCAGTCCGGAGCTTCCCCGCGGGATCTCGGAGCTCGAAGGCTGCCCGGTCTCCTACGACGTCGAAGCGTTCCACGGGGTCGGCCCGGGTGCGAACCCCACCCGTTCGGACGGGCGCCGCATGCTCCCCCTCGAGGTTCTCCGATGAGCACATTCGTGGGAATCCCCAGGATTCCGAGCAAACGCCGCATACGGGTCGACGCCGGCCAGGCCCGGATCATACGCATGGCGTGCTCGCTGCTGCTCGACTACCCCGACGAGGCCCTCGAAAGCGAGATCGCCGCGGTCAGGGCGGAGCTGCACGCTCTGCCGGACGAGGTGGCCGAAGAGCTGGAGGCCTTCTGCACGCAGGCAGAACAGACGGGGCTGCGCGCGCTTCAGGTTCTCTACGTCGAGACCTTCGACCAGCGCAGGCGCTGCGCCCTCTCCCTGACCTACTATTCGCAGGGCGACACACGAGGCCGCGGCCAAGCGATCCTCGCTTTCAAGGAGGTTATGGCCCGCGCAGGCTTCGAGCCGGCTCGCGAAGAGCTTCCCGACCACCTGCCCGTGGTTTTGGAGTTCTGCGCCCTCGACGAATCCGGCGTCGGCGAGGACCTGCTGGGGGCGAACCGGGAGGGAATCGAGGTGCTACGCACGGCTCTGCGCAGTGCCGATTCGCCTTACGCCCATCTTCTCAACGCACTCGTCCTGACGCTTCCGGAACCCAGCCCGGAAGCGATCGAAGGCTATCGAAAGCTCATCAGCCAGGGGCCGCCCACCGAACTCGTGGGCATAGGCGATCTGACCGCCGCCCCTTTCCCGACGTCGCAGGAAAGGCTGCAACCATGACCGTTCTCGACACCCTCCTATGGGTCGCACTTCCATACGTGTCGTTCGTCGTCCTCGTGGCGGGCCTTCTCTGGCGCTACCGCAGCGACCAATATGGATGGACGAGCCGTTCCTCGCAGTGGAACGAGAAGGCCATCTTGCGGTGGTCCTCCCCTCTCTTTCACATCGGCGTCCTGTGCGTTGCCGCAGGGCACGTGGTCGGCCTTGCCGTGCCGGCCTCGTGGACCGAGGCCTTCGGCGTCTCCCAGCACATGTACCACCTCGGCGCCACCGTACTCGGTTCCATCGCCGCCCTCATGACGATCGTGGGGCTGGCGGGCCTGGTCTACCGGCGTTTCGTCGTCAAATCGGTTCGGCTGGCCACGACCCGCAACGACATCGTCACCTACGTCCTTCTGACGATCCCCATCGCCCTGGGGACGGTCGCCACGGTCAGCTCGCAGATCTTCGGCGGGCACGAGGGGTACAACTACCGCGAGACGATCAGCCCGTGGTTCCGTTCGATCTTCGCGTTCAGCCCGAAGCCCGAGCTCATGCTCGACGTCCCCGTGGCCTTCAAACTCCACATCGTGGCGGGCCTTCTGCTCTTTTGCATCTGGCCTTTCACGCGGCTGGTCCACGTGGTGTCCGCCCCCGTCGGATATCTGACCCGGCCCCAGGTGGTCTATCGTTCGCGCGACCGCGCCAAGCCCGTCTCCAAGCCGCGCGGTTGGTGAATTCGCAAACAGCCCCGGGCCGGCGAAGCCCGAGTCGCGGCCGGTCGGGGCCGCGTGCACGCAATCGGCCGGCGACGACGCGCGTAAAATGCCGGTCAAAGGGCGAAACGCAATCTGCAAAGGAGGGTTCGTGAGCGCCGAGCGCCATCGATTCGGCGATCTGCTGTCTGCGATCGCCCGGTTGACCCCTGCGCAGCACTCGCTTCTGACCGCCGTCTCACGCCACAACGTCCCGGTGACCGTCACCCAGCTGGCCAAGGAAAGCGGCCTGCACGCCTCGTCCGTCCGCGAAACCCTTGAAGCCCTCTACAATTCGGGGCTGGTCACCCGCGAGCAGCTCCCGATTTCCGGGCGGGGCAGGCCCGCTCTCGGATACCTCACGCTCGCCCCCGCCAACGCCGCCTTCGCCGGCCAGCTCCTCGAACAGAGCGTTTCGGCCACGCTCGCCTGGCTCCGCGACAACGCCCCCGATCCGGCCGAGGCGGCCTACGACATCGGCGCAAGGTGGGGAGAGCAGGCCGTGTCCGCCGGCGAGTCGGCCGAGCTTCTGGACGGCCCGGCCGGCGGCCCGAAAGCCTCGGGGCGCCCAGGCTCCGCCCTCACGCGCCACGCCGACTGCATTCGCCGCTTTCTCACAAATATGGGCTTTGCGGCGGCCTCGCATCCGACCTCGCCGTCGTGCCTCATCCTCAACGCGTGCCCGTACACCGACCCCGCCTTTCCGGACCCCCTCGCCCTCGAACTGCGCCGCGGCGCCGTCGAGCGGATCGTTCAGGCCGCCTGCGGCGCGGACGTCGACGTCGAATTCGCCGCCGACCCGGACAACCCGGTGGTCGCGAAGCTGAAGCTGTGCGAACGGGACGGCCCGCAGACGGCGGGCAGCAGGCGGCTGACCGTTCGCTTTTACGGAGGCGCCGCAGAAGCGGTCCAGACCGACAGCATGACGTTCCCGCGCTCCTCGGCGCCAGCGACCCTCCGCGCGCTCATAGACGGGCTTGCCGCCGAGTTCCCCGATTTCGCGCGGGTGGCCGACATTTCCTCATTCCTCGTCGACGAACGCGAGTCGGGAGCCGACGCGCCTCTTCGCGACGGCGCCGTCGTCGAGGTGCTGCCGCCTTTCGCTGGAGGGTGAGATGCTCGACGTCGTTCACACCGGGCTCACGGCCCAGCGGCTGGACGCCGCCGCAATCTGCAAGGACGCGCACGATCCGCGCTGCGGTGCCGTCGCGATGTTCCAGGGAACCGTCCGCGGCCATTCGGGCGGCGCGAGCGTGGCCGCGCTCGAGTACACGGCGCACCCCTCGGCCGCGCGCATCCTGCGGTCGATCGCTGAAGGCCTGACACTGCGCCAGGGCGTTCACCGCGTCGAGGCCTGGCATCGAACGGGGCTGCTGGACGTCGGCGACGTCCTCATGGTGGTCGCGGTGGCCGCCGAGCACCGGTCCCAGGCCTTTGCCGCGGCCGAGGCCATGGTGGACGAAGTCAAGGCTCGCCTGCCTGTGTGGAAAAAGCAGATCATGGCCGACGGCAGCCACAGCTGGTCGGGATTGGAGTCCGCGTGAGATTCAGCGTTTCAGAGCATCGGGCATTCCTCGACGGGCTCGTCGAACCGTTGGAGCCGCTCGAATGCGCCATCGACGCCCTGCCCTACGGGACCGGCCGTGAGGGCGCGCCGCCGCTCGAATGCGCCATCGCCGGCCCGGCCGGCGCCGTCTGGCCGGGCCGTTCCGCTCCGCCCGTCGCGGCGAGCTCGGCGGGGCTCGTGCTGGCGCGGGACGTGGTCGCCCGCCTGAGCGTTCCCCCGTTCACAAACTCCGCGATGGACGGCTTCGCCGTTCGCCACGCCGACGTCGCCCGCATTCCGGCCACGTTGCCGGTCTGCGGCGACGTGGCGGCCGGGGACACGGGCAAATACACGCTCACGCCGGGGACGGCGATTCGGATCATGACGGGGGCGGCGATGCCGGACGGCGCGGACACCGTCGTCAGGGTGGAAGACACAGACCATGCGGCCGGCGTGAGCGAGGCGCCCCCGACGGTGACGGTCCGGGCGCCCCAGACCCCGGGCGCCAATGTGCGCTTCAAGGGCGAAGACCTCGATGCGGGCGCGCCCGTCCTTCCCGCGGGCGCCGTCCTCACCCCCGCCGCGGTCTCGGCGGCGGCGTCGGCGGGCTGCGGGACGCTCTTCGTCCGGCCTCGTCCGCGCATCGGAATCCTCACCTCGGGGAGCGAACTCGTCGCCCCTGGCGGGGAGCTCGCCGAGGGCCGCATCCCGGACTCGAACGGAGTCCTTCTGTCCGGGCTCGCGGCGCAGGCGGGGGGCGACGTCGTCGCCAGGTGGCGCAGCGCGGACGACCCCGAGGACCTGCTCGCGATTCTGGCGTCCGCGCCGGAGATCGATCTGCTCGTCACCGCGGGGGGAATATCCGCGGGGGCGTACGAGACGGTGCGGCAGGCCCTTTCCGGGCCCTCGATGCGCTTCCACGCCGTCGCCCAGCAGCCCGGCGGGCCGCAGGGCGCAGGGACGGCCCGCGTCGGCGGACGGTCCGTGCCCGCGGCGTGCCTGCCGGGCAACCCGGTGTCTGTTTACGTCAGCTTCCACGTGTACGTCGCCGGCATGATCCGGGTGCTCGCGGGGCGCTCCGACGCCGTCGAACCGACGGTCGGGCAGGCGGTTGCGGGCGCCGAATGGGCCTCGCCTCGCGGGAAGGTCCAGTTCATCCCCCTGCGTTTGGACGGCGGGCGCGCGTTCCCCATCCACGAACTCGGCTCGCGCTCGCACCTGGTCGCCTCGCTTCCCTCGGCGGACGGGCTCGGCGTCGTGCCGGCCGACGTCGAACGCGTGAGGCCCGGCGACGCGCTGGGATTCATTCCGACCGAAGGAGGCGCCGATGGCTGACCGCGAAGAAGCCTCTCCAGGCGGCCTTGCCCATCTGCGCTCAGACGGCACGGCGCGCATGGTGGACGTGACGGCGAAAGAGCCGACGGTTCGCATGGCGACGGCTGTGGCCCGCGTCGAGTGCTCCGACGCCGTCATGGCGCGGCTGAGAGAAGGCTCCGTGCCGAAGGGAGACGTGTTCGCGGTGGCGAGAGTCGCCGGGATCCAGGCCGCCAAGAAGACGCCCGCGCTGCTTCCTCTCGCCCACGTCGTGGGCCTCCACGGGTGCGAAGTAGACGTGGAACTGGCCGACGGCGGCGTGGCGATTCGCGCGACGGCGCGAACGGCGGACAGGACGGGCGTCGAGATGGAGGCGCTGACCGCCGTGACGGTCGCGGCGCTCGCCGTCGTCGACATGGTCAAGGGAATCGACCGCTCGGCCGTGGTGGCCGAAGCGAAGATCGTCGCCAAATCCGGCGGGCGGTCGGGAAGCTGGGTCCGGCCGGAAGGCTGAGCCCTCCCGGAAAGCCAAACCCGCGGGAGTCTGAGGCTGAGGAAACAAGGCCGCCGGGGTCTGAGGCCGGGGAAGCCGAGTCTGCGGGCGGCCTCCGGCGACCGAACACGCTCGCGACCGCGACAAGCGTTCTTGCGACCGCGACAAAGTGTCTTTAGGCGCGACGAAGGGGCGGCGCCTCAGACAGAAGCGCCGCCCCTTCGATTCGATTGCGCGCCGGCCCGGGGCCGACCGCCTCTCGATTACTTCTCGACGACCGCGAGCACGTCGCGCGAGGACAGGATGATGTACTCGTCCGCTCCGTACTTGATCTCGGTCCCGCCGTACTTGGAGTAAATGACGACGTCGCCGACCTTGACGTCGACGGGCACGCGATTGCCCTGATCGTCGACGCGGCCCGGCCCGACGGCCAAGACCTTGCCCTCTTGCGGCTTTTCCTTTGCCGTGTCCGGAAGGACGAGGCCGGAAGCCGTCGTGGTTTCTGCTTCGAGCTGCTGGATCACGATGCGATCCTCAAGCGGCTTGATGGAGACCGACACTGCGGATCCCCCTTCTATATACTCGTGCTTTGGTTGAGAAAGCCTGGACGCGGGACCCGCCGTCGCGGGGGCCGGGCCCGAACCGGGCACGCGCAGCTTTCACTGCGCCTGATGAAAGATTAGCACTCGCATGCGATGAGTGCCAGCTTTTCGCCGTAGGCGCAGCGCCCCGTGCGAGACTTGATTCGTGGACGCTTTTCCCTCCGCGCGTCGAGCCGCCGACTCTCCCTCTTCCGACGCCGATTCCGCCTCCTCTAACGCCGATTCTCTCCGAAACGCGAGCGCATCCCGCGATCTCGCCGTCGCCCGCTGGCTCCTCGGCGAGGCCGGACGGGCCGCTCTGGCCGCGCTTCCCCCGTACCGTTTCGACGACGTCTTCGCCCTCACTGCGCGGCTGAGGCGCGAGGGGCTGGACGCCGACCAAGCGGCGGCCGCGCTCACGCTGTCTCGCCTGCGAACGCGAGCCGCGGCCAAGTTCGGCGAGCGCGCGGGCTCGATGTTTTTCACCGCAGACGGGTACGAGCAGGCGACCAGGCTGAGCGTCGGCGCGCTGCACGCGGCGCGCCTCGTCGAGGCGGGAGCGAGACGGGTCGTCGACTTCGGCTGCGGCATCGGCGCCGACTCGCTCGCGTTCACCCTCGCGGGACTCGACGTCGCGGCGATCGAATCGGACCCCGTGGCGGCCCTGTACGCGGCCGCGAATGCGCCGGGGGCGAAAGTGACATGCGCGGACGGCCTCGCGACGGAGCTTCCCGAGGCCGACGCGATATGGCTCGATCCCGCCAGGAGGGCCGAGGACGGCCGCAGGATCTCCTCTCCCGAACGCTGGACTCCGCCGTTCTCGCGGGCTCTGAGCCTTGCGAGGGACTTCCCGCTGGCGGGGATCAAAGTTGCGCCCGGGATCGCCTACCACGCCTTGCCGCCGAGGGCGTTCGTCGAGTGGATCAGCGAGCGCGGCCAGTTGCTCGAAGCCGTCGTCTGGCTCGGAATGGGAACGGGGCGTGCGGCGACGGTCGACGGCGAACGGCTCGACTCCGGCGCGAAGGCAGCCGACGAGCCGGCGGTCTTCGTCGCCCCGCGCGCCCTCGGCCCCCTGCTGCTCGAACCCGATCCGGCCATTGTCCGATCGGGCGGCATCGCGCGCCTGTGCGAGAAACACGGCCTCGCCCCCGTCTCGGAGGGCATCGCCTATCTCACGGGCGAGGCCGCCCCGCCGCATTGCGCGGCCTTCGAGGTCCTGGACGTCGTCGCCCCGGAGGCCAAGCGGATCAAGCGGTCCTTGGCCGCGCACGGGATCGGACGGGCGGAGGTCAAGAAACGCGGAACGGAGATCGACGTCGCGGCGATGGCGAAGAGGCTCTCGGGCCGCGGCGGCGACGCCGGCGTCGTCCTCTTCTCCCCCGTCCTCGGCCGCCATCGGGCGATCGTCGCGCGGCGGAGGCGCTGACCGCGAATTGAAGCGCGGGCCGCGCCGAGAAGGCGCAGGCCGACTCAGATAAGGCGCGGGCGGCCGCAAACGGAGCGCGGACGAAGCGAAGGCCGACTGCGGAAAGGCCTCGGGTCGGGGCGGACGGCTGTCACATTTTGACGCGGCTCAGGTCCATTCCCGTGTCGACGCCAATGCCCAGGGAGGAAGGCTCGACGCCGTTTCTGACGAGCTCCCACCCGAGCGAGGCGATCATCGCCCCGTTGTCGGTGCAGTGTCGGATGGGAGGGATCCTGACGGTCACGCCGGCCTTGGCGGCGCGCTCGGCCGCGAGTTCGCGCAGCCTCGAATTTGCGGAAAAGCCGCCGCCGACCACGAGGGTGTCGCAGTCGAAGGCCTCGCAGGCCGTGAGGGCCTTGGCCGTCAGGACGTCGCAGACCGCCTCGGAGAAGCTCGCGGCGACGTCTTCCCTGTTCAATTCCCCGCCTCGTTCGGCCAGGCCTTCGACGTAGCGGGCGACTGCGGTCTTCAGGCCCGAGAAGGAGAAGTCGTAGGGGTGGCGGGCCTTGTCCTTGCCCTGCGAGAGCCCGCGCGGGAAGCGGATGGCGCAGCGGTCTCCCAGTCGCGCCAGCCGGTCGATGTGCGGGCCGCCGGGGTACGGCAGGCCGAGCAGGCGCCCGACCTTGTCGAAGGCCTCGCCCGCGGCGTCGTCGAGCGTCCCGCCGAGCTCTTCGACGTCGGTCGCTATGTTGCCCACGCGAAGGATCGACGAGTGCCCGCCGGAGACCACGAGGCCGATGAAGCGCTCGGGGAACGGGCCGTCGACGAGCTCGTCGACGCACAGATGGCCGATGATGTGGTTGACGCCGTAGAGGGGCTTGCCCGCCGCGAGCGCCAGGGCCTTGGCGGCTGAAACTCCGACCGTCAGCGATCCGATCAGGCCCGGGCCCGCGGTGACGGCGACCGCGTCGACGTCGCCCAGCGCGACTCCCGCGCGGTCGAGCGCCTCGTCCAGGGTGGGGACGAAGGTCTGAAGGTGCGCGCGCGAGGCGATCTCGGGAATGATGCCGCCGTAACGCGCGTATTCGTCCATCGACGTCGCGGTGACGTCGGCGAGGAGCTCCCCGTCGCGGACGACGGCGACCCCCGTCTCGTCGCAAGAAGTCTCGATGCCCAGAACCGTAATGCTCACGTCCCACCAGTCTAGCCGACTCACGGGCGCGGGTTAATTCTTCTCGGCTTCGCGCTCGCGCCGGACGGCACGGAGCTCCCCGCGGAGGGCACGGTGCGCCCCGTTCAGCTTGTGGGAGATTCGGCCTGGCCGTCCGAGGCGCCGGCTTCGCGGGTCCCTGCTTCGACGCCGCCGGCTTGAGGGCCGCGGGCTTCAGGGCGCCCGGCCTCACGATTGCCGAATCTGTTTTCCCCCGCGTCGCTTCCGTTGACCTTGAGACGCTGACGGGCCTGGTCGACGAGCTGCTCCGCCGTCGCCGAGTCTCCGAAGATCGAACGCGCCAGGTCTTCGTACTTTTGGACGGCTTCGCGATGCGCCTGGCGAACGACGTCGAGGATGAGCTGCGAAAGCGCCTCCGGCGTCAGGGAGAAGGCTTTCGCCGTCACGTTCACGGCGAGCGGCACGCCTCCCCCGTCGACTTCGACGCTCACTTCGCCGCCCTCGCTGCGCGCAAAAGCCTTCAAATCCTGCGCCTGCGCCGCGAACGCCTCCGCTCGCCGCATGCTTCTCTGCGCCTCGGCGAGCTGCTCGTCCAACCGAGCTTGAATGCCTTCTAAGCCGCTGGAAAACTCGGGAAGTTCCATAACACATTCCTTTCTGACGGAAAGCGCGGCCGACGGCCGCTCACGTGAAGGGGACGCCGCCGCAGCGCCGTTTCCGCACCGTCAATCGCATGCGGCCGGGCGAGCGAATCGTCCAAGGCTTGAAGCGAAGCGGGAAGCAACGCCCTCATACAGCATCCTAGTGCCTGAAAGCCCGGCGGTCCTCCCCGCGGCTGCGCCCGCGGACCCCGAGGCCCCGTTCCGGCTTGACGAGCCCGTGTGCGCCGCCGCGTCTTTGGGCTCCGCCTTCTGCTCCGCCCGTCGCGACGACGTCGAACGTCAGACAGCCCCGGCGACCTCAACCCCTTCCTCAACGCCCGCCGGAGCATTCAGCCCCTCCCGCTTGAACGTTCAATCCCTCCCGCCGGAGTGCGCAACCCCTCCCGCTTGAACGTTCAGCCCCTCCCGACGCCGTCTTGGCGGGCAAATCGGAGACATCGGCCCAGCAGTATTTTTCCGCGGAATGACGGGCTTATCTCGGAAAAATGGCTACGCTGGAGTCCCCTCCCCCGGATTTTGGCTCTCATTTGCCCGTCAGATTGGGTACTGTGTAAACAAGTTCCTACCGACGAACCCACGCCGTTTATGAAACCCGGGTCACCATCCCTCCACGCGTCCCGCATCGCATCGGCGTCACAGCAAATTGAAACGAAGAACCGGCGACAAAGGAAACGACTGTGAACGTGCCTTTCCTTCACATCTTCATCCTGCGCGACTCCCAAGGATCGCATCCGCTGACCGAGCTGAGGTCAGGCCGACGCGATCCCGCCCCCGGTCGCCCCGCGAGGCCGACGCGGCCCCGGCGCCCCGCCGCGATCACGTTTACGCATCCCCACAATTCGCACCACTGAAAGGAACCCATCATGACCAGCGATGACAACTCGCCAGCCCGACGCCGCAGAAGAGGGCAGACGACCTCCTCCATGCAGCCTCGCTTCCCTTCAAACAGGGATAACCGCGGCGCTTCGAAGGCCGGAGACCGCGTCCCAAGCCCCCGAGACTGCGTCCCCAAAACGGAAGACCGCGTCTCCAAACCGGAAGTCCGCGTCTCGTCCCCTGCGGGAGACCCCGCCCCCTCCGAGGCGGAAGTCTTCGAAGCCTTCGCGAGCTGGAAGCTGCGCGAAAACCCGGACGCGTGGGTGGGCACAGTGGACGACTGGAACATCAACCCTTACGAAGACGCATTCGTCATCTCCCCGAGCGGGCGCCGCAGATCGAACCGGCTTCACCTCATCAAGGGCGAGAAGGGCATTGGATTCGCCCCGTCCATCATGAGCGTCGAAACCGCCTACCGCGAGCTCGTCTCAGACACGGATTCGCACCAGTGCTGCGAGGGCTGACCGGGCGCTTCTTGACTTCAAGCGCGCTTCAACTCGTAAGCTCCCTTCCATGGAAAGGATGCGCATAGGCCAAGTCGCTCGAGAAACGGGCCTTTCGGCGTCGACCCTCAGGTACTACGAACGCGAGGGCCTCGTCGCGGTTGCGCGGGACGGGGCCGGAAGGCGGCTTTACGACGCCCAGGACGTCTCTTGGATACGGTTCCTCCGGCGTCTGCGCGCCGCGAACATGCCGATAGAGCTCATGCGCCGGTATGCGAAGCTGCGCAAAGCGGGGCCCTCGACGCTCCGCGAACGTCTGAAGCTCCTTTGCGATTACGAAGCCGACGTCCGTTCCCGCATAGCCGAGCTTTCCACGCACGCGGACGCCCTGGACGCCAAGATTGCGCTTTATCGACAATGGATCGACGACGCCGAAGGCTCCGGGCAGACGCACATCCCGCACATCCACGGAAAGGAAAACGATGGACAAGAAGACTGACAAGAGCCTGGCCTCAAGCGATGAGCGCTTCGCCGCAGGCATGAGAATGCTCAACCGGGTCGACGGCGAGGCCGGCGCCCGTGTGCTCGACTCACTGCGCGACGTCTGCCCCGAACTCGGATACCACATCGTCGCCTGGGGATTCGGCGACGTCTACTCGCGCGAGGAGCTTCGCCCGAGGGATCGGCAGCTCGTCACGCTCGGCATGCTCACGGCCCTCGGGGGCTGCGAGCCGCAGCTTGAAGTGCACGTCGGCGCCGCGCTCAACGTGGGCCTTTCGCCAAAGGAAATCGTCGAAGCCATCCTCCACGCATCCGTCTACTGCGGATTTCCCCGATCCCTGAACGCGATGCTCACGGCCAAACGCGTCTTTTCGGAACGGGGGCTTCTGCCGCTGACCGACTGAGGACAGCAGGGGGCTTGGACGCCATTCTGCTCGAAAGGGGCGAAGGCCGGCGGCGAGAGCGCGCAGCGGTGGCGCAGCGCAAGCCGCGGAGTGAAGACCGCAGAGCGAAAGGGCGGGGCTTTTTCAGAGCCCCGCCCTTTCACTGTGTCTGGAAGGATCCGGCTGCGCGCCGAAAGGGATCCGGACGTGGGCCGGGATCCGGCCGCGTGCGTCTTCTCTACCTCTGGCGGGCCTTGTGCCCGTAGGACTTGATGAGGTCGCGGTTGAGCAAGGAGATGAGCTCGAGGGGGATCTCCTTGGGGCACACGCTGGCGCATGCGCCGACGTTCGTGCAGCCGCCGAATCCCTCGTCGTCCTGCTGGGCCAGCATGTTGACCACCCTGTCGCGGCGCTCGGGCTGCCCCTGCGGGAGGAGGCCCAAGTGAACGACCTTAGCCGAGGTGAAGAGCATGGCCGAGCCGTTGGGGCAGGCCGCCACGCAGGCGCCGCAGCCGATGCAGGCGGCGGCCTCGAAGGAGCGGTCGGCGTTGCCCTTCGGGACGAGCTGCGAATGCGCCTCGGGGGCGGCCCCGGTGTTGACCGAGATGTAGCCTCCTGCCTGGACGATGCGGTCGAAGGCCGAGCGGTCCACGACGAGGTCCTTGATGACCGGGAAGCCCTTCGAACGCCAGGGCTCGAGGGTGATCGTGTCGCCGTCCTCAAACGTGCGCATGTGCAGCTGGCACGTCGTGGTCCGCTTGGGCCCGTGCGGGTCGCCGTTGATGACGATGCCGCACTGGCCGCAGATTCCCTCGCGGCAGTCCGAATCGAAGGCGAGAGGCTCCTTGCCCTCGTCGAAAAGCTCTTCGTTGAGGACGTCGAGCATCTCGAGGAACGAGGCGTGCTCGTCCACGTTGTCAAGCGTGTGCGTCTCGAAGTGGCCCGAATCGGTCGGGCTGTTCTGACGCCAGTACTCCAGGTTGATTCTCACTTGTAACTCCGCTGCTTCATGTGGACGAATTCGTAGTTGAGGTCTTCCTTGTGGAGGATCGGCGGGTTGCCGTCGCCGGTGAACTCCCAAGCCGCCACGTAGGCGTACTTGTCGTCGTGGCGAAGGGCCTCCCCTTCCGGGGTCTGCGATTCGACCCGGAAGTGGCCTCCGCAGGATTCCTCGCGGTGGAGAGCGTCGATGCACATGAGCTCGCCGAGCTCGAGGAAATCGGCGACTCGTCCCGCCTTCTCGAGAGAGACGTTCAGTTCCTCGGGCTTGCCGGGAACCTTGACGTTCTTCCAGAAGTCTTCGCGCAGGTCGCGAATCTCGCGAATGGCCTGGCGCAGTCCGTCGGCTTCGCGAGCCATTCCGCACCTCTCCCACATGATCGATCCTAGCTTCTTGTGGTAGTAATCGACCGAATGCTTGCCGTTGAGCCCCATGAATGCGGCGATGCGGAGCCTGACCGATTCGCGCGCCTCGACCACGGCGGGATCGTCGGGAGCGAGCGGCTCAAAGGGGCCAGAGGCAAGGTAGTCGTTCATCGTGTCGGGAAGAACGAAGTAGCCGTCGGCCAATCCCTGCATGAGCGCCGAGGCGCCGAGGCGGTTGGCGCCGTGGTCGGAGAAGTTGGCTTCGCCGGCCACGTACAGGCCGCGCACCGAAGACTCCAGATCGTAGTCGACCCACAGCCCGCCCATCGTGTAGTGGACGGCCGGGTAGATGCGCATGGGCACCTCGTACGGGTCGTCGTCGGTGATCTGCTTGTACATGTCGAAAAGGTTGCCGTACTTGGCGGAGACCGCGGCCTTTCCCATGCGGTTGATCGCGTCGGAGAAGTCGAGGTACACGCCTCTGGCGACGCCGTCGATCTTCGGGCCCACCCCGCGGCCCTCGTCGCACATGTTCTTCGCCTGCCGGGAGGCGATGTCGCGGGGAACGAGGTTGCCGAAGGCGGGGTAAATGCGTTCGAGGTAGTAGTCTCGGTCTTCTTCGGGGATCTGCCGAGGGTCCTTTTCGCAGTCCTCGGCCCGCTTGGGCACCCAGATGCGCCCGTCGTTTCGCAGGGACTCCGACATGAGCGTGAGCTTGGACTGGTAGTCCCCGTGCTGCGGAATGCAGGTCGGATGGATCTGCGTGTAGCACGGGTTGGCGAAGTAGGCGCCCTTGCGGTAGGCGCGCCAGATCGCCGACCCGTTGCACCCCATCGCGTTCGTGGAGAGGAAGAAGACGTTTCCGTATCCGCCGGTGGCGAGGACGACGGCGTCGGCGACGTGCGTCTCAACCTCGCCGGTGACCATGTCGCGGGCGACGATGCCCCGCGCGCGCCCGTCCTTGACGATGAGCTCCATCATTTCGTGGCGGGAGAAGCTCTCGACCGTTCCCGCGGCCACCTGCCGTTGGAGGGCCTGATAGGCGCCGATGAGGAGCTGCTGGCCCGTCTGGCCTCGGGCGTAGAAGGTTCGCGAGACCTGGACGCCGCCGAAGGAGCGGTTGTCGAGGTATCCGCCGTATTCGCGGGCAAAGGGGACGCCCTGGGCCACGCACTGGTCGATGATGTTGTTGGCGACCTCCGCCAGGCGGTAGACGTTCGCCTCGCGCGCCCGGAAGTCTCCGCCCTTGATCGTGTCGTAGAAGAGGCGGTAGACCGAGTCGTTGTCGTTCTTGTAGTTCTTCGCCGCGTTGATTCCGCCCTGAGCCGCGATCGAGTGCGCTCGGCGAGCCGAATCCTGGTAGAAGAAGGCCTTGACGTTATAGCCCATTTCTCCGAGCGACGCCGCAGCGGCGCCTCCGGCGAGCCCGGTTCCGACCACGATGATCGAAAGCTTGCGGCGGTTGGCCGGGTTGACGAGCTTGGCGTCGAACTTGCGCTTCTCCCACTTGCCCTCGAGCGGGCCGGCGGGCGCCTTGGTGTCGGCGATCGCCGACCCTTCGGTGTAAAGAATCTGAGTCATGTCTGTCCCTGCTGGATGAGTGCGAGCACGGTGGCGCAGGTCGGCGCCCGTCGGGTCTTGCGTGTGAAGAGTCTCAGCCATGTTCGCCTCTCACTCGACGAATCCGAAGGCTATGGCGTACGGCGGGGCCAGGAAGCCGATGAACAAAGCCAGGCCGCACAGGGCGGAAAGCCCCTTGAGGAACGCCTCGGCCCCGCGCCGCCCAGCGCCGAGGGTGGTCAGCGCCGAGTAGAGGCCGTGCCACACGTGGAAGCTGACAAAAGTCACCGCGACTGTGTAGACGGCGAGCGCGCACACGGAGGCCCAGCTGTCCAAGTTGAAGGAGGCGACCATGCGCTCATACGGCGTGAGCTGATGGTAGTCTCCCCCGATCTGGATCTTGAGCGCCGTGAAATGGAGGATGTGGAAGACGATGAACAGAAGGATCGTCACTCCGCCGACCTTCATCGTCTTCGACGGCCACGATTCCTTTTTCTTCTTCCCCGACTTCACCTTGTACCGGGTTCCGCGCGCTCTGTAGTTGCGAACGACGAGGTGGGCGGCGGCGCCCACGTGGCCGAGCAGAACGAGGATGAGGCAGATGCGGAAGATCCAGATGAACCAGCCGTGCGGGAGGATCGGGTAGAGCATGTCGTGCTTGAGCCACTCGGCGTAGTGGTTGTATGCCTCGGACCCGAAGAACATCTTGAGGTTTCCATACATGTGGAACAAGACGAAGATGACGAAAATCAGCCCGGTGAACGCCATGACGACCTTGAGCCCCACGGACGTCATCATGCCGCGCTTCTGTTTCAGTGAGTTATCCACACTTCGACTTTACCCAGTCAGGTCGAGAATCCCGACGTCGGAATAAATAAAGGAACACATTGTTGTGTAATTAATCGGCGACTTTTCGGCGAGGCCGCGAAGCATATGCGCCTTACGTCCCAGGATTCGAGGCAGGCGTCTCGATCATCCTCAGGCGGTCCGCCGCCCTTGCGGCGCCCACGGGCCTTGCGGCACCCACAGGCCTTACGGCGCCACCCGTTCTCAGGCTGCCTCGCCCGTCCTCAGGCGCATGACGAGGGCGTCGTCGTCGCTGTAGTACCCCTTGCGCAGGCCGACGGCGGCGAATCCCCTGCCGGAGTATAGCTTTTGGGCGATTGGGTCGCGCGAGCGAACCTCGAGGAAGACGTCCTCGGCCCCTTCTTCCCGCGCGCGTGCAAGGAGCTCGTCCAGGAGGGCGCCGCCGAGGCCGCGTCCGCGTTCCTTCCGGGAGACGGCGACGGTGAGCACTTCGGCCTCGGGCCCGAGGCCGACCCCTCCGGCCGCGAGGATCTCGGGAACGGCCGCGATCCCGCCCTCGCGGACAATCGCAATGTAGACGCTGCGGCGGCTTGCGAGCTCCTGGACCCACTGCTCGAAGGGCCAGGCGTCGCGTCCGAAGGCCCGCGCGTCGAAATCCGCCAGAGCCCGCGCCCAGCCGGGCGCGGGCGAGGCGAAGGAAAGGCCGGGAGGCAGGCTCATGCGCCGTGGACGTCAGGGCGGCGAAGGTACTGCGGCTCGGTGTCGAGGCGGACGGCCTCGCCTGCCTCCTTGCGCGCGAGGAGCGCAAGGGCGCGCCGAGCCAGGTACTCGGGGCGGCATTCCAAGGCCATGGCGCCCTCGAGCTCGGGGCAAAGGTTTGGATTGGGTGTGACGATCGCCGTCTTGGGCCGGGCGGGCAGGTCCGCGCGGGCTGCGATTTCGGGGCCCGAGACGACGGCGACGTCGTCGGGGCCGAGCCTGCGGGCCCGTAAGACGAAGAGCTCCCGCCTCCTCGCGTCGATGACGGCGAGAATGTCGTCCAGTCCTCGCATCGCGCCGCCGAGCGCCAGCGCCTCCAGAGAAGAGACGCCGTAGAGCGGGACGTCCCAGGCGCGCGCGAGAGCGCGGGCCGTCACGAGCCCGGCGCGCAGCCCGGTGAAGGCGGCCGGTCCGGTTCCAGCGACGATCATGTCCGGGCGGTTCCCGCCCGTCGCCCTCTCGACCATCGGAGCCAGGCTCTCCGCGTGGCGGCGCGCGTCCGCGGAGCGCTCACACGCGATCTCCTCAAGCGTCGCCCCCGCCTCGACCACGCCGACGATCGACCGATCCGAGGTGTCGACAGTCAGTATTCTCAACGTTCTCCTCCGTCCCTTCCTTTGCCCCGGCTGGGCGGCATCTCGTAGACCCTCACGATTTCGCCGGTGTCAAAGCGGATGGTCCTCGAACCGTCGCTCGATTTCTCCGATCGGCTGGACGCCGGGGCGCGCGAGCCCTCCCGCGAGGAACGCCCGCCTGCGCTCGGGCCGGCGCCGTGCCCTCCGCCGACAGTCTCCGAGGAGCCCGTCCGCCGTTTGACGACGGCGCGGCGAATCCACACCGCCGCACCGAGGGCTCCGAAAAGCAGGATCAAACCGGCGACGACGATCTTGAGCGCCGTCGAATCACCGTGGCGCCGGGAGGCCTTCTTCGCCGCGCTGGAGGAATGCCCGGACGCCGCGTCCCGAAGGGAGTCGCGCACCGAGGCGAACTCTCTGAGCGTCAGCTGGCCGGCGACCACTTTCCGGGCGCGCGGGTCAAGCGGCCGCACGTGGCCGTCTTGCGTCAGAAGAAACCAGCCTTGAGTGAGGGGATCGACGACGACGGTCGTGTTGGGAGTCCTGTTGGCGAGCTCTTTTCCAAAGGTCTCTTCAGCCGTGAATATCGGAGCTCCGACTTTGCCGTCGTTCACCTTGACGGCGATTGTGCCGAGCACTTTGTCTCCAGATTTGACGGGCGCGGCCCAGTAGTCGGAGTCGGTCACGCGCAGATTGTCTTTGTCGCCCGCGAAAACGGAAGCGCGCGTCGGCGCGCCGACCTTGACGTCGTACCGTGAGCCGAACGTGTCGCCTGCTTTGCTTCTGGCGGCGTCTTCGGCGGAGCGGCTGAACCAGCTCATCGCGGTGGAAGAGTCCGAGTCCGTCGCGAAAGCCGGAGTGCCGAAGGCCGTTGCGGGGGCTGCGGCAATGGCCGCGGCGGCGATCGCCGCCTGCAGAGTCCTTTTCACCGACAGGCCTCGAGACCTCGAAGAATTTCACCGGATCGCTCACCCGTGGCTTCGAAAGTCAGTTTTCGCGGGCAATCGGCTGCGATATCCTCCCCGCCCGTCGGCCGGGCGACCTTGATCGTCAGGCGGTCCGGCGTGAGGACTTCGACTTTCCCTTCGCCCCATTCGACGACGGTCGCGGACGCGTCGAGGGAGGCGTCCAGGTCGAGGGCGTCGACTTCGTCGAGCGATTCGAGCCTGTACGCATCGACGTGAACCAGGTCGGGCCCGTCGGCAAGCGACCTGTGGACGTTGGCGATGACGAAGGTCGGCGACGCGACTCGCCCCGCCACCCCCATGCCCTCGGCTATCCCTCGGGTCATCGTCGTCTTGCCCGCGCCCAGCGGGCCGTCGAGCATGACGAGGTCGCCCGCGGCCAGAAGCGAGCCGAGACGAACGCCGAAGGCGTGCATGGCATCGGCGTCGTCGATAATCAGTTCTTCCATAGCGTCACCCATGATAGCGTCGCGGAACCCTCGCCCCAAGGCGGGTGACAATCTCGTACCCGATCGTTCCGCAGGCCTGCGCCCACTCGTCCGCGCTCGGCAGGTCTCCCGCCCCGAACAGGAAAGCCGTGTCGCCCACGGCGGCCGCCTCGGGAACGTCGACGACGAATTGGTCCATGCACACTCGCCCGCGTATGCGGGTGCGGACCCCGCCGACGCTGACGGGGGCGGCGCCGGAGGCGGCGCGGGGGATCCCGTCGCCGTAGCCCAGAGGCACAACGCCCAAGCGCGTCGCCGCCTCTGTTTTTTCGGTGTGCCCATATGAGATCGGCGTATGCGCGGGGACGCAGCGTTCGAGGACAAGGCTCGCAGAAAGCTCCATCGCGGGTGTCAGGCCGAGGTCGCGCGCGGTCGCCACCTCCGGATTGGGGGAAAGCCCGTACAGGACGATGCCCGGCCTGACCATGTCGTATCTCGCAGCCGGATGCCACAGAGCGCCGCCGGATGCGGCGAGATGCAGGATTTCCGGTTCGATTCCTTCTGAGCGCGCAGCGGCCCTGGCCTGCTCGAAACGTTCGATCTGCCTCTCGGTGGCCCCGGATTCGGGTTCGTCGGCCCGGGCGAGGTGGCTCCACAGCCCGACGACGGACACCAGCCCGTCGGCCTGAAGCGCCCTGAGCCTGCGGGAGGCCTCGGCGACGTCGGCGACGTTGAAACCGCCGCGGGCCATGCCCGTGTCGACTTTGAGGTGGACCTTGGCCGTCGTGCCCGTTTCCCTCGCGGCCTGGGCAATCTCGTCGATCGCCCAGAAGGCGCCGGCGGAAAGTTCGACGTCTGCCCGCAGCGCCTGGGCGAGGGGCGCCCCGGGGGCGAAGATCCACGTGAGTATGCGGGGCCCGGGGCCGACCTCTCCCCTGAGCGCGAGCGCTTCGCCGAGCTGGGCCGCCCCGAGATAGTCCGCCCCGGGCGCGAGGGCGCGGGCGACCTCGGCGCGCCCGTGCCCGTAGGCGTCCGCCTTGACGACGGCGAGAACGGCCGCCTCCCCCGCCGCCTCGCGGACGGAAGAGAGATTTGACCGGATGGCCGAAAGGTCGATTCGGGCCTCGGCGGGGTAATAAGAGATCACAGTTCCTCCCGCGCTGCGTGTGCGCATTCCTCGGTTGTCTGCACGGGGCGCCTGCGCCCCCTCGTGCGGGCCTTCCGCGCGCGGAAGGCCGAATCGGAGGCGTCCGACGCGCCAAAAGCCCTGACGGAGCCGCCCGGCGTGCGGAAGCCAGATTCTTCTGAGCCGCCGGCCAGGGCGGCCCGAACGGCCGCCGGGACGTTTCGAACGATGTCGCTCGCCCGCATCGGTCCGTTTTCGCTGGCGAGCCCATGGACGCAGGCGGCTGCGGCGGCTGCTTGCGCGGGCTCGAGGCCGGCGGCCAAGAGGGCGCCGAGCAGACCCGCGTAAACGTCGCCTGCACCTGCGACGGCCCGCCAGGCAGGGCCTGACTGCGCGTACACGGGGCTTCCCGGGGACGCGACGACGTCGACGGGGCCCTTGAGCGCGACGGTGGCGCCCGTGGCCTCGCTCGCCAACTTGGCCGCCGCGGCCGGGCATGCGGCGATTCCCTCGCGAGAGCCCTCGATTCCCAGGCGGGAGAAAAGCGCCGCCAGCTCTCCGGCGTGCGGGGTGAGGACCGACGCGGGCGTCATGCCCCGCTCGGCCCAGGCGAGGGCGCCCGCGTCGAGCACGACGGGCGCCGTCCACCCCTCGCTTCGCAGCCTGTCGACGATAGGCTCAGCGTGGGCGAGGGCTTCGCCGTCGAGCCCGGGCCCTATGACCCAGGCATCCACGCGCCCCTCCCCCAAAACGGCTTCGGGGCACGAGGAGATGACAGCCGAACCGAGCGTCCCCGCGTATCGGACCATGCCGGGCCCCGCAGCCAGGGCCGCGTCCACGCACAGGAACCCCGCCCCCGGGTAGCTCGCCGAGCCGGCTATGACGCCGACCACTCCCCTCGTGTACTTGTGCGAGGAGGGCCCGGGAACGGGCCACAGGAGCGGGAGGTCGGCGCGCTCGATCGAGACGAGGTCGGGGCTGGGAAGGCCGCAGTCGACGCCGGCGACGTCGTGCGCCGCGCAGCCTGCGGCGCCGGAAGCGCTGGAAGCGCCGAGTCCGAGGGCTGCGGCTGAAAGGCCGAGTCCGATGTCCGCTGTTTCGACGCGCCCCGCGTGCCTGCGCGCGGGGTCGAGGAAGAGGCCCGGCTTGGGCGCGCCCATCGTCACGGTGAGGTCGGCGCGCAGGATCGGGCCGGGCGCGGCGCCGTCGTCCGTTCCGATCCCGGAAGGCACGTCGACGGCGACGACGAGGGGCTCGGCCTCGCGCCCGCCTTTTGCCAAACGGTTTGTCCGCGGCGCCGAAGAAGCCCCGGCCGGCCGATCCGCCTCCGGCAGCCAGGCCGCGCCTTCGCGCCAGCCCTCGAGCCGTTCGACGAGCGACGCGAAAGGCCCGCGCAGCCCGCCGCGGGCGCCGATTCCCAGAATTCCGTCGATCCAGACGTCCGCGCGGGCGGCTTCCCGGACGACGGCGTCGAAGTCGGCGACGTCGAGCACCGCGCAGCCTGCGGCGCGGGCGGCGGCAAGGCCGGCCTCGTGCGCGCCCTCGGCGACGACCGCCGCAACGCCCATGCCCCGGCGGGCGAGGGACGCAGCGGCGAAAAGGGCGTCTCCCCCGTTGTTCCCGGGGCCGGCGAGGGCGAGCGCCCTCCTGCCGTATGATCCGCCGAGGAGCCGCAGAATCGCCAGGGCGAGGGCGCCCGAAGCCCGCTCCATGAGGGGAACGCCCGCGGCCAGGAGGGGCGCTTCGGCCTCGCGGACTTTCCGGGCGCCGAATGCCCGGATCATTCGACCGTCACGGACTTCGCCAGGTTGCGCGGCTTGTCGACGTCGTATCCCTTGACCGAGGCCAGCTCGCAGGCGAAGATCTGCAACGGCACGACCGTCACGAGAGGCATCATGAGCGTGGGGGTCGACCGCGGCACCCAGAAGACGCGGGTCGCGTAGCTCGCGGCCTCCTCGTCGCCTTCCTCCGCGATGACGATGACGCGGGCGCCGCGGGCCTTGACCTCCTGAAGGTTCGAGATGACCTTGGAGTGAAGGAGGGGGCGCCGCGGCGTCGGCACGATGACGAACACCGGCAGCCCCTCTTCGATGAGGGCGATGGGGCCGTGCTTGAGCTCGCCGGCCGCGAATCCCTCGGCGTGGATGTAGGCCAGCTCTTTCAGTTTGAGCGCGCCCTCGAGGGCGACGGGGAATCCTACGTGGCGGCCGAGGAAGAGAACCGAGGTGACGTCGGCCATCGAACGGGCGAGCGTGCGGACCTGCTCCTCTTCGGCCAGCACCTCCTCGATGCGGCCGGGCATTTTGCCCAGTTCGTCCAGGTAGGTGGCGACTTCGTCGACGTACTTGTTCCCTCGGAGTTCGGACAGGTAGAGGCCTAAAAGGTAGCAGGCGGTGATCTGGGCGATGAACGCCTTCGTCGAGGCGACGGCCACCTCGGGCCCCGCGTGGGTGTAGAGAACCGCGTCGGATTCGCGCGCGATCGTCGATCCGTGGGTGTTGACGATGGCGAGCACCTTCGAGCCCTGCTCGCGGGCGTGGCGAATGGCCATGAGGGTGTCCATCGTCTCGCCCGACTGCGAGATCGCCACAACGAGGGTCTTTTCGTTGACGACCGGGTCCCGGTAGCGGAATTCGTGCGCCAGCTCGACCTCGACCGGCACGCGGCACCAGTGCTCGATCGCGTATTTTGCGACGTGCCCCGCGTACGCGGCGGTTCCGCAGGCGACGACGATGATCTTGTCCACCGAGCGCAGAACCGACTCGTCGATGCGAAGCTCGTCGAGGTGGAGGCGCCCGTCGAGGCTCGTGCGCCCGCGCAGCGTCTCGGCCACGGCCTTGGGCTGCTCGTGGATCTCCTTGTCCATGAACGTCTCGTACCCGTCCTTCACGGCGGCGGAGAGGTCCCAATTGACCTCGAAGCGCTTGCCTTCGGCGGGCTTGCCGTCGAAGTCGACCACCGTGACCTCGTCGGCGGTGATGCTGACCGCCGTGTCCTGGCCGAGTTCGAGCGCGTCCGACGTCGAGCCGACGAACGCCGCCACGTCCGATCCCAGGAAGTTCTCGCCCTCCCCCAGGCCGACGACGAGCGGCGAGTTCCTGCGCGCTGCGACGACCTCGGAGTCGCCGGCCATCCCCACGAGGGTGAAGGAACCCTGCAGACGCGAGGCCAAGCGGCACATTGCCGCAAGAAGGTCGCCGTCCTTCGCGTATTCGAGGGCGAGGTGGTGGGCGGCTATCTCCGTGTCGGTCTCCGACCGGCGAAAGATTCCCTGGCGGTCGAGCTCGAGCGCCAGTTCGGGGTAGTTTTCGATGATTCCGTTGTGGACGACGGCGACGGCGCCGTCGAAGCTGACATGGGGATGCGCATTCTCATCCGTGGGGCCGCCGTGGGTGGCCCACCTGGTGTGGCCGATGGCGGCCGTGCCTGCGGGCAGCGGACTGTGAGCAAGCGCCTCCCGGAGGTTGTCGAGCCGACCGGCCCTTTTGACCGCGCTCATCCCTTCGGGCCCGGCGACGGCGACGCCGGCGCTGTCGTACCCCCGGTACTCCAAGCGGGCGAGGCCTTCGAGAACGACGTCCAGCGGGCGGGAGCCCGCGGGACCATGACCGACGTATCCAACGATTCCGCACATGGCAGTAATCTAACCACACTCGGGCCCGGGTTTTAAGCCTGGTGCTCTACGTTTTCCCAAAGGCGAATCGTTACCCGCCGTCAAGGAGGCGATGCTCGCCCCCGTCAAACCGGCTCAGCCCAACCAAGCACCCTCGCGCAAGGCTCCCATTCGGTATATTTCGCTTCGCGCTTCGGAATGTACGACGTGTGCGCGGCGGCAGCGGGAACGCCGTTACAATTGAGCCCATGATCGCCCCCGCGCACATCGGGCCGAGCGCCACACCGCCCGCCTCCCACGTGATCGACTTCTCCTACGAAGAGTGGGCGAGGCTAGCGCAATCGACTCCTCTTCCGCTGACGCAGTCGGACATCCGCCGCCTTTCCGCCCTGGGCGATCCCATCGACCTCGAGCAGGCCGACGCCATCTACCGCCCGCTGTCGGCGCTGCTGCAGATGTACACGGCCGAGGTCGGCGCGCTCCACGGAAAGACGTCGCAGTTCCTCGGCCTGCGCGAGGAGCGCACGCCTTTCGTCATCGGAATCGCGGGATCGGTGGCGGTCGGGAAGTCGACGACTGCGCGCCTGCTGCGCGAGCTGCTGCGGCGCTGGCCGGCAACCCCGCGCGTCGAACTGGTGACGACCGACGGATTTCTCTACCCCAACGCGGTGTTGGAAGAACGCGGCCTCATGGAGCGCAAGGGATTCCCCGAATCATACAACCGCCAAGCCCTCATCGATTTCCTCAAAGCCGTGAAGGCGGGCCGGAGCGCCGTGCGCGCCCCCGTGTACGACCACATCATCTACGACATCGTCCCCGGCGCCTCGATCGAGGTCAACCGGCCGGACATTCTCATTCTCGAAGGCCTCAACGTGCTCCAACCGGCCAAGACCGACGGAAGCGGGCGCGATCTGCAGGCCGTTTCAGATTTCTTCGACGTCTCGATCTACGTCGACGCCGAAGCCACGCACATCGAGCAGTGGTACATCGAAAGGCTTTTCAAACTCCGCGAGGTGGCCTTCAACCAGCCCGAGTCTTACTTTCAACAGTTCGCGACGATGAGCGAGGAAGAGCTGCGCGAACGCGGCGAATACATCTGGCGCACAATCAACCTGCCGAACCTCCTGGAGAACATCGCGCCGACCCGCTCGCGGGCCCACATCGTCTTGCGCAAGGGCGCGAACCACGTGATTGAGAACGTCGTCATCAGAAAACTGTGATCGGCGCGGCCTGTCTCAACCGACGCGGCCTGTTTCAGCCTGCGAGGCCCGTTATCAGCCTGCTTCAACCGACGCAGTCAGCTCGGACCGGCGCAACCTACTTCATCTCAGCGTTTTCCGCTTCACCCTTTTCATCTCTGGCGTCGCACGCTCCGGCTTGGCCGTCGCGGACTTCCTCTCTTGCCTCACGGGTTCCGTCTCTGGCGTCACGTGCTCTATCTCGGGCGTCTGGAGTTTGGCCGTCGCGGACTTCCTCTCTTGCCTCACGCGCCCCACCTCGAACGTCGGAGGCTTGGCCGTCGCGGGCTTTCGGATCGCCGCTTTTCGACTCGTCATCCTGGGCGCCGTCTTGTGCGTCGCCCGGCACCGGGGCCGCATCTCCGAAGACCTCTTCGAGGGTCGAAGGCCCCGACGTCGTCCTCTCGATGATGATGTTGATGACGGCGCCCAAGGCGATTCCGCCGCTCACGCCCACGAGCATGGACAGAATGGGGTGTCCGTTGAAGACATGCCCGGAGACGATGCCGATGAGCGCAGAGTATGTTGACCAGATCGGCCCGGAGATGAGCGTCAGGGGGATGAACTTATGGCGCGGATATCCAGTCGCTCCGGCGATAAGATTGACGGCGACCCTGCCGATCGGGATGAAGCGGGCAGCGATGATGTAGAGGGGGCCTCGCCTAACAAGGCCCTTCCGGGCGAAGCGGACGGCAACCTGCCCCTTCCCTTCGCGCAGGAAGCGAATGCGCTCGACGTTGTATCTGTGTCCGATGCCGAACGCGAGCTGATCGCCGAGGATCGCTCCCAACGCTCCGGTGAGGATGAGCAGGTAAACGTTGGGGCCGTTCCCCTGAACGATGAGGGCGCCCAGCGCGATGATCAGGGTCTCCGACGGGAGAATTGGGAGGAAGCCGTCGATCACGCAGAAGACGAACAGAAAGAACAGGGTCCACAACGAGGGCCCAAAATCCAAGACCCAGCTCTCGATGGAGTGAAATAGATCCACGTTGTCCTTTCCGCCGGTGAAATCGCCGCAATACGTTGGACAACCTTAACACCCGGCAATGGAGGGACAAGAGAGCAATTCTCCCCAGCTAAGCGCCCGAGCCGCGGCTGACCGCCGGTAAACCGTTCCGAACGTCACGGGTTTCACACCCCGTAGGCGACTCGGCGTGAACACGGTCGACGCGCAGCCGCGCCCGCACACCTTGCTGGAAAACTGTACGCACCCTGCTGAAAAACTGCAGTTGTCTAAATGAATTCCGGTTGGCGGTCGAATCGAGCAGGTCGGGGGCCTGAGAGGCTATCCTGATCCTGTCCGACCGTTCTAGGCGATTGTTCTCGAGGACACAGGGAGACTCAACATGACCACCCGTTCAAAGAAAAAGTCAAATGTTCTCTATGCTTTCTTGGCTCTATCAGCTTTCATTCTCACGGGATGCCGCATGGAAGCAACCATAGAGGTGCATGCTAACGGCAAGACCAAAGAAGTCCTCATTTTCGAAGACGACAATGGACAGATGGCCTCAATTGGCAGGACATGCGAGAACTTAAAGAACGTCCTCCCTAAAATCGGAAGTTTTGCGCACGGGGAGGGCACTAAAATGGAGGACATAACCTCTCCCGGAGGCCCCCTCACATGTAAGTTCGCATCAGACAAGCCTTTAAACAAGGGAGATGGACTAGTTGACAACGGTGACCATTACACCTTTGCCATACCTAAATCGCCGATGGAAGCTACAGAAACATACGAAGGAATAAGGATAAAGCTAACGATTCAAATGCCCTCTAAAGTAACTAAAACAAACATAGGAAAAATTGAGGGCAATAAAGTAATTATCAATAACTTTGACTATCTCTCTACAGGCATTTCTATCACTTCCGAGAAAGAGGGAAGCACATCGCCCTTTCCTGCACCTACTGCCGCCTCTGGCAAAAAATCGGATACTGCGACTTCGAAAAACGACAATGACGGATTCCCTATGTGGGGATGGGGCACCATTGGAGCAGCCGTCGTTGCAGCGGCGAGCGCTGTTATCGCCGCTACGACAAGGCGCAGGAAACGCCACTTTCAGAGCCACTAACAGCTTCCTGAACTGACGCGCGGGCCGGAGTTTCGTTGTCTCATCCAAATCAAGCGGTCTAGGCACTTCGACAGAAGCCGCGGTGGAAACAGGCACGCCGAACATTCTGAGCAGCGCTGCAGCAGCATTCTGATTTGCTCCGCCCCTGTTTACGCTCGCCTCGCGGTCAGGACAAACAAAATGAAGTAACATAAAGCGGCACCAATACAGTTGGCGCACTTGGGAAACAGCAAGAAGCGCTCGCTCTTCGTACTCGAAACCATAGCCGTTAAGTGGATACCGCTTGGCGGTCGGATCGAGTAGAGTGGGAGCTTGAAAGACTATCCTGATCCTGTCCGGCCGTTCTAGGCGATTGTTCTCGAGGATACAAGGAGACTCAACATGACCACCCGTTCAAAGAAAAAGTCAAATGTTCTCTATGCTTTCTTGGCTCTATCAGCTTTCATTCTCACGGGATGCCGCATGGAAGCAACCATAGAGGTGCATGCTGACGGTAAAACCAAGGAAGTCCTCATTTTCGAAGACGACAACGGGCAGATGGCCTCAGTTGGCAGAACGTGCGAGAATCTAAAGAAAGTCCTCCCCGGAGCTATGAGTTTTGCGAAGGGCGCCAAAATGGAGGACATAACCTCTCCCGGAGGACCCCTCACGTGTAAGCTCACATCAGATAAGCCTTTGGAGATGCGAAACAAGCTAATCGATAACGGCGACAATTACATCTTAAACGTACCAAAATCGCCAAAAGAGGCCACACAAACATATGAAGGAATAAGTATAAAGCTAACGATTCAGATGCCTTCTAAAGTAATTAAAACAAATATAGGAATAATTGAAGGCAATAAAGTAATCATCAATACCTTTGATTATCTCTCT
Organism: uncultured Actinobaculum sp.; assembly: GCA_938020505.1. GTDB lineage: Bacteria > Actinomycetota > Actinomycetes > Actinomycetales > Actinomycetaceae > Peptidiphaga. Next base: position 1,457 of record CALIHR010000026.1, on the reverse strand, counting down.
ACAGGCATTTCCATCACTTCCAAGAAGGGGGGAAGCACCTCGTCTGCTTCCGCGTCTCCTGACGTTACTGGCAAAAAACCAAATGCTGCGACGTCGAAAAACGACAGCGGGGGATTGCCGGCATGGGGATGGGGCGCCATCGGCGCAACCCTTGTTGCCGCGGGCGCTCTAATCGCCGTTTCGACAAGACACAAGAAACGACACCACCGAAGCTTCTAACAACCCACCCACAAACTAAAGCGCTAGCAGAACACTTGTTAGTAGCGCCGGCGACTTAAGCACTTCGACAGAAGCCGCGGTGGAAACAGGCACGCCGAACATTCTGAGCAGCGCTGCAGCAGCATTCCGATTTGCTCCGCCCCTGTTTACGCTCGCCTAGCGGTCAGGACAAACAAAATGAAGTAACATAAAGCAGCACCAATACAGTTGGCGCACTTGGGAAACGGCAAAAACAAAGCTCCCGCCCACAGTGATCGAAAACAAGGCGTCTAAGTGGATTCCACTTGGCGGTCGAATCGAGCAGGTTGGGGGCCTGAGAGGCTATCCTGATCTCGTTCGGCCGTTTCAGGCGATTACCGTTTCTCGAGACATTGCCGTTTCTCGAGAGAGCGCAGGGAGACTCAACATGACCACCCACTCAAGGACAAAACCAAATATTCTGTACACTTTCTTGGCTCTAACAGCTTTCATCCTCGCAGGATGCCGCATGGACGCAACCATAGAGGTGCATGCTGACGGCAAGACCAAGGAAGTCCTTATTTTCGAAGACGACAACGGACAAATGGCCTCAGTTGGCAGAACATGCGAGAATCTAAAAAATTACCTTTCTGAAATCGGCAGTTTTGCGCACGGGGAGGGCACTAAAATGGAGGACATAACCTCTCCCGGAGGCCCCCTTACATGTAAGTTCACATCAGACAAACCCTTGGAAAAAGAAAGCAAACTAGTTGACAATGGGAATTCTTATGGATTTACGATACCTAAATCAAAGAAAGAGATTAAACAAACATATGAAGGGATAAATATGAAGTTGACAATTCAAATGCCTTCTAAGGTAACTAAAACGAACATAGGAAAAATTGAGGGCAATAAAGTGATTATCAATAACTTTGATTATCTTTCGAAAGGCGTTTCCATCACTTCTGAGAAGGAGGGAAGCACTTCGCCCTCTCCTGCGTCTACTGCCGCCTCTGGCAAAAAATCGGATACTGCAACTTCGAAAAACGACAATGACGGATTCCCTATGTGGGGATGGGGCGCCATTGGAGCAGCTGCCGTTGCAGCGAGCGCTGTAATCGCCGCTGCGACAAAGCGCAGGAAACGACACCGATCCCCGAAAAGAAACGTGTAATTGTCCGTCTACGGGCGACTCGATCCTCCTCGCTCCGATCTCAGCGATAAAGATGAAATCACTGCATTTCCCGGGCGGGGGTGGACGAGGAACTCTGTTTCCACGT
>CALIHR010000025.1 GCA_938020505.1 uncultured Actinobaculum sp. | reverse complement strand
GCTCCTCGACCTCCTCCGGCGTCGAAAAGGACTCGTACGCGTACCCGCCGGCCAGAAGCTTCGCGGCGACGTCGCGATAGATCTCTCCGCGTTCCGATTGGCGGTACGGTCCGTGGGGCCCGCCGACGCCGACGCCCTCGTCCCATTCGAGACCCATCCACGTCAGCGAATCGACGATCGCGTCGAAGGAATCCTCGGAGTCGCGAGCGGCGTCGGTGTCTTCAATTCGGAAGACGAAAGTGCCGCCCACGTGGCGTGCATAGGCGTAGTTGAAAAGGCACGTGCGCACCATTCCCACGTGGGGCGCGCCGGTCGGCGAAGGACAGAAGCGAACGCGGATGTCTGAGCCCGCAGCATTTGTGATAGCCATGATGCAACAAGGGTAACGCTCGCAAGCTCGCCGAGGCTCGGCGGAGGCGCAGTGCGCCGAGTGAGCTAGGGCACCGAAGGGGCGGCGCGCAGCCAGGCGGTGCGACGTCCGACGTCGGCGGCGCATGGCGCAGCCGGACGGCGCAAGGCACGTCGGTGCGGAGCGAATGCCCGCTCGGCCGGGCCGCGCGGCGCTTCGCGTTGTTGCGCAGCCTGAACGTCGGGCGGCCGAAGTCGCTTGCATATGACGTAACGTCACATGATGAGATAGGGGCATGAAAGTTTCCGAGGTCGCCTACCTTGCCGGCACGACGGTGCGCGCCGTTCGCTGGTACCACGCCGTGGGCCTGCTTCCGATTCCCGAGGGAAGGCCCCGAGACTACGGCTTTGACGATCTTGCCCGCCTCGTGCGAATCAGGTGGCTGGCCGAATCCGGGATGAGCCTCGCTTCCATCGGCCACCTGCTCGACGGCTCGTCAAAAGGGGCGGCAGAAGACTTCGACTCCGCCCTGGAGCGGATAGATGCGGAGATCCAAAAGCTCGCCTCTCAACGCAACAGGATCGAGGGCTTGCGCGAGCTGGCCAAAAGCGACGCGACGATCTCTCCCCTGCCGGCTTCCCTCGACTCTCTTTACACGACCGTCCGTTCCCGCCTGACGAATCCCCGTCACATCGAGCTCCTCGAGCGCGACCGCGTCATCGCCTCGATCATCGGGGCGTGGGACAAGCTTCCCGACGTCGCGCTGTACTCGGCGACCGAGGCCGACATCGACGCCATGGTCGAGGGGCTCGAGATCTTCGCCCAGGCGATGGACGCCGACGACGTCGGCCCCCTCGTGGACCGATTCGTCGTCGTCTACACCAAACTTGCGAGCAAATTCGGCCTTGCCGGCCTGGCCGACAACATCGTCCGCATAAGCGCCGACTTCGAACGCCTTCTCCTTGCGATGAGGGTGGCTTACCCCGATCGAAAGCATCGCCGGTTCATGGAACTGTGCCTGGTCAGGCTCGGATGGGTCGAGCCCGAGGCCTTCGAGGCCGCACCAAAGGCAAACGCTTCGGATCATGAGGCAGAGGCCTCGGCTCACGGAGCAAACGCGGCTCACAGAGCGACGAAAGAAGGAAACGCAAAAGCGACGCAAGACGGCGCTGCTGAGCCTGCGGGCGCCGCGCGAGCTCAGGAAAAGGCAGACTCCGCCCGTGCCGGCGAAAAGGCGGGCGCTGCACACACTCACGAAACAAAAGGAGAAATCGATGGCGGAGACCATTGAGGTCAAAGGCCTTGTGAAGGCCTTCGGACAGTTGCGCGCGCTCGATTCGCTCGACCTCGCCGTGGAGGAAGGGGCCGTCCACGGATTCCTCGGCCCAAACGGCTCGGGCAAATCGACGACGATCCGATGCCTGTTGGGCCTGTACCGCCCCGATGAGGGGACTGTGCGGGTGTTCGGCATGGACCCGTCTGCGTCGGCCCGCGACATCAACCGACGCGTGGCCTACGTTCCGGGCGAGGTGGCCCTGTGGCCGAATCTCACCGGGCAGCAGGCCCTCGACGCACTGGCCGCGCTGCGGGGAAGGCGCGACGAGGCCCGCGAGCGCGAGCTCATCGAGTGCTTCCGCCTCGATCCTTCGAAACGCATAAGAACGTATTCGAAGGGAAACAGGCAGAAGGTGATCCTGGTGGCCGCTCTGTCCGCCCCGGTCGACCTGCTCGTCCTCGACGAGCCGACGAGCGGGCTCGACCCTTTGATGGAGCAGATCTTCGGCGAGTGCGTCGCCCAAGCGAAGGCCGAGGGGCGGACGGTTCTCCTCTCGAGCCATATTCTGGGCGAGGTGCAGGCTCTGTGTTCGCATGTGACGATCATCAAGGACGGCGTCACGGTGGAGACGGGCAGACTCGACCGGCTCAGGCATCTGGGAGCCCGTGAGATACGCGTGCGCGGCGAGGAATCGCGGCTGAAGAGCCTCTTTGCGGACGTCGAGTCGAAGGGCGTCGCCGTTGCGTGGGACGAGGGAGAGGTCGTTGCGGAGGCCGACGCCGCTCGCGTGCCGGACGTCCTCAGCGCAGCCGTCGCGGCGGGTTTGGCCGACATCACATGCACGGCTGCGAGCCTTGAGGACCTGTTCCTTCGGCATTACGAGGCGACGGTCCGATGAACGCCAGAGATTTCAGGACCCTTTTCGCCGTCGCACTGCGTCGCCAACGGCTGGCGTTCGCCGCGTGGATCGGCTCTTTCTGCCTCGTTTTGGCCGTTGTTCCCAACGCCTACAGGAAGAATCTGGGAAGCATGGAGCTCCGCAGATCCGTCATCGAGATGATGAACTCCAATGCCGCGACGCGGCTGCTGTTCGGGACGGTCCCTCAACCGGGCACGGTGGGCCAGCTCGTCCAGTGGGAAACGGGAATGCTCCTTTTGGTCTTCACATCGATCGCCGCCATCCTCATTGTCACGACCGTCGGACGCCGCGGCGAAGACGACGGCCTTCGCGAGCTCGTCGAAGGGACCGGGGTCAGCCGGGCGGTCGTGTTCGCCGTTCAAGCCGCTGTCGGAACGGTCTTCTCCTTGGCCGCCGGTTTCGGCTGCGGCTTCGTCCTAGCCGTGCAAGCGCCGTTGTTATCTGAGATCTCCGTGGCCGGCTCGGTGTGCCTGGGGGGCGCGATCGCCCTCGCGGGCTGTGCGTTCTCGGCGATTGGCCTCGTCGCCTCTCAGCTTGCCGACGACGCCGTCGGGGCGCGTCGAATCTCCCTCGTGGCGCTGTTCGCGGCGTTTTCCCTGCGCGTCGGAGCGGTTGCCGCCGGCTGGGATTGGGTGCAATGGCTCACTCCCCTGGGATGGAAGGATCTGCTTGAGCCCTACACCGCCGAGCGTTTCCTTCTCGCGATTCCCACGGCCCTCGCCGTGCTCGCGCTCGCCGCGTTGGCCTGGCGCCTGTATTCGCGCAGGGAGCTTCACGGGGCCTATCTGAGGTCGGCGAACCGCTCGGGCTCTCGCCTGCGGGCGGCCGGCGCGTTCTCGTTGACGCTGCGATTGGGGCGGCGCAGGCTGCTCGGGTGGCTCGTCGGCGTCGTCGCGACGGCCGCCTTCATCGGCTCCATGGCGGGTTCTTTCGTCACTTTGACGAAGAAGAACGCCAACTACTCCGACCTCCTGTCGAAAATGTCCGGAGGCGGCGAGGCCACGTCTCAGATCGTCTCGCTCTTCTCGGTCATCGTCGGCATTCTCATCGTCTGCGAGTCGGCCAATGCAGTCTTTTCCCTCGCCGAAACGGAGAAGAAGGGGATTCTCGACGTCGAGCTGGCCAGCGGGACCTCCAGGAGAAGAGTCGTCGCGGCCCAAGCCGTCGCGGGCGCCGTGGAATCGGCGATTCTGGCGGGCGCGGGCGCGGCGACCCTCGCCGTCACCGTCGGCCTTTCCCTCGACTGGGAGCAAGGGCGCGAGGTCGCCTGGAAAACCGCCACACAGTGGCCTGCGTGCGTGTGCCTCGTCGGCGCGGGGTGTTTGCTTTACGCGCTGTCGAGGAAGCTGACCGCCGGGGTGTGGGCGCTGGTCGGATGGTCCTTCGCCCTGTCTTGGTTCGGGAAGATCCTCGAGCTGCCGGAGTGGGCGTCCAAGACGACGCTTCTGGGATGGTCCTTCTCCCCCTCGGACGCCGAGCGCCTTCCCCAGGCCCTCGGATTGCTCGCCGCAGGGCTCGCCGCGTCCGCGCTTGCGACGGCCGCCTGCCGTCGCCGCGACATCCTCGCGTCGTAAGCCGCTTCCCCTGGCGTCGTGGCCGCACTCCTGCCTCCGCGTTCGAGCCGCGCCCGGCGGCCGGCCTTTGCCCCGACCGTCCGCGCTGGGCGTTGTGCCCTCGACATGCAATCGGAAACGCCCCTTTTAGGGCCGGCCGCGGACTATCCTTGAGGGATGATCGACCATATTTCCATCAATGTAAGCAATCCGGAGGCTTCCAAGGCCTTCTACGCAGCGGCGTTGGAACCCCTCGGCTACCATATCGTCATGGAGCACGGGCCCGCCGTCGGCATGGGTGCGCCTTTGCCGAACGCCCCCGAGGACGCGCCGATTCCTCCAGACCTGTGGATCGTGCCGGCGGAGAGCCCGACGCCCTGCCACATCGCCGTCTCAGCCTCGTCGTCTGAACAGGTGGACGCCTTCTATCGGGCGGCCATAGCCGCGGGCGGCGCCGACAACGGAGAGCCGGGCGAGCGTCCGCATTATCATCCCGGCTACTACGGGGCGTTCGTCTTGGACCCCGACGGCAACAACCTGGAAGCCGTCTTCCACGGGAACTGACTCCGGGCGTCTGCCGACACGGCCTCAGGCGCGCCGGCAGACGAATTCCAAGAGCTCTCTGGCCGTGGCTTTGACGTCGCGCCCTTCGGACAGGGCGGAGACGGCGGCGCCGTCGACGACGGCGATCACCAGGTCGGCCGTCAAGTCGATGCGCAAATGGGCGAGCACCCGGGCGACGGCCGCATTGAGCCGCGAGCGCCCCGTTCGATAGGCGCTCGCGACAGGCGCGAAATCGCCGGCGCTTATCAGCTGCGCGTAGTGGCCGATGAGCGCCTGGCCGCTCGGGAGCGTGGCGGACAGGATCGTCTCGACCCGCTCCGACATGGCGACGTCCTCCGCGGTGCGGGACTCGACCCGTTCGGCCACTCGCTCGGCCCGCGAGGCCCACAGGGAAATGTTCAGGGCGCCTGCCTGGTGGAGAAGATCCTCCAGCCCCTCAAAATAGTAGGTGGTGGCCGAAAGCGAGCATCCTGCGCGCCGGGCCACGGCACGGTGGCTCACAGAGGACGGGCCGCCTTCGCGCACGAGCGCCGCCGCGGCCTCCACGATCTGCCTTCTTCGGGCCTCCCCCTTCAAAGTGGCGGCCCCTCCGCCGGGCGCAGCCCCCGTCACATCGGAATTCATATTCTCGCGCCACCGCCTTCCGTCTGCGGCGGAAGGGCGCTCACGCCTGTCACGAGAAGGCTTGCCATGGCCCAAACACTACCAATCGCGCCCGGCTCGGGGATGCGATGTCCAGCACCTGAATTCACGGCCCGCACGCCTCCGATCTAAGCGCCGTTTTCCTCGGCCAGGCTGGCCGACTCGCGGACGATGCTCCGCGAGGCGCACATCGCGCCAAGTGCGAGCACTGAGATGAACGTCAGATAGAAAGCGGGGGCGATCGCCGTGCCCGTCACTTTGATGAGCCACGTCGCGACGAACGGCGCCGTGCCTCCCACCAGGGCGTTGGCCGAGTTGAAGGAGAGGGCGAAACCCGAATATCTGACGTCGGTCGGGAAGCTTTCGGCAAGGAACGTTGCGAGGGTTCCGTCGTTGGCTGTGAGGATGAGGGCGAACACGGCCTCGGCGGCGACGATCATGACGACGTTGCCCTGCTCCATCACCCAGAACAGCGGGATCGAGAGCGCGATGAAGGCCAGGCACGCCCCGACGAGCATGCGCCGTCGTCCGAACATATCCGAAACTTTCCCCATGAAGAAGATCGCGACGATGTAAACCGCGAGCGTCCCGGCCGAGATGGCCTCCGCGCGGGTCGCTTCGATCCCCAGCTGCTTCTCGAAATAGGTGGGCATGTACGTCAGAAGAAGGTAGAACGCCACGGCGTTGAGGCAGGCGACGCCGAAGGTGATCGCCACCCTTTTGCGGTGCACACTCAGCAGCGTCTTCAAGGGGACGCGACGCTTGCTTTTCTTCTCCGCCTTCTGGGACATCTCGTTGAAGATCGGCGAATCCTCGAGGTGGATTCGAATGTAGCGCCCGATCAGCCCCAAGGGCCCGGCAAGCAGGAACGGTATCCGCCACCCCCACGAATGCATGTCCGCCTCGTCCAGGAAGCCCCGCAACGTCATGACCATGACGTTGCCGAAGAGAAGGCCGGCGGCGGTGGAGGCGGGGACGAGCGACGTGTACAGGCCGCGCTGCCTGGGCGGAGCGTATTCGGCGAGGAACGTCCCAGCCCCGGCGTATTCGCCCGACGCCGAGAATCCCTGGATCATCCGCAAGAGCAGCAGCGCGAGGGGCGCAAGGATTCCAATGGCGGCGTATCCGGGAAGCACGCCGATGAGGAACGTCGATCCAGACATGATGAGGATCGACCAGGAAAGGGCCCACCGGCGTCCGTAGCGGTCGCCCCACGCGCCCCAGACCACCGCGCCTATCGGGCGCAGGACGAACGAGAGGGCGAATATCGCGAAGGCGGACAGGAGCTGGGCGGTTTCGTCGCTGTCGGGGAAGAACACGCTCCCTATGACGGCGGCCAGATACCCGTAGGAGGCGTAGTCGAACCATTCGATGAAATTCCCGATGAAGCTCGCACCGGCCGCTTTCCTCAAAACCCGGCGCTGCTCGTCGCTCTGGCCTCCCGAATCCGACGTGCGCCCCGAAGCCGCGTCGGCGACTCGGACGTCGCTTGCCGGCGCCGACTCGGTCGGCCCGCCGGGCCGCTGCGCTTTCCGCTGTCGTGACTCGTTCCCTCCGAGGGAATGCGGCATCGAACCGCTCGTATCAGCCGCCACGCGCCCACTGCTCCTTCGTAATCGAGGATTCATTCTGATTTACGAATCCATATACGCTACTAAGCCTACACCTCCGCGCAGGAGATCGTCGAATATCCGCCATTATCGAGCGTAGTGAAATACTTTGGGGCGGAGGAACGAAAGCGGCTCCAGAATTTTTATTCATCCGGCATTGCACGTCGGCGCTTCTGCGCGGCTGGCCCAAAGCCAATCGGCGCGCGTCCGGGGCAGAGCGCCGCACGCCGGAGTCGGCATTCTTCCGCGCGGGCTCGAAGCGCAAAGGCGGCCCCGCGCCGAAACGCGGAGGCCGCCTTTGTCGCGAGCGCACGGTCACACGAGCGTCGGGTCGTCCACCTGTTTGGGGAAGTAGTCTTCCTTGCCGCCTTCGCGGTAGACGTCGGCGGTGGCGCAGTGCAAGCCGCCGCCGAACGGGTAGGCGTCGCGGAACGGAACCGGAATGACGTTCATTCCCAGCTTGTCCATCTGCTCCATCTGATGGACCTCGGACGCCTCGCAGATCACCGTCTTGTGATCGAGGACGAGGCAGTTCATCGACAGCCAGACGGAGGAGTAGCACAGCGGCGGCGGGGTCTCGTGGGCCGGCTGGGCGGCGTCGACGATCTGCCAGTCGTTGGCCTCGAAGATCTTGCGCTGCTCCTCGGGCAGGCGGCGCTGCGGGTTGTTGATGATGAGGCCGGGCCGCAGCGGCACGAAGGTCGCGTCGATGTGGATCGGGTAGGGATCGCCGGGGAAGTTCACAGCGTGCACCCGCAGATCCGGGTAGTAGCGCTTGAACCATTCCATCGCCTTGCGATTCGTGGTCAGGCCGTGTTGGATGAACAGGTCCCTGCCCAAGCGCATGACGTCGGCCGCGTCCCACATCGGCTCGACCTCCGTCGTGACGAAGTCCTTGGCGGCCGTGCGCTCCAGGCGCTCCTCAATCGTTATCCGCTCGTCGTAATAGTTGTGCTTGTACGACTTGTCCGTCAGCCGCGGGCGCGGAGCCTGAGTCCACTTGAATTCGGGGTCCTCCTCGAAATATTGGCCCATGAGGTCCCAGTAGGCGAGGTACTCGAAGTACCGGCATCGGAAGGAGTTGGCCGAGGCCATGATCTCGTTGCCGACGGTGAGCAGAATGTCGCGGGGAGGCATCTGCGTGAAACCGGAGTCGGTGCGGAAGTCGGGCGTGGCGATCGCCTGATTCCATTGCAGCGGCGTCGGCCTGTCGACGACGACGCCGTTGTCCTCGAGGACCTTGGCGAGATAGTCGAGCTGGGCGTTGGCCTTTTCGACGGTTTCAGTGGGACGCGGCCCCCACATTCCGCGCATCTCGGAGTCGATCGGCACCTTCTCCGAAGTAGCCGGCTCCTCGGGCGGAATGACCGAATTGTCGGCGCGCCCCAAAATGACCCTCTTGAGGGGGTCGAAGTCGTTCCATGAGTTGACGATTTTCGCCATTTTCAGACACTCCTATGTGAGAACGGTGATGCGTTCGTGCGATGCTTGCGTATCTAGGAAACGCCTATTTCCTCCCAGTTTCAACTCCTTTTGGCGATTCGCCCGAAGACGGGCGGAAGGCGGCTCTGTCAGCTTTCGGCGCGGACCGTCGGGCAGCTCATGCAGCGCGGGCCGCCGCGCCCGCGCCCCAGCTCGTTGCCGGGAATCGGCAGAACCTCGATGCCCTGCTCGGAAAGATACTCGTTCGTGGCGGTGTTCCTTTCGTAAACGACCACGGCGCCGGGTGCGACGGCCAGCAGATTCGCCCCGTCGTTCCACTGCTCTCGCTCGGCCGCGAGGGAATCCTGCGGCGTCGTCAAAACCCGCACCGAATCGAGGCCCAGCGCCTCCGCGACGACGTCGTGCATCCGCTCCGGCGCGTTTGTCTCCACGTGCAGGGGCCTCTTCGCGTCCCCGGGGCGAATCGTGTGGGAACGCAGCATTCCCAGGCCGGCGTACTTGACGAATGTGCCTTCGTCGGCCATCGTCATCACGGTGTCCAGGTGCATTTGAGCCCGCGCCTTCGGCATTTCGACGGCGACGACCCGCTCCGCCTCGCCCGCCTCGAAAAGCTGAAGGGCGAGCCTTTCGACCCCCTGCGGGCTCGTCCTTTCGCTCAGCCCGACGAGGACCGAGCGGTTCCCTATGACGAGGACGTCCCCGCCTTCGACGGAGGCGAAGCCCGATCCCACGCCGTCGCCCAACACCGTGAAATCGGCGTCGGCGAAACGCGGATGGTGAAGGTAGATCGCCTCCTCGTTCACGCTCTCGCGCACGCGCGCCGGGAGGCACATCGGATTGATCGAGACGCCTCCGTAAATCCACGATGACGTGTCGCGCGTGAAAAGGTGGTTGGGAAGCGGGGACAGAAGGCAGTCGTCTGCGCCGAGCGTGCGGAGGGTCAAAGACTCCTGCGCGTCGGACCCGTCAAGCAGCTCGGCCTTCGTCACGCCCGCGATAAGGAGCTCGGCAAGCTCGGCGTCCGGCAGCGACTCGGCGTAATTTCGAACAGCCTCCTCGATTCCGGCGCCGCAGGCCTCCTCCGTCACGACGACGTCGAGCACGCGCTCGCGGGCTCCCCGGTCCGCGAGCGCTTCGGCGAGCAGGTCGGCAAGATAGAGGACCTCGACGCCGCGCGAGCGCAGCGTGCGGGCGAATACGTCGTGCTCGTGCTGGGCGCGTTCAAGCCAGAGGACGTCGTCGAAGAGCAAATCGTCTTTGTTGGAGGGGGTGAGCCTCAACATCTCCTTGCCGGGGCGGTGCAGGAGAACCTGCTTGAGCCGCCCGATCTCAGAGCCCACATATGGCTTCATCCGCTTCCTCCTGAATCGCTCGCCGCAACGAAGCACACCCCGCCGCTTTTAGGTCAAACGTACCAGCTTTGCCTGGATCATCGAGCCATATGCCCGGCGGGCAGACAATCGCACGGTGCACTCGCGTACTTTGTTATGCGGCGCGCTTCCGTTCGCCGGCCTGCGCCCCTTTTCTCAAGCCGCGCTTCCTTCGGCGCACGCTCGGCTCAGAGCCGGCGCTCTCAGTTCCGCTTCTCCGTCAGGTAGGCCAACACCGCCCGCACCCTCCGGTTCTCCTCGCCGGGGAGCATGCCGAGCTTCGAGAAAACGTTCGCCACGTGTTTGGAGACCGCCGCCGTGGAAAGGAACATGCGGTCGCAAATCTGGTGGTTGGACAGGCCCTGGGCCATGAGTTCGAGGACCTCGCTTTCCCTGGCCGTCAACCCGTTGAGCCACGACGAGCGGCCTTTGACCAGGGAGCTGGCCACTTCCGGGTCCACGACGACGCCGCCGGCCTCGACGACCCTCAAGGACCGGATGAAATCGGCGACTCTGGCCACCCTGTCCTTGAGGAGGTAGCCCAGTCCCCCGACGCCGTCGGTCGGCGCGCTCGGCTCAAACAGCTCGGCGGCGTAGGCGGGTGCGACATACTGGGAGAGCACCATGATCCCGATCTCAGGCTGGCTCTCTCGGATTTGCACCGCCGCCCTCAGGCCGTCGTCGGACATGCCGGGAGGCATCCGCACGTCGGTGACGACCACGTCCGGCGCGGTCCGCGCGACCGCTTTGACGAGCTCGTCCGCGCTGGCGGCCTCTGCGGCCACCTCGTGGCCCTGCCTCATCAGAAGGCCGACCATGCCTTCGCGCAACAGCGCCGAATCGTCGGCCACCACTAGCCTCATTCTCACTCCTTTTCGCGGCGGGCCGGCGCGCCCCTGTGCTTCGCCGCCATTCTTCTGCCCTGCCGCTTCTCTTGGACCCCGCCAATTCTCTCGCACCTTGCTGTTTCTCTCGCACTTCGGCGGCGCAGGCACGCCTCACAGCCCCTCCCGCGCCTTCTCGCCCGGGCTTCGTCAGCCGGCTTCGGCCGCCCTTCCCGTCTCCGCTTGCGCGCTGCCGCGTGCGCCGGCGCCCTCTTCGCCTACGTCCGCTCCGCGGCCCGCCTCGCCGGTGCCCGCGCGGCCTTTTGCCGGCGCCACGCCGAATTCCCCTCGCCGCAAAAGGAGCGGGATCCGCCCAGTCAGCGTCGTCGGCCCTCCGGGAGGGCTGACGACTTCGAGAACGCCCCCGAATGCGGCGAGCCGCTCGCGCATGCCGGAGAGGCCGCGGTCGGGCTGGACGCTCGCCCCGCCGGGGCCGTCGTCGCTGACGGAGACGTGGAGGTCCGCGTCTGCGGCCAGCAGCACCGAGACGCGGGCCGCGGGCGCGTACTTCGTGACGTTCGTCAAGCCCTCGGAAACGAGGAAGTACGCGGCGGCGATGACGCCCTCGGGAATGGCGGGAAGCCGATTGGGAACGAAAACCTCGACTTTCAGGGGCGAGGAGGCCGCGAGGGACCGGACGGCGGCCTCCAGCCCAAGGTCCGAGAGCACCTTGGGGTGGATCCCGGCCACCGTGTTTCTCAGGGCGCGCAGGGCGCTTTCGGCGTCGTCCTGCGCTTTGCCCAAAAGCGCGCGGACCTCGCCCATTTTCTCGGGGACCACGGCCCCGCCCGCAACCGCCGAGTCCAAAAGCAAGTCCGCCTCGCCGACGTCGATCGACGCGGTGACGAGGTATTGCTGCGCGCCGTCGTGAAGGTCGCGCTCGATGCGGCGGCGCTCGATCTCGAACGCGGCCACGATCTCGCGGCGCGACTCGGTCAGCTCGGCGAGGTCTTCGGGGCTGACCCGCCCATAGACCGTCTGGATCCTCTCGGCGGCGCGGCGGACGGCTGCGACCGCGGCCCGCACCGCGAGCGCTGCGGCAAGGGCCGTCCCCCCGCCGTAGACTCCGAGGGGGACGTAGCCCAGCGAGCCGGAAGCGAACGTCGACGCCAATCCGATGAGGAAGGGAAAAGCGAGGGCCGTCGAAGCCAGCGCCGCCGCCACGGACTCCGCGACTGCCCGGGCGACCGCCCTGCGCACTCTCGCCGTCTGTTCCTTTCCCATGGGCGATACCCTACCTCGCCGCGGAGAAATGTCCCGCCTCGACGCCGCGCAAAGCCTCCGGCGCAGGCGGCGGAGCCCGGCCGCACCGCTGAGAAACAGTAGAGCTGGCTCTACCTTCTTTCGATACGCAGCACCATGGTCCGCCTGCCGCATTCGCTGTTCAATGGAAACATGAACGCAACGCACATGGCCCTGACAGGGCGAAACCTGGTGAAGAACTTCGGCGCCGTCAAGGCGCTCGCGGGAGTCGACGTCACGATTCCCGCCGGACAGTCCGTGGCCGTCATGGGCCCGTCCGGTTCGGGAAAGTCGACCCTCCTGCACTGCCTTTCGGGGATACTCCCCGTGACATCCGGCGAGATAACCGTCGGCGGAACGTCGGTCACGGGTTTGAACGACGCCGCGCGCTCGCGCCTGCGGCTGAAGGCCTTCGGATTCGTCTTCCAGGACGGCCAGCTGGTCCCCGAGCTTCCCGCAAACGAGAACGTCGCCCTCCCCCTCATGCTCGCGGGCGCCTCGCGTCGGTCCGCCATCAGGGAGGCCAACTCGTGGCTGACCAAGGTCGGGCTGGAATCCGAGCGCAAGAGGAGGCCGGGCGAAATGTCCGGCGGCCAGGCCCAGCGCGTGGCCGTGGCGCGGGCGCTGGCCTCGTCGCCTTCGGTTGTCTTCGCCGACGAGCCGACGGGCGCGCTCGACCAGGCGACCGGGCACGAAATCATGCAGATTCTCACGACGACGGCGCGCATGGGCGGCGCCACCCTCGTGGTGGTCACCCACGATCCCAACGTCGCCGCCTGGTGCGACAGGCTCATCGAGATTCGCGACGGCCGCATCCACGCCGACACGACCGCGAAGGGAGCCCGCGCATGAGCCCGACGACGCGACTCGCCCCCCGCCTGGCCGTGGCGAGGATCAAAATGCGATCCGGAGCGGCATGGCTGGACGTCCTGGCCGTGGTTTCCTTCGCTCTGTCGACCCTCATCGCCCTGACGGTGGCCGGCGGCATCTGGATGTTCAAGACGCTGAACGAGGAAAGGCCCGCGAAGATCCTCCGGGCGATCGGCGAGGACCGCGCCGACACGATGCTCACGTACTACGTTCTGTCGGTCGTGGCTGGCGCGCTGTTAGTGATCCCGATCTTCGCGCTCGGGTCCTCCGCCGCGAGGCTCGGCGCGCAGGCCCGCGCCCGCAGGCTCGCAACCTTGCGCCTGATCGGCGTGACCGGCTCGCAGACGGTTCGAATGGCCCTCATCGAAACGGCCGCCCAATGGCTCATCGGCGCGGTTGCCGGCGTCGTCCTTTACTACGCCACGCTTCCCGCCTGGAGCAACGCCAGCTTCTTCAAGGTTTCCATCGACACCTCGCTCATGATGCTCCCGATCGCGGCCATGCTCGGGCTGCTCGCCGTTTTGCTGTTCATCGCCATGGCCTCGACCGTCGTCGGCCTGCAAAAGGTGCGCATCTCCCCCCTCGGCGTCACGCGCAGGGAAACGCCGAAAGCGCTGAAAATGTGGCGCCTGGCGGTCTTCATCGTCGCCGGTTTTGCCTTCGCCTACTGGGCGAACACCCGCGAAGGCTCGAAGATGGAAACCTCCGCGCTCGTGGCAGTGGGAGTCTTCGTCGGACTCTTCGTCGCGGCGTTCTCGCTGGTCGGGCCGTGGCTGCTTCAGGTCGCGGCGCGGCCGCTGACGAAAACCTCCTCGGTGCCCCGCCTGCTCGCCGTCCGACGCCTTTTGGACGATCCGCGAGCCGTGTGGCGGACGGTCGGCGGAGTCGCGCTCCTGTGCTTCGTCGCGGGCTTTGTGAGCGCAGCCCCAGACAGCGCCAACCCCGGGTCGGAGTGGGCGCTCCGCGACATCAAGTTCGGCGTGTGGATCACCCTCGCCTTCGGATTCGCCGTCGCGGCGCAGTCCTCGCTCACGAACCAGGCAAGCCTGGTCTTCGAGAGGGCGGATCAGACGGTCGCCCTGTCGAAGGTCGGATTCCCCTTCCGCGTCTTCACGCTCGGCAGGCTCCACCAGGTCCTCGGCCCCTTGGCAGCCACCTCGGTGATCGCCGCCGGATTCGGCTGCTTCCTGGTCATCAGCTACATGGACGAGACGCCGACGACATCCGCGTACATACAGCTCGCAGGAGTCTTGGGCGCTGGTTTTGCGCTGACGCTGCTGGCCCTGCTCGTGTGCACGCCCCTCGAGCGGCACGTCCTGACGTCCAGCCGCAGGCGCAACGACTGACGTCTGCCCTCAGCGGCGGCTGCACAATCGACAGGAAGGCGTGTGGCGCGGCTCGTTTGCCGCGCCACACGCCTTCTCCGTCCGCTTTTGATCCGCGCCTTCGCCCGTCTTCGGCATTGTTTCAGCCTCGCCCGCACCCGCCGGACGCCGGCCTCGGCGCCCATGGTCTCAGCGGCGGATGCAGCCTCGGCTCCGGACAGGCGGCCTCACCGCCGGATGACGGGATTGCGGAGCCTTCCGATTCCCTCGCATTCGACCTCGACGGTCTGCCCCGACGCGATCTGCGGTTCGACGCCGCGCACGCCCGGCGAACCGGTCAGCACGATGTCCCCTGGCAGCAGGGTGAACATCTTCGAGGCGTGCGAGACGAGTTCGGGAACCGAGAAGGCGAGCTGGGACGTGCGGCCTTCGCGCGAGGGCTCGCCGTCGATCCGCGAGGCCAGCGCCAGATCGGACGGGTCGAGCTCGGTCTCGATGTACGGGCCGACGGGGCAGAACGTGTCCGTCCCCTTGGCGACGGCGAGGTTCGCGTGGACTCCGGTGACGTCGTCGGCGACGGTGTACCCGAGGATCGCCTCGTGGGCCCGCTCGGGCGGAACGTCTTTGGCCACGCGCCCGATGACCACGGCGAGTTCGACCTCGTGCACGACCTCGGGAAGATGGGGCGGAAGCACGATCGGGTCGTCCGGCCCGACGACGGAGGTGTTGGGTTTGAGGAAGACGAGGAGGCCGTCCGTTGAGGCGGGGGGCTCGCCGTCGGGATAGGAGCCGCCGAAGCCGACGACCTTCGAGCGCGGAATCATCGGCGAGACCAGCCGGACGTCTTCCGGCCTGAGCCGCTGGCCGGTGGGCTTGCCCTCGCCGAACAGCGGATCGTCGGCGAGGAGGATGAGCTCGCCGCTCTCTTCGTCGACGACGGCGTATCGCGGGCCCTGGTCGAGCCCGATTCGTGCAATCTTCATACGGGGATTCTAGCGTGAGATGCGTCTCGCGAACTCGGCCGGCCCGACGCCGATGTGTAACGCAATTCCAAAAGGGCTAGCCTAGCCGTGTATTCTCCCAATGTCGCACTCTCAACGTCAGGAGCGCCCGTGAAAAGACATCGCGACGGATCGTGGTCCGACAAGCCCGTTGCGGCGATCAAATCCCATATGACCGTGCCGTGGCTCCTCGCCCGCCGCGCGGCAAAGGCCCCTAACGGCGTCTGCGTCGAACGTCGCACGGAGATCGGCGCCTCGTGGGTGAAGATCACCGCGGCCGAGTTCGAATCGGACGTGGTCCAGGCGGCCCGCGGGCTCATCGGGCTCGGCCTGAAACCGGGCGAGGCCGTCTCGATCTTCGGCGCGACCTCCTACGAGTGGAGCCTGCTGGACATGGCGGCCCTGTACGCGGGCCTCACAGTGGTTCCGATCTACGAGTCGAGCTCTGCCGAGCAGATTCGATGGATCGTCTCCGACGCCGACGTCCGCCTCGTCCTGACCGACTCGGCCGCACACGCCGCCGCAGTCGACTCTGTGAAGACGCCCGGCCTCATGCCGACGGTCGTCTACGACAGCGACGGTTTGCAGAAGCTGTACGCGGCCGGTTCGCGGATCGACGAGGCCCGCGTGCTGGAGAGGAAGAACGCGCTGACCGGCGAGGACACGGCGACGGTCATCTACACGTCAGGCACCACGGGAAACCCGAAGGGCGTCGAGCTGACCCACGGCAACATCGCGGCGATCACGATGTCCACGCTCGCCGCAGAAGGGCCGATCATCGACCGCGGCGACAGCAGAATCCTCCTCTTCCTCCCCCTCGCCCACGTCATGGCAAGGGTCGTCTTCTACTTCGCCGTCGCCGGGCGCGGGCGGGTGGCGCACGTCCCCAACGTCAAACACCTGCTGACCGACATCCAATCCTTTGAGCCCTCCGCCCTCCTGTGCGTGCCGCGAGTCCTGGAGAAGGTCTACAACGCGGCCGAGGCGAAGGTGCGCGGGCTGCGGCTCAGAATCTTCCGATGGGCGGCGCATGTGGCCGTGCGCAACTCGCGCAAAAGGTTCCACGGGCCGCTGTTCCGCCTCCAGCGGGCCCTCGCGCGCTCCCTCGTGTGGAAGAAAATCACCGCCGCCCTGGGCTCGAACTGCCGGTACGCGATATCGGCGGGCGCTCCCCTGGGCAAATGGCTCGGCCACTTCTATCGCGGCATCGGCCTTTCGGTCATCGAGGCCTTCGGCCTGACCGAGACCTCCGGCCCGTCCACCGCCAACCGCCCCGGCGCCTTCAAGATGGGCACGGTGGGCCAGCCCCTTCCGGGAACCGCGGTGAGGATCGCCGACGACGGCGAAATCCTCCTCAAGGGCCCGCACGTTTTCCTCGGATATCACAACAACCCCTCAGCCACATCCGAGGCGTTCGAGAAAGGATGGTTCCGCACGGGCGACGTCGGCGCCATCGACAAGAACGGGTTCCTCTCCGTCACCGGAAGGAAGAAGGAGCTCATCGTGACAGCGGGAGGCAAGAACGTGGCCCCGGCCGTCCTCGAGGACAAGCTGCGCGGGCATCCGCTCATTTCACAGGTCGTGGCCGTCGGCGACAAACGCCCCTTCGTCGGCGCGCTCATCACCCTCGACGCCGACATGCTTCCCGGCTGGCTGCGCGGGCACGGCCTGCCGCACATGGACGCGGCCTCGGCGGCGCGCCACCCTGCCGTCCTCGAAGCGCTCCAGCGGGCGGTGGACCGGACGAACGAGCAGGTCTCGCGCGCCGAGTCGATCCGCAAATTCACGGTGGTCAACGGCGACTTCACGGAGGAGAACGGCCTGCTCACCCCGTCGATGAAGGTCAAGCGCGCCGACGTCCTCGAGCGCCACGCCGACGTCGTCGAGGGCCTCTACGCGAACCCTCGCGGATAGAATCCCGTTCTCACTCGACCGCCCGTAGGACGTCGTCGGGGTCAAGCCTCGCCGCTTGGCGCGCACGGGGCATTCCCCCCAGAACAACGCAAAGGGGGACTGCCAGGAGTATGACGGCCGCCGACGACATCGGCGGGAACTTCCAAGGCTCCACGGGAAGAAGGACGAGGTCGGCCGAGGATACGGCCGCCGTTGTGAGAAGCGATGTGCCGAAGCCCAAAGCTATTCCCCACAAAGCCGCGATGAGGCCCGCAGTCAGCAATTCGATCGAAAGCGCTCCGAAGATCATCTTCCTGCTCCAACCGACGGCCTTGAGGATTCCTATGTCGCGGTAGCGGTGGCGCACCCACAGGCTTCCCGCCACCGACCCCAGGGCAAGCGAGATCACCACGATGATCGCCATGAATATGCGAACTGCGCCGCGCAGCACGGAAAACAGTCCGCCGAGCTCGTTGATTTGGGAGGCCAGGCTCTTGACCGCATAGCCTTGGCCGGCCAGTCGCGATTGAACTCCATTGACCATTTTTTCCGACTTGACTTTGACATAGCCGGTGACAAACGACACGGGCTCCTTGCCGCCGTTGAGCTCAAGGAGGTCGTCGTAGGCGACGTATGCGGGAGTGGGCCCATCGGCTCCGGGAACCGAATTGTCGGATATCCCGACTACCGTGTACGTGCGGCGGGCAGGCTCACCCGTCCCGCGCCCGGTCTGCCGTGTGCTCTCCAAAGTCACTCGTTTTCCCATCAATCCCCGCAGTTTTCCTCCGGGAACCTTTTCGGGAAGGATGATCTGACCGCGTTTGAGGGAGCCGGGCGAGGCCCCTTCGACCATCCGCGGCTCCAGGCCGGGAATGACGGGGGAAGCCCAGAGCACGCCCGGATTCACGCTGCGATCCGGCCAAGTGGAACTCTCGGACAGTGCGAGGTCGCGTTGGAACCACGGGTAGACTCCCGTCACGCCGTTTGTCTTCGCAATCGCGTCCAAATTCGCCCTCGAGAGGTCCTTGCGCGCATGTTGGTCCGCTCCGGAAAGCTCAATGAGCGTCAAGGCCGACTTTTCCTGCGAATTCTGAGCGTAGACGGATATCCCCGCGCCGATGACGGCCTGTCCGTTGAGAAGAAGGATGAGGAAGAACGCTATGAGCGCGATGGTTGAACGGTTCCGGCGCGGCAGGCTTGGCAGCTCGCTGCGCAGCAAAGATTTGACTCGATTCATCGTCCGCCTCGTTTCTTCCGCCGGTCTGACAGCACGACAGTTCGGCTCGCTATGCCCGCAACGCGCGGATCGTGGCTGGCGATGAGCACCCCGATTCCCTCATCCGCGCATTCGGCGAGGGCGCTGAGCACTTGGCCGGCATTGTCCTCGTCCAGGGCCGACGTCGGCTCGTCGGCTAGAAGCAGAGCAGGAGAATTGACCAAGGCCCTGCACAAGGCCGCCCGTTGCGCCTCCCCTCCCGAGAGCTGTTTGGCGGGGGTGCCCATGACCTCGTCGAGCCCGAATCGTCGCATCGCCGCCTTTCGTTCGTCGGCGGAAGAACGCAAGGCCGCGACGGCGAGATTCCCCTCGAGCGTGATCTCCCCCAGCAGATTCGCATTCTGAAAGACAATTCCAATCGTCTTCGCCCGATACAAGGCCTGGTTCTTCACGGTCTGACCGTCGACTCCGTCAATTGTCACCTTTCCGGACGTGGGAGTCGAGAGAAGTCCTGCGATTCGCACGACGGTGGATTTTCCGACTCCCGAGGGCCCGGTCAACCACACCACTTCGCCGCGCGACACCGTGAGACTCACATTTTCGACAACGGCTTGCTCTGCGCCCCCCACGCGATATCTCTTGGACACTCCTTCGAGGCGAAGAAGCTCTTTGCCTCCGCTTTTTCGGCTGTTCGCCGTTCTTTGTTCGCTCATTCGAGCCTCCAAGCAGACCTTGACCAGGTCAGCCTATCAATCTGTCGATGTGGGTGAGTAAAAAACTGCACGTCGAGCCCTCTCCGCCCGCACGCAGAAGAAGCTTCGCGTCGGCGCACCCGCGCATCCCCGCCAGCCTCTTGTTCCTGGCGTCCCGGCTCTGTTCACTCAGCGAGTGAACAGAGGACGCCTGCGCCGCAAGATTGCTCAGCAAAAACTGAATGTCACTCGAGTCTTCGCCCCTCGCCCATGCGAGGGCACGTTTCTGCAGCGCGGGAAACATGGATCTGACCTCCCGGTCGTTGGAGAAGACGTAGTGAAGCGCTACAGATGTGATCGCCAGCCTTTGCAGCATCTCGTCGTTGCCCGGTTCGAATTCTTTCAACGCCGATTTTTTCAGCTTCGGTTCGATTTGAAGTGCGACTTGCGAGGTGTCGAGATACTCGGAGAGTTGTTCGGTTGAAATTTCGCGGGAGAAAGCCTTCATACGGCTTTCGGCAAGTTTGACTCCGTTCCGCCACCGTTTGTCACCGGCGGCCTTGAGCACAGCGTAGGCTTCAAGCTGGGTTATCGGCCTGTCTCCGAGCTTTCCGGCATATTTCCACAGGCTGTCGCGCATTTCGTCGGTGACCGCGTCCGAAAACCTTGATCCCAAGATTCGGGACGCAAGATAGGTGCCGTGAATCACGGTTCCCACGTCTCGTGCCCCCTTGGCCTCGGGAAGGGCGAAAAGCCCGTCGTCGCGCTGATAGTGCACCACCTCGTCATAGAGCCGGTCGGAGACCCCCGTCTCCTGTGCCCTGTCTCCGCCGAAATACCTCCCGATCTGGGGTGCGAAAAAGCACCCCAGACCGAGCAGGATGAGAACCGCCACAATCACGTAGACAAGACCACGCCGTGAGGAACTCTTCGTCACGCCGTCAGACGTGCGCATTGGCCACGCGGAGATTGCCGTTGTAGAAGGCCGTGGCGGTCGCATCCATCCCAAGATAGACCATGCCCCAGCCTCCGCATACGGTTCCACTGAGGTACGAACCCTTGGCGCCGTTGTCGTTCGTCCAACTAAGCGTCGCCGAGTCCTGCCTGCTGTCCTCGATGTTCACACCCTTGATGGAAATCGAACCCAGCCCAATTTGGTAAAAGGACGTCGTATTCCTGATCCATTGCGGGGAAGCGGTCATGGTCGCGGAAGTCTGGAACCTCCCGCACACTCCCCATGTCCACGGCTGGATCCACGCATTCGACGTGAGGGTTTCCCCATTGTCGAAGGTCACTGTAGACGAGTCCTGAGTCGCACTCGCGGACGTCGGGGCGAGTGCGTACATACAGGCCAACGCTGCCACGGTTATGGCAGCAGATCGGGATTTCATGATAAAATCCTCCTTACACAATTAATTTTGTTTTGGTGTTGGAAAGCGTCGGAACCGCTTTCCAACACCTACGCTAGTACCCGTCATTGACGGTACGCAAGAGCCTTCGGGCACCCATTTTGGGTGCCCGAAGGCTCTTTCTTTTTCGCCGACACCGCGCGCAAGGAACGCGCGCAAAGAGATAGAAACCCTGACACGCGAGCAAACAGCGCGCAAAACCGAAGCGGAAATATGTTCGATTTTCTCGCTGCACTCCATCCTGCTGTCTGCACCCTTTTTGTCGGTTTTTGTTCGTCGTGCTCACCAACGAGCAGCAGATTAAGGACGAATGTCCCTGTCGCACGGGCAACTTGCCACGAGCCCGATCAGAGTCCCCCGACCAGGTCTTCACGCTGAGCGCCGGCAGAGGTTCACGTTGAACGCCGAGGCCGACTGACAGGAGATCCTTTCGCGCCAGGCACGAACAGAAGCTCATCACGGCGTGGAGTACTCTTGAGGCGCCCCCGCAAGCGCACCGCTCCAGGCCCCCCGCGTGCACGGTCGCTTCGCGGGTCCCCCGCCCCGTCGAAGGAGGTCCGATGATATCCGGCCGCACAAAGGCGTTTGCCCTTTTCGGCTCGCCCGTGGAGCATTCGCTCTCCCCCGCCATGCACAACGCGTCCTTCGCCGAGCTCGGGCTCGACTGCGTCTACCTGTGCCACGACGTCGTCCCCTCGGCCGTCGCCGCCGCCGTCGCGGGCGCACGCGCCATGGGCTTCGCGGGCTTCAACGTGACAATGCCGTGCAAGGCCGCTGTGATCGAGCATCTCGACGAGCTCTCCCCCGCGGCCCGGCTCATGGGCGCGGTCAACACGGTCAAGCGCGAGGGCGATCGGCTCATCGGCCACAACACCGACGGAGCGGGCCTGCTGCGGTCGGTCGCCGAGCGAGGCTTCAACGTGGCGGGCGCCGACGTCGCGGTCATCGGAGCAGGCGGCGCGGGTTCGGCGGTTTTCACTCAGGCCGCGCTCGACGGCGCGGGGAGGGTCTCCGTCTTCAAACGCGCCAACGCGTCCTTCGGGCCGACGTCGCAGAAGATCGCCGCGCTCTCCGAGCGCACGGGCGTGAATCTGACGCTCACCGACGTCGCCGACGAGGCAGCCCTCGAGCGGGCCGTTCGGGAGGCGGACATCGTCGTGGACGCCACCCGGGTGGGCATGGCGCCCCTCGAAAGTCAGTCAAACGTCAAAGAAGAATGGCTCCGCCCCGGCCAGGCCGTGGTGGACACCGTCTACCACCCGCGCGAGACGAAGCTGCTCGCCCTCGCCGCCCGGGCCGGAGCCACCCCGATCGACGGGCTCGGAATGCTCTTGTGGCAGGCCGCCATCGCCGAGGAAATCTGGCTCGACGTCGCCATGCCGGTCGATCGCGTCCGCGAAGCCGTGTTCGGAGGCTGAATTCTCGGCGGCCAACTCATCGACGAGCGACGCTCCCGAAGCGGCCAGGCGCCCGGCCATGCCGGGGCAACGGCGGTTTCCCATGCCGAGGCGATTCCGAGACGACATGAGGCGATGACGGCGGACGCCAAGTTTGCTGTCATCGGCAGGAGAATTCGAATCCCTTCTTTATCAGTTCCCGGAGCCACGAGCTATTCGCCGTCTCAAGGGACTTCACTACGACGTGATGGTTCCACCGGCGGGCGCTGACTTGGGTGACCCTGTGAATGCCAGGAAATTCCTCCCTGTGATCCAAAGTGACATTGAGATAGAGCGTTCCGTCGCCGGTTTTCTCGTATGCCCACATCCAGAGGAATTTCCGATTGACCGAGTAGCTGAGCTGAGAACGAAGCTCTCTTTTGACGCTGCCCAGGCCCATCACGTACGCATCGATCGCCTGACAGTGCGCGTCGGTCTTAGGTTTTTGCGAGAACTCTCCGATCATCTTGTTGCTTGGCACAGCAACCTCCTCGAACACGCCCTCAATGCCGCCCGTGCGCAAGGTGGGACTCGAACCCACACGCCCTAGGGCACCAGAACCTAAATCTGGCGCGTCTACCAATTCCGCCACTCGCGCGCTGCCACCACATTCTAACGGCTCGCGGCGCCGCCGGCCATCGCCGTCCTCGGCGCAGGCCGCCCGGCACATCGCCAACGCCTTTTCCGACGGCGGCGCGGCTGAGCGGCAAACCCATCGCAGACGCCCGCCGCTTCCGGCGCCGCGACGCGAGCCGCCCATCCGTTGCGCCGTCGCCAGTCATCCGTCGGAAAAGCGGCTAGTCGATCCCCAGTTCCTTGCGCAGGCGCGCCACATGCCCCTTGGCCTTGACGTTGCAATTGGCGAGGAGAATCTTGCCGTCCTTTCCCACGACGAACGTAGATCGGATGACCCCGCGCACGATCTTCCCGTAGTTCTTCTTCTCGCCGAAGGCACCGTACGCCTCCATGACGTCGCGCTCGGGATCGCTGGCCAGCGGGAAGTTCAGGGCGTCGCGCCGGGCGAACTTCTCCAGGGAGCCCAGCGAATCCGGCGAAACTCCGACGACCGAGTATCCGGCGCCTTTCAGGGAGTTCAGGCTGTCGCGGAAGTCGCACGCCTCAGTTGTGCATCCAGGCGTCATCGCCTTGGGGTAGAAGTAGACGATCACGCCCTTCTCCGCCTTGCCCAGCGCCTCGGACAGCCGGATGTCGCCGTCGGTGCTCGGGAGGGTGAAATCGGGCGCAATGTCGCCGACGTCGAGTTTGACCATGCGACTATCTTGCCACTGCCGCCTCGTTTCGACCGTCCAAGCCCCGCCCCGTTCACCCGGCGAGAAAACCTCCGCTCAGGAAGCGGCGGCCAGAATCTCCCTGGCACACTAAACGCATGAGCGAAATCGATTCGGATGCCATCGGCCCCTGGTTGCCGCCCGAGGACCTGCGCTTCGTCCGCGAAAAGGTTCCCATGGTCTACGTCGACATCGTCCCGGTTCGCCTCGACGAGGCGGGCGCCCTGGAAGCGGTGGGAATGCTCTTGTGCGCCGACGACGAAGGAATCAACCGAGCTTTCCCGTCCGGGCGCATCCTGCTCTACGAGACGATCCGCGAGGCGCTCGCGCGGCACATCGACAAAGACCTCGGCCCCATGGCACTCCCCCGAATCCCGGCGGTTCTCACGCCTTTCACCGTCGGCGAGTACTTCCCCATGGGGGAAGGCTGGCACGACCCGCGCCAGCACGCCGTCTCCCTCGCCTACATCGTCGCCATGCAGGGCGATTGCAACCCGGGCGACGATTCGCTCGAATTCTCGTGGTTCACGCCCGGGGAGGCCCGTACGCGCGAGCTCCAAGCCGAGCTCATTCCCGCGCACGCCTCCCTGCTTCGCCGCGCCCTCGCCGTGCTCGGCTGCGACGCCTAAATCCTCGCGGCCAGCGCCCGAAACGCCTTTCCGCGGTGCGATATGGCATCCTTGCGCTCGGGCGTCAGCTCAGCGCTGGAAACCGAGAGGCCCTCGGGCCTGAATATCGGGTCGTATCCGAATCCGTTCTCGCCGCGCGGAGCGAAGAGGAGGCTTCCGCGCATGACTCCCTCGGCGACCTCCTCGCGCCCGTCGGGGGCGGCCATCGCCGCGGCGCACACAAAAGACGCCCCGCGATGCCTCTCCGGAACGTCGGCCATCTGCGCCAGCAAAAGCTCCAGATTTGCGGCGTCGTCGCCGTGCCTTCCGCACCACCGCGCGGAAAACACCCCCGGCGCCCCGCCCATGGCGTCCACGCAGACGCCCGAATCGTCGGCGAGGGCGAGCAAGCCGGTCTCCTCCGCCAACTGCCTGGCCTTGATGAGGGCGTTGCCAGCGAAAGTCACCTCGTCCTCCACCGGCTCGGGGACGTCGAACGCCTCGGCGCCCACGATCTCCGCTCCGGGCAGGAGCGGCAGGAGAATCGCGCGCAGCTCCGCGACTTTGTGCGGATTGCGAGTGGCCAGCACAAGCTTCATCGATTCTCCCATCCGGCGACGATCCGAGGATCAATGGGGTTGTCGCCCGTCAGCGCCTCTTTCTGGACGGCGGCCAAATGAGCCGTCCCGATCGCGGCGAGGTCCAAAAGCTCCCCCAGCTCGCCCCTTGAGAAAGGCGCGTGTTCGGCGGTCCCCTGGATCTCGATGAACTGGCCGGTGCCTGTCGCGACCACGTTCATGTCGGTGTCGGCGCGTGAGTCCTCCTCGTAGGGCAGGTCGAGCACCGGGCGCCCGTCGACGACGCCGACCGACACTGCGCTCACCGTGTCGCTGAGGACCGGCCTGCGCGGTTTGACGATCCCTTTGCCCACAGCCCAGTCGACGGCGTCGGCCAACGCTGCAAAGGCGCCGGTGATCGACGCCGTGCGGGTGCCGCCGTCGGCTCGAAGGACGTCGCAATCGAGCTGGATAGTATTCTCGCCGAGGGCCCGCATGTCGACGCAGGCGCGCAGCGCGCGGCCGATCAGGCGCGAAATCTCATGTGTCCGGCCGCCGAGCCTTCCCTTCACGGACTCCCGGGGCGAGCGTTCGTCCGTGGCGCGGGGAAGCATCGAGTACTCGGCGGTCACCCATCCCAGGCCGGTGTCCTTGCGCCAGCGCGGAACGCCTTCCGTGAAGGAGGCGACGCACAGGACCATGGTTTTGCCGAAGGAGACGAGAACGCTGCCCTCGCCTGCGTCGAGCCAGCCTCGGGAGATGGACACGGGACGCATGTCGTCGACGGCTCGGCCGTCTGCTCGTTGACTCATGCGTGCGATCCTACCGCTTTCAGACGCGGTGCTCCTCGCCGGGAAGCACGGCCCGCACGGGGCCCTCGTAAACGCGCTCGGCGCTCCGCCGAACCGCCTCGGGGTCGGTCCACGGCTGCAGGTGCGTCAAAAGCAGCCTCGCCGCGCCCGCCCGCTGGGCGAGCTCCCCTGCGCGCGAGCCCGTCATATGGACGCCGCGCACCGAGTCGCGCCCGTCTTCGAACGCGCACTCCGAGAGAAGGAGGTCGACGCCCCGGGCCATCTCCACCTCCGTGTCGCACAGGTCGGTGTCGCCGGTGTAGCCGAGGGTGGCATTGCCCGGGCCGAGGTCGCTCGGCCCGCTCACCCTCAGCCCCACGCAGGGCACCGTGTGATCGGCGGCGAAAGCCTCAAGCTTCATCGGGCCTATCTCGACGACGTCGCCCGGCCCGATCTGCTTGAACTCGAACTCGCCCTCGTAGGTCTCCTCGTCTGGGTCCCCGCCGAGCTGGCGGGTGCGGCGCTCCCCGTCGTCCGGGCTGTAGACGGGGATCCGCGCAAGCGGCCCGTCGGGAAACCAGCGCCGATACACCTGCATGCCGATGATGTCGGCGCAATGGTCGGTGTGCAGATGGCTGAGCACCATCGCGTCGAGGTCGGCCGGGTCAAGGTAGTTGAGAAGCTGGCCCATGGCTCCGGGGCCGAAGTCGAGGACGGCCGAGTACGTGCGCAGCCTGCCGTCTTCGTCCTCCCCGTCGGCTTGGAGAAGATAGGCCGACGCCGCAGAAAACCTGCCGGACATGGAGCCCGAGCAGCCGATGACGGTCAGTCTCATGCGCTCACCCCCGAGCGGATCTGGGAGATCGAACGCGCCGCGCCGACCTCCGGGCCGAGGAACCTTCCAGCGAGCTCGCCGAAGCGGGCGGGGTCCCCCGTCGCATAGAAGCGGCGGTCGGGCTCGTTTCCGGGCGGGGCGAACAGGCTCTGAGAGGCGAGCTTGGCGTAGACGTCGCGGGCGGTCTCGTCCGCGGACGAAACGAGCGTGACGGACTCGCCCATCGTGTATCCGATGGCCCCCGCGAGCAGCGGATAATGCGTGCATCCGAGCACGAGGGTGTCCACCCCGGCGTCGCGCACGGGCGCGAGGTAGCGCTCGGCGACCGCCTCGACCTGCGGGCCCGCGGTGATCCCCGCCTCGACCAGCTCGACGAACTCGGGGCATGCCGCCGTCGTCAGCGTCAGGTGCGGGGCCGCCGCGAAGGCGTCCTCGTAGGCGCCCGACCCGATCGTCGCCGCCGTCCCGATGACGCCGATGCGCCGGTTACGCGTGGCTGACACCGCGCGCCTGACCGCGGGCTGGATGACTTCGACGACGGGAATCGAGCGTGCGGCCTGATAGCGCTCGCGCGCGTCGTGCAGCACTGCGGCCGACGCCGAGTTGCAGGCGATGACGAGCATCTTGACGCCGGAATCGACGAGGCTGTCCATGATGTCCAAGGCCAGCTCGCGCACGCGGGCGATCGGCTTCGGCCCGTACGGCGTGTGGGCGGTGTCGCCGATGTAGGTGATCGACTCCTCTGGAAATTGGTCGATGATCGCGCGCGCAACGGTGAGCCCGCCGACGCCGGAGTCGAAGATGCCTATGGGGCGAAAGTCCATGGACAAAACTTTATCGGTGAGGGGTCTTATTCCTCGCAGCCAGAAGCAGTGACTCTTGCCACCAGGTAACCATCGTGTAAAGCACGCGAAGCAATTCGTCGGGGGTCTGCACCTCGCGCTGGTTGCCCTTGCCGTTGGCCCCCGTGATGTCCTGAGCGGCCTCGTAAATCTCCTGGCCGTCCTCCTCGCCTTGGATGTCCAGGCGCGAGGCGAGCACCAGCCGGATCGAGTTGATCGCCGATATCCACCCGGGCATGTCCTCGTTGCCGACCCACACGTCGTCCGTGGCCCCGTTGACCGACCGCCACAGTATGAGCAGATGCTCGGCCTTGACGGCCGACAGGCTCGCGGAGGTCATCTCCCGCAGAGCCTCGGCCTGCCTCGGATCCTCGGACATGTCCGGCAGGAGCCGGAACATCGCGTCGTCAATGGGCTTGTGCGCGCCCGCCCGCCCGGCGCCGGGCCCGCCGCTCTCCCGCGAAGCCCGCTCGGCGACGCCGGAGAGCTCGGCCTCGTAGACCGCGAGCGGATCCTCTCCCCTCGCCTCCGAGCTCTCGCGTTGGGCCAGATCCGCCATCGAATGGCCGAGCATCTCGACGACGTCGCACGCCATCCGCGCAAGCAGACGCCGCTCGGTCTCCTGCGCCTTGGACAGGTAGCCGCCCCTCCAGGGCCTGAACGCCTCCATCGCCCTCACTCCGCCTCTTCGATCGTCGCCCACAGCCCGTAGGACTGCATGGCCTGGGCGTCGGCCTCCATCTGCTCGCGCGCCCCGCGCGAGACGACGGCCCGGCCCTCGTTGTGCACTTGGAGCATGAGCATGCGCGCCCGGCGCCTGCTCATGTGGAAATAGCTCTCGAAAACCCACTCGACGTACGTCATGAGATTGACCGGGTCATTGTGGACAACCGTCCTCCAGGTCCCGAACCTCGCGGGGACCTCCGCTGGCGCTGGCGTCGAAGAGGGCGTCGACTGGCTGTTCACACAACTAGTCTACCCGTAACCATGCGGTTTTGAGACGTTTCGCCGCGGTTTTCTCCCGCGACGCTTCAGCGGCTCGCAGCATGCGAAAACCCCGCCCCCGCGCGCATGCGTCCGCGCGACCGTTGCCCGCGCCGCGAGCGAGCAGCCGGCTTCCCCGCCCCCGCGCGCATGCGTCCGCGCGACCGTTGCCCGCGCCGGCGTCGTCGATTTGCACCCGGCCGCCGCACCGCGGCTCGCACCGTCGGCACACGCGTCGGCCGCCTCGCACGGTTCCTCCCCCGCACACGGCGGCTCGGCCTCGCTTGACATGCTCCCTCACCCACACCGACGTTCCTCCCCCGCGCACGGCGGCTCGGCTCGAATTCGCCTCGCTGAAATCTACGGGCGGACACCCGCGCACGGCGGCTCGCGTGCCGTCTGAGACAACCTCGCAGCAAGTCTCCGCTCGCCCAAAGCGGCGTCCGGCGTTCAACTCGCGTACGATTGCCGCATGGCATTCTCCACGACGTCGCTCATGACCGACATGTACGAGCTGACGATGGTCGACGCAGCCATCGCCTCCGGCACCGCCGAAAGGAAGTGCGTCTTCGAGGCCTTCGGGCGCAGGCTTCCCGGCGAGAGGCGCTACGGCGTGGTCTGCGGCACCGGGCGCGTCCTCGAAGCGATCCGCGATTTCCGCTTCAACCCCGAGGAAATCGAGTATCTCGCGTCTCGCGCGATCGTCTCAGACCGCACCGCCGAGTACCTCGCCGACTACCGCTTCACGGGCGACGTTTACGGGTACGCCGAGGGCGAATGCTATTTCCCGCACTCCCCCGTCCTCACGGTCACAGGCTCATTCGCCGAATGCGTCGTGCTGGAGACGGTCATCCTCTCGATCCTCAACCACGATTCGGC
Source organism: uncultured Actinobaculum sp. (assembly GCA_938020505.1). Lineage (GTDB taxonomy): Bacteria > Actinomycetota > Actinomycetes > Actinomycetales > Actinomycetaceae > Peptidiphaga. Next base: position 110,931 of record CALIHR010000025.1, on the reverse strand, counting down.
GGTGGCCACGGCCGCCTCGCGCATGACGGCCGCCGCCCACGGCCGCCCCTGCCTGGAATTCGGCGCGCGCCGCACGCACGAAACCGCGGCCGTCCACGCCGCACGCGCCGCCGTCATCGCGGGCTTCACAGCGACGTCGGACCTGGAAGGCGGGCGCACCTATGACCTCGGCGTCGCCGGGACGTCCGCGCATTCCTTCACCCTCGTCCACGATTCGGAGAAGGAGGCGTTCGCCGCCCAGATCGCGACGATGGGAACGGGAACCACTTTGCTGGTGGACACCTACGACATCACCGAGGGCGTGAACAACGCCGTCGCCGCCGCACGCGAGGCCGGGGGCGAGCTGGGCGCGGTCCGGCTCGATTCGGGCGACCTCGTCGCCCAGGCGTTCACCGTGCGCAAGCAGCTTGACGACCTCGGCGCGACATCGACGAAGATCACCGTCACGAGCGACCTCGATGAATACTCCATCGCCGCCCTCGGCGCCGCGCCGGTAGATTCTTACGGCGTCGGAACGAGGGTCGTGACCGGCTCGGGGCATCCGACGGCGGAGATGGTCTACAAGCTCGTCCAACGCGAGGGCGCCGACGGAAAAATGCACGAGGTGGCCAAAAGCTCGAAGAACAAGGCGAGCGTGGGAGGGCTCAAGGTCGCGGGCCGCGTCTGCGACCAGCGTGGCAGCGCCGCCCAGGAGCTCGTCGTCTCGGCCGGAAGCTGGCAGGAGGGCCTTCACTACCTCGAGCGGGCGGGCGCCCGCCCCCTTCAAGTCAAGCTCGTCGACGCCGGCGCGATCGACGAATCCCAGATCGGGAAGGCCGCCATCGCCGCAGCGGCCGCCCGCCACGAGGAATCCCGCGCCGAGCTGCCCTACGACGGTTGGCGCCTCTCCAGCGGCGAACCCGCCGTCCCCACCAAAATGCTCGACATCTTCGAGGGCGACGACTGACGCTTGCTGCTCATAAGGGGCCGCGTTTCGTGTAGCGTATAGACACAAACACCGGTCCCTCTCACGCATCACAGGCTTCGGCCGCCGATGCGCGATGGGTCGGTTTTCTTGCCCGCGCCCCCGCGAAAAGACTGCTTCTCTCCGCATTTTACGCCGGATCTGAGAGCTCTACGTCCGCCCCACGAACCATCGGCGCACCTGCCCGATTCGGGATTCGATCTGTTCGACGGAGGCCCGCGCCACCTCCGGCCCGCCGCAGATTCGGCGGAGCTCGGCGTGGACGAACGCGTGCGGCTGGCCCGATTTCTGCGCCCAAGCAGCGACTAGCGAGGTCAGCTCCTTGCGCACCTCTCGCCGCCGCCGCGGATCGCTGACTGCCGCCTTTTTCGGCTGGGCCGCCTGCGCCGCCTGGCGCTTGCGCAGAAGCGTGGTGACCTGCTCGGGCTCCAAAAGCCCGGGAATCCCGAGGAAATCGGCTTCCTCGTCGGATCCGGCCTCGGCGCCCAGCCCGAATTCGCCGCCGTCGAAAAGCGCCCTGTCGAACGACGCATCCGATTCCAGCGCCTCGAAGCCGGGGAACGCGAGCTGGTCGCTGGCCTGCTCCTCTGAATTGGCGCGCTCGAGAAGCAGCTCGCCGTCGTCTCGTTTCTCCCCCAGCGCATGGTCGCGTTCGACCTCCATCTCGGCGGCCAGCCCGAGAAGCTGCGGGACGGAGGGGAGGAACACCGTCGCGGTCTCCCCGCGCTTGCGCGCGCGCACGAAGCGCCCGATCGCCTGGGCGAAAAACAGCGGGGTCGAGGCCGACGTCGCATACACTCCGACGGCGAGCCTGGGCACGTCCACCCCCTCGGAGACCATCCGCACGGCGATCATCCATCGCCCGTCTCCGGCGGAGAACTCGGCGATCCGGTCGGAGGCGCCGGCGTCGTCGGAAAGCACCACCGTGGGCCGCTGCCCGCTGATGCCCTCCAGCCTCTCCGCATACGCACGGGCGGCCTTCTGATCGGTGGCGATGACGAGGCCCCCGGCGTCGGGGATCGATTTGCGCACGGCGGTCAGGCGTTCGTCTGCTGCGGCGAGGACCGCCTGGATCCAGTCGCCCGCGGGATTGAGCGCGGTCCGCCAGGCCTGCCCGGTCATGTCTTTGGTCAGGGGCTCGCCGAGGGTCGCTTCGACGACGTCGCCCTGCTTCGTCTGCCACCGCATCTGCCCCGAGTAGCTGAGGAACATGACGGGCCGCACCACGCCGTCGCGCAGCGCCTCGGCGTACCCGTACGTGTAATCGGCGCGGGAGCGGAGCACGCCGTCGCCGTCGTCGGCGTACTCGACGAACGGGATCGGCGAATCGTCCGACCTGAAGGGCGTGCCTGTGAGCGAGAGCCGCCGAGCCGCTCCTTGGAAGGCCTCGCGTATGCCGTCGCCCCAGGAGAGGGCGTCGCCGCCGTGGTGGATCTCGTCGAGGATGACGAGGGTCGGCCGGGCAGCGGTGCGGCGCCTGTGAAGCCCCGGGTTCGCCGCGACTTGCGCGTACGTGACGCACACTCCGTCGAAGAAGCTGCCTTCTTCGCCTTGCGCGTTCGTGAAGTCGGGGTCGAGCGTGAGCCCGACGCGCGCGGCCGATTCCGACCACTGCGTCTTCAGATGCTCTGTGGGGCACACGACGGTGACCCGCCGGACTGCGCCTTTGGCCATGAGCTCTGTCGCAATGCGCAGGGCGAAGGTCGTCTTCCCCGCTCCGGGCGTCGCCACTGCAAGGAAGTCCCGCGGCTGGCTTGCCATGTACGCCTGGAGCGCCTCGGCCTGCCATGCCCGCAGGGACGACGCCGTGCCCCAGGCCGCGCGTTGCGGGAAGGCGGGCGAGAGCGTCTCTGCGGCGTGGACGGAAGCGGTTTTCGGCAGGGGGTGGCTGCTCACTTCCCGTTCCCGGGGACGTCGGGGCCGAAAGGCCACGAGGAGCCCTGTTTGCCAAGCTCGTCGCGAATGGCCTTGCATGTCGGACACACGGGGTATCTCTCGGGGTCCCGGGAGGGAGTCCACACTTTCCCGCACAGCGCCACCACCGGCTGGCCGGACAGGGCCGATTCGGTGATCTTCTCTTTGCGAACGTAGTGCGCATAGCGCTCGTCGTCGCCGGGGCTGTGCTGCTCCTGCTCGCGTTCGAGGACGTCGACGCTTGGGGAACCCGCGGTCTCCGGGCTTTCTGGGCCGCGCGGCGGTTCGGGAGGCAGTGTACTCATAGGGACGATCTTAACCCCGCCCGCCACGGCACGCTCACCCCTCCGCCGGGACGTGTCCCACACACCAAGCCTGCCCTTCAAAATCGGCGTCGCCATATTCCATTCACGTTCCGTTGCGACGCACGCCTATCACCGTCCCGTCTTTTCTGCTGAACACGAACCCTCCGTCGTGGTGGGAGATCGTGACCATCTCACGGTGGACAAGGCTGTGATGATGCCAGCACAGCAGAACGGCGTTGGCGAGATCGGTGCCGCCTCCCGCTTGCCAGGGCAGGGCGTGATGGATCTGACCGTGGGCAATCGTGTCCGAGCACCCCGGGTATCGACAGGTTCGATCTCTGGCGATGACGGCTCTGGTCTGCGCCGGTGTGAACAGACGTTTTTCGCGTCCGACGTCGATCACTTCGCCGTTTGACGAGAACACGACGCGGGAGACCGCCGAGTCGCACATCAACCTCGCCAACTGGGTCATCGACAAAGCGGAGCCGTCGTCCAGCGTCGCCGGTTCAAGCCCCTTCAAAGCGGTTAAGTCCATGGCGGCGGGCATCACCACCAGAAGTTTTCCAAGCTCCCGGCTTTCTTCACTAACCCGATCGAGGCAACGGCCGATGCGCCCCTGCCCGCTGCCGTTTTCGCAACGTCTATCGCGTTTCCGCCCTTCTGTTTGCCGCATTTCCCCTAACGGTCGGATCCGCCCTTCGAGCAACTCGACTCTTTCCATCGATCCAATTTCAAGCTCGGGGCGCACAGGGCCCGACCCCTCTCCGATTTCCCCTATGGGCCTCTTCTCGGCGCCACCCCTGTTTTCGGCGTCGGGCTCGCCCGAAGAAAGGCCGACGTCCAGAGATGCGCACGGTCGAGCGGCCCTTTCCGCCCCCACAAGCGTTGCCAAAGGCACGTGAACGGACAGGTGCGGGCGAATTCTTGCGCCCCTGCCCAGGCTGCCCTCGTCAAGCTTGAGGCTGGCCATCTCAACCAACGCCCCGGCGCGACGCTGAGGCAAGGTTCTCGTATCGTCCACGCCCTTGCGCCCCATTAGGGCACTCAACGCGGTGTCCAAGATTGCGGACGTCTCGCTCGAAAGCCACCCGGTGACACGCATGCCGAACCCCTCGGGAGCGAAAGCGACCCGCTCGTCTTTCGCCTCCGACTTTTCAAGCTTGACGCCCAAAGCTGGATCGTTCCTCAAGGCACGGGCCCTGACCCGCCGCTCGAATTCCCGGGTTCCGCATTGTTTCGCCCAGGAAACGAATTCCTTTTGAACTCCTTCGTCGTTCACGGCCTCCTTCAGGGGCGGAGTGGAAAAGACCTTGCGGACGACGTCGACGTGCTCAGCAAAAATCTCGCCGGATTTAAGCGCTCTCGACAGGACGGGCAAATCCTCTTCCAAAGCGTGGGCTCGCTTGATTTCCCTCGTGGCGGCCTTCGGCGACTGGCCAGACGCCCTCTCGTTCCATTGAATGAGCGTACGCATCCCCGAAGATCGCCAGCTGCGCCTCTCGTCGATGGCAACGAGCATCTGTCCGCGCACAGCGCTTAAGCGAGAGGCGAGTTTGGCCAGCGCCTGCGCACCCGACAGAAGTTGCCCGTCGGGCAATCCCGAAGCGTCCTTCTCCCCCAGTTCAGAGACAAGCGCTTCCAACCCCGCAAGGCACTCGGCAAATCCTCGCCCCTCTTCGACAACCGAGACGCGACCCCTTCTTCCATCGCGCAGGCCGAAGGCAGGCGCAGGCGCTCCGCCCCGAGCGGGCGCAACGCCAAGAATGCCGACGTCGGGGTTCATGCCAGCAGCCTCCTTCTGTCTCAGGCTTTCATCTTTCGTCTCTATTCTAGAATAGAACAGAGATGATGTCAAGTTTTTGTTCGAACGATTTTCCGCTAAATATAAAGTAAAAGTTGAACTTTAGGAAGAAATTAATCAGCGACCGCCCCGAGCACCGCCCAAGCAGGCGCCCCGCCCCGCCCCCAAACCAAAACCCGCCGACAAAAGGCACCCAAAGCCGACAAAAGGCCCTCAAAATTAAAATGGGGCCCGGACCAGACCCGGACCCCATTGGCTCCTTTCAGAGCAATGCCGCTCAACGGCGGCTTTTATTCACGGACACGTCAATGGTTTCGTGGCAACGGCCTCTACGCCGACGGCATTCTCAATCAACGCGCAAGATCGCCAGTCGACGCTCGAGGCCTCTACTCGCGGTGGAAAAATCGGCTTTACAACCCGAGCTCGCGGGATCGCAAGCCAAGCTATGAAACTGCGACCCAAACTCGCGGGATCGCAAGTCCAGCCTGCGAGACCGCAAGCCTAGCCCGCGATCATTCTTCCGTCACGGCCTTCTTCAGGGCCGAGCCGGCGGTCAGCTTGACGCCGTAACCCGCCGGAATCTGAATTTCCTCGCCGGTGCGGGGGTTGCGCCCCTTGCGGGCGGCGCGCTCGGTGCGCTCCACAGCCAGAAGGCCCGTAATCTTGACCGCCTCGCCCTTCGAGAGCGAATCGACCAAGACGTCCTGGAGCGCGGCAACGGCCTTGTCGGCGTCCGTCTTCGACAGATTCGCCTTCTCGGCAATTTTGGCAATAAGTTCAGTACGGTTGATGGACATACCCATACCTTTCGTTGAAGTGAAGGGCCCGGATGGGCCACTACTTCAGTAATCTAGCGGATTTCACGGCAAACTGGCGTAAATTCGGGCATTAAGTGGCGCGTTTTAAGTGAGATGCGTAACTTTTAGGCCTCAAAGTCCATCTACGGTATGAGTAATTGCAAGGCATTTGGGCTTCTACAGACCCGCGATCACGCTATTGGCCAAACTCCACACAACGTGCTAGCGCCCCGCTCCCAGGAGGACCTCCAACGCTGTGCGGCATTCTCAACAAAGGAAAGGACGACGCCGGCAAAGCCCCAGAGCGACGCCCGCAGGGTCCCAGGACGACGCCGGCAAAGCGGTCGCAGTCCGTCCGCCGCGTCCGCCCGACGACGTCGAACTCCGACGACGCCGAACCGAAATTGGGCGTGCCGGATCACCGTATTTTTGCGCCGAGTGCAACACGGCAGCTCTCAACGCAGCCGCTCGCAATACAGCCGCTCGCAATACAGCCAATCTCAACGCAGCCGCTCGCAATACAGCCAATCTCAACGCAGCCGCTCTCAACGCAGCCGTCCTCATCGACTGCCGATCGCAGCACAACCATCAGAAAGCTCCCAGGATCTGCCGTCATAGTAAGCAGAGCCATAACCCAGATGCGCAGAGCGATGACAAGCGAGCGAAGGATTGGAACCGTCACCTACCCGAACGCGGCCTGCTAACGAACGCAGGCTTAATCGAACGCCGTCCGACGCCGACCGCAGCACGCAACCCAGCAACCGCGGGACGCAATCCGGCAGCGGCAACAGGCGCGATTTCCGTCACCCGTCGAAGCCGCCTCGTTTGAGTTTGAAGCACACGGAAGCCACCACGGGCGCCAAAGCCGCTACGGGCGCGAACACCAAGACCACGCGCGCCAAAGCCGCTACGGGCACAGACACCAAGACCACGGGCGCCAAGGCCACCGCCGAGCGCCCCGCCTCCACCACAGGCACGGCAGACGCCAAGCCCGTCGGTGCGAGCCCAAATCGAATGGCGTACTCGGCGCTCTCGGGTAGCATTGGCTTTTTGGGCGGCATTGGCCTTGTGGGCGGCGTGCCCGCCCACAGCCCTCGGGCGACGACAGATGCAAGACTCGGGCGCCGAAAAACGGAAAACTCGAGTGTAGACGGACGGAAAGGCCGTATGAAGAAGATCGTTGACGTTGTCAAAGCGCATCCGCGCGTAGCGAGGTACACGTTCTACACGCTTATGGCGATCGGCGTTTTCCTCGTTGCCCGCGGCGAATTCGAAACGATCTCGGGCCCCAACATGGCCGAGCTTTTCACCGAGGTTCCGCGCCCCACCCTGCTTGCGATCGTCGTCGGCGGGACTCTGGCCTTCACGGCGACGGGCGCCTACGACATCTTCGCCTCGCGTCATTTCGGTGTGAAGATACCGATTCGGACCTCCCTGAAAATCGGGTGGGTGGCCCAGGCCTTCAACAACTTCGCGGGATTGGGAGGCTTGACCGGAGGGACGATTCGCGCAAAGTACTACGCGAAGGCGGGCGCAGACAAAGACACGGCGCTGAAGATCACCCTGGCGGTGTGGGCGTCCAACCTCATCGGCCTGTTCGTCATGCTCGTCGCCACGCTTCCCTTTGCGATCAAATACGACCGCGGGGGCCTGTGGATCGTCCCGCTCGTCATGAGCCTCTATATCCCGCTCTACTTCTGGGGCGGGAAACTCAAAATCGGCAAAATCGACTTGAGCCGTTCCCCCTTCGCACTGCAAAACTTCAAGCAGAAAACGGAGATGACCTTCGCCTCGCTCTTCGACTGGGTCATCGCCGGCGTGTATTTCTGGGCGTGCGTTCTCCTCTTCATTCCCGAAGCGGATCTGTGGCTTTCCCTGTTCGTTTACTCGACGGGCACCCTGGTGGGCCTCATATCCTTCATCCCGGGCGGGCTGGGAACCTTCGATCTGACGGTGGCGACCCTTTTCAAAGGCGTCGGATACGACACCACGCGCCTTCTTCTGGCGATCATCGTCTATCGCGTTTGCTATTACGCAATTCCCTGGATTCTCGCCAGCCTCTACGGTGCGAGCGAGCTGCTGGCGCCGAAGATCGGTTTGGGGGACAAGCGCAGGCGCGAGGACACCCTCGTGACCGTCCTGTGGATCGGGATGCTCCTCGCCGGCGTCGTCCTCATCATCTCGGTTTTCAGCCCGGCCATTTCGAAACGATTCGACATACTCAACAACATCGTCCCCCACGGCGTCATTGAGGCGTCGCGAATGACGACGCTGCTCATCGGGATCATGCTCATCATCCTTTCCCGAGGCATTCGCGCCCGAGTCGCCAGAATCTGGGGAATCTCCCTAACGATCATGGTGGCGGGGGCGGCCACATCCATCGCAAAGGGCCTCGATTGGGAAGAGGCGCTTATCCTTTTGGTGCTCTCCACAATCCTCTTCTCGGTGCGCAACGCCTTCAACCGAGCGCCCCTGAAGCTCACGGTCAGGGGTTTCGTCGTCTCCGCTCTGACGATCGTGGGCATTCCGCTGGGGATCTTTCTGTGGCGGCTCTACCACGACCACCAGATTGAGCGGCCCTTCCCAGACCACGGCACGGCCCTGAGGCACACCTTCTTCTACGGCGCCCTGTGCGTCGTCCTGACCCTGGCGATTCTCTTTTCCAGGGGGGGACGCCTGGAATTCACCCCGCCGACGGAGGAAGACGTGGCCCGCTACGAGGAGTTTTTGGCCAAGTACGGCGGCAACGAGTACTCGCATCTCTTCTTCCTCGGAGACAAGCACGTCTTCTATTCCTCCAAGGGCGACGTCGCACTCCTGTACCGCCCTCATCGCAACAATCTCATCATTTTGGGCGATCCAATCGGCAATGAGAAGTCCTTTGAGGCGGCCATCGACGAGTTCGTCCGATTGGCGGAAGAGCACCGAATGAACGTCGCGATCTACGAGCTTTCGGCGAAGTACCTGGCCACGTGCGCCGATCAGGGCTTCACCTTCGTGAAGATCGGCGAAGACGCGATGCTCAATTTGGGAACCTATTCGAACGTCGGAAACAAGGGCAAAATCTTCCGGCGCATGCGCAACCGCATGGAGGAAAAGGGAACTCATTTCGAGCTCATCGAACCTCCATTCACGCAAGAGTTCCTCGAAGAAGTTCGATCCGTCTCCGACGCCTGGATCGGCAAACGCGAAGAGATGGGATTCTCGCTGGGACGCTTCGATCCGGCCTATCTTGGGCGAGCCCCCATCGCCGTCGTGCGCAACGAGAAGCGGATCGAGGGTTTCGCCTCAATCATGCCGGCCAGCCCGAACGTCGCGTCTATCGATCTCATGCGCATTCGTCCGGACGCACCCGGAGGCACGATGGACGGAATCTTCATTTCCCTCATCGAATGGGCGCGCGACGCCGGGTACGAGTACTACAACCTCGGAATGGCGCCGCTGTCGAACACCGGGCGAGCCGTCTATTCGGGAAGCAAACAGAAAGTCGTGCGCTACATCTACGACTTCGGCAACCGCGCGTACAACTTCAAGGGCCTGCGCTCCTACAAAGAGAAGTTCCGGCCGGAGTGGACCAGCCGCTACCTCGTCTATCGCAACGCCGGAGTGCTCGTCTCCACGCTCCTGTCGGTTCTCGACGTCATCCACCGGCCTCCCCAGGCGAGCGCGATCGGCGTTCGGGACGTTCTCGCAGACTTCCAAGCCGGGCGCTCCTCCCTCCTCGCGAAGGGGCTCGGACGCCCAACGGTCGATCACGGCACCGGCCGCCCCGATTTCGAGGGTCCGCGCAGGGGCGCGCCCTCCCCCGCCGCGAAGCATTCGACGAAGAGAGACGACGCCGCGGCGCCGAAGAAGAGCAAGGTCCACAAGCAAAAGGGCCGCGCGATCACGCCAAAGACTCCCATTGCCGCCGAGGCGAAAACCCAGGCGGAGCCGGCAAAGAAGTCCAAGCCGGCGTCCAAAGCCAAGCCCGAAGCGGCACCCGAAGCAGGGTCAACGCCCAAGCCTGAAGCGGGGTCGGCGCCCGTGCCCGAAGCTGGGTCGATGCGCATGGCCGACGCCGATTCGGCAACTGAAGCCAGGCCGGCGTCCAAAGCCGAAACCGATGAGGCCCCGGCGGGATCCGAGGTCGAGGAGCTAGGCTGACTTCGCTTCGGTAACCCACGATAATCCCCGTCGAAACAGCTCTCGGAGGCAGCCCCCGGATCGCGCGTTGGGATCCGGGGGCCGCCTCCTGTTTTGCCGCCCCGCTTCATGCGCCTGCGACGACGGCCTTCCGCGATGCGAGCCCCCGCCAGGCGAGAGCTCAGGCGACCTGAGGGAAGGGGAAGCCTGTCCGGATTCCGCCCTTCCCCGCCAGGCGAAAGCCCGGAAAAGGAAGCTTAAGCTCGCGGAACGACGCCGATCCGGCAAACGAACTCTGAACCTTGCAGACAGACATAAAAGGCCCTGCAACGCCGAAACGACATAGAAAAGGCCCTACGACGGCGAAAACGACGTCGCAGGGCCTCAAAGTGTGGAGATGGCGGGAATTGAACCCGCGTCCGACGATGCTTGCCCAAGTATTCTCCGGGTGCAGTTCGCAGTGCGTTGTTTTCGGCCCCAGCGCTCACGCGAACAAGTCGCTGACAGACCTAGCAGCGTAAGAGTTCCGAGCGGGCCCGCTGCATACCCGCTCGGCAGTGGCTTTCAAAGTCGACGCCAGGTTCTAAGAGGAAAGCGCTCCTAGGCTGACGGATTTCGAAGCTCGCTCAGGCGGCGAGGGCGAAATCGGTGCTCTTGTTCTTGGCACCTATTGGTTTGCAGAGAATCGTTAACGAGATGACTCTACATCCTCGACCCGCTTCCCTTCGGCGCACAGTCGCCGTCGAAACCGATCATCCCCGTATTCTGTTCTCACTGAACACGCCTCTGTTGAGGCTCAGCCATTCTATATCGATTTCTCGCGAAATTCCAGGGGCAATTCGCCGTTCGCGCACACCGGCGGCATGCACGCGTGACCGCCGACATAGGATTGCGGGCGGCGAAAAGAGACGAGCGTCGCGGACAGTCGAGAATAGAACGAGGACAATGAATATAGGATGCAAGAACGAGAGGGACATGCGATGAAGAAAAGCTCGGCACGCAAGAGCTCGACGCGCAAAAGACTGACCCTTGCGGGAGTTGCTGCTTTTGCAATAGGCGGAATGATCGGCTGCAACGCCCCTTCCGCCTCTGAACCCCAAGCGGCCTCGACGTCTAAAGAGAACGCAGCCGCTCGGGGAACGTCTCGCCCGTCTGCTTCGGCTAAGGCCCGCGGGGCCTCCAACGCTCGCCGGGCTTCGGGGCAATCGCCGTCGTCGGCCTCGTCTCGAAAAGATCTCAACAACCTCAAAGGCGCCAAACTCTCCATCACCATCATGGGCGACTCGTACTCCTCGGGCGTCGGCGGCGGCTCCTATTCGGACGGAAGGTGCTTCCGAAGCCCGAACAGCACGGGAAATCTCTATGCGGGGAGCCTTCGCAAACGAGGCGCCGACGTCGAGGTTCGCGACGTCTCGTGCGCAAACTCGCGAATCGAGCAGGTCACGATGAGTCAGAAAAGCGCCGTGCTCGGCAGTGCGGTGATCAACGGGCCGCAGGCGGACGGCGTTTCGAGCGGCACAGACCTCGTCGTCATGACGATTGGAGGCAACGACATGGGCTTCGGCGGCCTTCTCAAAACGTGCCTCATGTCTAAGAGCCAGGCGGATGAGTGTCGGAACAGCATCGCTGAAGCCAGGCAGTCCCTTGACGGCATCGAAGGCAAGTACCGGCGCATTTTCAGCGCTCTCCGTCAACGCGGCCTGCGCTCGGACGCCACGATCGCGGTCATGGCCTACCCCATGCTCGTCCGCGACGATTCCTTCACGCTGCGCGACAGTTCGGGCGCCACGGTGCATGTCAGCGACGAAATCCGGGCGCTGAGCCGGGAGGGCAACAAAAAGATGGCCGAGATCGTCAAAGCGGACAACGCATCCCATCCCGGGCAGACGGTGTTCGTCAGCGATGTCGCCGATCGTTTCGAAGGGCACCAGCCGCACGCCGACCGAAGCAAGGACGACGGCGACGATCTGTGGATCCATCCGGTAAATTACTTCGCTGTCAGCAACTTCATTGGCTGGTATCACCCGAATGCCGCGGGATACCGCCAGTACGCCGCGGCGCTCCAGGACAGGCTGAAGTCCGCGGGCTTCGAGAGGTCGCTTGCGAAGCGGAAAGCCTCCGGACAAGGCGACGCCTCCAAGCAGGGCAATTCCTCCAAGCAGGGCGGCGCCCGCCGAGTCCTCTAAGCAAGGCGGCGCCCGCCGAGTCCTCTAAGCAAGGCGGCGCCCGCCGAGTCCTCCAAGCAGGGCGGCGCCCGCCGAGTCCTCCAAGCAGGGCGGCGCCATGCTGTGAGGGGTATGCGGGGACGTCCGCTTGACGGCGATCCGCCCCGTTCGAGGAGCCTGACAGATTGCCGTCTTTGACGTCAGTATTGCAACGTTTTCTTGGCCACGTTCTTGATTCCGCGCCACATTGCCATCCCCCACACAGGGGTCTTGTCAAGGTACTCGAGCCATCCCGTAGAAAGATTCACGGAGCACGACAGCACGAAGGCGGAAAAATGAGCGTCTGGCTTGCGCTTCGTATAAGAAATGACTTCGGGGTTCGGCGCCGTCTGGCACATTACCGGGTAGATTCCAACGCCCTTCTGCAGGCCTCGAGGCGCGCCCTTGTAATTGTTGAGCGCAAAGGAAACGCAACCTTCTGTGAACTGCTGCATCATCGCCCCGTTGCAGGCGTCGTTTTGGGTGAGGAAAAAGAACTGATGGATGTTGGCCAACGCCCCGGAAAAGCGCTTGTTCACCATGAGATAGCTCGAAAGTTCAGGTATGTAGGTCGGCGGCGTCTGAAGACGCGCTGACACCTTTCCAAGATATGCGCCGAACGGCGTATCGGAAGCCGGAGCCTGCGGCATCGGCTGCTGAGGCTGCTGCATGACGGGCTGGGGCTGCTGCATGACGGGCGGAGCTTGAATCGCCCCCGGCTGCTGCATCGGCGATTGAGGACCGGAAACGACGCTGCTCTGCATAGAGTAGGCGCGATTGACGGGCATTCCGCAGTTGCCGCAAATACTCGCGTCGTTCGGAAGGGCTGTGTTGCAATTTGCACAGAACATGTTTCACCTTAAGCTATTGTTGGAACAAGACGATTGTAGTAGATTATCGCATCAGACCAAAGCCGGGACCATGTGGCATTCGACAGTAAAGAAGTTGCTAGCGATCGCCGTCGGCGGGCGCAAAAGCGCGACGTCGTGCACGGTTCTCGAGAATGCCAACGAAAACGAACGCCCAAGGCAGAAGGATGAGCATAGGAAGCAGCCGGAATCGTCGAGACAGCTGAACCAGACTGCCCCTCAGAAGGGACGCCAAAGAATCGGTAGAAAACGAAAGTAATTGACACGAGACAGGAAACGATGCAGCTCGGCTTTGTCGCTGACTTGCAGACCGGCTCTCGTCAGTTTCTCGACTTGCTCGTCGAAACTCAACCACGACATTGCCACATGGTGCGAGACGCCGCAATGTTCAATGAGAAACGCAATCGTACCCGCTGAACGGTTGAACTTCCGTGTACGTCCGAAGCGGCTACGTCAGCGCCAATTCGGCGACCTTCTTGACTCCATTCCACATGGCCAGCCCGTAGACCGGCGTCTTCTCCATCCATTCAACTCGTCCCGTCGACAGCTCCACCGAGCAGGCCAGTGTGAAAGAAGAATAATGCATATCCGGTTTTTGCTTGGTGAAGGCAATCACCTCGGGATTGGCGACGGTCTGACACATCACGGGATAGATCGCCACGCCTTTCATCATGCCGCGCGGCGCACCCTGGTAATTGTGGAGCGCCCAGGAGACGCAGGCGCTCGTGAACTGATGCATCAGCGCGCCGTTGCAGGCGTCGTTCTGTGTAAAGAAAAAGAACTGGTGCATATTCGCCATGACGGCCGACATGCGTTCGGTCACCATCAGGTAGCTCGAAAGCTCCGGAAGGTAGGAAAACGGGGCCTGAAGACGCGACGACGCCCTCCGAAGGCAGGCGTCGAAAGGAGTGCCCGGACCGCCGCCGAATTGCGGCGCAGAATGGGCGTGAGGGGCCGCTGACTGCGACGAAACAGGGCCGAAATCGGACGAAGCGGACTGCGCGGCGGCGAAGTCAGGCGGAGGCTGCACAGGGCCCAAATCGGGCCGAAACTGCGGCGCGCCCGGCCCGAAATTCGGCTGGGATTGGCCGGGGCCGAGATCAGGCTGCTGCGAAGCAGGGTCGGAGTCAGACCCGGGCTGAAAACGACCGAGGTCGGGCTGAGGCGCGGGAGAATGGCCTCCGCTCGGACTTGGTTGAAAGCCGGGATTGCCGTGAGGCGCCGCCTCCTGTTGGAACGGAGTCTGCTGCATGGGGCCCCGCTGCGAAGGAAAAGACTGAGCGGGGCTGTAAGGCTGAACCGGGCCGTAAGACAGGGCGGAGCCTCCCTGCGCCGTCGGCTGTCCAAGGGGCACCGGCCCCGGATAAGTTGGACCCTGCGAGTAACCGGGAAAATCTTGCCGACATGCCGGGCCTCCGGGATGGCCCATCGGGACGTCCTGATAAGGGAACGGCGCTTGGTTGATCTGGCTGAAGGGGTGACTGGGCGAGGCATTGTTGACCGGCATCCCGCATCTGCCGCAGACACCGGCGTTTCCCGGAAGAGCCGCGTTGCAATTCAGGCAGAACATCTGCCGCCTTCCAAACCAGCGTTTTCCATAGGTTTGATTCTAACGCGCAGCCGCTTTCACCCCATAAGCAAGCGTACTGTGAGCATGCGAATACAAATAGTTTCATCGCTCCTCTTACCCGCCCTACGGCCGCTCTTGGAGCCGTTGTAATGCGATAGTGGTGTTTTAACGATGAAAATAGCGTTTTGATCGAAATAAGGCGTTCAGCGCAAAGGGCGTCGTTTAGATGCGGACAGCGCTGACGTCGATTTCACCAGAGGCCCTTCGCGGTGGCATACGCGGCTGTTGAGATGTATGCTAGAAAGAGAAGGATTCCTTCATCGAAGGACGACAACATGAATCGGGTTGCGACAACCGGTCAGGTTGCCACGGCAGATCGAGTTGCGTCAGCAGATTGAGTTGCGACAACAGAAAGTGGAAGCCATGAAGAAGTTCCTGACGATTTCAGCGGCTCTTGGGCTGCTCGCCGCTTGCGGATTGACGCCTGACCCGGATTCGAAGTCATCGAGCGGCAACGGCTCCTCAAACGCCGACGTCACAAAACCGTGCGTCGGATCGATTAGTTGGAACAGCGGCTCGACTCCCCCGCCGTATTCTTCGCGATGGACCCTCGTGCTTTCCGCCGACGGCGCCAAAGCGTCGTTTTCGCATGGCCCGAGCTACGGCGAGAAGCCGACGTTCGAAGCGAAGGATTTTTCCGTCGACGCGCGAAAGTCCGGGGAACTGTGCAAGGCTCTCCGAGACATTCCCGGAGAATTGAATCCCAAAGTTGGCGGCCCCACTATGGGATGGAAGGTGACGGGGGCCTCCGGGAGCGCCACCGACAATTTCGATCCGGCCTACAGGGCCGCACTAGAGATCATCGGATCGCAGCGCCTCGATGAGGCAAAGAGCAAATTCAGCCAGTGGGCAGACGAGTACAAGAAATCGCGTGAAGCCAGCCCTCATACATGATCGGCGCGGTGGATTGAGCGACCTGCAAGATCCGCAACGCCCGTCAACCTCTTGACAGAACTTCTAGACCGGTTCGTCAAAACTCAACTACCGCATGTCACACCTCATTGGAATACAGGACCCGGACATTTGGGCATTGCGTGGAAACACGCTCGAGGCCTAGCCGGGGGTCGACTAGCTCAAGTCTACTAAACGGTGCGAGGACCACAACGCCCTGCAAGCACCGCAGCTGTACTCGGCGGGCACAGGGGCGAGGACTCCGGCGGGCATAGGGGCGAGACAGGCCATACGAGACCATTCACACTCTGCCTCGCCCCATTACCGTTCACGTCCTTCCGAAGCTCACGAAGTTCACCCTTTTTCGAAACCGAAACCCGGATCGAACTTAAGAGTGCGGGCGTTCTCGCCGATGGTGCGCACCTCGGATTCATCGAAGCCCTCAAGTTTGGTCGCCTGGATGTCGATCCTTATGTCGAGCTTTGCCCCAGCGCCCGCAAGCCAGTCTATGACTTCGCGGGTGACATTGCCGATGTCGCGAACATAGCGATCGGGGTCGATTCTCACCGACCCGAAAAAGCGAGCAAGGACCTTCTCTGCGGCGGAAGCATCGGGATCGGTCACAATCGCTTTATCGATGCCGACGTCAAGACGATCGATGCGGTGGGAAGACACGAGGGCGGCCGACGTCGCCGCTGAACTCGGCGCGTAGCCTGCCGCGAAGTCAGCTGCGGCCCCATCGCTCGGACTGTCTGCGATCCAGGCGACTTGTGAGGATTCCTGCTGGGCTCGCAGACGATCGGCCTCGTGCTGGGCCTTGGCGCGTTCCCATTCGACGAGGAGGGTGCGATCCGTGACGCGTGCACTCGCATTGGCCGACGGCGGGAGAATGAGTTCCCGGTAACGGCCGGTCTTTTCGTCGCGGTCCGCGGCGATGGCGAACCGCTCCCCTTCCACCAGAACGGCCGAGGCCGCCGTTTCGATCGCACGATCGAGCACCGAGCGTCCGGCGAGCCTGTGCATATACGGGTAGCGGGTGAAATAGCCCCACAACTCCCCTACGCCGATCTCACCCTTCTCTTCCCACAAGGTTGCCAGTTCCTCGTGGAAGACGGCACCGAGTATAGACGGGCCAAGTTCAGTGACGATCTGGTCTTCGCGCACGAGTTTGACGCCGATTCGCTCTGCCACCGAGGCATCGCTTGAATCGGGCACCTTGTCTGGAGTTACGCGAAACGGCCCGGTCGGAGGCTGTTCTGGGTACGCGGTCCACGTGTACGTCGAACCTAGCCTGTCCTCCACGGTCTGCTCACAGCGCGTAACCGATTCCTCGGCCTGTTTCCTCTGCTGTGCCGTCAAGTTGAGCTCGTCGGAGGTGTCCCGAACTTTCTTCCAGCCCAGATAGCTGCGCGTCGCGGATTCCAAGCGCTCCAGCTCATTGGCGTCGGCCACCGCAAATACAAGCATGTTTCGATGCACGCGCTGGCTCGTCCCCTTGGATTCGACGGCTTCACGCACCCATTTGAGAGCAGGAGAGCTTTCTCCCTCCTGCTTGCGATAAGAATGGCGTGGGTGAACAATCACAAGCCGCGCCTCGTCGACGTCGGGAATATCGGCGGTCGTCTCAGGAGCCGCGTGCACTCTTGCGAAAACGCCCCGTTTCCGTTCCTGCGAACGCAGGCGATCGACGATTTCGTTCCATACCGTCTCCGGGTCCTCTCGCAGACGTTCGGCATGGTCATTGGCCGTCTTCGTCACCGAAGGCTGAGTATCGAACCAGTAGTGACCTTGCTCCTCGTAGAAGTAGGTTGAGCGTTGGGTCAATTGCTCGATCGCCATGGCGAAGTTCCCCAAGGCATCCCCCGGTATCGCGGTTCCAAGCCACACGTATTGCTTGTCCAAGCCCTTGCGTGACGTCCTGGGAGCCGCACCCATAAAAATAGTGCGCGCCAAACGTTGGGTGATGAAACGAGCGCCAAGGCTCGTCTTTTCCTTGTCGATGCGCGAAGCAGTGGAGTCGGCGCCGTCGATGTCCGAGTCGATGATCGGTTTCCAGCGGTCCTCGAGGTACTGGGTGAGGTCAGTGTTGACGGAGGATGCCGCCAGGGGAACATTGCTGGGAAGGATGAGCGGCGACGTGTCATTGGATGCCCACAATTCGTGAACGATCGAGGAGACCAGTTTGAGCACGCCGCGCGTACGCTGGAAGCGCTCGAGGGCAGACCAGTCCTCGTACAGCCTGTCGAGCAGCTCAGGATGCAGCGGGTACGAGGCGCGAATACGCCGCTCGTAGTCGTCGTTGGGATTGGCGGCAGCGCGCGGAAAATGACCCGAGTCTTTGCGGTACATGTTCGTGAAGCTGCGGGCGACGGCGGCAATCGCGGCAAGCCCTTTTGCATCCGGAGGTTGGAAGAGCCGCCGGCGCACGATTTCGAAGGACTCGTCCTTGCTGGATGGACGCCATTGGTCGGCAACACGGCGGATCACGTTTTGGAGACGTTCGAGGGCGAGCCGGCCGTTCTCTCCGCCGATCTCAATCTGCGATCCGTAGTCTTTCGTTCCCCTGTCCGACGCCGGTATCGAGACGACGAGCATCGCACCGGGAATCGAGCGAACGATCTCGGTGAGCGACTGAGCGAAGGTAAACTGCGTTTCGAATGAGCCTGCGGGAAGCTCCCTCTCTGTGACGAGCTGACGAGCGTAGGCGACCCATTCGTCGATGAGGATGAGCGTGGGCGAGTATTGCGAGATGAGTGTGCGAAGGGCATCCCCCGGGTTGGTTCCGGTCTCGTCTGCTTCTGCCACTATCGCATAGGCCTCGCGTCCGCCAAGCTGCCAGGCGAGCTCACCCCACAGAGTGCGCACCTCGGTGCCGTCGTCTTTGATCTGCGGAGAGCCCGCCTGAAGATCCGTGCCGACCAGGGCAACTCGCTTGACCCTCAAAGATTCGAGCTCAGGGTTACCTGCCTCGGCCACGAGGTCCTGAATCTCCTGGGGAAACCGATCGCGTTCGATGCCGCTGAACAGGTGGTAGAGGGCGAGCATCGAATGCGTTTTGCCGCCTCCGAAATTGGTTTGCAGGTTGACCACCGGGCTGGCGTTCATGTCACCGGTCAAGCGGCGGAGGGCGCGCGTGAGGAGATCACGCAGACCGTCGGTGATGTAGGTGCGGGAGAAGAACTCCACGGGATCGGCGTATTCCGTTCCCGAGGCTAGACCGGCGTGAACTGTGTGAAGGTCAGCGGCGAACTCGGAGGCGGTAAATTCGCCGCGGGCCACATCTTCGTGGGGGCGGATAACCTCGCGCCAGGGTTTCATCCCGTCGCCTTCGATGGCGATGTGCTCCACGCGTTTAGCCTGTTTGCGTTTCTGTTCCTCGTACACCGTGCGTTGTAAGTCGAGACGCAATTTGCGCACGTCGTCCGCGGAATCGACGGCGTCGACTGCCCGGAGGAGCCGCTCGATGGTGTCCAAAGCGCGCGCGGTGTCATCCGAGCTGAACTGGTGTCCGTGCGCCCACCGGTTTCTGGTTTCTCGCAGTTCGGAGGCGAAGCTCTGCTGCGCGCGGGAAAGGACGCCGCTGAACTCGCGGCCTTTCTCGGTGATCGCGCGAAGCTGGGTTTGAACGTCCTCCTTCTCCATAATGTATGACTTGCCGCCGCGTTTGGCGGCGTCTTCGCTGGCCCAAACTTCGGTCCATGCGTTCGTTGCGAAGGCGCGGGTCATGACCGGATCGACGACGTCGATCAGGCCCTCCGAGAGCAGGTCGAATGCCCTGCTCACCCTGTCGCGATTGTTTATTGCCATGATTTGTTTCTCCTAGAAGATGCTGTCTGTTGATGAGGTGAGGCACTGGCTAAAGTGCTGTGGAACGCTGCGATGGGGTGACAGAAGTGCGATGTCCATTGCCTCTGTCACACTTCGTTCAGGTCGAAGGTTTGCTGAGCAGCACGCGGCCGCGAGGCGATGCGGCGAGCGCGCTCGCTCACGTCTCCCCAAGCGGTGACAAGGCTGTTGAAGAGGAGGGCGTCTGGAGAGTCATCCTTCTTTTCGGCCTCGTGAAAGAGGAGAAAGCCAAGTTCTTTCACGGCAGTCTCGCTCACCCTGCCGTGGAGTCCCGCGAGCAGTTCGGAGACGTCATCGGCGCCGCGTTCTCTCATCGCTCCGGATAGGCGAACGGTGGTTTCCCAGATGCTCACGTGTTCGTCGGTCTCCGGATTCCAGTGCCCGCTGAGCTCCACTGGCGACAGAAGGCGAGCCTTTCCGCCTCTTGCTTCGAAGATGCCACCGCGTTCCAAAGCGGCAAAGGACGTGTCGCTGCTGCGGGCGAGTTGGTCGGCTTCACCAGAAAGCGCAAGGTCCCACCCGTACTGCCGGTACCAGCGGACGGCGAAGCGGGTTTCGGGATCGAAATCGGACTCCTGTTCGCCGAGCACTTCATCGAGCGTCGCGTTGATCAGACGCAGGGCGTCCTTGACGGACATGGTCGTGCCGTCGGCGTCTCGCACCCGCGAGTAGCGGGAGAAAACGGAGATGCCCGGTCCGATCGCCGCCTGAGCCAGGTCGACCGGGGCGACGGCGCCTTGCATAAGGGTGTGCAAGGCTTCGGGAAGCTCGGCCTTGAGCGTGGCGACGAAAGCGCGCCGGTTGATCGACGGAGCATCGGCGGGGCGTGGGCGGCAGGCGAGAACGATGGAGGATGCCAGAGCATTTGTGCCCTGCGAAAGCATCCGATTCGTCAATTCACTGCGCATGGGCCACGTGGCGGTGACGGACCATCCGGCCTCGATGAGGCCATCGAGCAGAGTGTGCCATCCTGTCGAGGAGGTTCCTTCCTTCCCGGAATCTTGCTGCTTGTAGGCGTAATAGACGGTCATCGGCACATCGGGATTGGCACCGGTTCTGATCCGCTGGAAAACGGAATTGAATCCCTCAACGAAGAACTTCTGCGCGCCTTCCTTGCCGTCGTGGCGATAGGGGTTGGCGACCAGCTCATCAGTTTTGGGGGTGAGCATCGTTCCGACGACACTCGGATGAATATTCTTGAGGCATCGGCGAAGCCACACGTAGAAGTAATCTGACAGATCCGAGTAGCCGATGTTGTCGTAATAGGGCGGATCGGTGGAGACGACGAGACCCTCGTAATTGCGCGCAGACGCGCTAACTTGATCGGCTTGCGAGGCGGTTGAGGCGGGCGCGTGTTCGACAGCCTTCGACACCCATTCGACCTGTCCCAGGAAATTGCCCGACGAATGAGAAAATGGATTGGCTTCCGCGTAGTCCCACACCATGGGAATGGCTTGCCGGGCGAATACATTACGCATTTTTTGATAACCGTTATCCCAACCACATAGGCTCGAAGAATAATTGGTAGTTCGGCTGACGGCGAGAGCCAGGTATGTGGCGACAGCGTCGGCATAGGCGGCGGCACCGGTGTCCCCCTTCTCCAGCCGTTCGCCCTCCGGTATGCCTGCGGCAAGGGCATCGGCCAGAATTTTCTCGCGCGCCTCCCCTACGATGTCGCTCAGCGTCGTCAAGGCAACGAGTTGCCGATTCGTAAACAGGTCGGACCATTTGGACATTCCGTAGTTTGGTGTTTTAAAGTCCCGCGGATTCTTTGGTAAATCCCCCATCGGCACATTAGAAGGAAGTTCCACATTAAGGGCTTCCTCGTGCACTTCATTCGGCGAAATGTAAATCCGTCCTTTCTGCCCTTCCGCCACGATCGCAATGAGGTGCTCTCCTAGTTTTTGCGCGCGCCCCTGCTCACGAATGTAGTTCAGTGAGATTGCTGTGCCGTCACCAATCGCGCGGCCTCCCTTGCGCCCCACCGTCCCATCGTCTTCTCCCGTCGGCCCGTCGGCGCTGTGCACAACCTCGTAGCGTACTTTTCCGTTCTCGACGGCGGCGCGCACCCAGGCTTCCTTGTTTTTCTTCTTGCTCAGCCACCAAGACCTAACCAATGGCGTTTCGATAGGGTTGGCGGGATTGGGGCTGCGGACCGTCCGCGCCCATATCCAAGCGATGACGGTGTGCTCTGTGCCTCCGGGTGCCATGACCTTCGGGTAAAGGTGGCCGATGCGCCGCTCGGCCTCGTCGCGAATCCACCTGCCGTATTCCCGAACGTCAGCAACCAAGCCTTCGGCCCGGACCCACTCTGTTCTTTCTTCCGCGGCGCCTGGATAAACCGGCGGGCGAGAGAAGAATTTCGGCGGTATTTCGATGAGAGCCTTGTCGATGAGCACGGCAAGCGGGTTGAGATCGCTGGCGTGGGCTTCGAGCCCCAGGCGTTGAGCCTCGAGCGGGATAGATCCGCCTCCGGCAAAGGGATCGAGAACGGCGGGAAGCTCGCCCCCGTTGCTTTTGCGGATTTCCTCGCGGGCTTGGCTGAAGAGCTCGGCGTCATTGCTGTTCTCCCACTTTACGAGTCTTTCCATGAGCTCGTGGAGCCTGGCGCGTTCGGCGTCCTGTGCGTGGGCGGTGGGAAACTCCTCGGGCCGCGACGCGGGATCGTCCACAAGTTGGGCGAAGAGGACGGCGCGTGCCGTCGCGAGTGGACGACGTGCCCAATATAGGTGAAGTGTGGAGGGATGCCCGTGGCGAATCGACTTTTCCCGGACAGAGGCGTCATTGATCGCCTCCAAAGGGAGAGACGTTTCGATGAGCTTCCTCTTTGGTGCACTATTCATTTTTCTCTTTCTTGGTGAGTTATTGGTGAGTTAGGTGGTGAGATTTTGAGTGGTGAGAAGCGAGTGGTGAGACTCTGAGAAGGATGAATGGAGCGTGTGGATGGCGAGGTTGGGGTTTAGTTTGGCGGACCTCCTCGTTGCCAATAGTCCCGCCATACTTCGTTGTATGAACGGGTAGTCGCGGAGGGCTCAATATGTCCGAAGGCATCGGTGACATACCGCAAGCCGTCGTTTTTAGCGCCGTCGGGCGACACTTCCACGAGGGCGAGACGGTGCCTGTCCCCTTGTGTTTGGGCAAACGAAACCTCATTCGCCGTGACCGTGAACGTCGTGGAGCCCGCTATCCTGCCTTTAACCTCGATGTAATAGATGCGTCCTGTGCCATCGGCTGACCGGACGTCATAGCCCGGATTGTTTCGCGGCATCTCGACAGGATCCCGGCCCAGAGCTCCCTCGGCGAACAGCACTGCGTCGACAGCCCGGCGTTCGACGACTGCCGTCTCGCAGGCGAATGCTGACTGCTCTTCCTCGCCGTCACTGGTCGCGTCAATGAGATCGGCGGGGATGACAATCGCGATTCCCCGGATCACCGCTGGCACAGCGGCTAATTCCGTGGCTTTGGCGAGCTCGTCGAGCCTGCGGTTCAGGCGCTCGTCGAGTTCGTGAACCTTAGCCGAGGCCGCCTCGGCTCGAATTCTGCCGAAGGCACCTCCCCGCTCCAAGGCTTCGAGCCGGTTGTACTCGCCGTCCCAATGGTTGATCTCGGCTAGAAGCCGATTCTCCACCTGAGCGCGGGTGCGTGCCACGTCGGCGGTGAGGCGGGCCGTGATCTCTTCCATACGGGGCTTGAGCCCTTCGCGGTAGGCCCACGCGCGCACCCTCTTTTCATGGTTCTGTCGAAACCACTCGTCTCGAACGAACGTGGCAAGCGCGTCAGCCTCGGCCGCCGTGGGCCTGTCGTAGTCCAAGTACGGCGGCGTAGGGGAACCGGTGACATTGCCGTCTTGTTCAAGGAGCGGATAGTCGAAGTGCCGCGAAACCGTCACCGCTGCCGAGTTCTCGATGCGCTGTTCGACGTCGAACATCAACATCGGCGCCGCACTCTGCTTTTCCCGACGGTCGACGAACACGGTTCCCCGCGTCAAGGCCGACCCCGCATCGTTGATGGTTGCCTCGATGACGGCATGCAGCAGCGGATGCCCGGGAGCGATAAGAGACGCCTCGGCGAGTCCATCCGGGCGCATACGCGCGACGTCGAAAGTCACCCGCTCGTAACGCTCGGCAACGGGAGCCAACCGGTTGAGGCGCCTGGCCATATCGATCACTCGCGGCGGAACACGGGTGATCTCATACCGGCCCTCCTCCCGCCGTCGAATCTGCCCGCCAAGGCGCTCGAAGGCCGATACAAAGAACGCGGCCACGTAGCCGGGCTGAAGGCGACGTTCGCGGGCCAGCTCCATGCGGTCACGAACCTCTGCGAGATCGAGAGAGCTGAACATTTCGGGGTGAAGCGCTCGCTCGGCTAGCATCCCACGGAGACCCTCGGCGACCCCCGCGTCGATGACTCGGTCGAGCTTGGCTCTGACTCGCGGCTCGTCGCCGTAGCGGATCGCCTCAATGAGCAGATCGCGCAGGGATCGTTCATCGAAGGCGTTGCCATCGCCAAGAACGTTGAAAAGATTGCCGTTGTAGGCGATCGACATCTGGTCGACCTTCTCTAGCAGGCGCGTGAACACATCACCTTCGCGCGTGCCCTTGGCAACCATGTTCCACAGGTGGCACACTTCCCGCTGACCTATTCGGTGAATGCGGCCGAAACGCTGCTCTATGCGATTGGGATTCCACGGCAGGTCATAGTTGACCATCAGATGCGCACGTTGAAGATTCATGCCCTCGCCTGCGGCGTCTGTAGCGAGCAGCACCACCGTGTTGGGATCATGGGCGAAACGTTCGCGGGCAATCTTCCGATCTTCGCGGCTGGTGCCCCCATGGATCGTCACAATGGAATCGGCCCGCCCAAACTGAGTGGCGATCTTGCCTGCCAAATAATCGAGGGTGTCGCGGTGCTCAGTGAAAACTATGATCTTGCGTGCCTCGTCGGAACCGCTGCGGGCGAGAAGCTGCTCGTCGAGAATTGTCCGCAGCTGCACCCATTTGCGGTCCTCTCCTTGCTCGCGCACACGCCGCGCCGCCAGAACAAGATCGTCGAGAATGGCGATCTCCGCTCGAAGCTCGGGTATCGTCTGGGCCGCCGTCGCCAGATCGACGACCTCATCCACTTTCCGTTCGAACCAAGAGCTCTCGCTTTCCAGCGGATCCTCGTCCAAACGCCGAAAGTCCACGTCATACAGGCCCTGCGGACTATCGACGTCATAGAAGTCCTCAGCCCCTAACGTCCTGAAGGGGGCCTGAGGATGCGTCTTGCCAGCCACAAGCCGCATTTCCTTCAGGCGAGAATCGAGCCTTGCTCGGCGCCGTTCGAGAGACTTGACGATCGCTGCGGGGCTGGACGCCAGGCGACGCTGGAGAACGGTCAGGGCGAATCCGACATTGTTGCCGCGCTTCTTGTCGCCTGCTCTAGCGATACGCTCGGCCCGCCCCATCTCCTTGCGCACGTAGTCGGTGACCATTTCATAGAGTTCGCGTTCCGCCGAGCTCAGCTCATAAGCCACCGTGTAAGCCTTGCGTTCGGGAAACAGAGGCTTTCCTTCGAAGGTGAGAAGGTCCTCCTTGACCATGCGGCGCATGAGCCCGCGTGTGTCGGTGCGGTGGATTCCTTGTCGGTATGGGCCTTCGAAGCGGTCACGATCCAACAGCGACATGAACAGCTGGAAATCCTCTTCCTTGCCCGCATGAGGGGTCGCCGTCATGAGCAGGAAGTTGTGCGCTGTTTGGGAAAGCAGACGCCCAAGCCGAAACCGTTTGGTTTCGTCAACTTCGCCCGCCCAGGAGGAATAGTGGGCGGACATTCGATGTGCCTCGTCGACGACGGCGACGTCCCACGCCACCTCGCTGAGTTGCTCCATAAGCCCTTCGTTCCGGGCAAGTTGGTCCATGCGCGCGATGAGGAAGGGATGATCGGCGAAAACATTCGCGCCCTGAGCAATATCGACCATGCGGTAGTCAAAGGTTTCGAAGCGCAGGTCGAACTTGGCAGCCAGCTCCTCGCTCCACTGTTCGACCAACCCGCCCGGGGCGACGACAATCGCCCGTTCGCAGTCCGAACGCAGGATGAGCTCTTTGAGGTAGAGTCCCGCCATGACCGTCTTGCCTGCACCGGGGTCGTCCGCCAACAGGAAACGCAGCGGGATGCGAGGCAGCATTTCCTCATAAACAGCCCGGATTTGGTGGGGCAAAGGATCGACGTCAGAACTGTTGACCGCAGCCATCGGATCGTAGAGAGCAGCGTACTTGATGCGCAGCGCTTCCGCGGCAAGACGGAATTCGTCCGCATCCGCATCATATGCGGGAGCCGAATCGGCGGCAGTTGCGATCTCAAAGCGTGCAGCCTCTGCTTTGCTGACTGTCCGTGCGCCAGAACGGCCCGAGTCATCACGGTAGTAGATCTCAACCAGCTCGGCGTCGATCGGGTCGACGGCAAGCAACGTGACCGTGCGGTCCGGCAGCAAACCGCGCAGACGTTGACCAACGCGCAGCATGGCGAGCGTCATCGTTCGCGTCACAGAAACCTCCTCGTTTCCGTCACGATTCTTCCCTCTACGATTCCGGCAATAAATCAGAATACATCGTGTAGCCGGAAAAGCAGAAGTTAGGTTTTGCGAACGTCTACATTCTTTAGTTTATGTCCGCTGGTCAACGATGCTGTGACTTTCTAGAGCGCTACACTTCCTTTCTCCTCAAACAGTTGCTTCGAAATGGCTTACGCAATGTCGGAGTTTTGGTTTTGGAGGGCAACTGCACTTCAGATTCAACGAGTCCTCTCGCTCGGCACGCAGACCCCGGCCATTTGCGGTATTGCACCTAACGGAGCAAGAGGCCTCACCGAGGCTCTATCACGGCCCCGTTGTATGCACTAAGCAGCTCAGCTGAAATGTTGAAAGAGAACTAAAACTGAAGAGATCCAAAACTATCGCAGGAAGTTCAACTGAAACGATGATCTGGCGGGCTTCTTATCGCCTGCCGCATTGGAGGCGAGTTTGTGCGGCGCCTTTGCAGGCGACGCGAACGACACCGAGGCAGGCGGGCAAGCTGCGCCAGGGAAGCGAATGACCCATCTTCTAAATCTTCACCGCGAACGGCGGCGGGCGGCGGCCATCGCGCGCTCCGCGTACCTGTCGGCGTCGCGACGTCGAATGGTCTCGCGCTTGTCCCACTCCTGCTTGCCCTCGGCCAAAGCGATCTCGACCTTCGCCCTCCCGCGCAGGAAATAGAGCTCGAGCGGAACGACGGTCAGCCCCTTTGACTGAACCTTCTGCATGAGCTTGCCGATCTCCTGTTTGTGGAGCAGAAGCTTGCGCTTGCGGGTGGGCGCGTGATTCGTCCACGTCCCCATCGCGTAGACCGGGATGTTCGCGCCGTGAAGCCAAGCCTCGCCGTAGCGGTCGATTTCGACCCAGGCGTCGACGAGCGAGGCGCGCCCCAGCCGAAGTGCCTTGACCTCGGTGCCCGTCAGCGACATTCCCGCCTCGTAAGTGTCAAGGATGGAATACTCGTGCCGCGCCTTCTTGTTGCGCGCGATCACCTGCTTCGCGTCGGCTTGCGCCTTCGCCTTCTGGGCCGCCGTCGGCTTCCCGTCTTTCTTCTTTGCCACGGGATCCTCCTTCGCTAGCCCCGGCCGACAAGGCGTCTATCCTACCGCCTTCGCCGGCGTCTGGCCAGCGGCGCGAGGATTCGGCCGGACGGCGAAACCGTCAGAAACCGGGAAGCGACATCGGGTTGACAACCTTTCCGTCGCGCCACACCTCCATGTGGACGTGGCATCCGGTGACCTGGCCGGTCTGGCCGGTCCACCCGATGAGCTGGCCCTTTTTGACCGTCTGACCGGCGGAGACGGCGAAGCCGGACATGTGGTTCGTCACAACCACCCACGAATGCCCGTTGACGACTCCGAGGTTGAGAAACACCTGATTTCCGTGCGTGGAGTTGCCGGGGGCGGGAACCGTCTTTGCGACGACTCCGTCGCCCGCCGCGACCTGCGCCTGGCCGCAGCGGGACCTGAGGTCGACGCCGTTGTGCATGTAGTACCCGCCGAAGGGGTAGTAGCGCATGCCGAAAGGCGAGGTCACCTGAAGAGGCCGCGGAATGACGGGAATGAGGAAGCCTCCGCCGACGACGGACTGGCCCGCGCCTCCCCCGCCGCCCGCAGGCTGCTGGGGCTGCGCGGGCGCCGCGGGGGCGTTCTTTGCACTGTTCTTCCTGGCCTCGGCCTGAGCCGCGGCAGCGGCGGCCTGCGCCTTGCGGCGGTTCTCGGCGTCGATCGCGGCGATCTGAGACGCCGTGGCGTCGCGGGCGGTGTTGACCTCTTGGATCGAGGCCTGGAACTGGCCCTTTTGAGCCTCCAGCTGCTGGGACTGCGTGGTGTACGTCGTTTTAAGGGCAGACAGCTGCTTGGCCTTCGACTCCGCGGCGGCCTGCTTGCTCGCCTTGTCAGCCACGAGCGCGTCCGCCTCCGACTTCAGCTGGGCGACTCTCTTTCGCACGGCGCTCTGGCGGGCCTGGCGATTTCGCGCCGTCGCCGTCTTCTGCTGGACCTTCTGGAGCGCCGCGGTCTGCTTGCGGAATGCGGCGCGAGTGGCCGAAACCGAGTTGTAGAAGTCCTCTGAGGACCGCGAGCCGACCATGAGGTCCCACGTGCTCGGGAGCGTGTCTCCGCGGTACTCGGCGCGGGCGACCGTCCCCAGATCCTTGCGGGTGACGGCGATGGCCTTCTCGCCCGAACGGACTTCTTTTTCGATCGAGTTGAGCTCAGACTGCGCGGCCTGGAGCTGGCCGGCCACGACTTCCTGCTGGCGGGTTGCGGCCGCCAGCTCCGATTTCGCCGTTTTCAACTCGGCTTCGGCAACGGGAATCCGAGCCTGGGTCTGCTGGAGGTCGAGGTAGACCTTTTGCAGATTCGTGTTCACGCCTTCGAGCGAGGACTTGTAGTTCTCGATCTGGCGCTCCTGCTCTTGCTTTTTCTTCAGCAGATCGTCGCGCTCGTCCGCCTGGGACGGGGACGTCGCGGCGATGGCCAGAGCGGCCGCCGCGAAGGCGCACAGGAAGCGGGAGCTTTTAATTGACATAATCAGACCTTTGCATAGCGACGCAGTGTGATCCATGAAGCCGAAGCGGCCACGAGCACCGCCCCCGCGACGAGCCATGGGGCGATGACGAACAGATCGCTGGTTTGGATTTGACGGATCCATGTGACGGTGTCCGACAGCCACTCCTGAATGAAGTAGACGACGGCCGCCCACAGGCCTCCTACCGCCAAAAGCGATCCTACGAGTGCGGCTGCCGCTCCCTCCAATATGAACGGCAGCTCTATGAAGAAATTCGATGCGCCGACGTACCGCATGATCTCGGTTTCGTCGCGTCTGGACATAGCCGACAGGCGGATGGTCGTGGGTATGAGGAGCAGAGCTATGACCACCATGACCACCGCGAGGCCCGCGGAGACATAGCTGAGCCTGTCAAGGACCCTGATGAGCGGATCGACCTGCTGAGACTGGTCTTCGACCGTCTCCACTCCCGGGCGCCCGGTCAGGGTCTCGGTGACTTTCTTGTAGTCGCTCGGGTCGGTGAGCTTGATGCGGAAGGAGACCTGCATGTCCTCCTTCGTCACGCCTTCCTCGAAGCCCGAGCCCCTCATCTGCTTGCGGTAGTTTTCGAGCGCCTGGTCTTTCGTTTCGAACCTGAACTTCTCAACGTACTTGGACAGCTGGCCTTCCGTGAGCTCCTTGCGGATGGCCGCGATCTGCTTGTCGGTCGCCTCTCCGTCGGCGCAGCCGGCCTTGTTGGAGTTGGCCGGGCACATGAAGACGGAGATTTCGAGGTCGGAAAGCCACTGGTCGCGGACCACGCCGATCTGCTTCTGCAGCAGCGACGCCGACCCGATGAACAGAAGGGAGACGAAGGTGACGAGCATGACGGAGACCGCCATGGCCCGATTCGACCACAGCCCCTTGAGCGTTTGGGTGCTGACAAAGCGCAGCCTCACTGCTTTTCACCTCCGTAGACGCCGCGCGCCTCGTCCCTGACGACCGTTCCGTCTTTGAGTTCGACGACGCGCTTGCGGAGCTGGTTGACGATGCTCTGATCGTGGGTGGCCATGACGACCGTCGTGCCCGAGCGGTTGATGCGGTCAAGCAGACGCATAATGGACATGCCCGTTTCGAGGTCGAGGTTTCCGGTGGGCTCGTCGGCCAGGAGCACCTGCGGCCTGTTGACCATGGCCCGGGCGATTGCGACGCGCTGACGCTCGCCGCCCGAAAGCTCGGTCATGTAACGCTTCTCCTTGCCTTCAAGGCCGACCATCTCGATGACCTCGGGCACCTCGGTTTTGATCCTGTGGCGCGGCGCGCCGATGACCTGAAGCGCAAGCATGACGTTCTCGTAGGCGTTCTTGTCGTCGAGCAGGCGGAAGTCTTGAAAAACGGTTCCGATCTGACGGCGCAGCAGCGGCACGCGGCGCTGGGAGACTTTCGACAGGTCTTTTCCGAGAACGTGGACGCGGCCGGACGTGGGGCGCTCCTCCGCGAGGATGAGCGAAAGCATCGTGGACTTTCCGGAGCCGGAGGGGCCCACGAGGAAAACGAACTCTCCGCGCTCGACGTCGATGCTGACATCGTCGAGGGCAGGGTGAGCGCCTCTTTGGTAGAGCTTCGTCACCTTGTCGAATGTGATCATAAAAACCGCCGGATTGATAACGCCATGGGTCGCATAGACCTTACGCGTCAACAGGCGGTTTCTCTCCTAGGCGCGCCGACGACGTCGAAATCTGGACGAAGACCGCTCGCCTGCCGAGCTGCCTGCGGGGGCCGGCCGCTCACGGAAGCCGGCTGCTTGCGGGCCGGCTCCCGTCGTCATTCTCCTTCGACGGCCTTGACGCCGGTGGCGCGCCATCGGATGCCGGCGTCGATGAAGCCGTCGATGTCGCCGTCGAACACCGCCTCGGGGTTGCCCGCCTCGTATCCCGTCCGCAGGTCTTTAACCATCTGGTAAGGCTGGAGCACGTACGAACGCATCTGGTCTCCCCACGAGGCCTTGATGTCTCCGGCGAGCTCCTTCTTCTCGCGGGCTTCCTCCTCCTGTTTCAGGAGCAGGAGCCGCGATTGGAGCACTCGCATCGCCGCGGCCCTGTTTTGGATTTGGGACTTCTCATCCTGCATCGAGACGACGATCCCGGTTGGAATGTGTGTGATGCGAACTGCGGAGTCCGTGGTGTTGACGGACTGCCCGCCAGGCCCCGACGAGCGAAAGACGTCGACGCGGATGTCGGCTTCGGAAACGTCGATGTGGTCGGTCTGCTCAATGAGGGGTATGACCTCGACGGCGGCGAAGGAGGTTTGGCGCCTCCCCTGGTTGTCGAAGGGGCTGATGCGCACCAGGCGGTGCGTTCCGGCTTCAACGGAGAGAGTTCCGTAAGCATAGGGCGCGCCGATCTCAAAGGTCGTCGATTTGATCCCGGCCTCTTCGGCGTACGACGTGTCGAGCACTTTGGCGCTGTAGCCGCGGCGCTCGGCCCAGCGCAGGTACATGCGCTGGAGGATCTGGGCGAAATCTGCGGCGTCGACCCCTCCGGCCCCCGAACGTATCGTCACGACGGCCTCGCGCTCGTCGTACTTGCCCGACAGCAGCGTGCGGATCTCCAGCTCGGACATGTCTGCGCCGACTTGTCCGAGCTCGCGCTCAAGGTCCGAGTAGAGCTCCGAGGCCGTCTCGGGGTCGGAGCCGGCCTCCTCGTCGGCCATCTCTTTGAGCGCCTCGAGGTCGTCCAGCGCGGAGGACATGGCATTGATTTTGTCCAGTTCGGCCTGGGCGTGCGAAAGCTTGGACGTGACGGCCTGAGCCTTGTCTTGGTCGTCCCAAAGATCGGGGTCTGCCGACGCCTCCGTCAGCTCGGCGATGCGCTCGCGCAGCCCCTCCGGATTCGACACGGAGGAGATCTGCTGGAACGTCTTTCGCAGAGCTTCGATTTCTGCCTGATGATCGGTTGCCACGGCCCAAGGCTACCTCATGGCGCGTCGATTGCCCGCAGTTTGGCCGAGCTCGTCGCGCCGATTCGCACGAACCTCGGCCCGAAGCCGTCGATGGACAGGGGCAGGCGGGCCTCCGTTTCGAGCGTCACGACGACGCTTCCGCCGCGCACCCCCGTGGGTTCGCCGACTCGGATTCCCGCTCCGGCGAGCCGCTCCGCACGCGAGCGCACGCGCCGTCCGTCTTGCCCGTACATTTGACTTTGCCCGTACAATCGGCTCGAAAAAGCCGAAACTCCGGGGCTGGCGGCGCCGCTGGGCCCTGAACCGTTTTCCCCCGCGCCGCCGTAGTAGGCGTTTTCATCGACCTCCTGTGCGGCTTCGAGGGCGATCGAATCGGCCGCCGCCATGAGCTCGCGTCGCTGAATGTACAGCGACGTCACATTCACAACGACGGCGAGGGCGACAACCGCCGCCAACCACATCGCCGTTCCCAGAACGAGGATGTTTCCGCGTTCGCCGCTGGCGGTGGGCGCCTCGCCGGAGGAGAGGCCGCGCGTCGCTCCAAGGGGCGGGCGGCCGTCGAGCGGCGCAGCCGCATTCGTTCGAGCAGCGGCGGTCATCGGCGCGTTGCCGTCAGTGGTCATCGGCGCGTTGCCGTCAGTGGTCATCGGCGCGTCCTCCTCAACGCATCGACGGCGAACCTCCGTTTCTCCGTCACTTCGACGGGGGCGTCGACGATCGGAAGCGCGACGTCGACCGTCATCACGACGTCGACGTGGCCTCCGGGGCTAAGGCAGGGGTCGCGGGTGCACGCAAAAGCCAGCCGCGGTTCGGCGTGGATGCCGCGGTCGGCAAAGGCCAGCCGGGCGAGTGCAGTCGCGCGCTCCCGGCCCTCGCTGGAAGACGTCGCCCGAACATAGGCGCGCGCGGCGTCCCTCGCAGCCGAGCCGGCCGCCGATTTGGCGGAGAAAGCGGCGGCCAGGGCAAGTGCCGCGACGATCGCAGGCAGAACGAGGACGACGAGCACGCCGACGGACTCGACGATCGCGTTTCCGCGTTCGCCGTTTGGGGGACGGCGAGTTCCGGCGGGGTCATTCGAGCGGGGCATGGCCTTTGACTTTCATCTTCGTCGAACCCGGATACAGGGGAATCGGCACTTCGACTTCGACTTCCACGACGGGAACGCCTGCGCGTCTGTCGACGCGGGCGGAGACGGCGCAATCAGCTGCGAGGCTCGATTGCAAAAGGTCTCGCGTGCGTCTTTCGGCCGCCTCCGCCCCCGCACCGGACTGCGCGCCGTATCGGGCCCCTTGGGCGGCCGCGTCCGCGGCGACCGCGCGGACGGAAAGGGCGAGGACGAGTCCGAGGAGCGCGACGAAGCCGGCCACCAGCAGCGGAGCGGTCAGGGCAAAGCCGACGACGGCGCTGCCCCTCTCGTTGCCGTCGAACCCTGCGTTCTCGCGGAAAGCGGCGTTTGCGTCTGAGGCCGAGCGCCCGTCGAGGTTTGCGCTCCCGGCAAAACCGGCCTTCCCTTTAGAACCGGCGTTTGCATCGGAACCGGCGCTCGCGTCACAGCTTACGCTGGCTTCAAATCCGGCGTCTTCGCTGAAACAGGCGGCTGGCGGAAACGAATCCGGCTTCGCGGCCGAGACAGACGCAGTCACTTGTTCAGCCATCAAAGGTTCTTCACCCGCTCGAGCGCATTGGTGAAGATGTCGACGAGCGCGGGGCCGGCGATCGTCCATAAGGCGACGACCAGCCCGGCCGTCATGAGGGTGACGAGGACCCAGCCGGGCACGTCTCCGCGTTCGGCCTCGGCGGCGGGAAGCTTGACGCTTTCAAGGCGAGCCCTGCGGATCGCGGAAACGTCCGGGGCCGTTTGAACCTCTTTCATGCAATGGAGCCCTTTCATGTGGCGGAGCCTTTTCATGTTTGGTACCTCTTTCATGTGAAAACAGACATGGCCGCAAGGCCGGGAAACAGTGTGAAGACAACGGTCGTCGGAAGGATGACGAAGACGACGGGAACCATCATCGCGATCTCCTTTCGCCCGCCGGCCTCGAGAAGCTCGCGGCGGGCGGAGGACCGAGCGTCAGCCGCCTGAGCGTGGAGAACCCCGGCGAGGCTCGTGCCGCGGTCAAGCGAGGCGATGAGCGCGTCCACGAACCGCAGAACCGGTTGAGAGCCGCATCGGCCTTGGAAGCGCGCGAGCGCGTCCGTCAGAGCGGCGCCCGCTCGCACGTCGCGAAGAATCCTGTCGATCTCGCCGACGAAAAACCCTGTCCCCATCCCGGCCACTCGTTCGAGCCCCGCGCGCACCGACTCGCCCGCCCCCACCGAAAGGGCCAGGAACTCCGCGACGTCCGGCAGCTCCTGGGCGAGGCGCCTTTCCTTTCCCTCAACCTGGCGCTTGAGGCCGACGTCGGCCGCGACGGCGCCGCCGAGGCAAGCGAGCGCGGGCAGGACGAGGGCAAGCGCGAGGCCGCCCGCTCCGCCCGATGCGAGGACGCAGACAAGGGCGAGGATCGCCCCTCCGGCCGCCCATTGAAGCTGGCGGGCCCTGAACTGCAGGGGCGTCAACGTTCCCAGGGCCTCGCATCGCGCGGCGACGGTCGCCGCCGTCGAGCCGATCGCCTCGGCGCAGGCCCTCATGAACGACGTCCCGGCGTCGCGCCAGCGAGCGCGCGGAGGCCTCCACTCCTCATCGAGATAGGGAAGGACTCGCCCGGCGAAGCTCGGCCCGGCAAACAATCCGACGGCCGCGAGAACGAAGCCGAGGCCGGCCACAGCCCCCAAAACCGCGCCGATCATCGGGAATCGCCGGCCAAGACTCGCGGTTCGGAAGGCAGCCTTCCCAGCCTGGCCATGAGCGCGTAAGCAACGGCCGTCGCCGCCAAGCCGCCGAGGAGGACGAAGGTTCCGGCGCTCGTCGAGAACGCCTCGACGGTGCGCGGACGCGTGGAAAGGAGCGCGAGGACGGCCCAGGGCGCGGCCGCAGCGACGCGGGCGCCGTTGACCGTCCACGACTGGCGGGCCAAAAGCTCGCCTCTCGCTCTGTTCTCCATCCGCAGGCTGCGCGAAAGGGCCTCCATCATCCCTGCGAGGTCGTGGCCTCCCAGACGGCTGGCGAGCCGCATCGCCTCGGCCACCCGGTCGGCCACGGGATCGGCCATCTCCCTTTTGAGGCCGTCGAGGGCGGGATCGAGCCGCCCCGTGGCCCGAAGCCGATCGGCGAAGCGGGCGAAAGGGGCGCGCATTGCGTCCGGCCCGTGCTCGGCAAGGCCCGCGAGAGACTCCCCCACGCCCAAGCCGGCTCGCAACCCGGAGACGACGCCGTCGAGCGCGTCCGGCCAAGCCTCGCGGGCGCGCTCAAGGCGGCGGCGGGCCCTCCCTTTCGCCGCCGCCGCGGGAAGCCACGCCCCGACCGGGGCGACGGCGAGGGCAAACCAGACGTTGCGGGCGACGAGCAGGGCGAGAGTCGCGCTTGCCGACGCCGTCGCCGTGTTGACCGCGACGGACCTTGCCGCAGCGGGATTGAGCGCCGGGCGCACGCGGCGGCGCCGGCGAGGCTTGCGCTCGGGAAGGGCCCCGGACAGCGCGCCGAGGACCAAGGCGAGGCCAAGCCCCGCCGTCATGCCGACTATCGCTCCCATGGCGATCCTCCCAGAACTTCGGCCAAGGACAGGCCGGCCCGCTCGAAGCGCTCGGGGCGGGGAACCTCTCCCGGCAGGCGAACGAGCCGCCCTTCCCTCTCGGCGAACAGACCCGCCATTTCAACGGCCATTCCTTCGACTCTCCCGGTGACCGACGATATTTCCGCGACTCTGCGCTCCCCCGAGGCGTCCCGGGCGACGTGGACGACGAGATCGACCGCGCCGGCCACCGTCGGCACGACGAAGGCCGACGTCACGTTCTCCCCGGCCAAGAGCGGAAGAGTCGTGAGCTTGAGGACGGCCTCCCGGGCGGAGTTCGCGTGAATCGTGCACGCCCCCGGAACGCCGGCGTTGAGGGCGACGAGCAGGTCGAAGGCCTCCGAAGACCGCACCTCCCCGACGACGATCCTCTCCGGGCGCATCCTCAGGGCCTCCTTCACGAGGCGGCGCAGCGTCACCTCGCCCCTGCCCTCGATCGACGGGGGCCGGGTCTGCATGGCGACGACGTCGCGGCGCTCCAGGCCGAGCTCGAAGACCTCCTCGACCGTGATAACCCTTTCCGCAGCGGGAACGGACCCGAGCAGGGCGCGCAGCAGCGTCGTCTTGCCCGCCTGCGTGGCGCCCGAGACGAGGACGTTGAGGCCGGCCCGCATCGAGGCGTCGAGAAAGGCCGCGGCCTCGCCGGAAAGGGCGCCGGCGTCGACCAGCTCCCCCAGCGTGCGGGCGCGCAGGACGTACTTGCGGACGTTGACCGCCCAGTGCCTCCGGGTGACGTCGGGGATGACGACGTGCAGACGCTCGCCCGATTCCAGGGAGGCGTCCACGAACGGGCTCGACAGGTCCAGGCGCCGCCCCGATGCGCGGAGCATCTTCTCGACGAGGTCGCGCACTTCGCCGTCGCCCAGGATGACGGACGTGAGCTCGCTCTTTCCCTCGCGCGAGACGAAGACCGCGCCCGGGCCGTCGATCCAGATCTCTTCGACGAGCGGGTCGTCGAAGAACCGCTGGAGCTTGCCGTATCCGCCGATCGCGTCGCGCAGGGCGCGCTCGACCGGGACGACGTCGTCGATGGCCTCGGCCGCGCCGCGCACGGCGAGCCGTTCGTGCTCGGCGATCGCCTCGCCGATGATCCGATTCAGGCCTTCGGCCTCCCGTTGCGGATCGAGGCCTTCGCGCCGAACCATCTCGCGGACTTTCGCTTCGACATCGCGGATCGTCTTCATGATTCGTAGACTAGACGCGGCGGCGACAGGCCGTCGGCCGCCATTCACACCCTGTGGATAAACGCCCCTCGCATGTGGATAAATCCGCTTGCTGAGAAGGTACGGTACTCAAAGCGGTGTGTAAAGAGGCATAGGCCATCGAAACGACGTAGGTTAACAACGTGAGCAATTCTCTGTATCTCGCAGCCCTCGCCGTCGCGGCGATCGACGGCTTGGAAGCCGTGAGCACGCGGCCGCCCTTCATCAACACGGACGACTACGTCTCAGGCGGAGTGCTCGACGCACACGGACGCCACTGGATGGTCAAATGCCCGAAGAATTCGCACGCTGCGACGATCATCGAAGCCGAGGCGGCCCTCGCGCCCAACCTCCT
The DNA here is from genome assembly GCA_938020505.1 of uncultured Actinobaculum sp. Lineage (GTDB taxonomy): Bacteria > Actinomycetota > Actinomycetes > Actinomycetales > Actinomycetaceae > Peptidiphaga. The sequence goes on along the minus strand of CALIHR010000025.1, from coordinate 74,353 downwards.
TCAGGAGCTGCGGCGCGGCAACCTTCCCTTCGACATCCTCCGCCCCGCCGGCTTCGTCCACGCGGCGACGGGAGGGAGGGCCGTCGTGTGCCCGCAGCCTTTCGGAACGGCGATCGACTGGGAGGACATCGGGCGCGACCAGGCGCGCGAAATCGGGCGGGTCATCGCGTCCATCCACTCGCTTTCGCACGACGTCGTCGCCGACGCCGGCCTTCCCGTCTACAGCGCGACCGACTGGCGCATGCGGCTGTTCACCGAGCTCACCGACGCCGACGAGGCGAGCTCCCTCCCCCTCAACCTCCTCGAGCGCTGGGAGGACGCTCTGGAAAAGTCGTCGAATTGGAAGTTCGAGCCGACCGTCGTCCACGGCGACATCGACGCCGAGAACTTCCTGTGGTCCGACGGCGGAATCGCCACCGTCACCGGCTTCGGCGAGGCGAAGGTGGCCGACCCGGCGATGGACCTCGCCCCCTTCCTCTCCCTGGAAGAGAACGTCTACGCCGCCGTCATCGACGCCTACGAGCACACCCGCGGCGCCGGCATCGACGACGCGATGTACTCGCGCATGCTGCTCATGTCGGAACTGGCGATCCCCAGGTGGCTCATGCACGGTGTGCGCACGAACAGCGCCTCGATCCAGAAGGAGGCGCGAAGCATGCTCGACGACCTGTCCAAGCAGGTCGCCGAGGCCGAATCTTAAACGCGGGCGACGTTCCAGAAGGGCTCGGCAGGGATCGGCTTCCCAGGAGGACCGGCTTCCCAGGCAGGCGCCGCGGGCCGATTTCAAACAGGCCGCCGCAGGCTCACTTTCCGGCGGGACGCTGCAGGCCGGCTCCCGCTTCCAACCCCGCGGCGAGCGAATCCTCGATGCGCCGGGCAACCTCCTCTTCCGTCAGTTTGGCCGCGGCGAGCGTCTGCCTGCCTTCGGGCTCTCGCAGATAGACGAAGCACGCGCCGACGTCCGCTATGTCGCGCCCGTGGGCGCGGGCCCACGCGAGCCGGTAGATCGCGAGCTGCAGCTCCCGGGAGGCCAAGGCTTCCCCGTCGGGGCGCCGCCCCGTCTTCCAGTCGACGATCGTCGCCGCTGAAAGGCCCGGCTCGGCGGAGGTGTCGAGGACGGCGTCGATCGTGCACCGCACGACGCGCCCGCCGATCACCGCCGAAACGCTCTCCTCGACGGCGATCGCCGGCATGCGCGCCCATCTGCTGGCCTTGAACGCCTCGAGCAGGCGGGCCTCCTCCTCGCGCGTGAGGACGTCCATGTCGACGGGCTGCTCCCCCAGCGCCATGACCGAGTCGATGTCGAGCCTGGCGGGACGCTCATAGAACTCGGCGATGCGCGAATGCACCTCGGTTCCGGTGCGCGCCGCCCGGCTCGGCCGCTGCGGCGTCGGCCGGCGCCATTGGGCGAGAAAGGCCGCGGGGTCCTCGCTGAGGCGGACGACCTCGGTGGCCGTGACGTACGGACGCTCCGGCACGGCCGGGCGGGACGCCTCCTCGCGCTCGCGGATGAGAAGGTCGGCGCTCCGCCGCCACATCGCGATGCGCTCGGGCGCAACAGGGCTTTCCTCGGAATCGCCGGAGCCTTCCCCGGAGCCGCCGGGTTCGGAGACAGGCCCGGCGCCGGGGCCGGCGCGGACGACGTCGGCCGGCCACAGGGGCAGATCGGCGTTCGCGTAGTCGATGACGGGCTCGGGCGGGCCTCCGGTCCGCTCGGTCGCCTCCGCAAGGGGCATCGTCGCGGGGCACTCCTCGGTCAGCTCCGACGGCCATTCGGGGCCGGCGACGTCGGCCGCGGGGAGGACGCCCGCGCCCTTGCGAACGTCGTTGAGGAAAACCGAGCGCGGCAGGAGGCTGACGGCGTCGTCCTCGACGAAGGACGGGGGGATCTCCTTGGCGGCCAGTCCGTATCCCGCCAGGAAAAGCTCCGCCTGGGGCCGCGTGAAGGCGACGTAGGCGAGGCGGCGGGCTTCGGCGTTTTCGTGCGCGGGGATGTCGGTGCGCAGGAATCGGCTGTAGGCCAGAGCGGCGTCGAGCCTTTCGGAGAAGTCGCTCGGGCGAAATCGGGGAAGGTGCGCGCGGTCGGCCCTGAGGGGGAACGGGAAGACGGATGGGTCCGTGGTCCATGACTTGCCGGACTTCTTTTCGGAGAACTGGGTGGAGACCATTTCCGGGACGGCCACCAGATCCCGCCATTCGAGGCCTTTGGCAGCGTGGACCGTCAAGATTTGGACCACTCCGGCGTGCACCTCGACCTCCTCCGAGGCGTCGATTCCCGCTTCCTCCTCTCCCCCGTGCTCGTGGCGTTCGACGAGGTCAAGCCAGTCGACGAAGTCTCGGACCGAGGCCCCCGGATGGGCGGCCGAATATCCCCGCGCCAGTGCGACGAACGAATCGAGGGACGTCCGCACCCGCTGGGACCCTTCGGTTCGACAGGCCGCGGCCAAGTCGAGCCCCAGCTCCGAGATGCATTTTTCGACGAGGTCGGCGAGGGGAAGGTGGACGGAGGATCGCAGCGACGCCAGCGATTTCGAAACGAGGCTCAGGCGGTCGAAAGCCGCCGAGTCCAAAGCCAGGCGCCGAGCGCCGGCCTGCTCCGGGTCGGGAAGGCGGCTGACCGCCTCGACGAGGCTGGCCTCGGCGCGAGGGTCGAGCGGCGCGTCGCCCACAGCCCTCCGCGCCAGCTCCCGAGACCATGCGCGGAGGGCCCTTATGGCGTCGCTGCCTGCGCCCCAGTGGAGAAGCAGCCGCACGAGCAGCCCGCCGTGGGAGGGGCGGACGAGGACGCCGAGCGCGGCGCGCACCGTGACGATTTCCGGGCGTTCGATGAGGCTCTCGCCTCCCACGATCTCGTAGGCGAGCCCCCTCTCGCGCAGCGCGTCCGCGACCCGCTCGATCGAGGAGCGCTTCCTGCAAAGGACGGCGATCTCCGGCTGAGCGCCCCGCGTGCGGGCGACCTCGGCCTGAACGTCCTCGACCCTCCGGGCGATCGCCCGGTAGGAGTCCTCGGCGAACAGCGGGCGGGCCTCGACGACGCGCCCGGGGCCGCAGCCCGGCCTCGCTTCGAGCTTGCGCACGCCCGCGGCGGCCTCATTGAGGGGCGCGGCCACGGCGTTCGCCGCGTCGAGGATCGCCGCGTCGGAGCGGAAGGAGGTCGAGAGCGTCAGGCGGCGGACCGGCGCCTCGCCCGCGAAGGCGGCCGCGAAGTCCGCCAGCGCGTTCGCGCTCGCCCCGCGCCAGCCGTAAATCGCCTGGTTGGGGTCGCCCACCGCGCACACGGACCTGCCCTCGCCCGCCCCGCCGAGCGCGCGGCGGAGGAAGACGGCCTGATTGACGGAGGTGTCCTGGTACTCGTCGAGCAGCACGAGGCGGTGCCTCGAGGCCGTTTCCTCGCCGATCCGCCCGTGCCGCCCGAGCACCTCGGAGGCGGTTGCGACCTGGTCGGCGAACTCGACCAGTCCGAGGCTCCTCTTGCGCTCCATGTAGGCCTCGACGGCGGGAAGGCACGCCAATTGGAGGGCGAAGTCCGCCTTCGCCAGGGCCCTCCAGTCCCTTTTGAGCCGTTCCCATTCGGCCGTCTCCATGCCGGCGTCGGCCATGTCGCCCTTCGTGAACTTCCTGGGGTCCTTCCCGAGGCGTTCGAGGGCGGCGGCCTCGCCCTCGAAGAACTCGCGCATCCGCTCGACGGAAACCCCGTTGTCGATCCCCCCGGCGGCGAGGCACAGGGCGACCTCGACGATGCGCGCACGGCTGTGGCGGGAGGCGACGTCGGGGTCGACGGCGCCTTCGGCGACGACGGAGTCCATGAGCTGGAAGCGCTCGGCGTCGGTGACGAGCCGCGCCGTCGGGTCGGCGCCCACGAGCATTCCGTACGAGGCGGCGATGTCGGACGCGAAGGCGTTGTAGGTGGAGATCGTCGGCCGGGCGAGGGACGACCGCGAGGCCTGCGCCGTATGCGGCAGCATCCCGGCGGCCCGCAGGCGCCCGAGGGCGCGGTCCACGCGCTGGCTCAGTTCGCCCGCCGCCTTGCGGGTGAACGTCAGGCCGAGCACTTCCTCGGGCGAGACGCGGCCCGCAGCCACGTGATAGGCGATTCGATTGGCCATTGTCGCCGTCTTCCCCGACCCGGCGCCCGCCGTCACGAGGATCGCGGCGTCCTCGGACTCGATGACTTCGCGCTGCTCCGGCGTCGGCATTCGGTCGCCCGCGAGCCGGCGCATGACCCGCTCGTACGTCGCTTCGCTCACGAGGCAAGCCTTCCCTGGGATTTGGCAGGGCACAGCGAGAGAAAACGGCACGTGCGGCAGGCCTCCGACGGGCGCGCGGGAAACTCCCCGCCCCGCAGCAGGCGGCCGGCCTGCCTCAGGCGCTCCTCCGCGAGCGCCCTGCCTTCCGGGTCGAGAGGCCGCTGTTCGCGCTGCGCGGGCAGATTCGTTTTCTTCAGCGTCTGCCCGAGGTAGACGAGCGCCGCCCCGCCGTCCGCGGGGAGGCCGGACTCGCCCATCGCCCACTGGTAGAGCTGAAGTTGGACGTTGTCCTCCGCCTGCTTGGCCGAGACCGCGCGCTTGCCCGTTTTGAAATCGACGATCCGCCTCGCGGCGCCGTCGTGCTCGACCCTGTCGATCTTGCCGCTGAGCACGACGCCGTCCTCGACGTCGACCGATATTCGCCGCTCAACCTCCGCGCTGCCGCCGCCGCGGGCGAAGTCCTCAAGATAGGAGGCAAGCCCCTCGACGAGGAGGCGCGCCCGGGCGTATTCGGCCTGCGCGGCCACGGGGTCCTCCGGCTTGTCGAAAGCCGCCCAGCTGGCTTCGAAGTCGCCCATGATCTCCTCGCGGCTCGAATTCGCCGACCTTTCGGCGATCGCGTGGACGAGCGTTCCGATGTCGGCCGTCCTCCTGTCGTCCGAATCCTCGGCTCCCACGAGCGAAAGAAAGCCTCTCAGGGGGCAGTCGAGCATCGTTTCGACGCGCGACGGCGAGACGACGACGGCTTTGCCCTCCTCGACCCCCCTCGACGGCGTCGGCTCAAGGGCCTCGGCCCACGTGCTCCGATCGGCCTGCCGGAATCCGGCCTCGCGCAGGCGGGCGAGGACGTCCTCGGCCTCCGGTCCGTCGGCCCCGGACCGGCGTATGTCCGCCACCAGGCCGACGACGTCAAGCTCCCCCTCGGCCGCGCGCGGGCTTTCCAAGACGAGCCGGCCCGATGCTGCGCCAGCGTCGCGGACGCCGTCGGAATCGGGCGGGCCGTCGGATTGACGGGCGTCGCCCGAACCTTGCCGGCCCGCGGAGGCGGCGTCCCGGAGCTCCTCGGGCACAAAGCCCATGAGCTCGAAGAAACGCGAGGGGCGTGCCTCCTCCGAATCCACGCAGGTGAGCAGAAGCTCGCCGTCGGCGCGGGTGACCGCGTGGTGGAGCTGGCGCAGTTCGTCGTCGAGGATCTCCTCGTAGGCCTGGCGGCGCCCGGCGAGCCCGTCCGCGCCGGACGCGCCGGGATCGCGCCCCGTGACGATCTGGGCCAGCCTCCCGGTCGCCGTGTACGTGTCTCGCAGCCGCATATTCGGCCACAGGCCGTCCTGGAGCCCCGCGACGACGACGAACTCCCACTGCCTGCCGATCGAGGCGTTCGGAGTGGTCAGCGTCACCGTTTGGGCGGCGGCTCCTGCCCGGGCTATCGAGTCCTCGGGCAGATTGTGCGTCTGGAGTTCGTCGAGGACGACGTCGACGGGGACGTCGACGTCCCTGTCCGCCATACGCTGGGCCACGCGGAAAAGCTGGATGACCGAATCGAGCGCCGAGTCGGCCGCGTCCCCGGCGGTCCCCCCGCGCAGTGCCGCCTCGCGCCACTCCTCGGCCTTGCCGCTGCTTTCCCACGCCGCCCACAGCACTTCCTCGGCCTGGCGGTTCGAACGCTCGGCCGTCTCGCGCACGGTTTCGAGCATTCTGGCCGCGCGCAGCAGATCGCCGATACCCCGGGGCGCGACCTCGCTCAGACGCGAGGGGCCTTCGGCCGCGAGGGACAAAAGCTGGGATTCGCTGCGGCTTCCCCCGCGTGCGAGCTCCCCGCCGCGCAGAATCCTGCCGATCTGGCGCAGGCGGAGGGGGTCGATTCCCACGAGCGGGCCGGTCAGCACGCTGACCAGCTCGGCGTTGCCGGACGCTCCCTCGAGGGCGAGGCGAACGAGCGCCACAAGGGCGTCCACGGCGGGCTCTTCGCGCAACGGTCGGTCGGTTCCTGTCTGCCCCACGGGGACCCCGCGGCGCACGAGGGAGGCGCGCAGTCCGGGGTGCGTCGAACGCGACCTCGTGACCACGGCCATCTCGGAATAGGGGATTCCCCGCAAAAGGCGCGCCTCGCGCACGGCCCGGGCTATGGCCGCCGCCTCTTCCTCCGGGTGGACGAAGCGCCGCGCGCTCACGCTGTCGCGCCGCTCGGCCGCCCTCGGGTTGCGCTGGCGGATCGCTCCTCCGCCGACGCGAACGGCCTCGGCGAGGGCGTCGGCGACCCCGGCGATCTTCGGGCCCCCGCGATGCCGCTGCCGCAGAGCGACCGTTCGGCTGCCGAGCCCGCGCGGAGCAGGGGCGGCGACGTCGCCGGGAAGCGAGGCGACGCCGCCCCTGAAGCCTTGCACCGCGCAGTCGGGGTCGCCCGTGGTGACGACGGAGGCCCCGTCGGCGGCCAGCTCCGCGAGCAATCCGAGCACTGACCGCGGCGCGTTGTGGATGTCCTCGACGATCGCCCAATCCCACCGCGGCCGGGGGTGCGGCCCGGGGACGTTCGCCTCCCAGTCCCGCAGGATCGCGGTCGCCGCCCCGACGAGATGGGCGTGGTCGAGCCGGTCGGGGGCGTCGGCGGCCCCGGCGAGCGCGTCGCGCGCCGTCGTCACGCCTTCGTACAGGCCCAGAAGCTGGCCCCCCGCGACCCACATCGGTTCGCCGCGCTCTCGCCCCAGCGCCTCGAGCCGCCGAGGCGAGAGCTCCAGCTCGCATGCGCGGGTGAGAAGGTCGCGCATCTGAGCGCGGAAGCCTCGCTGCCGCCTGAGGCCGTCGTCGACGAAATCGGGGAACTCGACGCCAGTTTCGGGGTCGGCGAGTATGTCGGACAGCAGCGCGTCCTCCTCCGGACCGGAGATGAGCTCGGGCTCGCGCCTTCCCACCGCCTGCGCGTAGCTTTGGACGATCCCGTAGCAGAAGGAGACGAGCGAGCGGACGCTCACCCGCTCCGAGAGGGAGCCGTTCGTCAGCGACACGGCCGATTGCAGCGAGGAGGCGGCCCTCCTGTCGAGGGTGAGGACGGCGATGCGGCGGCCAAGCGCCGCCTCGCGTGCGACGAGCGCGGCGACGACGGCGGATTTGCCCGTGCCCGGGGCTCCCAGGACGCTGACGCGGCACGGCGCCCGGCACGCCTCGAGGGCGGCGCTCTGCCACCGGTCGAGCTGCACGTCGCTCACCCTCTCGCCTCCTTCCGGCCCGAAGGCCCTGTTTCGCAAAGCATCCGGCTCGGCGCCGAATCGGACCGCGCGGCCTCCCGCGGGGGCAAGCCTGCGAAGACGCGCCTGCGCGCCCGCGATTCGCCGCGGCTGCCCAACCTCCCCGTTCGACGGCGGAAGCGCCCGCAGGCCCGTACGAGGTCCGACGTCCATACGAAGTCCAACACAAGGGTACGGTTCCAAACCGACGCATGCTGCCCGACTCCCCCGCGTTCGCCCCGAGCTGGGCGCAGACGGCCCGGCGAACGCCGCCCCGCGCCCGGCGAGCGGCTCAGCCCCTCCGCGTTAGGCCCTCGACGAACACGCCGGGAAAGGCGGGGCGATTGCGCATTATGCTTGGTTTCATCCCAAACCCGAGGAGTCTCTATGAAAGTCCAAATAGCCGTGCGCAACGTCCAAAGCGAAGTGGAGATCGACGTCGATCTGACCCTCGAGGACCTGAAAAAGGCGTTCACCGACGCCGTGGAGACGGACAAGCCCCTCATCCTCTCGGACAAAGACGGTCGGACCGTTTTCATCCCGGCCGACGCCGTGGGATACATCAGCACATCCACCGGCGAGACGCGCCGCGTAGGCTTCGGCTTCACAGACTGACCGGCCCGGCTCCGCGAAACTGTCCGTCGCGAGCGACGGGCGGCCGACTCAAAAGGGGCAGCCGCCGGTCGCGAGGGACAGGCGTCAAGGCGGCGTCGAAGTGTCAAGACGGCGGGCAGACGGCCCGGAACGATGAAAGCAGGCCCACGCCGCATTGGGGCGTGGGCCTGCTTTTCGCCTTGGACAAAAAGCCCGGGTTGTCTTGCCCGAGGGCTTGCCGGCCGAAAGGCTGTCAGTTGAGTCCGGTCGCCGGGGTGAAGGTGTAGCCGAGCTCCTTGATCCCCTTGACCGCGACCTTCAGCTCGCTGAGCGGGTAGTCGGGGTGGAAGAAGAAGCTGGCGTTGCCGTCAGTCACGACGAGGTTCTTCTTGGCGTTGTTCACGAGGTCGGCCCCGGAACGCGGCGGGTGGTTGTTGTAGGACTCAGGCTCGTAGTTGCCGAGATTCTCGGGCAGAACCTTGGTGCCGTAAATGTTCTTCACGGTGTAGGGGTAGAAGAGGCCGAAGTTGCCCTTGTTCCCCTCGTTGTCCTTGTTGAGCATCCCCGGGAAGAAGAGCTCGCGCTCGTAACGGGTGGAGTAGACCTTCTTCATGCCGAGGTAGGAGTTCCACGAGGCGGCATAGTGGGGCGTCTCGAAGAGCTTCGTCCTGCCCAGGCCGACTCGCTTGAGCTCGGACTTGCCGAGGGAGACGCGGTTGGCCGCCCAGTTGACGGAGTCAGAGGGGACCGGCCCGGCCAGCTGAACCCACGTGTCGGTCTTGCATTCGACCGGCGTTCCGCCGCCCTGCTCGACCGTGCACCACGAGCGGTAGAACTCGAAGTCGTCGCCGCTGACCCCGTTGTACGGGTTGTTCAGCTTGCCGTACTGGTGAGTGGTTCCGTGCTGGACGATGGTTCCGCCGTGCCGCTGGGCGTACTTGAGCAGGTTGAGCAGCTCGGGGTTCTGGTCGAAGGTCTTCGTCATGGGCTGGCCGTTGTTGTAGACCCCGTTGGAATCGACGTAGTACGGAATGGCCGCGATCTGGAAGGGAACCTTCTCCGAGACCAGGTAGTCGATGAGCGGCTTGAGGTCATCGACCTCGGTGTTCGGGTTGACGTCCTCGATGCGAATCGCCGCCTTGCGCGAGGGAGCCCGGCCGTCGCGGCTCAGGAGGCCGTCGACGATGTCGGCGTAGGCGAGGTAGCGATCCGTCTCGTCGATGTAGGTCAGCGCAATCTCGCCGATGTAGGTCAAGCCCGAGGAGCGGACGGCCCACGGGAACTGCGAGCCGGTCGTCTGGGCGATGGACTGGCAGTTTGCGGCCTTGCCGGCCTGGTCCTTGCAATTGGCCTGCGCCAGCACCTCGACCTTGTCCTTGTCGACGATGTTCGGGGCGATGATGCCGCTGGTGTTGTCGGCGGACCGGGTGAGCTCCTGCGACTTGTAGTTCACGGTCGAGACCTTGTCGAGGGAGTCGATGTACGACGTCGAAGGATCCCATCCGAACCTCGCGATGAACGCCTGGCGGTCCTCGTCGTTTTTGGCGAGCTGCCAGATATTGAAGCCGGACCACAGCACCTTGGCGTCGCCGGTGAGGACGTCCTCGATGAAGTCGCGCGGGAGCGGCTCGTCGTAGTTCGATCCGACGTACATGACCGCCGTGTAGCGGCCCGCCAGGCCGGACTTGTACTCCGAGACGGGAAGGGCGGTCACGCTGCCTTCGTGGCTGGCGAGCATCCCGGTGCCCAGCGCGTAGTATTCGCCGAGCTGCTTGTACTCTCCATGGGTGTCGTAAAGCACGAGCGCCTTGGCGGAGGCGCGCCTGTTCCCCCACACCTTGGCGGAAGCCGGAACGGCCGGAACCTTGCGGGCAAGCTGGCGCTTGGCCGGTTGCTTGGCCCTCTTGGCGACTGCCTGCGGCGACTCCTTGAGGTTGACCTTCGCACCGGAGTCAAGCGAAAGCGGAAGCGCCCGCTTCTTGGCGGCCGCTGGCTCAGGCACACTGGGAACGGGATTGTCGCCCGTCACCGAGGCGGAGCCGTCGCCGCCGTCCTTCGCGGCCTTGGCCGAGGCGGGAGTCTGCTTTCCTCCGCCGCCCTCCAAGAGGCTGGCTGGGGCGGAAGGCGATCCGTCCGGGTCGTCGGCATAGGCGGGGCCCAGGACGAACATGGACGAACCAACGCCCATCGCCACAAGCGCGGCGCTCAGCCGCCGCTTTCTCGAGCCGCGCGAAGCGGACATGATTTTGATTTGCATAGTTTGTTTCCCTTTCAGCGCGCCCACCGGTGAGGGAGGGCATCGTGGATTGTCAACGTCGGCCGAGCGATTGAATCAGGGAGTGCCTGGCCGACGGCCTATTGCCGAGCCGGGTCGAAGTCGGCGACGGCCTCGCCCCGCCCGAACAGCTCCGCGGTCGCGGCGATGACGCGCTCGCAGGCGCGTCCGTCGCCGTATGGATTGACCGCGTGCGCCATGGCGGCGTAAGCGTCGGCGTCGTCGAGAAGACGAGAGGCTTCGGCAAAGATTCGGTCGGAATCGGTTCCGACGAGGCGGGCGACGCCGAATTCGACCGCTTCGGGCCGTTCGGTGTTCTCCCGCAAAACTAGGACGGGCTTGGAAAGCGCGGGCGCCTCCTCTTGGACGCCGCCCGAATCCGTGAGGACGATGTCCGCCCTGTTCATCACCGTGCAGAACGCTCCGTAGGCAAGAGGCTCGGTGACGATGACGTTCGACAGCACGCTCACGTGGGGCAGGAGGGCCTCGCGCACCTTGGGGTTGCGATGGACGGGAAGGGCGAAGACGACGTCGGGGTGCTCCCGGGCCAAGCGCGCCACGGCCTCCCCTATGCGCTCCATCGGCGCGCCCCAGGATTCGCGGCGGTGGGCCGTCACCAGCACGAGCCTGCGCGAGGGGTCGGATACGGCGGCGTCGAGAGCCGCGTCCCCGCTGGGAACGTACCGTTTGACGGCGTCGAGCAGGGCGTCGATGACGGTGTTTCCGGTCACGTGGATGGTCTCGGGCGCGAAGTCTTCGCGAAGGAGGTTCTCCTTGCTCGCGGGCGTGGGCGGAAGGTGGAGGGCGGCAAGCTGGCCGATGAGCCGTCGGTTTCCCTCCTCCGGGAAGGGAGACCATATGTCTCCCGTGCGAAGGCCCGCCTCGACGTGGACGACGGGAAGCTCGTGGTAGAAGCCCGACAGCGCGGCGGCGAAGGCCGAGGTCGTGTCGCCTTGGACGAAGACCGCGTCCGGCTTGCGATCCTCGATGGCGCGGCCCACCCCTTCGAGAGTGCGCGTGGTCACCTGCGTGAGCGTCTGGCCTGGGCTGTGGATGTCCAGATCGACGTCGGCGGAAATGCCGAAGAAAGTGTTGACCTGGTCGAGCATCTCCCGATGCTGGCCCGTCACCGCGACGATCGGGCGGAAGCGCGCGTCGTGGTTGAGGGCGTGGACGAGCGGGGCCATTTTGATGGCCTCGGGGCGCGTCCCGTAGACGAGCATGACGTCGATGGGGTCGGCAGGAGAATTCATGGTTGTGTTGCCCTTTCAGGCTTTACGATCCTTTGACGATGTTTGTGAAAGTGACTGCGGCGTCTTCCGTGTAGAGGGCGACGTTCCCCGAAGGGTAGGGCCTCTCGGAGTCGGTGACGTCGGCCAGATGCTCGCCGTCCACCGAAACCGTGAACTGGGCGGGCCCCTTCTGCTCGACGGTCACCTTGTAGCTTCTTCCCACGGGGAACTTTCGCGCGTCCCCGCTGGCGAGGAACCGTTGGCTCCCCTTGTAGGCCGGGTCCTGCTTGGATATCTCCCATCCGTTGGGCTTGAGGACGACGGCGTAGAAGTGGCTGGGGTCCTGATACCTGAAAAGGAACCAGCCGACCTCCCACGGGTTGGGCTTGCCTTTGCGCACTTGAGACGTGGTCTTGACGGTCGCGCCGACGGTGCCCGACCCGCCCGCCTCGGCCACCACGAGCGCTGCATGGGTGTCCTTCTTCTGCGCGGCCGCCGTCGGGCTGAGGTGAACGGCGCCCCCGTCGCAGACAACCTTTCCGTAGCCAGTGTAGACCACTTTCCACCCGCCGCATTCCTCCCCGCTGCGGAAGAACAGGATTCCCGCCAGAACGAGGCCTGCACCCATGAGCAGGCCAAGGAAGAAGACGACCGGGCGGCGGCGGGCCCTCCCGCCGCGCACAATCGGGGCGGAAGGGTCCGCCTCGCCGCCGAGGGCGGCCGGGGACTCGCTTCCGGCGGCGTCCCGCCCTTCGACGGGCGGCCGGGCGTTCGTCTTCTCGGCCCGAACGCGGGCGTTGGCCACGTTCGCGCTGAGCGAAGGAACGCGGGCGTTCACGGGGAATCTCGGGGCCCCGGCCTCCTGCGCCGAGCCGGCTCGGCTCGCGGAGGCCGAAGCCTCGGCGTCGGCCTGCCCGCCCGTCTCCTCCGCCTCCGAGCTCTTTTGAGCCAGGAAGAGGTCGTTGAGAATCGCCGGGCTGAGGGACCACGCCCTCGAGGCCTTCTTCGAGTTGTCTTTGGACTGTTTCACGTAGCCTGCCCAACCGCCACAGCCGGAGCGGCGGCGTCTTGAGGCTCTTCAGCCTCGCGCGCGGTCTTCGCCCAATTCGTACGATTGGACACCGCTCTGCCCACAGCCCACCAACCGGGAATGTAGCCGAGCATGCCGTAAAAAACGAATATGTGCGAACACCAAATCGCCTTGAAAATTGAAAATTTATTTACCCGCTCAATACGCCAATATATGTATCCGTACGCTTGAGCAGGGCCGAAGGCGAGAACGTAGGCGAGTATAAGCCACTCCCAATGCTGCGGCACCCCCTGGATCGCCCAGTAAATCGACATTCCCAAGGCGATGATGAAGGAGACGGTCAACAGGGACGCCGTCAGAACCAGATAGGGCGTGAGAATCTGGAAAAGGGTGTCGGTGCGCGCCCGCCCGCGATGTCCGCGGACGACGGACTTGTACAGCGACATGGCCTGCAGGTTTCCCTGGAACCACCGGGTCCTCTGGCGCATGAGGCGCCCGAGGCGGGTGACGCCCTGCTGGTGGACGGCCGCCTCCCGGCAAAACTCGTTGACCCACCCGCTGGCGTTGAGCCGGATTCCGAGGTCGAAGTCTTCGGTGAGCGACTCCGACCACGGGTTCGGTCCGAGGGCGTCAAGCGCGGAGAGCCTGACGAACTGGCCGTTTCCGCCCATTCCGACGCTCCCGAGGTGGCGCCTCCCCCTCTGGAAGACCTCGATGAAGATGACGAACTCCATGTCCTGCATCCTCGCCAGGAGCGAGCGCCTGCGGTTGTTGATCCGCACGCCCATCTGGACGGCGCCCACCTCAGGGTCGGCGAAGGAGATCCTGGCCTCGGTGATGGCATGGGGGTCGAGCCGCCCGTCGGCGTCGACGACGCCGACGACGACGTCGTTCGCCGAACCCGTGACATAGCGCTGACGCACGAGGTCGAGCGCGGCGTTGAGGGCTTCGCCCTTGCCCAGGCGAGCGTTGGGCAGGACGCGCCGCATGACGGAGACTCGCGGATCGCCGATGCCCTCGACCAGATCGGCGGTGCCGTCTTCCGAGCCGTCGTCGATGACGAGGATGTGGACATCCGGAGCCGGGGAAGCCAGAAGGGCTTTGACGCTGGCGACGATGACCTCGGCCTCGTTCAGGCAAGGTATGAGAATGACCATCCTCGGCCTGGCGAGCTGCGTCGAGCCCTCGGTGGTTTCGGCCGCTTTGAGCACCGCCCTCCTGCGCGCCGCGCGCTTGCGCGGGGCGGAGCGCGAAAGCACGAGGAGGACGAGCCCGTAGACGACCGTCACGAAGACCATGAGGAGCGCGCCCCACCACCCGATTGCGTCGAGCGCTTCTATGAAGCGCGGGGGTGCGGCGGTCACTCGAATTCTTCCGCCGTCGCGCCGTCGGCGAAGTGCCGGCCGAGGGGGGCGTGGGGCCGCTTCACGGACGACGCCCCCCTGACGCGGGCGAGGAAGTCCGAGAAAAGGAAGATGAGGGACAATGCGATGAATACCAACCCGGCGAGGTCGACGAACAGACGCGCAAGCAACAGGGGGAGCGACCCCGTCGGCAGTCCGTTGCCCAGGACGAGCAGTCCCGTACCGGAGGCTAAAGGTAGGTAGTGCATAAGGTTTCCATTCAGTTTTGCCCGCGATGACGTGCAATTTTGGTGAGGAGTGAGTGGAAGGATTGATCTCAATTTATCCTTCGGGAGGACCTGTCTCGACCCTTCCGAGTGGGTAACCATACCCATGTAGCAGTGGTCATACAACCGGGAAAAGGCGTGTCCATTGAGAAAAGCCTGATATGCACGAAGGTTCGTGACTAAAATCACTGAAACGAGCTTGACGTTTGATGCTTTCTGACGCGTTACGCGGGCGTGCGCACGTTCGCGAAAAGCGTCGGCGGTTTCCAGTGCCTCCCGGTTGCCGTAAACTCAAAAAGCCAAGTGTTGACCGAACTTCTCGCCATTCGCACATCCACGAACGCGCGGACGCTCCCGCGCGCTGCGTCTATCGGCCGACGGCACTGAGCGCCTCGAGGCGCGCACTGAAAGGAAAAGCATGAGCAAGGGCTCCGGCATCATCGATTCTTCCGGGGTGCACATACCCGCAACAAACGAACCCGCCGCCGACGTCTCCGCCGCGGGGTCCGATCTTCCGTCCACGACCGTTTTCGCCGATTTCGGCGTCTCGACGCCCATCGTCGAAGCGCTGAAAGACAAGGGCATCACCCACCCCTTCCCCATACAGGCGCTCACGCTGCCCGTCGCCCTCAGGGGAAACGACATCATCGGGCAGGCCAAAACCGGAACGGGCAAAACGCTCGGCTTCGGCATTCCGATGCTGGAAAACACCGCCGGAATCGACGAGGAGGGGTGGGAGTCCGTCCCCGTTCAGGCCCGCGGCAAACCGCAGGGCCTGGTCATTCTGCCCACGCGCGAGCTCGCAAAGCAGGTGGCCGAAGAGCTGCGCGCGGCCGCGGCCAGACGGCGCCTGCGGATCGTCGAAGTGTACGGAGGGCGCGCGTACGAGCCCCAGCAGGAGGCGCTGAAAGAGGGCGCCGAGATCGTCGTGGGAACCCCCGGCAGGCTCGTCGACCTGATGAAGCATCGCTTCCTCGACCTGGCCTGCGTTCGCACCGTCGTCCTCGACGAGGCCGACGAAATGCTCGACCTGGGCTTCCTCGAGGACGTCGAGAAAATCTTGGCCTCCACGCCCTCCAACCGCCACACGATGCTCTTTTCCGCGACGATGCCCGGGCCCGTCGTCGCGATGGCGCGGCGGTACATGTCCCGGCCCACCCACATCCGCGCGGCGGACCCCGCGGACACCGGCGTGACAGTCAAATCGGTGCGCCAAGTGGTCTACCGCTGCCACGCCCTCAACAAGTCCGAGGTCCTCGCCCGCATCCTCCAGGCGAAAGGCCGCGGCCTGACGATCGTCTTCACACGGACGAAACGCACGGCCGCACGCCTCGCCGAAGAGCTGACCGAGAGGGGCTTCGCCGCCGGCGCGCTCCACGGCGACCTCGGCCAGGGCGCGCGCGAGCAGGCGCTGAGGGCCTTCCGCAACGGCAAGGTCGACGTCCTCGTCGCCACCGACGTTGCGGCCAGAGGCATCGACGTCGACGACGTCACCCACGTCATCAACTACCAGTGCCCCGAAGACGAAAAAACGTATATCCACCGCATCGGCCGCACCGGGCGCGCCGGGCAGTCGGGGACCGCCGTCACCTTTGTCGATTGGGACGACCTCCCGCGCTGGACCCTCATCGACAAGGCCCTCAACCTGCGCCAGCCCGAGCCGCTGGAGACCTACCACACATCCGAGCACCTGTACTCGGACCTCGACATTCCGGAGGGGGCCACGGGAAAGCTGCCCCGCGACAAGCGCACGCGGGCGGGCCTGGCGGCCGAATACATCGAAGACCTGGGCGAAACGGGCAGGCGCAGCGGCAAAGGACGCGGCTCGCACGGGAGGCGGGGGCGCGGCTCGTCCTCCGGATCCGGCAAACGCCCCTCGGGGCAGCGCCAGCACGAGCAATCCCAGCGCCGGGGGCAGTCTCAGCGCAAGAAGCCGGTCAAGGAAAACCCGCAGGCGGCCCCGCGCCGCAACAGGCAGCGCAAGCGGATTCGCCGCACGGACGAGTCCTGACGCGGACCCCGGCGACCCTCGCGGCCCAGGCCCTCTGGCGCCGGCCCGCGAAGCCCACGCCGATGTCCCGCCGCCGCGGGCCGGCTTAATCGCTCAATCGCCCGGCGCGGAGGGCGCCTCGGCCTCGCCTAGCCTTTGACGACGCTCGTGACGCCGCTGATGATGAGCTGGACGGCGATGGCAGCCAGCAGCATGCCCGAGATCCTCGTGAGGAAGATCGTTCCGCCCTCGCCCAGGATCCTGTTGAGCGGGTTGGCGAAGCGCATCGTCAGCCACTCGATGATGTGGACGAGAAGCACGGCGGCCACGCACGCCAAGACGCCGCCGACGCCCTTTCCCGCCGCCTGGTCGGCGGCGAGCATCACCGCGGCGATCGCGCCGGGGCCCGCCAAAAGCGGAATCCCGAGGGGAACGAGGGCGACGTTGGTCGCCCCCGGCTTGCCGGGGTCCTCCTCGCGGCCCGAAAGCAGCTGCATGGCGACGATGAGCAGAAGCAAGCCGCCCGAAATCTGCATCGACGCCACCGAAATGCCGAGCAGGCGGAGGATCTGCTGGCCGAAGAAGGCGAACACCGCGAGGACGACGAGGGACGTGAGGGCGGCCTGCCACGCTGCCCTCTTTCGCTCGTTCGGCGTCATTCTCGCCGTCAGCGACATGAAGACCGGCAGATTTCCAGCCGGGTCGGCGATGACGAAGACGGTCGTGAACGTCGTGAAGAAAAGGCTGGCGTCGAATGCCGTCACGGCTTGAGCACCTCCAGGTAAGTTCCAGATGAAATGGCGTCCAGCACCTCCCGAGCAGTGGTATTTTCGCCCAATCGGTTCGGTTTGCCCGTCCCATGGTAATCGCTGGAGCCCGTGCGTACGAGTCCCCGGCGTTCGGCCAGTTTTGCGAGCTCTTCGCGCTCTACGTTGTCGCGATGGTCCACTTCCAGGCCGAAGAGTCCGGCGTCGGCCAGCTCCTCGATTTTGCTCAGGCCGACGGTTTTTCCGCGCCGCGAGGCAGCGGGATGGGCCATGACCGCCTTCCCCCCGGCGCCCGAAATCCACTCGACCGCCTCCGCCGCGGGCGGCGCATAGTGATGGATGTAATACGGGCTGCCGGGCCGCAGGTAGACCGCGAAGGCCTCCTGGCGGTCGGCGACGACGCCGGAGTCGATGAGCGCGTCGGCGATGTGCGGCCGCCCCACCGGCGTCTCGGCCCCGGCGTGCGCCTCGACGGCCTCCCACGTGACGGGGACGTCCCGGGCGAGCCTGGCGACCATCTGCACGGCCCTGTCGCGGCGCTCGGCGAGCATCCTCGCGACGTGGGCGGCCAGCCGTTCGTCGTCGGGGTCGAAGAGGTAGCCGAGGATGTGGACCGAGATTCCGTCGATTTTCGCGGAGAGCTCCATGCCCCTGACGAGCGCGGTCCCCGTGGCTTCGACCTGTCCGGCGGCTTCCGCCCATCCGGCGACCGTGTCATGGTCGGTCAGCCCGAGGACCTCGATTCCGGCGCGGGCCGCCTCCCGCATGAGCTCGGCGGGGGTCGAGCGGCCGTCGGAGGCTGTGGAGTGAGTGTGCAGATCGATCACGGCAGACAACACTACGCCGCCATTCTCCGCTCGGCTGCCGATCCTCGCGCCCGAGCCCCGGCAACTCTGGAACAATGGATGCATGACCAAAGAAGAGAACGCCTCCGAGCGCGGGGCGAACCGCTCACGACAGCCGCGCAACCAAGCTTTCCGCGAATTCATCGGCTCGAACTGGGGCCCCCGCCCGCAAGGGCCGGAGCGTTCGGCCTCGGCCGACTTCCTCCCGGCGCGCCACGCGAAGCTGGGCGAACGGTTCCGCGGGGTCCGCCTCGTGGTGCCCGCGGGCGGCTACAAGGTGCGCAACAACGACTGCGACTATCGTTTTCGAGCGCACTCGGCCTTCGCCCACATGACGGGGCTCGGCGGCGAGCTCGAACCGGACTCGGTGCTCGTCCTCAACCCGGTCGGGGACGAACACGAGGCGACTCTCTACTTCCATCCGCGCGCCTCGCGATCGTCGGAGGAGTTCTACGCCGACGCGCGCTACGGCGAATTCTGGGTGGGCGCACGCCCCTCGCTCGAGGAGATGTCCACGCTCACCGGCCTCAAATGCGCCGCGATCGACACCCTCGGGGACGCCCTGGCCAAAGACCTCGGCCAGGTGCAGATGGCGGTCGTCTCCGGCGTCGACGCCGGCGTCGAGGCCCAGGTGATCGATCTGCGCGAAAGCGCGGGAATCGCCGAGAGCTGCGCGAAGCTCGACACAGAGCTGGCGGAGGCCCTCGCCGAGCTGCGCCTCGTCAAGGACGATTTTGAGATCGGGGAGATGCGCAAGGCGGTCGCCGCCACCCGCGAGGGCTTCGAGGCGATCATCGCCTCGCTCGGCCGGGCCAAGGGGCACAGGCGCGGCGAGCGCGTCGTCGAAGGCGCCTTCCACGCCAAGGCCCGCGAGGAGGGCAACGGCCTGGGCTACGACACGATCGCCGCTTCGGGCAACCACGCCAACACGCTCCATTGGATCGACAACGACGGCGCGGTGCGCGACGGCGAGCTCATCCTGGTGGACGCCGGCGTCGAAATGGACTCCCTTTACACGGCCGACATCACAAGGACTCTGCCCGTCAACGGCGTCTTCTCCCCCGCCCAGGCCGAGGTCTACCAGGCCGTCCTGGACGCGGCCGACGCCGCCTTCGCCCGCGCGCAGGAGCCCGGCTGCAAGTTCTCCGACGTCCACGACGCGGCCATGGAGGTCATCGCCGCAAGGCTGGA
The DNA here is from genome assembly GCA_938020505.1 of uncultured Actinobaculum sp. Classification (GTDB taxonomy): domain Bacteria; phylum Actinomycetota; class Actinomycetes; order Actinomycetales; family Actinomycetaceae; genus Peptidiphaga. The sequence continues at coordinate 55,331 of CALIHR010000025.1, read as the reverse complement.
GGGGTGGGGCATGCTCCCGGGGACCGCGGCCGAATCGCTCGCCGAAGACGGCGGCTTCCACCGCCGCTGGATGCCGCACGGCACCAGCCACCACCTGGGCCTGGACGTCCACGACTGCGCCCAAGCCCGCCGCGAAATGTACGTCGAGGCCGAGCTCGCCCCGGGCATGGTCTTCACGATCGAGCCGGGCCTGTACTTCCGCGAGGACGACCTTCTTGTGCCCGAGCGGTTCCGCGGCATCGGGGTCCGCATCGAAGACGACGTCGTGGTGACCGGCTCCGGCGCCGTTCGCATCTCCGAGGGAATTCCGCGGACCGTCCCCGAAATCGAGGCCTGGATGGCGTCCGTCGCGCGATAGGAGGAATCTATGAAGCGGCACGCTCAGACCGTATATGCGGCAAGGCTCATCGGCACGCCCGTCTTCGACCCCATAGGAGACCAGGTGGGCACGGTCTACGACGTCGTCGCCCTTTTCCGCCTGAAGGGCGATCCGCTGGCCGTCGGCCTCGTCGTCGAGGTGGTGGGAAAGCGCCGCGTCTTCCTCCCGCTCACCCGCGTCACCTCGATAGCCAACGGCCAAGTCATCACCACCGGAATCGTCAACATCCGCCGCTTCTCCCAGCGTCCGGCCGAGACGCTCGTGCTCGCCCAGCTCATCGAACGCCACGTCCACCTGCGCGAGACGAACGAGGAGGCCGTCGTCATCGACGTCGCCATCACCCAGACGAAGCCCCGCGAATGGCAGCTGACCTCGCTGTACGTGCGCACGGGCAAGCGCGCCGTGGGCGGCCAGCGGTCCTTCACCGTGCCCGTCCGCGAGGTCACCGGGCTCATGAATCCCGCGGCGGTCCAGGGCAACGTCTCAATCCTCGCCCAGATCAACGAGCTCAAGCCCGCCGACGTCGCCGACGTGCTGCGCGAGCTTCCCGCCGGGCGCATGCAGGCGGTGGCCAGCGAGCTGACGGACGAGCGCCTGGCGGACATCCTGGAGGAGCTCGGCGACGAGGACAGGATCGAGATCCTCTCCAGCCTCGACATGGAGCGTGCGGCCGACGTCCTCGACGTCATGCAGCCCGACGACGCCGCCGACCTCGTCGCCGAACTGCCGACGGACCAGGCCGCCGAGCTGCTCGAGCGCATGGAGCCGGAGGAGGCCCAGGACGTCAGGCGCCTGCTGGCCTACGAGGAGCGGACCGCCGGCGGCCTCATGACCACCGAGCCGATCGTCCTTCCGCCCGAGGCGACGATCGCCACGGCCCTCGCCTCGGCGCGGCGCGCCGACATCCCGCCCGCGCTGGCGGCGATCATGTTCGTCTGCCGCCCTCCCCTGGAGACCCCGACGGGCCGGTTCCTCGGCGTCGTGCACATCCAGCGCGCCCTGCGCGAAGCCCCCTCGGCGATGATCGGGACGATCCTCGACACCGACATCGAGGCCATCTCGGCCTCCGCGGGAATCGGCACGGTGACGAGGCTTCTGGCGACCTACAACCTGACGGCGCTGCCCGTCGTCGACGACGATTCGCTCATCGGCGCCGTCTCCGTCGACGACGTCCTCGACCATCTGCTGCCCGAGGACTGGCGCGACGCCGACGACGACGTGACCGACGAGGCGGTGGAGGCCCAGCATGTCTGATTTCGACAAGCCGCTGGAGCGGACCGGCCGCTCCAGGATGCACCTGCGGCGAAAGAAGGACTCCGACGCCTTCGGCCGCTTCGCCGAATCGACGGCGAGGTTCATGGGAAGCCCCAAGTTCATCCTCTACATGACGATTTTCGTTGTGACATGGGTGGTCGCCAACGTCGTGCTCGTCAGCCTCGCCGGGAAGTCGTGGGACCCCTACCCGTTCATTTTGCTCAACCTGGCCTTCTCCACGCAGGCCTCGTATTCGGCGCCGCTCATCCTGCTGGCCCAGAACAGGCAGGACGACCGCGACCGGGTGACGGCCGAGCAGGACCGGCAGCGCGCCGAACGCAACCTGGCCGACACCGAGTACCTCACCCGGGAGATCGCGGGCCTGCGCATGAGCATGGGCGACGTCGCCACGCGCGACTTCGTGCGCTCCGAGCTGCGCGTGGCGCTCGAAGAGTTCGACCGCGACCGCGAAGGCCGTTTGGCCGAGCGCGATCAGCGCATCGCGGAATTGCAGGCCGAGCTCGACGAACTCAAAGCCGAACGCGAAGAGCCGTAGGCCGAAACGCGAAGAGACGTGACTCGAGCCACTCGGCCGGGCCGGGGCATTGACCAGGCGGGTACGATGGTTGCCATGGTTAGCCTCGACGAAGTGTGCGGCGCGCTCGAACGCGTCATCGACCCCGAGATCCGCCGACCGATCACCGACCTCAACATGGTCGACGACGTCCAGATTGAAGACGACGGCACGGTCATGGTCTCGATCCTCCTGACCACCGCGGGCTGTCCCTTGCGCGAGACCATCTCCACCGACGTGAAGAACGTCGTCGGCGCGCTCGAAGGCGTCGAGCGCGTCTTCGTCAAGATGGGCGCCATGAACTCCGAGCAGCGCGCCGAGCTGCAGGCGAAGCTGCGCGGGAGCGCGGCCGACCGCGTCGTCCCCTTCGCCCAGAAGGGCAGCCTCACGCGGGTCCTCGCCGTCACATCCGGCAAGGGCGGCGTGGGCAAATCCTCCGTCACCGTCAATCTCGCGGCCGCCATGGCCGCCTCCGGCCTCAAAGTCGGGCTCGTGGACGCCGACATCTTCGGCTTTTCCGTGCCGCGGATGATGGGCGTGGACCAGCCTCCCACCGCCCTCGACGGAATGATCATCCCCCCCGTCGCCCACGACGTGAAGGTCATCTCGATCGGGATGTTCCTTCCCGACAACTCCCCCATCCTGTGGCGCGGCCCCCGGCTGCACCGCGCTCTCGAGCAGTTCTTTTCGGACGTCTTCTGGGGCGACCTCGACGTGCTTCTCCTCGACCTGCCCCCGGGCACCGGGGACATCGCCATCTCCGTGGCCCAGCTCATCCCCAACTCCGAGATCGTCGTGGTGACGACGCCGCAGGTCGCCGCGGCGGAGGTGGCCGAGCGCGCCGGCCAGATGGCCAGCCAGACGCACCAGCGCGTCGTCGGGGTCGTCGAGAACATGTCCTACCTGGCCATGCCGGACGGATCGAGGAACGAGATCTTCGGCCGGGGCGGCGGCGCGACGGTAGCCGAGCAGCTCACCGCGAACCTGGGCTACGAAGTTCCCCTTCTCGGCACTGTCCCGATCGAGGTGTCGCTGCGCGAAGGCGGCGACGAGGGCGTGCCCGTCGTCTTGGCCGAGGGCTCGTCCGAGGCGCAGGAGAGCCTCCGCGAAATCGCGGGCGCCCTGGCCCGCCGCGCCCGGGGGCTCGCCGGCCTGAGCCTCAGCGTGACGCCGGTCTGATAATCTCACACCATGGCAACAGATCAGACGCTCGCATGGGCCTACACTGAGGACCTCTACGTCGAGAGCGACGTCGTAACGCAAGCTCGCCGCCTCGCCGGCGAATTCGGCATCTCGTGCGTGAGTCCGGCAACCGGGGCCCTCCTTCGGCTCCTTGTGAGCTCGACGGGCGTCGCCTCCATCGTCGAGGTGGGAACGGGCACCGGAGTGTCCGGCCTTTACCTTCTCGCCAACGGCGACGTCACACTCACATCGATCGACGCCGAACGCGAGGCCCAGCACGCCGCGCGGGAGGCCTTTTCGAAGGCGGGCGTGCGCAGCGGGCGCACCCGGCTGATCAACGGGCGCAGCGCCGACCTTCTGCCGCGGCTGGCCGCGAACTCCTACGACCTCGTCTTCCTTGACGGCGACCCCTTGGAGACGCCGGAGGACGCCGAGGAGGCGCTGCGGCTCCTTCGTCCCGGCGGCATTCTCGCAGTGGCGCGGGCCCTCGCGGGAGGGCGCGTGGCGGATCCGGCCCGCAGGGAAGACGACGTCGTCGCCATCCGCAACCTCGGCCGCGAGCTCGTCTCCTCGCCCGACCTGGAAACCTCCGTCGTCCCCGTCGGCGAGGGCTTGCTCATCGCCCATCTCATCTAGCGGGCTCAAGCGCAACGAAAAGACCCACGCGCTCCCAGAAAGCGGTGGGTCTGTTTCGCGGATGCACGCCTATCGTTCGACGGCCGCCAAAGCCTCCTTCAGTTCGGATGCCTCGGCGTCCTTCAATTCCAAGACAAGGCGGCCTCCTCCGTCGACGGGGATGCGGACGACGATTCCGCGGCCCTCCCGTTCGACTTCCAACGGGCCGTCGCCAGTGCGAGGTTTCAACGCTGCCATGCGAATCTCCTTTCGCCTCGACAGTTGTTACCTATCGCACTCTCAGTCTACTCGTTTCTCACCGTCCGTTTTGCCGATTTTCGGCCTTATGCTGGAGTTTCTGTCTACTTTACTTTGGAGTTTCCGCCTTCTTCACTTGGGAATCTCCGCCTTCTGAATCTCCGCCTTCTTCACTCGGGAGTCTCCGCTTTTTTCTCCGCAGCCAGCCGGCGAATCCCGGAGCGGACGGCCTCAATGGCTTCCTCTGCCGTGTCGACCACCGTCAACAGGTCGGCGTCGGCCTCGCCGATCATCCCCGATTCCCGCAGCGTGCCGCGAATCCATCGATCGAGCCCGTCCCAGTGGTCGCGTCCCACGAGGACGATCGGGAACGAGGAGACCTTCTTCGTCTGCACCAAGGTCACAGCCTCGAAAAGCTCGTCCAGGGTGCCGAAGCCGCCGGGCATGACCACGAACCCCAAAGAATATTTGAGAAACATGGTTTTTCGTGCGAAAAAGTAGCGGAAGTTGACGCCGAGGTCGACGTACTCGTTCATGCCCTGCTCGAACGGAAGCTCGATTCCCAGGCCCACGGACAGTCCGTCGCCTTCCCGGGCGCCCCGGTTTCCCGCCTCCATGACTCCCGGCCCGCCGCCGGTGATGACCCCGAATCCCGCCGCGGCGAGCCTTTGCGCGATCTCCCTTGCGGTTTCGTAGGAGGGGTCGCCGGGCCGGGCGCGCGCCGAGCCGAAGATCGAGATCGACGGCGGAAGGTCGGCAAGCGCGCCGAAGCCTTCGACGAACTCGGATTGGATGCGCATGACGCGCCACGGGTCGGTGTGCATCCAATCCGAGGAGCGCTCGTTGCTCAACAAGGCGGCGTCGGCCGTGGCGTCGGGGATGCGCGCACCGCGCAGTATCACGGGGCCTTGGCGGTGAAATCGGTCGTCTGTCATGGGCCAAGACTACGCTTGAAGCCACCTTCCAAGCACGCCGGCCAGGCGCTCGATCTGTTCGACGGGGCACGCCTCGTCGTCCTTGTGCGCCAGGATCGGATCTCCCGGCCCGCAGTTGATCGCCGGTATCCCCAGGGCGGAGAACCGGGCGACGTCGGTCCACCCGAGCTTGGCCGCGGGCTCGCCGGCGCCGGCCTCCCGCAGCAGTTCGGCCAGGCGCGCGAACTCGGGATGGTCCATTCCGGGCGCCGCGGGCGGGGCGCTGTCGAGCACTTCGACGTCGTACCCGGAAAAAGCCGAGCGGACATAGGCCTGGGCCTCTTCCTCCGTCCTGTCCGGCGCATACCGGAAGTTGACGACGACGTGCGCCTCGTCGGGCACGGAGTTGCGGCCGCCTCCCCCCGAAACGCCGACCGCCAGGAGGGACTCGCGGTACTCCAGACCGCCGACCTCGTGGACCTCGGACTGCCAGTTCGCCAGGAAGGCCAGGGCGTCGAGGAGCTTGTGCACGGCGTTCTCCCCGGTCCACGGGCGCGCCGAGTGGGCGGCGACTCCGCTGGCCTTCACCTTCACGCGCAGCGTTCCGTTGCACCCGCCCTCGATGCCTCCGTCGGTGGGCTCGGCGAGGACGGCGAGGTCGGCCGCGAGCCAGTCGGGATGGTTGCGCGAGAGGCGGCCGAGGCCGTTGAGGCTGGCCTCGACCTCTTCGTGGTCGTAGAAGACCCACGTGAGGTCCGTTCGCGGCTCCCGCAGGGCCGTGGCGAGATGGAGGAGGACGGCGTCTCCGCCCTTCATGTCGACCGACCCTCTGCCCCAGAGGACCCCGCCTTCGAGCTTTCCGGGAACGTTGCCTGCGACGGGGACGGTGTCCGTGTGCCCGGCCAGGAGTATCCGCACGGGCCTTCCGAGATTCGTACGCGCCACCACGGCGTCGCCGTCCCTGAGGACTTCAAGGCGCCCGTGCTTTCTCAAGGTCGCTTCGATTTCGTCGGCGATCCTGCCCTCCTCCCCCGAGACGGAGGGAATGTCCACAAGCTGCGCCGTCAGAGCCACGACGTCGTCCGCATTAAGAGGCTGAGCCTCGTTCGTATTCATAACCCAAGCCTACTGCTTTATAGACCGCGCCTACTGCCTGTAACGTATTGCCCATGACAAACGAACTCGCCGCCGAAGCGGCGCGGGTCATCGCCGACCTCACCGGCGTCGCCTCCCACGACTGCGCGCTCACTCTTGGATCGGGCTGGGGCGGCGCGGCCGACCTCATCGGGGAGACCGTCGCCGAAGTGCCGGCTGAGAAGGTGCCCGGTTTCTCAGCCAACGGCGTCGCAGGGCACCGAGGCACTTTGAGATCCATTGTGCTCGAATCGGGCCGCGCTCTGGTGCTGGGCGCGCGGACCCACTTCTACGAGGGCAAGGGCGTCGACGCCGTCGCCCACGGAGTCCGAACCGCCGCGGCGACGGGCGCAAAAGTGTGCATCCTGACCAACGGGTGCGGATCGACCGTCCCCGAATGGGGCCCGGGAACCGTGGCCCTCATCGGCGACCACATCAACCTCACCGCGGCGTCGCCTCTGCGGGGGGCGAATTTCGTCGATCTGACCGATCTCTACTCGCCGCGGCTTCGCGAGATCGCCCGGGGCGTCGACCCCGGCCTTCCCGAGGGCGTCTACGCCCAATTCCCCGGGCCGCACTACGAAACGCCGGCCGAGGTGCGCATGGCCAGGGCCTTGGGCGCGGACCTTGTGGGGATGTCGACGGCGCTCGAGGCGATCGCCGCCCGGGCGGCGGGAATGGAGGTGCTGGGCATCTCCCTCGTGACGAACCACGCCGCCGGAGTCGCCCCGGGCACGCTCAGCCACGGCGAGGTCCTCGAAGCCGGAAAAGCCGCAGGCCCGCGCATCTCCCGGCTGCTCGCGGACATCGTGCGGACCATCGACCGAGCCGGCTTCGGCGCCGACCGTCCTTTGTCCGGCGCCGGCTGACCGACGTCTGCTGAACCGACGCGGAACGGCTCGGCGACGCGCAATCCGGCCTGTCGGCGCCGGGCGGCTCAGGCGCCCGACTCGGCGCGGAAGGCTTCCGCACGGCAAGCCTCGCACAGCAAACTTCACAGCCTCACCGACGAGAGGAAAACAATGGTCAACGCCAGCGCCGTCCGCGAGTGGATCGCGGCGGACCCCGACGAAGACGACAAAACCGAGCTCACCGAGCTTCTCAGGCGGGCCGAGGAAGGCGAGGCCGAGGCTCGCGCCGAGCTGGACGACCGGTTCTCCTCCTTCCTGCAGTTCGGCACCGCGGGGCTGCGCGGGACGATGGCGGCGGGTCCCTTCCGAATGAACACGGCCGTCGTCCGCAAGGCGGCCGCCGGACTTTCATCATATCTTCGCAAGAAGGCCGGCGGGGGCGCCTTCGTCGTCGTCGGCTACGACGCGCGCCGCAACTCGCGGAAGTTCGCCGAAGACACCGCCGCGATCGCAACGGCGGCCGGTCTGCGCGCGGCGATTCTTCCGCGGGCGCTGCCGACGCCGATCCTCGCCTACGCGGTGCGCGCGCTCGGCGCCGACGCCGGGGTGATGGTCACGGCGTCGCACAACCCGGCCCGCGACAACGGCTACAAGGTGTACCTCGGCGGCAGGAGCGCCGACGAGGACGGCCGGGGCGTCCAGCTGGTCCCCCCGGCCGACGCGGAGATCGCGCGAGAGATCGAGGCGACGGGGCCCGCCGCCGGCATCCCCCTCGCAAGCGGCTACGCGACGGTAGGCGAGGAGCTCGTCGATTCCTACGTGGCCGAATGCGCTGCGCTCGCGCCCGCCGGGCCGCGCGACCTGAGAATCGTCTACACGGCGATGCACGGAGTCGGCGCGCAGATTATGCGCCGCGTCTTCGCGGCCGCGGGCTTTCACGACGTCGTCGAGGTCGCCGAACAGTGCGAGCCGGACCCCGACTTCCCCACCGTCGCCTTTCCAAATCCCGAGGAGGCGGGCGCGCTTGACCTCGCGATCGCAACGGCCCGCAGGGTCGGGGCGGACCTCGTCGTCGCATCCGACCCCGACGCCGACAGGTGCTCGGCGGCCGTCCCGGACGGGGACGAATGGCGCCAGCTTTCGGGCGACGAGATCGGCTCGATTCTGGGCGAACAGGCGGCGCAGAAGCTGGAAAGGCCCGCTGCCGCGCACCCGAGCGGCGCTCCGGAGAACCCGGGCGGCGTGCTGGCCAACTCCATCGTCTCTTCGAGGCTGCTCGGGCGCATCGCCGCCGCGCACGGGGCGAAGCACCGCGAGACCCTCACCGGCTTCAAATGGATAGCGCGAGTTCACGACATCGCCTACGGGTACGAGGAAGCCATCGGCTTTTGCGTCAATCCGGCGGCTGTCAGGGACAAGGACGGCATGTCGGCCGGGATCCTCCTGGCGTCGGTCGCCGCGGGGCTCGCCGCCTCCGGCTCCTCGCTCCTCGGCGAGCTTGACCGCCTGTATGCGCTTCACGGGGTTTTCCTCACGGCGCCGGTCACCGTCCGGGTCGATGACCTGTCCATCATAGGACGCACGATGGAGAAGGTGCGCAGCGAGCCTCCCTCCTCGCTCGCGGGCTCGCCCGTGGTCGGCGCCCTCGACCTGAGCGGAGGGACGGAGGATCTTCCTCCCACGGATGCGATCGTGTGGCACACTCAGGCGGGCGACCGCGTGGTCATTCGCCCCTCGGGGACCGAGCCGAAGGTCAAGTGCTACCTCGAGGTCTGCGAGCCCGTCGAAGGCGGCCTCGATTCGGCGAAGGAAGCCGCCGCCTCCCGGCTCGAAGCGCTCAAGGCCGACGTTTCGGCGGCGCTCAAGCTTTAACCGGTCAAACTCTGGCGGTCAAGCTCTAGCCGGTCAAGCTCCAAGCCTTCGGGGAGCGCGCGCCGCGGGCCCGCCGGAACTTCGAAGCGCTGCGGGCGGCCTCAGAGCGTGTCGAGCACCTTCGCGCTCGCCGAAAGGCCGAGGCGCGAAGCCCCGGCGTCGAGAAGCTCCGCGGCGAATTTCCCGTCGCGGATTCCGCCCGAGGCCTTGACCTGCATCGTCTCCCCCACGGTCGCCTTCATGAGGGCGACGGCGTGCGCCGAAGCTCCCCCCGACGGGTGAAATCCCGTCGAGGTCTTGACGAAGTCGGCGCCCGCGGCCTTCGCCGCCTCGCACACGGCGACGATCTGCTCGTCGCTCAGCGCCGCCGACTCGACGATGGCCTTCAGCACCGCACCGGGCACCGCCTCGCGGACGGCGCGAATGTCCGCCTCGACCTTCTCGAATTCGTTCCCGGCCGCCCACGCGAGGTTGACGACCATGTCGACCTCGTCGGCCCCCTGGGCGACGGCCCGGGCCGCTTCGGCCGCCTTGACGTCGCTGTGGTGCGCCCCCGAGGGGAATCCGCACACGACCGCCAGCTTCAGGTCCCCCAGGTCGAAGGGCAGGGGAAGCAGCGAGGGCGAGACGCACACGGAGCAGACTCCGAGCTCTTTTGCCTCCTCGACGAGCTCGCGGACCTGGCTGTGCGTCGCCTCCGGCTTGAGCAGGGTGTGGTCGATGAGCTTGGCGACGTCGTCACGGGTGTACGGCATGCTTGTTTCCTTTCTTGAGTTTCATCCCAGCCTTTCGAGGACGACCGAGCGGCGGGGTTTCGGGGCCGCCGCTCCCTGGGACTTCCGGGCGGCCGCATCGTCTTTCCCGGCCGCATCGTCTTTCCCGGCCGCATCGTCTTTCCCGGTCGAATCGCCGGGTTCCCTGGTCGAAGCGCCCTTTCCGGCCGAATCGCGAAGCGCCGAAGCGGGGGCGGCGTCGTCCACGTTCAGCGTTCCCCGAAGCGCGTCGATCGCCCTCTCGAACCTGTCCGGCTCGTCGGTGTGCAGGCGCAGGATCGGCTGGCCCCTTGCCACGCGGTCGCCGGGCTTGGCGAAGATTTCGACCCCGGCCCCCGCCTGGACGGAGTCCTCTTTGCGGGCGCGCCCGGCGCCGAGCCGCCACGACGCGACTCCCACCTTGAGCGCGTCCATCTCGCTGAGGATGCCCGCGCGCGGCGCGGTCACATCGTGAGTCTCGCGGGCCGCAGGCAGAGGCGCGTCGGGGTCGCCTCCCTGTTGGCGGACCATGGCCCGCCACACGTCCATGGCGCGGCCGTCGCCGAGGGCGGCTTCGACGTCGACGTCGTTCTTTCCCGCGGCCGCAAGCATTTCTCTGGCGAGGGCGACGGTGAGTTCGACGACGTCGTCCGGCCCGCCTCCCGCGAGGACCTCGACGGACTCGCGGACCTCCAGCGCGTTGCCGACGGTCAGGCCGAGGGGCACGTCCATGTCCGTCAGCAGCGCGACGGTGTCGGTTCCGGCGTCGGCGCCGAGGCCGACCATCGTCGACGCAAGCTCGCGCGCCCTGTCGATGTCTTTCATGAAGGCGCCCGATCCCACCTTGACGTCGAGGACGAGCGCCCGCGTTCCCTCCGCTATCTTCTTGCTCATGATCGAGGAGGCGATGAGCGGCACGCAGTCGACTGTGGCGGTGATGTCCCGCAGCGCATACAGTTTCCTGTCCGCGGGCGCCAGCCCGGCCCCCGCGGCGCAGACGACCGCGCCCGAGCCTTTTCCGAGGAACTCCCACATCTGCTCGTTGCTCACGTCGGCCCGCCACCCGGCGATCGATTCGAGCTTGTCGAGCGTGCCGCCGGTGTGCCCCAATCCCCTGCCAGAAAGCTGCGGGACGGCCACTCCGAAGGAGGCGACGAGCGGGGCGAGTGGGAGGGTGACCTTGTCCCCCACCCCGCCGGTGGAGTGTTTGTCGGCCGTGGGCCGCGCAAGCCGTGAAAAGTCCATCCGCTCGCCCGAGGCGACCATTGCGGCGGTCCATCGCGAGATCTCGCGTCGGCTCATCCCGTTGAGGAAGATCGCCATGGCGAGGGCGCTCATCTGCTCGTCGGCGACGGCGCCGCGGGTGTAGGCGCCGATCGTCCAGTCGATCTGCGCGTCGGTCAATTCGCCGCCGTCGCGCTTGAGTCGAATGACGTCGACGGCATCGAAGGCTTCTGCCACCTCAGTTCTCCTTGCTTTCAAACGGCGCGGTCCGCTCGACCGCGTTCAGGTCGCCCGGCCCGAAGGCGAAGGGAAGGGCCTCAGCCATGGACATGAGGCCGCCGGGCATGTCGAGGACCATGGCGGGGTCGGCGTGCTCGGCCAGCAGCTGCCTGCACCTGCCGCACGGCGCGATCGTCTCGGCGTCGGCGTTGACGCACACGAAGGCGAGCAGCTTGCCGCCTCCGCCGCGAACAAGCTCGGAAACCAGCCCGCATTCGGCGCACAGCGTCACCCCGTACCCGGCGTTCTCGACGTTGCAGCCCGAGACGAGGCGTCCGTCGTCCACGAGCGCCGCCGCCCCCACCGGATAGCCGGAATACGGGACGTAGGCCCGCGACATCGCTTCGAGGGCGAGCTGGCGCAGGCGCCGCCAAGGAACCTCGGGTCGCCCGGAATCCTCCGTCACGTCGCCTCCTTGTTGACTCTCGGGACTCGCCCTCCGCTGGGAAGGCCGTATAACCTGCCCTCCTCCAGCGAGGACGGCTTTTCCGGCAGGGTTTGCCGCCTCCTAGCAAGAGCCGTCGTTCTCCGACAGGGATTGCCGCCATCCTAGGCAGACCTTGCCGTATTCTAGTAAGAGCCGTTGTTCTCGAACAGGGGTTGTTTCCTTCTAGTAAGGCTTATTCTCGGCGGCCGGCGGGCGGGACTTGCCGACGAATCCTGCGACGGCCACGATCGTGATGACGTAGGGGATCATGTTGATGAGATTCGCCGGCGCGCTCGAGTCGAGCGTGGGCAGAAGGATCGCCGTCGCCTCGGCAAAGCCGAACATGAGCGCCGCGCCCACGGCCCCGATCGGATTCCACCTGCCGAGGATCATGGCGGCAAGGGCGATGTAGCCCTTGCCGGACGACATTTTGTCGTTGAACTCGTGCCCGATGTCCGCTGCAATTGTGAGGTAGGCGCCTCCGAGGCCCGCGATCGCCCCGGCCAGCAGGCTGTTCCTGAAACGCGTGGCACGGACGTTGATGCCCACGGTCGCGGCGGCCTTCGGATGCTCGCCGCACGCCCGCAGCCGCAAACCCCACTTCGAACGGTACAGGTAGACGGTGAGCGCGGCAATGAGCGCGTACATGAAGTACGTCAGAGCGGTCTGGTCGAACAGGACGGGCCCTAGCACCGGGATGTCCGACAGGCCCGGGATCGCGATTCGATCGAGGTGGAAGATTGAGGAATTGAGGTTGACCTTGTTCGTTTTGAACGGCTCGGTTCCGAGGAAAAAGGTCGTCAGGCCAAGCACAAGGACGTTGAGGACGACGCCGACGATGATCTGATCGACGTTGTACTTGATGGCGAAGAAGGCCAAGAGCGCGCCGACGATCGCACCGGCTGCGGGGGCGGCGATCAGGCCGAGCCACACGCTCTGCCACCACGAGGCCACGACGATCCCGGCGAAGGCGCCGGCGAGGAGCTGCCCTTCGATCGCGATGTTGACGATTCCGACCCGTTCGGAGACGACGCCGGCGAGGGAGCCGAAAATGAGCGGCGTCGCAGACGCCAAACCGGATGCGAGAGCGAATGTGAGGGTGATATGGCTGGACGACCCTCCTCCGTACCAGGCGAGGAGCCCTAGGACCGCGCTCACGCCGATGGCGATCGTCGGAAGCACGCCGATTTTCTTCCTCTGTACCGCCCGCACGAAAGCGTAGACAGTGACGAGAAGGCCGACGAGCGTGAGCACGCAGCACACAGCGGCAGATCCGAGTGTGAAATCGGGAATCTCGATGCTTTCGCCTCCCCTCATCAGGGAGAAGATCGCGTCGCCCTCGGCGCTCATCCACATGGCGCCGAGCAGGAGTGTGAGAATCAGATAGGCGATGGGCCTGCGCCAGCTGATGCGCCCGGCGACGGCCGGGGAAGACGCCTGCGAGGCCGCGGGCTCCTCGGGAGATTCGAGCGATTCGCCGGTGACTTCGACGCTCATCTCAAGGCCTCCTTCTTGTCATCCGTTTCCTGCGCCTCGGTCCGCAGCCGCCCGCTCCCCGGCGCTCTGTCTTCAGCCTGCGCCGCGGAATCCGGCGAGGCTTCGGCTTGCCCCGCGGCCTTTTCCCGGGCGAGGGTCAGATACGCGCGCCATCTGTCGCTCCCGCCCGTTGGAAGCCGGAAGAGCCAGCGGACGAATGCGGGAGCCGCGATGAGCAAAACGATGACGGATTGGAGGATGAGGACCATGTCGATGGGTACGTCGGCCTGGGCGTCCATCGTCCGCCCGCCCGCCCGGAACACCCCGAAGAGGATTCCGGCGAAGAAAGTGCCCACGGGCCTGTTCCGGCCGAGCAACGCCACGGTGATGGCGTCGAATCCGGTGCTTCCTGCGACGCCGTCGGTCAGGTACTTCAGATCCCCCGTCATGGTCACCCCGCCGGCCAGGCCGCACAGCGCGCCGGAAAGGGTCAACGTCACCGTCGTCACCTTGCCGATCGACATTCCCGCGGTCTTCGCGGCGTCGGGATTGGCGCCGACAGCTCGCAGCTCGAACCCCCACGTCGAACGCTCGAGGTACCACCACACAAAGGCCGTCGCGAGGAGCGCTATGACGATGCCGCCGTTGATCTGGAACGGCGGAGCCGTCTCGGGCAGCTGCGCCGTCGCGTCTATCGTGGGCGAGCGCGGATCGCCGGACCCCGGCCGCCGGAAGGACTGATACGTCAAAAGCTGGGCGAGCCCGAGCGTGGCGACGGAGTTGAGCATGATCGTCACGATCACCTCGTTGGCGCCGGTCGCCGCCTTGAGGAAACCCGCGATGAAACCGTAGATTCCGCCGCAGACGACGGCGGCCAGCAGGCAGGCGAGGAGGTGGACTCCCGCCGGCATGTGGCACTGGAATCCCACCCAGGCGGCGCCGATGGCTCCGGCGACGATCTGCCCGGTCCCTCCGATGTTGAACAGGCCGCCGCGAAAGCCGAGGGCGAGGGCGAGCCCCGCGATGATGAGCGGGAGGGAGGAGAAGACCGACGATGTGAGCGGGGCGATCTGCCCCTGGAAGGACTGAGCCTTCCAATTGAAGAGGGACCCGCGGACCATCGCCGAATAGCCTTCGACGACGTCGGCGCCCGAAACGAGCATGAGGATCGCGCCGACGGCGAGCGAAACAACGATCGCCAAAACGTAGACGGCGGCGCTCGAACTCAATGCCCTGTAGAGCAAACTGAGGCAACGCCACGTCGCCAAGCGCAGGCGGCTCGGCTCTCGCCGCTCGTCGCCCTGAAAAGTTCCGCCCGCGGCTCGGAACGCCTCGCCCCCTCCTAGGAGCGCCCCGTTTTCCTCAGGCCCCGCGCCGCTCAGCACGGCTTCGTTCGGCCCCGCTTGGCCCAGCCCCGCCTCGTTTTGAGCTGTTCCGTTCCGGGCCGCTGCGTTCGTCTCAGTCATGTGCGTTCTCCTCGCTCGCAGCCCCGCCCTTCGGCCGGAATCGTTTCAGCGCGTCGCCCTCCGGCATGAAGCGGTCCGTCCCGCTCCTGTCCATGTCTTCTTCCTCGACGCGGTCCGTCAGGGTCGGCTCGGCTTGTTCGGAGGCCTCTTCGAGCGAGCCTCCCGCCATCATGACTCCGAGGACGGAACGCGGAGTGTCAGCGGGAACGATCCCGACGATCTGCCCGCGGCACATGACCGCGATGCGATCGGAAAGCCCGACGATCTCGTCAAGCTCGGACGACACGAGCAGAACGGGCGTTCCCTTGTCCCGTTCGGCGACGATGCGTTTGTGGATGAATTCGACGGACCCGACGTCGACGCCGCGCGTCGGCTGGTTGGCGATGAAAAGCGACAGATCGCCTGAAAGCTCGCGCGCAACCACGGCCTTTTGCTGGTTCCCTCCGGAAAGGTTGGAGATCGGGCCGTTGACGTCGCTCAGCCTGATGTCGAATTCGACGACGCGCTCCTTGGCGTTTTTCGCCACCTCGGAGACGCTCATGGCCGGCCCCCGCGCGAAGGGCGGGCGCCTGTACTGGTTGAGAACAAGGTTTTCGGCCACGGAGAACGAGGCGATCATGCCGTCGCTCGAGCGGTCTTCCGGAACAAAGCCTATGCCCGCGTCGATGTGTCTGCGCACGCTGGCGTTGGAAACGGGCTTCCCGTTGAGCGAGATCGAGCCCGAATCGGGGCGTCTGAGCCCCAGGAGCGTCTCGGCGAGCTCTGTTTGGCCGTTGCCTTGCACGCCCGCGACGCCGAGGATCTCTCCCTCGCGGATGTCGAAGCTGACGCGGTCGAGCAGGGTTCCTCCGCCAGGGCCCACGAGCGAGACGTCCTCGACGCGGAGCGCCGCCTTGCCCGGCGTCGCCGGCTTTTTCTCGACGCGCAAGAGCACGGGGCGCCCGACCATCATGGAGGCGAGCTCCTCCTGGGAGGCCTCGGGCGAGGCTTGCCCGACCACGGCCCCTCTGCGGATCACGGTGATCCTGTCCGCGACCGCCTTGACCTCTCGGAGCTTGTGGGTGATGAAGACGATGGAGGCCCCAGAGTCCGCGAGCCCCCTCATGATTTTCATGAGCCCGTCCGTCTCCTGCGGGGTGAGGACGGCCGTCGGCTCGTCGAGGACGAGCAGCTCGGCGCCTCGCGCCAGCGCCTTGACGATCTCCACTCGCTGCTGGACGCCGACGGGAAGGTCCTCTATCTTGGCGTCGGGATCGAGGTCGAAGCCGAATTGAGCGGACCATTCCTTCACGAGGCCGCGGGCCTTCTTGCGGCGAAGGAGCCGCGTGACCGGGTTGATCGGCTCAAATCCGAGGGCGACGGACTCGGCGACGGTGAACACGGGGATGAGCATGAAATGCTGGTGGACCATTCCGATGCCCGCGGCGACGGCGTCGGCGGCGTTGGAGAAGGCCGCCGGTTCGCCGTCGATCAGAATCTCGCCCTCTTCAGGCCGATACAGCCCGTACAGGACGTTCATGAGGGTCGATTTGCCCGCGCCGTTCTCGCCGAGAAGGGCGTGTATCTCACCCGGCCGGACAGTGAGGTCTATGCGGTCGTTGGCCACGAACGAGCCGAATCGCTTGGTGATCCCACGCAGTTCCAGATGCACCGAATGCCCAACCTTTCAGGCTCGGAGAGGGCCCGGGCTCCTCGCGAGCCCGGGCCCCTCCTCGCTCATTTGACCTCGTAAGCAGCCGAGGACTTCACAACCGTCTTGCCGGAGACGATCTCCTCTTTGATCTTCTTCAATTCGTCTTCCAAGCCCTTCGGCTGGGACTTTTGGAGATCGTGGAAGGGGGCGAGCGAGACGCCGCCGTTCTTCAGCGTGCCGACATAGGGCGCCTTGTCGAACTTCTTCTCGACGCCGGACTTGATCGTGTCGACGACGGCGGGGTTGATGCCCTTTTGCACGGAAGTCAAAACGATGTCCTTGTACTCGGAGGCCGATTCGTACCAATCGGAATCGACGCCGACGATGAGCGTCTTGCCGTTGGACTTGGCGGCTGCGGCCGCCCCCAGGCCGACGGGGCCGGCGACGGGCATGATGACGTCCGCGCCCTGCTGGATGAGCTGGTTGGCCACGGCGGTTCCCTTCGACTGATCGTCGAAGGTGTTGGTGAACTGGCCCTCCTGGGTCTCCTTGTTCCATCCGAGGACCTTCACGTCCTTCTTGTGGTCCTTGTTGTAGCGGGCCACGCCGTCGGCGAATCCGTCCATGAAGATCGTGACGGTCGGGAGTTTGATTCCGCCGAAGGTTCCGACCTTGCCGGACTTGGAGTTGGCCGCGGCCGCGTACCCGGCGAGGTAGGCCGCCTCGTGCGTGTTGAAGACGAGGGCGCGTGCGTTCTCGGGCTGGTTCTGGAATGTGGCGTCGACGATGGCGAACTGCTTGTCCGGGTTGGACTTCGCGGCGTTTTCGACCGCTTCGGACAGCTTGAATCCCACGCCGATCGTCAGATTGCATTTGGCGTCGACCATCGACTTCACGTTGGGGGCGAAGTCGTTGTCGGATTTCGACTCCGCGGTGTTGGGCCGCACGCCGAGGTCGTGAACGGCTTTGTCCAGGCCTTCCTTGGCCGACTGGTTGAACGACTTGTCGTCCCATCCCCCGGCGTCGGAGACGATGCAGGCTCGATAGTCGATCTGCTTTGCCGCGGGGCCCTTCAACGCGCTTTCCTTCGCCGAGGCGCTCTCTCCCGCTTTGCCGCCGCCGCAGGCGCTGAGCGCCAATGCCGCAACGCCGAGAAGCGCGGCAACTTTGCTGTTCTTCACGCTTGTTTCTCCTGGTTGTGTGCATCCGCGTCGGAAAAACGACGCGGAGAATGTGATCTAAGTCTACGTTCCTTTTCGGCTAACTACCGAACGGTTCACGTCAATTTTCCCAGTCCCGACCGTCCGAGCGCCTCTACCGCCAGTTTGACGTCCTGCGAGCTCGCGCGGGTTGTGACGAAGAGCACATCGTCCATGTCGACGACGACGGCCTCCGGGATTCCCACGATGACCACGGGCTTGTGCCCGGTGTAGACGAGGGCGTCGGGGGGCGCGAGGACGGTCTGCTCCGACCCTCGCGGGGCCACCTGCTCGTTCGACTCGACGACGTCGGCGAGCGAGGCGTAGTCGCCGACGTCGGACCATCCCATCTCGACGGGGACGACGGCCACACCTCCCTCTTCGGCGAGCGGCTCGGCCACGGCGGTGTCGATGACCGCGCTTTCCAAGGGCTCCCAGTATTCGGCGACGCCGTCTTCGCGCCCGGCCTCCCACGTGGCGGCCAGGGCGCGCAGCGGTTCGGCCAGCTCCGGACGGAAGCGGGCGAGCGCGTCCATGAGCACGCCCGCCTTGGCGACGAACATCCCCGCGTTCCACAGGTATTTTCCCGTGGCGAGGTATTCGGCGGCCGTGGCCTCGTCGGGCTTTTCGACGAAGCGGGCCACGGAGCGCGCCGGGCCGAAGCTCTCTCCCGCTTCAATGTACCCGTAGGCGGTCGACGGGCGGTCGGGGGAGATTCCAATGGTGACGACGTAGCCTTGCTCGGCGGCCTCCGCGGCGCGCAGGACCGCCCGTCTGAAGGCTTCTTCGTCTGCAATGAGATGGTCGGCGGCGAAGGAGCCGACGACGGCTTCGGGGTCGCGGGCCTCGACGATGGCCGCGGCCAGGCCGATCGCGCCCATCGTCCCCCGCGCCGACGGCTCGACGACCAGCGAGGCGCCGGGCACAAGCGCGGCGACGGCGTCGGCGTGGGCGGCGCCCGTGACGATCGTGACGTCGTCGGTTATCGGCGCGAGCCGGTCCACGGTGGCCTGGAGCATGCTTTTCCCGGATCCGGTGAGGTCGGCCAGGAATTTCGGCGCGCTGCGGCGGGAGAGAGGCCACAGGCGCGTGCCTGCTCCGCCCGCGGGGACGATGGCGTGGAAGGTCATGGTTTCTCCGTTCCGCCGAGCTCGTCGGCTGGGCTTTGGTCGGGTTTTCGGCAGGCCTGGCGCCGCCCGGATCCGGCGTCGGCGGAGGCGACGCCGTCGGCGTCCGCGGGAATGACGCTCCCCGAAAGCGGGTTGTGCAGCCAGTCAAGGGTGTGGGGCGCGGAGAGGGTGACGTAGTTGGGCGTCTGCGTCGCGTGGAGCTCGTCGCGCGTGGCCGGAACGTAGGGCGTCGGCGGGTTGGCCGCGATCGCTGCGCACACGAGGAGGATGCGGCTTGCGAGGTTCAATCCGAGAAGAAGCGCGGCGACCGCCGTGAAAGACGCCAGGAGCGCGTTGTCGGAGACGGAGCCGATGAGGCTCTTTTCGCAGAGCCTGAGGATCGTGGTTCCCGCGGCGGCCGACGTCGCGCCGAGAAGCAGGTCGCGCCTCGGCATCCTGACCCCGGCCACCACGCGGAAGACGAAGGCCACAACCCCGACGTCGATGACAAAGGAGACGAGCGCCCCGAGGCCGCCGAAGACAGTGAGGACGGAGGACGCTCCGACTCCCAGCGCGAGGACGACGAAGCCTCCCAGCGAGCGCAGCCGCCTGGCTGCAAGGCCGATGTGGAGGCTGACGATGCCGAACATCGCCTGAACGGACTTGCCGACGTTGGCGACGACAGACGTCGCGGTGAAGAGCAGGACGAGGCCGGCCAGGACGGAGGCGGGCGTCACGGCGGATTTCAGGACGAGCGAGTCTGGGTCGATGACGCCTCCGCCGTCCCCCGTTTTGAGGATTCCCGGCAAGATGCGGTTGAATCCTCGGAGAACGTCCGCGCGCAGCCGGCTGTCCGAGCCCATGAGCGCCATGAACGCCGTCCACGCGATCGTCATGGCGGCGGTGAGGGCGAAGAGGGCCGAGTAGGCGATCCCGCCGGCGAGCACTCCGCCGCGGGCCGTGCCGTACCGCACGAATCCCCGCGTCACTCGCAGCTCTTTGACGCGCCCGAGCCAGGCCTTCCAGTTTCGCACCGGCTCAAGTCTCACAGCGCGTAATCCACGATCAGGGGCGCGTGGTCGGAGAACCTCGCGTCGTAAGAGGGCGCCCTGTCGATCCGGTACGCGTCGGCCTTCTCCGCGAGAGACGGGCTGGCCAGATGGTAGTCGATGCGCCACCCCGTGTTGTTGTCGAAGGCCTTCCCCCTTTGCGACCACCAGGTGTAGGGCCCCTGGCTGTCCGGGTCGAGGCGCCTTTGGACGTCGGCGAGGCCCATCTGACCGAACCACCGGTCGAGGTAGGCGATCTCCTCGTCCAGCACGCCCGAGGTCCGATTGTGGTTGGATTTCCAGTTCGTGATGTCGAGGGGCGTGTGCACGATGTTGAAATCGCCCGCGACGAGGAAACGCCCCCCGCCTTCGCTCAGTTTCGCCAGTCGTTTTTCGACCAGGTCGAGATGGGCGTATTTGGCGTCCATCTTCTCCTTGCTCGAGGAGTCGCCGGAATGGAGGTAGGCGGAGACGACGCGCAGGCCGAGCTCCGGCAGTTCGACTTCGAGCCACCTTCCGGTGTCGACCGGCGGCTGGTCGTCGCTGACCCCGCGCACGACGGCGCCGGTTTCGATCCCGTCGCGCACCGCGACCGCGACGCCTGCGCGCCCTTTGATCTCGCAGGGCCAGGGAATCGCTTTGTATCCCTCCCCGACGAGCGGGGCCACGAGCTCTTCCGGGGCCCTCACCTCCTGGAGGAGCAGCACGTCGGCCTTCGCGGACGCGATCCACTCCCCCATGCCTTTGCGGGCCGCGGCGCGGATTCCGTTGACGTTGCACGTTGCTATGCGCATGGCTTCCTTTCGGCGATGTCCACGACGTTGGCCAGAAGCATCGCCCGGGTCATGGGCCCGACCCCGCCGGGGTTGGGCGAGAGCCAGGCGGCGACCTCGGCCACGCCCGGGTCGACGTCGCCGACGATGCGGGCGTTCCCCGTTTCGGGGTCGACGATCCGCGAGACTCCGACGTCCACGACCGCGGCGCCGGGCTTGATCCACTCGGACGTGACGAGGCGGGCCGCGCCCGCCGCCGCGACGACGACGTCGGCGCGGCGGACGATTTCCTCCACGTTCGCGGTGCCGGTGTGGCAGTTGACGACGGTTGCGTCGACGCCCCGCCGGGTCAGCAGCAGGCCGATCGAGCGGCCGACGGTGACCCCGCGGCCGATGACCGCGACGTTCTTTCCCCGCAGCGACACCCCGTGGCGGCTCAGCAGCTCGAGGATTCCCGCGGGCGTGCAGGGAAGGGGCGAGCGGATCTCGCCGCCGACGGACAGGACCAGCCTTCCGAGGTTCGTCGGGTGGAGGCCGTCGGCGTCCTTGTTCGGGTCGATGCGTTCGAGGACGGCGTTCTGATCGACTCCCCGCGGAAGCGGCAGCTGGACGATGTAGGCGGTGCACGCCGGGTCGGCGTTGAGCCGCTCGACGGCGGCGACGATCTCCTCTTGCGAGGCCGAGGCGGGCAGATCCTCGCGGATCGACTCAATGCCGACCTCCGCGCAGTCGCGATGCTTGCCCGCCACGTAGGAGACCGATCCGGGGTCCTCGCCCACGAGCACCGTGCCGAGCCCGGGCGCCTTCCCCTCGGCCCGCAGCGCCTTGACGCGCTCGGCGAGCTCGGCCTTGATCGCGGCCGCGGTCGCTTTGCCGTCCAGCTTGCGCGCGGCCGACGCTCCGCCCTGCCCCGCCGCGGGGGCGCCGCCGGTCATTTGCGCACCTGCTCGAGCCCCTCGTACAGCGGGAATTCGTCGGTGAGCCTCCTGACGCGCCCGCGCAGCGCCTCGACGTCGGCGCCCCTCCCTGCGACGAGCGCCGCGGCGACGATGTCGGCGACCTCCTCGAACTGGGCGGCCCCGAAGCCCCTGGTGGCAAGGGCAGGCGTGCCGATGCGCAGCCCCGATGTGACGGCGGCCGGGCGGGGGTCCCACGGCACGGCGTTTCGATTGACGGTGATGCCGACGTCGTCGAGGAGGTCCTCGGCCTGCTGGCCGTCCATGTCTGAATTCCGCAGGTCGACGAGAACCAGGTGGACGTCGGTTCCGCCGGTGACGAGGCCGACGCCCGCCGCGGCGACGTCCGGAGCGTTCAGCCTTTCCGCGAGGATCTTCGCCCCCTCGACGGTGCGGGCCTGCCTGTCTTTGAACGCCTCGGTTGCGGCGATGCGCAGGGCGACGGCCTTTGCGGCGACGACGTGCATGAGCGGGCCGCCCTGCTGCCCGGGAAAGACGGCGGAGTTGAGCTTTTTGGCGTAGGCCGAAGAGTCGCGGGAGAGGATCATTCCCGAGCGGGGGCCTCCGAGGGTCTTGTGGATCGTCGTCGTCACGACGTCGGAATGCCCGACGGGGTTCGGGTGCAGCCCGGCCGCGACCAACCCGGCGAAATGGGCCATGTCGGTCCACAGGAAGGCGCCGACCTCGTCGGCTATCTGCCGGAAGGCCTCGAAGTCGAGCTGGCGCGGGTAGGCGGACCATCCGGCGATGATCATCTTCGGCCGGGCGGCGAGCGCCTGCTCGCGGACCATGTCCATGTCGATGCGATGCGTCTCGGGATTGAGCCCATAGGCCGCGATGTCGTAGTTCTTGCCGGAGAAGTTGATCTTCATCCCGTGGGTGAGGTGTCCGCCGTGGGCGAGCTGGAGCCCCATGACCGTGTCGCCGTGAGAGAGAAGGGCGTGGTAGACCGCCGCGTTGGCCTGCGCGCCGGAATGCGGCTGGACGTTGGCGTATTCGGCGCCGAACAGGCTCTTCGCCCGCTCAATCGCGAGCGTTTCGACCTTGTCGACCTCTTCGCACCCTCCGTAGTACCTCCTGCCGGGGTACCCTTCGGCGTACTTGTTGGTCAGCACCGATCCCTGAGCCTCGAGCACGGCTCGCGGCACGAAGTTCTCGGACGCAATCATTTCGAGCGTCCCGCGCTGCCTGGCCAACTCCGCCTCGAGCACGGCGGCGACCTCGGGGTCGACGACGGCGGCCGACTGGTCGAAGTCCCTCACTCTTCCTCCTTCTTTCGGTATCTCTTCAAGGCTACCGGATGCCTCCGACACAATCAGCAAAGACGTGGGCGCCAGCCCGCCCTCAGGCGTCGATAGGCTAAAACCCCGACATCAGTCGCGCGAAAACAGCCGCGCAAGAATAGAGGAAGAGAAGAACGCGTTCCTAATCCTCCGCCCCAAATCGAATGCCAACGCGGCCGTCATGATCAGCGCCTGCCATTCCGAAGAGACGCCAGGGGAAAACTCCAAAGAAACGCGGACGCCTTTGCGCGTGCGAAAGTCCCCGGCGGCGATTTTGGCCTTCGACTCGAGGGAGACGACCTCGAACCGGTGCAAGCCCTTCATGCGAAACTCCATCGGCTTGCCTTCGGTCGGGACGATGACGATTTTCGTGATGAACGTCGTTCTCATTCTCACCTCCGCCAAGGGCGAGCCGTCTGGGCCCACAACCGCGTAAAGTGTGCGGACCCCTTGAGGCTTCAATGTTTTTCGGGTGATTCGTGCCCGAAGGCCGATGCGCGGACCTCCTATGTCGAAGTCGCGAAAGGCTCTGAAGAAGCGCGGAGCTTTCCTTTCCGCCTCAACTATTGCGCCCAGTTCGTCTCCATTTTCGTCCTCAATGACGAAATCGTTGGAGGAGAAGGACTTTTTCCTTCGCATGACGACCGCTTCGCCCCGCGCACCCTGCCTGCCTTCCGCCCCCGGGACGGGCGTTCTCTCCGCCAGGGGCCTTTCGTCCGCCCGGATTTCTTCGTCTGCGCGACGTTCGATGTTGCGTTCTTCGTTGTTCATGTGCGTTCTCCGCCGTCCATTAGTTGTTCTGTCATTTCCTGGACTTTGCCCAGGTTTCCATCATACCCCCAGGGAGACGCGGCCCTTTGGGAAGCAATCCCCACCGCAAGGAAAACACTTCGATCAATTCCCAAGAGCAATTCAATCAACTCTCTAAAGCGCTTCGCCCGCCCTATCTTCCCCCGTATCATATCAAAGCCCTTTCGCCACAGACTTTTCTCGAAAACTTGCCTCAAACTTTCCTCGGGGATGCGAGGGCAGTCCGCGGACCTGCGCACAGAATTCGTCCAGACTAAGACTGTTTAATCGACTGCATTGCATTCTTTCGACTCGGCAATGGGAACACGATGAAATACATGTCGACACGGCCGGGCTCCCGGCTCGCCGCCCCTCTTCTGTGCGCCGCGCTCGCGGCCTCTCCCGCCCTCGCCGGATGCGCCGGGGACTCTTCTCCCGGCGGGGCGTCGAGCAGCGTTGCCTCAGGCACAGGAAAATCGGGCGGGGCGGCCAAAGAGACGCCGATCGCGCTGCGTCCGTCGCCCGCACCGGCCGGATACGCCAAAGCGGCGCAAAGCGATTCGACGGCAGCCCCGGCGACGTCGAGCGCGTCGGACGCGCCCGGACCCTCGGCGTCGGCCTCTTCGACGTCGGCCCCGTCCTCCTTCAAACCCTTCCAATTCACCGAAATACCGAGCTCCTATCGGCGCGAGGCTTCAAAGGCCGGGCGGCTGGAGACGATTGAATATCGCACTTCCGACCCCGAAAAGCCGGGAACGACGATCACGAAAAAGGCCGTCGTCTACCTTCCTTACGGGTACCGCGACAATTCGTCTCAGCGCTACAACATCCTGTACCTCATGCACGGTTCGCAGGGGAACGAGCGCACGTGGCTGGGAACGCAATCCAATCCGACCACGGCCAAGAACATCCTCGACCACATGATCGCCGACAAGCGCATCTCGCCGACGATCGTCGCGATGCCGACCATACGTCGGGGAAGCGACCGATTCTCGTCGACCTTCCCGGCTTTCCCGACGGAGCTGACGAAGGACGTCATGCCCGCCGTAGAGGGCAAATACCGGACGCACGCGACGAACACGACCCCTGAGGCCTTCGCCGCATCCCGGGGACATCGCGCGTTTGGCGGATTCTCCCTGGGCGGAGGCGCCACATGGTCGGTCTTCCGCAGCAATCTGAGATATTTCGAGTACTTCCTTCCCATCAGCGGGATTTACAGGGGCAGCGTCTTTTCTCGGAACTACGATCCCAGCCAGGGGGTTGAGGACCTTGCGAACGTCGCTCAAAAATCCGGTGAAGGCAGGAGGGGCTATTTCATCTTCGCGGCGACGGGAACCGATGACAGCGTCGGGCCGTACATGACCAAAATGGTGGACAGGATGCTCGAGGAGAGAAGGGCCTTCGACTACACGGACAAGAGTTTCGCCAACGGGAATCTCACTCTCCTCGTCGTGAACGGAAAAGGCCACAACTACACGTCCGCCCACACATACCTGTACAACGCCCTGCCGCATTTCTTCCGCTCGGCGTGAGGCTGCTTGCCCTGAGCGCGAGACGCCGTTTCTTTTGCTGAGCGTGAGGCCGCTCGCTTCCGCTCGGCGTGGGACTCCGTTTCGTCCTCTGAAGGGCGCTAGACGACGTTCTTTCGCCGCCGACGACGCACTCGACGAGCGTGCGACGCCGTACCCCGGCAGGGCGGCAATCAGCGATCTAAACTCTGTTCTTTAAAATTAACCCACTGCCTTGACTCTACACGAATTAAAACAATCTAAATTAAAATTATGCAAATTCTTTAAGCTTAACTCATTTCCTTTAAATTTAACTCATTGCGGAGTGGAGCGGCTTTAAGGCCTTCACTCGGCAAGGCTTTCGGCCTCAAGGACGACGATGGCCTGGGCCACCGGGCCGTCGTGGCTGAGCGAGACGTGGATGCGGGCCGGGCCCGCCGAATCCGCGAAAGCCTCCGCCACGGCGCCGTGCAGCGCAAGCCCGGGCCGATGCCAGGCGTCGCTGACCACCTCGATCTCGTGCCATGCGACCTCTCCGAGAACCGGCGGGCGCCCTTTAAGCGCGGCGCTCCAAGCCTTGATGAACGCCTCCTTGGCGCCCCACCGCGCGGCCAAGCGCTCGGCGACGTTGACTCCGGCCGCCTCGCGGCGTTCCCGCGCCGTGAATGCCCGCCCGAACGCCGTTCCGGGCAGTTCCAGCTGCTCGCGGAAAGCTGCGACGTCGACGACGTCCAGCCCGACGCCGAGAATCATCGGATCCTCTCCCCCGTCATCGGCATAGACTCTCCCTCATGCGGCATGCGCCAAAACGCGCGGACGCGGCTGAAGGCGCAGCAGGCCGCCTTGCGCGCCGACGCGGGGAAAGCGCTGCAAAAGCGCCGCAGAGGCGAACGCACAGACCACCCAGGCCGCCGCGGCCGTCAGGAGGCGAGGCCGGCGCCGACCGCCCGAACCGGGGGGCCGGCGCCGGCCTCGCCGTCGCTCAGCCGTCACTCCTCGCCGTCGGCCTTGACCCGCGGGTAGAAGCCGTCGGCGCCGAGGCGGGCGGCGGGATCGAGCAGCATTGCGGACTCGTCCTCGTGGACGTCGCCGGCGAAGCGCCTGTCCTTGATGCCCTCGAAGAGCTCGGCCTTGCCGAGCATGGCCCTCTCCAGGCGAACCGCGCCCGCGTGGGTGCGCGCGTCGGCGCGCCTGCGCCACTCGTCAGCGGCCTCGTCTCCGTGCGCGCGCGCCACGGCCGCCTCGAAGGCGTCCGGCGAAACCAGCGCGATGAAGGCCGAGACGTGGCCGAAGCCGAGCGAGGTGATAAGGCCCGCCTTGACGCCCTCGTGCTGGAACGGCGAACGCAGCCACACGAGGTAGGGGTCTTCCTCGAAAACAGGGTCGAGGCAGTTGAGCGCCTTGTTGCCCGGGATCAGACCGCTGGCGAGGATCTGCGTCAGCCCGGCGAGCTGGAACAGCGCGGCGCCGCCCTTCGCGTGGCCCGTCAGCGACTTTTGCGACACGACGTAGAGCGGGTTGCCCTCGGTGCGCCCGATGGCCTTTGCCAGCCGCACATGCAGCTCGGCCTCGTTGGGGTCGTTCGCGTTGGTCGAGGTGTCGTGCTTGGAGACCACCGAAACGTCGTCCGGGGTGAGCCCCAGGGAGGCCAGGCTCTTGACGAAGCGCGCGTCCTTGCCTCCGCGGCCGACGGCCAGCGCGCCGAGCCCCGGCGCGGGGATCGACGTGTGGGCGCCGTCGGCGAAGGATTGCGCGTGGGCCACGACGGCCAGAACGGGCAGGCCCGTCTCCAACGCGAAGTCGCCGCGTGCGAGCAGCACGGTTCCGCCGCCCTGCGCCTCGACGAAGCCTCCCCTGCGCAGATCGCCCGCGCGAGAGTAGAAGCGCTCGTCGATGCCCTGGCGGGCCATGGCCGCCGAGTCCGCCGTCGCCGTCATGTCGCCGAACCCGGTGATCGACTCCAGTCCGATGTCGTCGATTCCGCCGGCCACCACGAAGGTCGCCTTGCCGCAGACGATCTTGTCGACTCCCTCTTCGACAGAGACGGCCGCGGTGGCGCACGCGCCGACCGGGTGGATCATCGACCCGTAGCCGCCCACGTAGGACTGCATCGTGTGCGCGGCGATGACGTTGCCGAGGGTCTCCTGCAGGAGGTCCTGCGGGCGCGAGCGGCCCGTGAACCTGTCGAGGTAAAACTGCCGCATCGAGGACATTCCGCCGAATCCCGTGCCCTGGGTGGAGGCCACCTCGTTCGGGTGGACGCTGCGCAACAGCTCGCCGGGGGTGAACCCGGCGCCGACGAAGGCGTCGACCGTGGTCATGAGGTTCCAGACGGCCATGCGGTCGGCGGACTCGATCATCGACGCGGGGATCCCCCAGTGCGCGGGGTCGAAGCCGTCGGGGAACTGGCCGCCGACGGTGCGGCTGAGAGTCGCCCTTCGCGGAACGTAGGTCAGCGCCCCGGCCTTGCGGGTCACGGTCCATTCGTCGTCGACCAGCGCGGCAGACGTGTTCTCGGGGTCCGCCTCGACAAGGGCGTTTGCGGCGGCCTCGTCGGCGACGGCGAAGGCCACGTCGGAATCCAGGCGCACCTCCTCGATGTCGATGGACCCGAGGTTTGCGAGCGGGCCGTCGTCGACGAAGGAGCGGATGCCGCAGCGGGCCACGACTTCGTCTCGATAGCGCTCGTAGATCTCCTCTTCGGGGACGACGCTTCCCGAAGCGTCGTACCAGCCCGGCTTGGGTGTGTCGTGCCATTCGAGCAGGCCCATCATCCAGGCCAGTTCGAGGACGCCCGCAGCGGTCATGTCCACCTCGCCCGTGCCCTGGATTCCCAGTTCGGCGGCGAGGCGGGTGCGCGAGGATCCCCACGGCCCGGCTTCGCCCACGCCGACGACGACGACGAGGTCCTCCGGCCTGGCGGAGCCGCTCGCGAAGGCCTCGCGCCCCGGGGTGCGCCTGCCCGCGACTCCCGCGGGCGTGGCGAGCGCTCCGACCGTGGCAGGGCCCTCGGCCTCCTCGGGCGCGCTCGGGAATTTGAGGCCGTTGGCGAGCTCGCGAAGATTGACCTTGTCCATCCCGCCGGTCAGGTCCGCGACCATCGGGGCGCGGGCAGCCGACTCCAGGGACTCCTCGGTGCACAGGTCGAGGAGCCTCTCGGCGACCTCTTCCGTGTTCCACACGCGGACCCCCGCGGCTTCGACTGCGGCGACGAGCGGGTCGTTGTGGCCCATGAGGTTCGTGCCCTTGACCCAGCCGATGAGGGCGTGCGCGATCGACGTCCTGGCGCCCCACGGCTCGTTGGCCCACTTGTTGGCGACGGCGTCGAGCGCCGCCTTGACCTCGCCGTACGCGCCGTCGCCGCCGAAGGTTCCCCGGTTGGGCGAGCCGGGCAGGACAACGTGAAGGCGGTGGCCGACGTGCGTGTCGGCGCCGATGCGGGAAAGGCCGCCGATCAGCCGCTCGACTCCCCACAGGAGCACGCGGGCCTGGTTTTCGGCCTCGGCCCCGGCGTCGTCGAGCGTGCCGCGGACGGGGGGCGCGGCGAACGGGAAAAGAATGTCGGGAACGAACGCCGGCTTGAGCGCCTTGGTCGCCGCGCCGAGCGTCACCCGCTGCTCGGCGCCGATCCATTCGACGAGGGCGTCGATGTCGCGCAGCGAGCCGAGGTTGGCGGGGACGACCCACAGTTCGGCGTCGCCGCGGGCGTTGCGCCGGTAGAGTTCCGCGGCCCAGTTGAGCCGCCCGGAGTTCAGGCGCGAGGTCGTGACGACGACGGTCGCGCCGCCCGCCAGGAGCCGCCCGGCGACGGACGCCGCGATCGACCTCGGCGAGGCGCCGGTGACGACGGCGACCTTTCCGCTGTATTGGCCGGGGGCGGAGTTTTCCGCGGCCGCGGCGATCGCAAGGAGCCGCTCGGCGCGCTCGGGTCGGCGCTCGGCGTGCCATCGCGCCTGCTTCGCCACTTCCTCGCCGGTCGACTCGAAGTTGCCTTCGACCTCCTGCCCCGCGGCGATCCGCGCGACGTCCTCTCGGGCGCTCGCCCAGCGGTCGCACAGGCGGACGGCGCGGTCGGGGGTGAACGCGGGGGCCACGAACTTCTCCCAGCCGTCCCCGAGCTCGGCGGACACGGCGGCCCGCAGCGCGAGGTCGTCGGCATTGTCGCCGCCCGCCCGCTGCGCGGGCGCCTCCTTGCCCAGACGGGCGAGGAGCTCGCGGGCGGTCGCCGCCAGGGCGTCGGTCATCCGCCCCGTGATCTCTTCGAGGGCGGCCGAATCGACCATCGTCCCCGATCCGCCGCCGGAGCTGGCCTTTGACACGGCGATTCCGCGGGCGGCGGCCACCTGGGCCACGGCCTCGTCGATCGTCGCGTCGAACTTCTTCGACGGCGCGATCGTGGCGAGTTCGCCTCCCCGCAGCGACTTTCCTTCGCGGGAGCCGAGCACGATGGCCGTGGCGACGTGCGTCGCCCACCCCTCGCCCAGGCCCCACGCCGAGGCGAGGTATTCGGGGACGCGCTGCGGCTTGGCGCCGGCGGCGCCGGCGATCTGGCGGAGTCGGCCGGAAACGGCCTCGCTCAGCACCGCCCCGAACGGCTTGTATCCGTGGGCGCCGGCCACAACCCCTGCTCGGAGCTTGGACATGGGCGCCTCGGCGGCTCCGTCCATCGACGACAGGCCGAACTCCGCCGTCAGGTCCATGAGCACCTGGTTGCGCTTGGAGGAGACGCCGTTCGTCAGAGTCTCGACGGTGTCGGCCTCGGCGATCTGCTCGGGCCGGAGCTTCGCGTGGACGGCGAGCAGCGCGTCCAACGCGTCGGCGGCGGTGAAGGGAAGGTCCTCGACGGGCCCCGCCGCGGCGGACGCGGGGGCGGCAGGCGCCGGCGCCTCCTGCGCGGGCGCGTCCTGCCCGGAGGCAGCCTGCGACTGAGAATCGGCGGGCGCCTTTCCGGCGTCGGCGGAGGATTCGGCCTCCTGCGGCTCGCCGGCCTCTTCGACCGGGGCTGCGGCCACGTCCTCGCGCCTGACGCGCTGGGAGTCCCTCGCGACGTTCATGACGGCGACGTCCGCGCCCGCCTGGGCGACGGTCCGCGCGCCGATGTTGGCGAGGGTCGGCGCGGTGGCGAGGCCGACCTCGACCCATTCGCGCACTCCCTCCTCCAAGAGCACGTTCTGCGTGCGAATCCACTGCACGGGCGAGGCGAACTGCCACGCGAGAAGCTCGATGATCAGCGTGCGGATCACACGGTAGGGATCGCGTTCCAGAAGGCCGTCGAAGTCCTCGACCAGCTCGGCCACCATCGTGGACGGGGCGACGTCGAGGATGAGCCTCGCGAAGTCCTCCGTCAGCTCGAAGGGCCGGGCCACGAGGTTGGGGATGTAGCGGCCCACGAGGGCGTCGGCCTCGATCTTCTCGGGCAGCAGGTCTTCCAGAAGCCCGCGGAAGTCGTCCACGCCGTTGCGCAGGACGCGCGAGTGGAAGGGCACGTCGATGCCGGGAACGAGGATGAACGAGCGCTTGCCGCCCGCTGCCTTGGCCCGGGCGTTTGCGTCGCGCTCCAGGGCCTTGAGGCCCGCGACGGTTCCGGCCACGGCGTACTGCTGACCCTCGATGTTGAGGTTGACGACCTCCAGGAACTCGCCCGTCTCCTCGGAGATCGACTCGACGTAGCCGACGACGTCGCTCACCCCGAACTGGCTGGGGCGAAGCGCCCCCATGCGGTAGTCCGAACGGCCCTGCGCGTCGCGCGGAACGAGGTTGTGCATCGTCGAGCCGCGCTGGAAGACGATTTCCAACAGGGCCTCCAGCGGGAAGACCCGCCCGTACGAAGAGAGCGCCGTGTACTCGCCCAGCGAATGCCCGGCGAACATCGCCCCTTCCACGAGCGCGCCCTCGGCCGCGAGCCTTTCGGTTTGGGCCGCGGCGACGGTGGCCAGCGCCACCTGGGTGAACTGGGTGAGGTTGAGCAGGCCCTCGGGGTGGTGGTAGCGCACGCCGCCCGCGACGAGTTCGCGCGGATTGTCGCGAACCAGAGCGAGGATCGAGAAGCCGAGCTTCTCGCGGGTGTGCCTGTCGGCGCGCTCCCACACAGCCCGCGCCGCGGCGGACTCGTTGCGCTCGTCCAGGGCCATCCCCTGGGACTGCACGCCCTGCCCGGGGTACAGGTAGGCGGTGCTCGGGGCGGCCACGGCGGCCGTGGCCGCGGCGACCAGCACGCCGTTCGCGGTGCAGGAGACCTCGAGGGCCAAGCCTCCGCCGCGGATGCGCCCGACGCGTTCGACGCGCACGTCGACGGCGTCGCCCAGCGCGACCATTCCGAACATCCTGTACGTCCACCCCAGGATCCTCGTTCCCGCGATCTTCTGGGTCGCGTACTCCGCGGCCGCGCACAGCCACATGCCGTGGACGATCGGCTCGTCGAGCCCGGCGAGCTTCGCCCCCCTGCGCGACGTGTGAATCGGGTTGTAATCGCCAGAGACGATGGCGAAGGCGGTCATGTCCGTCGGCGCGGACACTTTCGCCGAGCCGAGGACGGAGCGCGGGGTTTCGACGACGTCGCCCACCCCCGCCCGGGGCTCGGGATCCTCGAGCTGCTCCTCGCCTACGCGGCCGCGCAGGGCGAAACGGTCGGCGAAGAAGGCGACCTCTCGGCCGTCGCCGTCTACGACCCGGGTGTCGACGCCGATGACTCTGCCCGCGGCGGTGTCGGCGACGCCCGTCACGTGCGAGGTCGCGGTCAGCGTCCCCGTCAGATCGTCGAGGGAGGCGGCGATTCGCTCGGAGTGATCGAGGTGGACGGTCGAAAGCAGGCCCTCGACGACGGGATAGCCGTCGCGGACGGCGGAGCCGATCGCGCCGTATACAGCGGGCCAGCACGAGCCGAACAGGGCGCTCGGCACGGCGCCCGCGCCGACCGCCTCGGGGGGCTCGCACGCGAGTGCGTGGGCGGCGGCCGCGTCGCGGCCGAATTCGAACGAGAAGGCCTCGCCGTCGCCGGGGAGGGATTCGACGGGGGTTCCGCCCGCCGTCGTCGAGCCCACGCCGGCCGTCGCCTCCAGCAGGCCGCGCATGACGGCGGAGAGCCGGGCGTCGTCCACAAGCGGGTAGGCGCCGGAGGCCGCGCCCTCGGGCGCGACGAGCGGAATGCGGATGTCGCGGACGCGATGGGTCGGCGAACCGGTGCCGTCCCACACGGAGTCGAAGGGCACGAGGACCTCCCATCCGCCGGCGGCCGAGCCCTCGGCCCTTTCGAGGCTCGCCCCCTCGATGAGGGCAGGGTTGGACACGAGGTTCCCCCGCCACACAACGAAGCGGGCGGACCGGAAGTACTCGTCCTCGGTCGCGGCGAGCCTGCTGAAGGCGCTCTCGCCCTCGCCCAGGCGGGCCGCTGCGACCTGCTCGTACTTGGCGAGGATGTCGGCGGCGGGGGCGTTCGCCTCGGTGATGGCCCCCACGGAAATCGGACCCGGGATGATCCGCACCGCGTCCGCCGCGTACCGCGGATCGTGGGACTGCCACAGGTTGTCCGCCCCCCATCTGCGGACGATCTCTGCGTCGATGACGGGGACGAAGGGCACGGGCTTGGGGTACTTGCGCGAGAGTTCGACGAAGAAGGCGGCGTCCGTCGGCGTCACGCGGACCGATTCGGCCGCCGGGTGCGCGGCCGCGAGGGCCTCCACGGCGCGCTCGGGATCCTCGACGCCGTCGGCGAACAGCGTCTCGATCCGGCCGCGGTCCGCCTCGCTCAGGCGGGCCTCGGCGCGCTGGAGCAGCTCGACGAAGCGCTTTTCCATGGACTCGTCCACCCAGGGCCAGGCAAGCTCGACGTAGCGCTCGAGCATCTGGCGGTAGGTCATCTCTTCGACGTCGCCGAAGTACGGCTTGGCCGTCTTGCCGATCGCCTCGATGATCTCCTCGCGGCGCGATTCGACCTCCTCGGCGGGGATCTCGGCCAGAAGCTTGGAGGCTGCGGCGCTCGCGTTGGCGACCTCGTAGAGGTCCGCGTGCAGCTGGGACAGCCCGGAGGTCATCCCTCCGCGGACCTCGCCCCTGCGCACCCAGCCCTCGGTGATGCCGGGCGTCGCCACGAGCAGGTCCTTGACCGCGGGGCTTGTGGCGGCCTCGGCCGACGCCATGAGCGGGGTTCCGACGAACACGCCGTCGACGGGCATCGGCGGGCGCCCGTGGGCGACGGACCACGAGCCGTCGAGGAAGTCGGCGGCTCGCTCGGGGTCGCCGAGGCCGCCGCCGGCGCACACGACGACGCCGGCCTCGCGCAGCCGCCCATACGTCGGAAGCAGCAGCTCGGGAAGCGACTCCCACGAGTGGTGCCCGCCGGCCTGCCCGTCTTCAATCATGGCGATGAGCGGCAGATCCACGCCCCTCTCGTTCAGCTCGCGGGCGATCTGCACGACCTGGCGGATCTGCGCCACAGTGCCGGGCTTGAAGGCCACGTACGGGAATCCTTCGGATCGCAGGCGCTCGACGAGCTCGACCGCCTCGTCGAGCTCGGGGACGCCCGCGGAGACGACGACGCCGTCGAGCGGCGCCCCGGCCGAGCGCTTCTTCGACACCGCGCGGCGGGACCCGAAATGCAGGCCCCACAGGTAGGGGTCGAGGAACATGGCGTTGAACTGGGCGGCTCGGCCGGGCTCAAGGAGCTCGCCGAGCCGGTCGAGATGGTCGGAGAGGATCTCCTCGGTGACCTGCCCGCCGCCGGCCATCTCCGCCCAATGTCCGGCGTTGGCCGCGGCGGCGACGATCTCCGGCTCGACGGTCGTGGGCGTCATGCCGCCTACGAGGATCGGCGAACGGCCCGTCAGCCGCGTGAAGGCGGTTTCAACGGCCTTCCTCCCGTCGATGACGCGGACGGCCGGGGCGAAGACGGACCAATCCTGGGAGGCCGTCTCGCGAGGGGCTCCCTGGGCCAGCGCATCGCGCGACTCGGCCGTGCCCGCTTCGATGTAGTGCACGCCGGTTCCCGCGAAGTTCTCCGCGGCCAGGCGCGCCAGGCCGGTTCCCGGGCCGAGGTCGACGACGGTCGCCCCCGCGGGCACCTTTTCGCGGAGCTCCGCGGCCCAGTCGAGGCTTTCGGTGAGCACGGCGCGCGCCAGCTCGGCGGCGTCGGGAAGCGAGATCCCGCAGGCGCGAATCCACTGGAGGACCTGCTCCACGGCCGGCTCGAGCACCGGATTGTGGAAGGGGGCGGCGACGTCGAGGTACTCCCCCTCGGCCTTGAGCGCTTTCAGGGCCGCTTCGAGGGCCTTGGGCGCGCCGGAGAGCACCTCGGACGTGGCCGAGTTCTTGATCGCCAGGGCGACGTCGCCGGGAAGCTCGACGTCGGCCAGGTTCTCTCCTCTGACGGAGACCATGGGGGTGTGTTCGCCGCGGCGGCTCGCCCCGGCGAGAAGCGTCTCGCGGGTGGCGGCGGCGCCGATGAGGCGCGCGAGCGCGAGGACCTGCGCGTGGTCGTCGCGCAGCATGGCCGCGCCGAGGACGCCCTGGGAATGGCCGACGGCCGCGACGGGCTCCGGCAGCGCCTCCCGCACGTCGAGGTAGGCCCCGTACTGGGCCAAAAGGATTCCGGGAACGGTGGCCCCTGCGTTTTCGGGGGCGTCAAGCGGCGCCCCCAGAAGATCCATGGGGCCCGTGACCGTCAGCAGCTCGGGGGCCACGGGGGCGAGGATCTTTTCCGCGGCTTCGCGGATGGCGCCCAGCTTCGCGGCGATTGCGGGGTCCGACGCAAGCTCCGCCAGCTCCGTCCGCCAGGGCGTCGATTGCCCCGCGAATTGAGCGATCCAAGCGGAAGGGGTATAGGAGTTCATTGATTGGCCTTTCGTCAGCTCACATCGGCATGTTGCCGTGGCGGCTCGTGCGGGATTGGGAACGGTTCTTCGTCCGCGCGATTCGCAGCGCGGAAACGATCGACGAACGAGTCGTCTCCGGGGTGATGATGGCGTCGAGTTGCCCGCTTTCTATCGACAGGTGCGGATTGACGTTCTCGCGCGTGTACTTTTCCACGAGCTCGGCTTTGACGGCGGCGACGTCCTTGCCTTCCTCCGCGGCCATTTTCAGCTCGCGCCGCCCGGTGATGGCCACCGCGCCGTCGGCCCCGAGCACAGCGATTTCCGCCCCCGGCCACGCGTAGTTGAAGTCTCCCCCCAGGGATTTCGAACCCATGACGATGTAAGCGCCTCCGTAGGCTTTCCTCAGGGTCACGGTCACGAGCGGGACCGTGGCCGTGGCGTAGGACCAGATGAGTTTGGCGCCGCGCCTGATGATTCCCGCGTGCTCCTGCTCGGCCCCGGGGCGGTACCCGGGCACGTCGACCAAGGTGACGACGGGCACGTTGAAGGCGTCGCAGAATTGGACGAATCTCGCGGCCTTCTCGGAGGCGTCGACGTCGAGCGTGCCGGCCTCGTGCATCGGGTTGTTCGCGACGATCCCCACGGACTCGCCGTCGAAGGCGGCGAAGCCCACCGTGATCGACTGGGCGAACATCTCTTGGACCTGCACGAACTCTCCGTAATCGACGAGGGCGCGTATGACCTCGACCATGTCGTAGGGCTGCTTCGAAGACTCGGGGACGATCTGGGAGAGCCTCGCGGCGTTGGCGGCGTCCTCGGGGCCCTCTTCGTAGTCCCATCTGCGGGCCGCGCCCTCGCAGTTCGACGGGAGGTAGGTCAAGAGCGTGCGCGTGTAGTCGAGCGCGTCGGCTTCGTCGTCGGCCAGGTAATGGGCCACTCCCGACTGGAAGTTGTGCACCTCGGCGCCGCCCAGGTCGGCGAAGGAGACGTCCTCGCCGGTCGTCGCGCGGACCACGTCGGGCCCCGTGACGAACATGTGCGAATTGTCGCGGGTCATGACGATGAAGTCCGTGAGGGCAGGGCAGTACACGGCGCCGCCGGCGCACGGGCCGAGGATCACGGAGATCTGCGGGATCACGCCGGAGGCCTCGCAGGTCTTCTTGAAGATGCGGCCGTACTGGGAAAGTGCGAGCACGCCCTCTTGGATTCTGGCGCCGCCGGAGTCGAGCATCGCAACGATGGGAATGCGCAGCTCGAGGGCCTTGTCCATGAGGGCGGTGATCTTGTTGCCCTCGGCTTCGCCGAGCGTGCCGCCTTGGATCGAGAAGTCCTGGGCGTAGACGGCCACCGACTCCCCGTCGACCGTGCCGATTCCCGTCACGACTCCGGCGCCGGTGAACCCTTCGGCCATGTTCCCGCCGCGGAACCGCCCGATCTCGGTGAAGCTTCCCTCGTCCAGGAGCTCGGCTATGCGTTCGCGGGCGGTCTTCTTGCCGACGGCGTGCTGGCGCGCCTCCGCCTTTTCCTGGGCCAGATCGATGAGACCTTGCTGGTAGGCCGCGAAGTCTTCGCGATGGATCTCGTGCGGAGTGAGGTCCATCGTCTGGGATGTGTCCGGAAGCGTCCGGAGTTTCGTCAACGACATCATTTCTCCTCGGTGGTCTCGTCCTCGTTGCGCACGACTCGCACGAGGGGTTGATAAGCGGACACGTTTTGACCTGCCTCGACGGCAATGTCCGTCACTTTGCCGTCGTAGGGCGCGTGGACGTAGCTCTCCATCTTCATGGATTCGAGCACGACGAGCAGGTCGCCGCGGGAGACCCGCTGCCCGCTCTCCACGCACACGCGGACGACGATCGCCTGGATCTGGGAGTTGACCATCCCCGTCGGATCGACGAGCTCGCCGGATTTCGCGTCGTTCCGTGCGCGGGCGCCCCCGCGAAGGGGCTGGAAGCCCCGGTGGCGCGACGTTCCGACAGTCGTGGCGAACATCGTGCGAGGGACGGTCAGCTCCATCCGGCGCCCGTCGAGCTCCACCACGAAGGTCGCCCTCTCCTCGGCCGCGGTCGACGTGGGAGGGGCGCTCACCGACGCCGCGGGGGCCACGCCCAAGGAGGAGGCCTCCGCGGGGTCAGCCAGTTTGGGCAGGACGACGTCTTCAAACCAGCGGGTCGACGGCGGCGCCGGGCTGAACTCGTCAAGGGCGATCACGGCCGAATACAGCGACGCCGGCGTCGCCACCCCCTTGATCTCCAGTTCGGCCAGGGCCCTGCGCGAGCGGGCGATCGCGGCCTCGCGCGTGGGCGCCGTGACGACGAGCTTCGCGAGCATCGGATCGAAATCCGACGTGACGACGTCGCCCTCGTTGATTCCCGACTCGATGCGCACGCCGTGGCCCAGCGGCCAGCGTAGGCGCGAAACGGTTCCCGTGGAGGGAATCATTCCCGAGGCGGGGTCTTCGCAGGTGATGCGGAATTCAAAGGAGTGGGCCCGCGGCGGGGGAGCGTCGGCGAGCCGCTCCCCCGCGGCGATGCGAATCTGCTGCTCGACCAGGTCGAGGCCCGTCACCTCTTCGGAGACGGTGTGCTCAACCTGCAATCGCGGGTTGACCTCGAGAAAGTTTACACGGCCGTCGGCTTCGACGAGGAACTCGCAGGTGCCCAGTCCCTCGTATCCGACGGCGTCGAACAGCCTGTGGGACCAATCGACGAGGGTCTCTTCGACGCCCTCGGGCAGCGCCGGCGCGGGCGCCTCCTCGATGAGCTTTTGGTTTCTGCGCTGCACGGAGCAGTCGCGGGTGGAGACGACCGCGAAGTTGCCGAAGGAGTCGCGGGCGCACTGGGTTTCGACGTGCCGCGCCGTGCGGATGAAGCGCTCGACGAAGAAGCCTTCGGCGTGGTGCCCGTGCGCGGTGAAGAAGACGTCGAGGTCGGCGTCGGATTCCATCACCGTGATGCCGCGGCCTCCCCCGCCGTCGGCCTTCTTCGTCACGATGGGGAAGCCGTTTTCGGCGACGAAGGCGTCGATGACGTCGCGGCCCGTGACCGGGTCCGACAGCCCGGCCACCGGGCTGACGTTCACGGATTCGGCGAGGCGGCGGGCCTTGATCTTGTCTCCCAGGGCGTCGAGGACCTCCGGCGACGGGCCGATCCACGCCATGCCGGCGTCAAGCACCGCCCGCGCGAACTCCGGGACCTCGGAAAGGAAGCCGTAGCCCGGGTGGACGGCGTCGGCCTCGGCCTTGCGCGCGATCTCCAGCAGCCTTGCGGCGTTCATATACGTCTCCGCGTAGGCGGTCCCGACCAACGCATACGCTTCGTCGGCTTCACGGACGAACTGGGCGTCGCGATCCGAATCCGAGTACACGGCGATGGACTTGACACCCATGTCGCGCGCCGTTCGGATGACTCGCAGCGCGATCTCCGAACGATTCGCGATGAGGACGCGGTTAATCAACGTATTTCTCCTTCCGCGCGGGGCTGCATGCCCAGCAGAGAGACTTCGCCAGAGGAGACCGCTTCGAGGCCGTTCCTCGTCAGGATTTCAAGGGATGCGTCCGGAAGGACGCGAATGCCTTCGCCCACAAGCGGTTCAAGGCGCGGGCGGCCCACGACGACGCCCGGGCGGAGCGTTTCCGTGACGGCGTTGGCCTCGTCGACAAGGCCCGCTGCCTGCGGGTCGCCGGAGTCGGCCAATGCGCCGAGCCGAGTGTGCAGGCCTTCGAGGTACGTGGCGATGAGTTCGTCACGCCCGGCTGTTTTCAGGCCGGAAGTCAAAAGGGAGGCGGCCGTGGGCGTCGGCAGCTCGTCGGCCTCGAGTGAAAGGTTCAAACCCCACCCGAGGACGCACGCGATCTTGCCGTCGCGGCTGCCGCAGACTTCGCCCAGAAGCCCGCCGAGTTTGCGCGGCCCCGCTGGCGTGAGGGCGACGACGTCGTTGGGCCAGCTGATAGCGGCCTCGGGCGCGCCTTCTTGCGCGCAGTGCCGCCGAACCGATTCGAGCGCGGCCATTGCGCCCGCGAGCGTCACCCACGCCAGGCGGTCGGCGATCGATTCGTCAAACTCCAGAAGAACGGAAACGAGCAGGGACTTCCCCGCTCGCGTAAACCATGGGCGCCCGACTCTTCCGCGGGCCGCTGTCATGTCGTCGGCGACCATGACGGCGCCCGCGGGAACCGAGCCCTCGCGCCACAAATCGGCGAGGTCGTCCTGCGTCGAACCCGTGAGCTCTGTATGGAGAACGATGGGCGACTGCTTTCCCGTCAGCGGAAAACGAGCCTGGCCGACGACATGTGCCTGGGCCTGCTCCGCCTCGCCTAGACGCTCTCCCGCACTGTCCACACGCTCTTCGGACAAGTAACACTCCCATCTTCCGCCCTCGCGGGCGCGATCCGCGAGGCAATCCCTCGGAGCCAACACTTACGAAGCAGTAATCTACCTTAAAGTACTCGATAATCCCAATCGTTGAGTGTGGTGTATCAATCATAATCTACAAACGCGGGTTCCATAATCGACAAACGCGCCGCTTCTGCGCCCAGAGCACTCCGCTTGACCGGGAGGTATGTAGCGGATTCACTACGGATGCCGTTGCCAAATCGAGGAATCGGCGGGGCGGACGGCACAGGAAACTTCTCCCACTGTGATCCTCGTCAACCTACAACGGGCGGCGGCTTTCGCACCCCGGGCAGAACCGCTCGCGGTCGGTCCGTTCGAAGGGCTCCCGCGCGCGATATTCATTGCCGCGCTTTCGTTTCGGCGCATCCGACGAAAGGAAGGCCTCCTCCCGAGGGAGGAGGCCTTCGATGAGATCAAGGGCGCCGCAGGCGGGCTACTTGATAAGGCCCAGGGCGCGGACCGCGTCCAACTCCTCCTGGGCGGCCTTGATGTTGTGTTCGATTCCGGCGCGCGTGCGGTCGGAGACCTCCAAGCCGTCGACGACGACCCATTCGCCGTTCTCGGCCGTCGCGGGCATGCCGAAGATGAGCCCTTCGGGCACGCCGTAGTGCGATCCGTCCTGGTAGACGCCGGGGGTGACCCAGTCGCCTTCGGGCACGCCGTTGACCCAGTTGTACACGTGGTCGATCGCGGCCGAGGCTGCCGACGCGGCCGACGACGCTCCGCGGGCCTCGATGATGGCGGCGCCGCGCTTGGCGACGGTCGGAACGAAGAAGGACTCCAGCCATTCGGCGTCCACCAGTTCGGAGGCCGGCTTGCCCGCCACCGTGGCGTACGAGACGTCGGGGTACTGGTCGGCGGAGTGGTTGCCCCACACCGTCATCTTCTTGATGTCCGCGACGGGCGCGCCCGTCTTGGCCGCCAGCTGCGAGATGGCGCGGTTGTGGTCGAGCCGCATCATCGCGGTGAAACGCGACTTGGGGACGTCGGGGGCCGAGTGCATGGCGATCACGGCGTTGGTGTTCGCCGGATTGCCGACGACGAGGACCTTGACGTCGTCGGCCGCGCGGTCGTTGATGGCCTTGCCCTGCGGCCCGAAGATTCCGCCGTTGGCCTCGAGGAGATCGGCTCGCTCCATTCCCTTGGTGCGCGGGCGTGCGCCCACGAGCAAGGCGACGGTCGTCCCGTCGAACGCGTCGTCGACGCTGTCGTAGACATTGACGGACTCAAGAAGCGGGAAAGCCGAATCGTTGAGCTCCATGGCCGTGCCCTCCGCGGCCTTCACTGCCTGCGGGATCTCCAACAGGTTGAGGCGCACCGGCGTGTCGGAGCCGAGCAATGCGCCCGAAGCGATGCGGAAGAGGAGGGCATAGCCGATGTTTCCGGCGGCGCCCGTAACGGTGACGGTAACTGGCGTACGAACCATCAGGTCTCCTTTGTCTGGATTCATTCGTCGCGGTCGTAGACTCAGCGCGTTGGCGCAACATTCAGCGCGCTCGCGCCCACGGTCAAGAATAGGCGCTGCGGCCCGTTTTTCTCAGGTCCCTTGGGCCTAGAAATTTTCCGCGCCGTTGTGCTGGGGCCCCGCCGCGCCGTTGCGCTGCGGAATCGCCTGGCCCTGCTGCCAGGTCGCCGCCTCGCCGCACTGCCAGGTTCCGGCCTCCAGAAAGGTGACCTCCTTGCCTTGCTCATAGTCGGAGGCTTGGCCGGGCCCTTGCCGGAGCTGCCGCCCCTCCTCCTCGCCGTCCCGTTTTCTTCCCGCCGCCAAGCCGGCGACCGCCCTCGCCGTCGCGGAGGCGGGCGCCGCGTCGGGGGCGGAGCGCCAGACGATGCCGCCTTTTCCAACCGGCCCGGCGGGCCGTGGCGAAACGCCTTGCGCGAGCATTCCGTTTTTCGGTCCGGACGCCCCCAGGCGTGCGGAGTTCACACCCGGTCCGCCCGTCGAAGCGCGCGAGCCCGCCGCGGTTCCGCGAACAGAACCGGCCGTGCGCGCCGAACCGGCCGAGCCGCTTCCACGGGAGGCTGCGGCTCCGCGAGCCGCATTGGCCCCTCGTCCCGAATTGCCCCCGCGCGCCGAGGACGACGTGCCCGCCCCTGCCTGTGCGCCGCGGGCGGTCAAGGCTCCGACGCCGCTCTTCGCGGTCTTCGAGCCGGCCCCCGCGCGTCCGACTCCCCCGGAGGACCCCTGGGGCGCATTCGGCACCCTTGCCCGCGAAGCAGTCGTCGCGCCCTTGACAATGCCTGAACCGCGAGCGGGCGTCTGGGCAACCGCTCGCTGCGCCGTCGTCGCACCGCGAAGTATCCCGCCGCTGCGAGGGGAGGCCGCAACGGGACGAGCGACTCCGGAGGCACCGCCCCTCGCCGCAACACCCTTCGTAGACGTCGCCGAAACTTCGCGCGCGGCCGTCGTCGCGCCCCGAAGCATTCCCGCGCTTCGGGCCGCCGTGCCGTCCACCCGCGCCGCCGCTCCCGGCCGGCCCTCGGCACGCGCCGCACGAACCGCCTGATAGGCCTTGTACCCGGCGACGGCTGCGCCTCCCGTCGCCGCGGCGGCCGCCGCAATCGGATTGTGCACGGAGGGCGAGTTCAGGATCGAGGGGCGCGCAGCGCCCTGGGAGACGTCGCCGGTCTGATGGACCGTGAGATGCGATCTCTGCAATGACGGACCGCCGTCTCCGCCGGGCGAGACGCTTCCTGAGCTCCCAGCGGTAGGGTCGATGACCGTCGCCGACCACTTCGTCGCCGATCGAATCGGACCGGAGGCGGAGCCGCCTGAACTTCCAGGGTCGCCTGAGCCGCTAGAGTCTGAGCCGCCCGAACCCGGACCATTTTGCCCGCCGCCCGAGCCGACGCCCGAGCGGCGGCGAGAATCGCTGCCGCCAGAAGACTGACGGTCGCCGGAACGGCGCCTGCCGGAATCGCTCCCGTTGGAAGATCCTGTTTCCCCTTCTCCGAGAGGCGGAATGCGCTTGATCGCCGCTGCCGTCCGCTCTCGCAGAGTGGTCAGCACGGTAATCGCCTGCTCCTCCGTCCTGGCGTGCCTGTACTTGAGAAACTCTTCCGCGACGAACGTCCACCCGACCTGAGTCGTTCTGAGAATCTTGTACTCGGCTTGAGCCTCCGCCAGCTTCTGCTGAATCTCTAGGTTCTTGTTCTGCGCCTCTCGCCCGGCGGCCAGAGCCTCGTTTCGCGCCTCCACGATGATCCCGATGTCCTCGGAGTGTCGACGCACTTTCTTGCCGAGGTCGTCCAAGCTGGCCGTCACCGCGTCAGCGGTGGAGCCTTCGATCGCCGACCCCAGATTTGCCGCGACCGATTCGGTCAAATCGGCCACAAAATTGAGCGCTGCACTGATTTCGTCCAAATCTTTGCTCGTCGCGTCGTTGGCGCTTGGATCCCACTGTCCAATCCCGCGAAGCCTGTCGGCATTGGGAGTCGCCACAACTCCTCCTTTCGTTCAAGCGGGCCTCCGTCCTATCGGCGTCGGCCTCGCCGTCGCCGTCGTTCGGATCGACGTCGGCATCCGGCAAATTGTTTATGTGCTTTTAGATTGTCTCTGTGTATCTAGGTTCTCTATGCGCTTCTAAACGCTGTCTACGCGTTTCAATATATTGACTATGTGCTCGCAAACGATCTCGGGGTGGTCGCCGGTTCGACGACGACGAAGAACGGCAAGGCACCACAGCCGACTTCCATTTTCAATCAGACGCCCTGCCTTTAAGTCAAAAGCTATGTTTTCAGCCAAAGCCCTTGAAGCTAAGTCAAAGCCCTATCTTTCCGGCGTGTTCGTTGAATTGTAGGTGAACTTATCGTTTAACCCGTTCAGCATTGTCATGTAAGCTTTCCTTTGATTCTCATCAATGCCCCTAAAATCCTGCACGGCTCGCTGAAGATCAGAAACGATCCTCTTATACCGCGACGATATCTGCCCCAGCCGACCATCGATGCCCGTCACCGAATCCCGGAGGGGCGATCCAAATTGGTCGAGCTCGTTAAGCCCTGACCAGATTTCGCTTGACCCTATGACATTGCCGTAGAACTTCTTCCTAGCGCTGTCGAACCTGTCCCCCGCGGACACCAAGAGTTTCAATTGCGTGTCGAACCTCTCTGGGTCGAGCTTGAAGATCCCCACGGATTCCTCCCTGCCTTGCTCTTTCATGTGCCTTGCCACAGGGCCCGAAGGCCCGAGGCGTCGAAACCCTCGGCTGCCGCAACCGCACCGTCGATGGGCGCGGCTTCCGCGAGTTCACGGCTATTGACTTACTTCAATAATAGTCAAGACATAAAGAACAATCCATCAGTTTCGAGGAGAAAACGGGTGCAGTTCTCCCCAGTCCGAAAATTAAATCAGCCTATAAACATAAAGAGCTTGGATCTCGCACAAACCGCTTAAACACTTTCAATTCACACGAACCGTTTTTATCCAGCACGCCGCTTGCACTCGCGGAAGGCAGCCACCGCCTGCGCGAGTCAACAACGTCCGCACGAACCCAGGCAGTCCATGCAAGCCGCCCACGCCTGCGCAAGTTTCGACATGCCCCGCAGCTGCGCCCCTTATTCATGCGAATCGATCACGTCCGGGCCGGTTGTTCGCCACAGCTTTCGGAACGCTCCGCCGTCACAAATCTGACCTTGCCCAAATCTGTTGCCGGTGCTCACGCGTTGACCTTGCCCACGCAGGCGGTCACGCCATCGCTCGCATGGGCCGCTTGCGCTCGTTCCAGGAACTAGGGAGATGTAAATAAACTATTGCGCATGAAAAGCTCCATAATGACTTTCAATTATCCAAAAGTGGCATTTTTCATGCATTAAGAAGCTATTCTTGATATAAGCTCCTCCGCCGACAACGCAGTTACGTCTGATGCAGCCATATACGTTTCCAGAGCACACGAGGCCAAGCAGACTATGACCAGGGTTTTCGAGGACGCATGAAAATCTATCTGACAGGAGAATATAGCGTCAAAATGAAATAAAAATCTTTTAAGACGTCAAAGTGAAACTAACAAGATTATATAACAATAAAATATTAACTGTTGAGTCGACGAAACGAAAGAAACTGCTGAGTCAACGAAACGAAGGAATAAGCGTCCAGAACTGACAAAATAAAGTGAACGGGCCGGCGGGCGGGCAAACCGAAAAGAGCAAGCGCCTGGCCGACGGCGTCAGGGGAACGACGAGAATGTCGGTGACGGGGCGGCGGAGCAACGTGCCGCCGCGTAGCCTATGTGCGCGCCGCCGCCCCTTTGGGCGAAAAGGCGGCGCGCACATCAAGCCGGGCCCGCATGAATCCGCATCGGGTCGAGTTGGAGTCGCGTCGGGACGAATCGTTCCGGTTCAGATTGGTTCCAATTGCAGCAGGCAAGAGCCACAGCGGCGTC
This sequence comes from uncultured Actinobaculum sp., assembly GCA_938020505.1. Lineage (GTDB taxonomy): Bacteria > Actinomycetota > Actinomycetes > Actinomycetales > Actinomycetaceae > Peptidiphaga. The sequence goes on along the minus strand of CALIHR010000025.1, from coordinate 10,797 downwards.
CAATCGCTCCCAGCGGGATCGACTCCCGTCAGGATCGGATCACTTCCGGTTGGCGCGGTAGTAGGCGATGAGGCTCGCCGTCGAGGAATCCTGAGCCGCGAGGGCTTCGGCGTCGCCGGCGATGGCGGGCCCCAGGTCCTTCGCCATCTGCTTGCCCAGCTCCACGCCCCACTGGTCGTAGGAGTCGATCCCCCAGACGGCGCCCTGCACGAAGGTGATGTGCTCGTAGAGCGCGATGAGCTGGCCGAGGACCGACGGCGTGAGCTCGGGGGCCATGATCGACGTCGTCGGCTTGTTGCCCGGGAAGATGCGGGCGGTCACGATCGCTTCGGGGGTGCCCTCCGCGCGGACTTCCTCGGCGGTCTTTCCGAAGGCGAGGGCCTTGGTCTGGGCGAAGAAGTTGCCGAGGAACAGCTCGTGCTGATCCGTCCCCTCGTCGGAGAGCGCGTGGCGCGGCGTGGCGAAGGCGATGAAGTCGGCCGGGATCAGCTGGGTTCCCTGGTGGATGAGCTGGTAGAAGGCGTGCTGGCCGTTCGTTCCGACTTCGCCCCAGAACACCTCGCCCGTTCCGGTGGTGACGTCGCTGCCGTCCCAACGCACGCGCTTGCCGTTCGATTCCATCGTCAGCTGCTGAAGATAGGCGGGGAAGCGATGGAGGTACTGGGAGTAAGGCAGCACGGCGTGGGTCGCCGCGCCGAAAAAGTTGGCGTACCAGACGTTGAGCAGTCCCATGAGCAGGGGGACGTTCTGGGCGGCGGGAGCATGCGCGAAGTGCTCGTCAATCGCCCTGAAGCCAGCCAGGAAGTCGGCGAAGTTCTCAGGTCCGATCGCGATGGCCAGCGACGTGCCGACGGCCGAGTCCACCGAGTAGCGTCCGCCGACCCAGCTCCAGAACCCGTAGGCGTTTTCCGGATCGATGCCGAATTCGGCGACCTTTTCGAGGTTCGTGGACACGGCGACGAAGTGCTTGGAGACGGCGCCTTTCGTTTCGAGCCCGCGCTCGGCGAGGCCGCCCAGCAGCCACGCCCTGCACGCCCTCGCGTTCGTAAGGGTCTCCAGGGTGGTGAAGGTCTTGGAGGCGATGACGAACAGGGTGGTCTCAGGGTCGAGGCCGCGGAGCTTCTCCCCCGCGTCCGTCGGGTCGATGTTGGAGATGAAACGGCACTCAAGGCCTTCCCTGACGTACGGCTTGAGCGCCTCGTACGCCATGACGGGCCCGAGGTCCGATCCGCCGATGCCCACGTTGACGACGGTGCGGATCGGCTTGCCGCCGGCCCCCGTCCACTCGCCTGAGCGCACGCGCCTCGCGAGATCGTAGACCCTTTCGAGGACGTCGTGGACGTCGGCGACCACGTTCTGGCCGTCGACCGTCAGTTCGTCGGTTGCCGGCCTGCGCAGCGCGGTGTGGAGAACCGCGCGGTCTTCGGTGACGTTGATGTGTTCGCCTGCGTACATGGCGTCGCGACGCGCGGCGACGCCGGTCTCCTCGGCGAGTTCGAGCAGAGCTGCCAGGACGTCCTCGTCCAGGTAGTCCTTCGACAGGTCGACGAAGAGGTCGGCGGCCCGGCGGGAGTAGCGCTCGGCGCGCTGCGGGTCCTCGGCGAATGCGCGCCGGAAATCGGGGTCATAGGCGGAGGCGGCCCGGGCGAGTTTCGCCCATGCCGCCGTCTGGGTCGGATCGACGGGTGCGTTCACGTTTCGTTCCTTTCGTTGGCTCCCTCTCGCCCGGCGAACCGCGCTCGGGAAAATCCTTCTTCTTGGACCCAATCTTAGACGCTGACCCTTCAGGCTTTAAGCCCCTTCCCTCGGACGCCTAGACGTCGGCCTCGGCTGCCTGAGCGAGCGTGAGCACCGCGACAGTGCGCGCGGGAATCGTGACGGTTCCCGTCGCGCGATCCCATGCGGTGGCCTTGACGACGTCGTCGGAGCCCTTCGCCTGCACCTCGGAGAGCTCGTAGGCTTTGCCTTCCATTCCCTCGATCTTCTCGGTTATCGGCCTGGGCGAGGCGTTGAAAACGGTCAACACGCCGTCGAGGCTTCCGTCGCGGTCCTTGCCCTTCGTGTCGTCGATGCTCATGACCAAAAGGCCGGGAGTCGCCGAGGGGCCCGAGTTTGGGAAGGAGACCTTCTCCCGGATGGAGTCGGCGTCCCCAAGCGTGAACAGAGGGGTGCTCGCGCGCAGCTTGAGCAAGTCGAGCGCCTGGGCGTGGGCCGCGGCGATGTCCGCGCTGCCGGGTTTGTTCGCAGGATTGGACATGTAGGAGCTCATCGCCTTCCAACGGACCGAGTTGTCCCTGGCGGGCGGCAGGCCCACGCCGAAGTTGGACTTCTTTCCCGACCAGTCGACGGCGTTGAACCAGTCGCCCGAGTTGTAGGAGTTGCGATCCATGGACTTCGAACGCAGAAGGTCGGTTCCCGCGTGCCAGAACACCGGGGACTGGCCGAGGGTCGCCGCGGCCAGAGACAGAGTGTTCATCCGCACCCGGTCGGACATGCTCGAGCCTCCGGGCATCTTCCACATGTTGAGGTCGAAGAGGGTCTCGTTGTCGTGGGCGTCAACATAATTGACCGTCTCCGTCGGCTGAGTGCCGTAGCCGGCCACCTGGCCGTTGAAGTAGACCTCGCTCCCCTTCTTGAGGGTTCCGTCCGCCGCGTGTATTTCGATGGAGCCGATGTTTCCGGCCAGCCCCACGCGGATGACGTCGGTGTACGACCGCAGCATGTCGGCGTCCCCGCCCGCCACCCCGTTGGGATCGGTGAACAGGCCGTTTCCGAAGCCCTGCGTGTCGTTCTTCCCGTCGGATTGGGAGCCGTGGACGGCGTCGCGCAGCCTGTCGTTGAACGCCCCTATCCCCGTTCCGCCGAGGGTCCCTTGCACCGACGGCGCAAATCGCGAGCCGTCGGCGGTGGTTCCGAAAGACCAGCCCTCCCCGTACAGGTACATTTGAGAGCCGTCCACGCCGTCCTTTTCCAACGTCAGCGAATCTAGCTCGGCGCGGATTCGCTTCATTGTGTCGACCGAATTGAACTCCATGAGGTCGAAGCGGAATCCGTCCACCTTGTAGGCTTTCGCCCAGGTCACGAGCGAGTTGACCATGAGCTCCTCGGCCATGGCGTGCTCGGTGGCGAATTCTCCGCAGCAAGGCGTCGTGAGCGTCTGGCCCTCGTATCCCAGGCGGTGGTAGTAGCCGGGGACGATCTTCTCAAACACAGACTTTTCATCCAGCCCGTAGGCATACGTGTGGTTGTAGACGACGTCTTGGACCACCTGGTACCCGGCCGCGTGGAGATTGCCCACCATGTCGCGGTATTCCGCGGTTCGCTCGCCCCCGTACTGTCTGACGGCGTAGGAGCCCTCGGGAGTCGTGTAGTGGAAGGGGTCGTACCCCCAGTTGTAGGCGTCGGTGTCCGCGACCTTGCCGACGGCGGCCTGCTGGTCCTGCGACGTCGCCCCCGAATCGGGCACGTCGACCGTCGCCTGCGCCGCGCGGCTCTCGGGCACCGAGCCGAAGTCGCAGGTGGGCAGAAGATGGATCGTGTTCATCCCCGCGCGGGCAAGCTCGCGAAGATAGGCCATGCCGTGGGAGCCCTTGACCGAGAACGCGCTGTACGTTCCGCGCAGCCGCTCGGGGACGGTCGCGTCCGTGGCCGAGAAATCGCGCACGTGCATCTCGAGGATCGACCTTTCGGCCTGGTTCGAAATCGCGGGCGCGGGATTGGCCCTCCACGACTCAGGCTGGTACCTCGGATCGTCCAGATCGAGCACCACCGAGCGCTTTGAATCGGTGGTCAGCCCCACCGAGTTGGGGTCGGTGACGAGGTTGTGCGCCACGGTGTCCGCAAGTCCCTGCTGAGAGGCGTCCCCCTTCGTGACCGACGTCGGAGGTATGTAGACCTCGACGTCGTAGACGTAGGACCTGTCGGCCCACGAGGCTTCTCCCTTGACCGTCCACGACCCGTCTGATTGGCGCTCCATGGGATGCTCCTCGTACGTCGCGACGTCGCCGTTCGCATATAGGCGAAGGGCGACGGACTTCGCCGTCGGCGCCCACAGCGAGAGGGTGGGCACGCCGCCGTCGAAGGACACCCCGTGCCTGCGGCGCTTGGCGGCCGCGGCGTAGAGAAAGTCGAGCACGCGGGCGGTTTGGAGGGAGGAATAGGCGATCGGCGCGCCGTCGGCGCCCACTTCCATGACGGCCGCCTGCCCCTTGAGAACCTCGGCGACGTCGATCTTCCTGGAAGGCCGCAGAGCCGTGTAATCCCTTCCGTCAGGCGTGTATGAAGCCGTGATGTAGGGGTCGCGCCGCTTCTGCCCCTCCGTCAGGCCGCCTCCCTTGACGGCGAGCTCGACGGAGCCGTCGGCGCCCGCGACGCTTGCGCCCGTGCGCTTCATCCCTCCGCGTGCGGCGTAGTAGAGGCGGTAGGTCGACCCCTCTCCGCCCGGCCACGCTATCGTCTCATCGTCCAGCCACAGACCTATGGCTTGTCCCTCGCCCTTGACGGGCCCGTCCGTTGTGTCCATCGTTCATGCGCGATTCGTTGGTTTTCATGGAACGCATACAGTTTACCTTGTTGCGCCTCGGGAAACACGCGAATTCGGGAACAGGCCCCCGCTTCGTCGGCGGGGGCCTGCAGGCGGCGAACGTGCCGGAGCGTCACTTGCGCGCGTGCCGGACTGTCCGGCCCGCGGACTGGTCGACTCCCACGGAGCCGAATCCCGAATCGACCGTCGTCCTTCCCTTCGCGTCCACCGAAACCGCGCGGTACTCAACGAGCGTTCCGTCGGGAATGTCGGTGACGTCGTGGAAGACCCGAGGCTTAGGCCCGGTGGCCGTCCCGAGGACACTCCACTTGGAGCTTCCCGCGATCCTGTAGGAGAAGGTCGTTTCGGCCCACCTGTTGGCGCCGAGGTCGGCGGAGACCGGAACGAGCGACTGGGTGACGTCTTGGCCGGCGAGCGTCGACGTCGTTCGAACGAGAGCCTGGCCCGAATCCGGCGTGACCGCAATCGAACCCGATCCCTTCGCCAGCTTCTTGTCCGCCTTGTAGACGACCGCCGAAAGGGGCGGAACCTTGACGGTCACCTCGCCGTTCCGCGCGGACCTCACCGACCCCGACGCTCCGTACAGCGCCTTGTAGGCCGACTTCGGGGTCATCGTCTTAAACCTCGCCTTGGCCGGGGCCGTCGAATTGTTGACGGCCACCACGTACTCTGACTTTTGCTTCCGGTCCACTCGGGCGAAGGCGTACACCGGGGAGTCGTCGGAGCGGTACAGCTCAATCTGCGCCCCGTTCTCAAGCCCGGGGCAGGCGTGGCGGAGCTTCGCGACGGAGGCGATCTCCTTGTATATCGGCGCCGACGTCGAATAGCGGTCCCTCGAGCCCATCCGCGTGCCGTCGGCCAGAGGCTGGTTGACGTACTCGGCCGTCTTCGAGGCGAACATCGACTGGCGCGAGTCCTGGTCCCCTCCGGAGCCCATGAACCCCTGCTCGTCGCCGTAGTAGACGACGGGCTGGCCGCGCATGAGGAACATCATCTTGTGGGCGAGGATCGTGCGGGCCTGGATGTCGCCTTTGCCCGCCCCCGCGATCATGAAGGAGGCCCTGCCCATGTCGTGGTTGCCGAGGAAAGTCGGCTGGTCGGCCGCGCCGGAGGTCGGCGTCGTCAGCATGTCGTCCGTGGCGAAGAAGTCCCCGACGGACTTGCTCGGCTTGCCCGCCGCGTAGCCGGTCACGGCCTCCTGGAAGCCGAAGTCGAGGGTCGCTCCGAGGCCTGTGCGCCACGTGTAAGGCGCACGCGCCGTGGCCGCGCCGTCGTAGACCTCTCCGAAGGTGAAGAACTTCGGGTTGGTCTTCTTCGCGTGGCCGTTGATCTCTTTGGTCCACTTCTTCCAGAACTCGAAATCGACGTGCTTGACCGTGTCGATCCGGAATCCGTCGATCCCGAAGTCCATCCACTTCTTGTAGACGTCAGCGAAGATGCGAACCGTCTTGGGGTTTTCCGTCATGACGTCGTCGAGCCCCACGAAGTCTCCGTAGGTGACCGATTCGCCGGTCCACGTCGAATCGCCGCGGTTGTGGTAAAGGGTGACGTCGTTGAGCTCGTCGGGGACGACCTTGCCCGTGCGCTTGGGAACGTACGGGAACGACGTTTGCGGCGACATTTCGGGGAACGTGCTGACCTTCGACGGGTCGAAGGGCGTGCCCGACGCGTCTTTGTACGGCGATTGCGCCTTCGTGACGTACGGGGCCGACCCTCCCTGGTGGCCTTCGTAGGAGATGAGGTCCGCCGTGTGGTTGACGATGATGTCGAAATAGACCTTCATTCCCCGCGCGTGGGCGTCTCGGACGAGCTGGGCCAGCTCCTCGTTCGTGCCCAGATGCGGGTCGATCTGGGTGAAATCGGTGATCCAGTATCCGTGGTATCCGGCCGAGACGTTCGCGCCCGAGCCCTGCACCGGCCGGTTCTTGAACGACGGCGTGAGCCAGATCGCCGTCGTCCCCAAGCCCTTGATGTAGTCGAGCTTCGAGCGCAGGCCCGCGATGTCGCCGCCCTGATAGAAGCCCTTGTGGGTCGGGTCGAAGCCGGAGGCCATGCGGTCTGAGCCGTAGCCTCCCGTGTCATTCGAGGGGTCGCCGTTGGCGAAGCGGTCGGTCATGACGAAATAGAAGCTCTCGCCGTTGCCCCTTTTGCCGGGGGCTTTGACGAGCCTGGCGTCTTCGGGCGAAAACCCGCCCTTCGTCGGAATCCAGACGCCGACCTTGTGCGTCCTCGGATCGAATCGGAAGGTCACCTTGGTTCTTCCCGCCACCGAGATCGGCATGTTCGCTGAGCCGTTGCCCCACGAATTGTCCATCGAATGCCCGCCGACGATCTTGTACTCGTACTTCCCGGCCGGAAGAATCGCCTTGTATTCGTACACCCCCCTCGAATTGCGGGTCATCTCAGTCTGGGCGCACTTTTCGTCCCAGTCGCGGCAGCCCGACACCTCGTTTTGCAGGCTCCCGACGACGGCGAAGCCCGAATCGGCCGCAGAAGCCGGAATCGACACGAGGGCGCTGGCCGCCAGCGCGCAGACCCCCGCAAAGGAAGCCCCCGCCCTCGTATGGAAAATCTTGTGTTTCATTGCTTCTCCTTCCCGTTCGGCCCGCACCGCCTCCGTGCTCGGGAAAACCGAACTTAACCAAATCGTAGACAGTGGTGAACGCCACTTCAAGGGGGAAAAAGAAGTGAAATTTCAACAGTTCAGGCGACGGACGCGTTTCGCCCCATCGCGGCCAAGCCTGAGTCGCCCGAGAAACGCGTTGCTTGAAAACTCGCCGTCCGAAGGCCGCGTCACTTGGAGAACGCTGAGCCGCCGTCCTCTTCGCCCTTCCTGCGGTCGCGTTCGTCGGCGAGCTCGTGCCGCCATTTCGCGAAGTCCACTTCCTCGGCGATGTCGCCCCGAAGCTCCTCAAGGCGCGAGATGAAATCCTCCTGTCTCTTCTCCACTGCCTTCGCCGCCGCCTCCGCGGCCTCCTCCAAGTTTGTGCCCGGGAGGCTGCCGGGAATCGCCAACAGAGCCTCTATCATCTCCTTTTTCGTTTCGCGGAGCCCTTCGATGTCCTCATCAAGGCTCGAAAGGAGGGCGTCGAGCTCCGCGACCTGGCTGTCACGAAACTCCTTGCCGAAGATCTGGTACGTCTCGGAGAGGGTTTTGGGGGCCTCCTGAGCGTCGGCCTCGCCTTCCGGCTTATCGGCGCCGTCTTCTGACCGATCGGCGCCGTCGTTTGGCTGACCGGCGTTGCCTTCCAACTGACCGGCGCCGTCGTTTGGCTGAGCGGCGCCGCGCGCGCAGGGCTCGCGAGCCTCTTCAGGATCGTCGGAATCCCGGTTCTCCGGCTCAAAGTTCGCATTTTCGGCCATGGCTCCCCCTTCGTTGAGTTTCAGGCACATCTGTGACGCGTGCAGTGAGCGACGCCGGCTGTCGACGACGTCGTTATTTTGCCTCCTCTCAGTACCCTACACGCCCCGCCGCCGTCAGGCGCCGACGACGTCGCGGGTGTCAGGCTGCGGCCCTTCGACCGTTCCCAGATGCGGATCAGTCACCGACGCCGTGCGGCATCGGGCTTCTCCGGCTCCAAACGCCGGGCCGTCGGCTGCGCAGCGAGCGAGACGACGTTGCCCACGGCCAACGCCATGAGGGCCTGACGGTCTTGCCTGGCCTCAACGCACATCGGGTCGCCGCCTTCCGACGAATTTTCTGGGCCCTGCGGCTCTTGGCATTCGCCCGCAAAACGTCAACAATGGGAGGGGACGCCAATCCGGCCAATCGAGCGGAAACCGCGAGAAGCGCGCAGCCTGAAGCGCACAGAAGGAGTCATCATGGACCAGTCAACGAAGAGCGAGCCGACGGGCCAGCCAGACCAATCGACAGCGGCCGCGCCCGCCGAGGGGCAGGCGGGCGAAGGCGCGAAGGGCGAGCCGAGGAAGATCGCCGTCCTCACATCGGGCGGCGACGCGCAGGGAATGAACGCCGTCGTGCGGGCGGTCGTGCGCACCGCGCTGCACGAGGGCGCCGTGCCCTACGCGGTCATGGAGGGATGGAAGGGCGCCGTCGAAGGGGGAAGCCTCATACGCGAGACGACGTGGTCGGACGTCTCGGGGATCCTCAACGAGGGCGGGACAGCCATCGGAACGGCGCGATGCGACGCCTTCCGGGAGCGCGACGGCATGCGTGAGGCGGTGAGGAACCTGGTGACCGAGGGCATCGACCGGGTGGTGGCCGTCGGCGGCGACGGCTCGCTCACGGGGGCCGACGAGCTGCGGGCGCAGTGGTCCGGGCTCCTCGACGAGCTGGTCGAGCGGGGCGAGATCACGCGCGAGCAGGCGGACGCCCATCCGCGCCTGCACCTGGCCGGCGTCGTCGGGTCGATCGACAACGACTTGGTCGGAAGCGACATGACCGTGGGAACCGATTCGGCCCTTCACCGGATCGTCGAGGCGATCGACGCGATTTCCTCGACGGCGGCCTCGCACCAGCGCACGTTCGTCGTCGAAGTGATGGGAAGGCGATGCGGCTATTTGGCGCTCATGAGCGCCATAGCCGGAGGCTGCGACTACGTGTTCATCCCCGAGCTCCCGCCCGAGGAGGGCTGGGAGGGGCGAATGTGCGAGAAGCTGCGCGAAGGCAGGGCCGCCGGGCGCAGGGACTCGATCATCGTCGTGGCCGAGGGCGCGCAGGACCGCCAGGGCAATCCGATCACGGCGAAAAGGGTCCAGGACGCCATCCAGGATCGCCTCGGCGAGGACGTGCGGATCACGTCCCTGGGCCACGTCCAGCGGGGCGGCACGCCGTCGGCCTACGACCGGTGGATGTCGACGATCCTCGGCTACACCGCGGCCCTCGAGACAGTTCGCGCCGGCGAGGGGGACGAGCCATGCATCATCGGCACGCGGCGCAATCGCGTGGTGCGCCTGCCCCTGATGGAGGCGATCCGCGAGACCCGCGCCGTCAAGGGATACCTTTCCTCGGGCGACTACGAGGCCGCGGTCGATTCGCGCGGCCCGGGATTCCGCGGAATGCTCGACGTTTTCGAGACGATGTCGATGCCGGTCGAGAGCCATCGGGGGCATGTCACGACGTCGGACGGACGCCCGCCGCGCGTGGCCGTCATGCACGCCGGCGGCCTCGCGCCCGGCATGGACCCGGCGGCGAAGGCCGCCGTGCGCCTCGGACTCGACCGCGGATTCACGATGCTCGGGGTCGTCGGCGGATTTCCGGGCCTGCTCGACGGCGAGCTGCGCGAGTTGACGTGGGCCGACGTCGACTCCTGGGCCGGCTCCGGCGGCGCCCATCTGGGGACGCACCGGTCGGTCCCCGCCGTCGACCAGTACTACGCGCTCGGGCGGGAGATTGAGAAGAACCAGATCGACGCCCTCATGGTCATCGGCGGCTTCACCGGATACCTCGCCGCGCTGCACATGGTCGAAGAAAAGAACCGCTACCCCGCCTTCGACCTGCCCATCGTCTGCGTTCCGGCCTCAATCGACAACAATCTGCCGGGCGCCGAGCTGTCCATCGGCGTCGACACCGCGCTCAACAACGACGCCGAGGTGATCGACCGCATCAAGCAGTCCGCGGCGGCCAACCACCGATGCTTCGTGGCCGAGGCGATGGGGCGCCGATGCGGATATCTCACGCTCATGTCCGGAATAGTCACCGGCGCGGAGCAGGTCTACCTCTCGGAGAACGGCATATCCCTCTCGCAGCTGAGCGAGGACGCCGCGCGGATCGTCAAGGCCTTCGAGGGCGGGCGCGATCTCTACCTCGTCATCGCCAACGAAGAGGCCTCCGAATATTACACGACGGACATGCTCACCAAGATCTTCGAGGCCGAAAGCCGGGGCCTGTACGACGTGCGCCCGGCCGTGCTGGGCCACATGCAGCAGGGCGGCAACCCCTCGCCCTTCGACCGCACCCTGGCCGTGCGGCTGGCAAACTATGCGATCGGCGAGCTCTCCAGGCAGTTCGAGAAGGGCAAGCGCGACGGCGTTTTCGTGGGTTTGTCCGACGGCGAGATCAAGGTGCAGCGCCTGACGCACATGGACGAGCTCATCGACTTGAAGACGAGGCTCCCCGTCGATCCGTGGTGGCGGGGCCTCGAGGAGATTCTCTACACCGTGTCCGACAAAGACTTCGACAAGAAGCTCGACATGCCGCCGGTCTACGAGGCGGGCTAGGCCTGCGGCGGGGCGCGACGAAGGCGCGGACCGACCGCGGCCAAGCCGCCCGCTGCAGCCTCGGCCGGCCGTCA
>CALIHR010000024.1 GCA_938020505.1 uncultured Actinobaculum sp. | reverse complement strand
CCGATGTGTTCACATCCCGGCCCTTCGTCGTCCGGTCCAACCCCGGAGCCACGCCAAGCCCAACCGCCTCCCCCGGCCAGACAGCCACGCCGACGGCAAGCCCAACGGCCAGCCCGACCTCGTCGCCTGACCCGACGACGTCGCCGACGGCAGGCCGAACACCGTCAGCGGCCGGCACGCCCGCAGGCGGTGCACCGCGCGCACGCGGGTGAGAGTCGCCTCGATCTAAATAGAAAGAGATCCTTCAATACAGAGTGAGTGGTCGTGCCCCGAATCCGGGGGCACGACCACTTCCATGCAAGCAGCAGTCGATTCCAGACGCCCGCGTAACAGAACCTGAACTCCAAACACCAAAACAGACCATATCTTAAATCTGCTACCGTTTTTCCTCACCCTCCGATTTAGTCACTTAAATCAAAGACTGTTGATCATTAAAACATAACTGACACAAGCCGCGGAAAGTCGTAAAGTGGTCTTGCGGGCGTTTACGCACGCGCCCGCATTGTCATTGAGCACCGGCCCGCCGAACCGGCCGAGGCGGCAGGAGCCGAAGCCGATTCGGACAAGCTTCCGGACCAGTTCCGGCAAGCTTCCTGGCGGTCTCAGAGGGCAAGAAGGCTCCGAATCACTTCGGACGTCACGCCTTCCGGGCAAGTTCGGGATGCGGGCGGGCTCGCACTGCAAACAAGGGAGCGCACATGGTACGCAGCAGAAAATGGAAAGCGCGCGTCGGCCTTGTCTCGGCAATGGCCGTCATAGGCGCGGGGGCCTTGGCCCCTCAGGCGGCCCACGCCGAGGGCACGCCCAAGCCGCCCAGCCCCAGCGACAACCAACAAAAGACCGGCGGCCAAAAGAAAACCGACGCCGCTCAGAAGAACAAAAACGTTCAACAAAGGCTTCAGGCCCTGAAGAACAAGGCACACGCCGCCCCCGGGTTCGCCCGCAAGTGGTTCGTCCAATTCTCTGAAAAACCGACCCTCAAGGGCGGGTCAGCCAAGACGATCACGGCCCAGCAGAAAACCTTCAGCTCAACAGCCCCGAAGGACGTCAAAGTCACCGACTCCTATTCGAAGGTCTGGAACGGGGTCGCCGTCAAGGCAGAAGACAAAGACCTGGACAAAATACTCAAAGCCAAAAACGTCAAAGCCGTCTTCCCCGTCCTGACGTCGAAGCCTCCGACGGAACCCGCTCAGAAAGAGGACGGCAAACCGAATCTCAACGTCTCGGGAGAGCTCACAGGGGTCACGGAGGCCAGAAACAAGCTGGGATTGACGGGCAAGGGAATCAAGATCGGGATCATCGACACCGGCATCGACATCGACCATCCCGCCTTCGGCGGATCGGGCACACCCGGATCGGCGACCTTCCCCACGTCCAAAGTCGTCGCCGGATATGACTTCGTCGGCGACGAATACAATGGCAGTTCCTCCTCTGACAAGTACAATCCGGTGCCTAAGCCCGATCCGCTTCCCAAAGACTGCATGGGCCATGGAACTTCCGTGGCCAGCATCGCCGCAGGAAATGACGCCGCCAAGAAATTCAAAGGCGTCGCCCCCGACGCCAAGCTCGGCGCTTACAAGATCGCCGGATGCGAAGGCGGATTCGATTCAGACGTTTTGCTCGCTGCGATGGAGCGCGCAACCAAGGACGGCATGGACGTGGTCAACATGTCCTTGGGCCTCGAATACGAGTCGTGGCCCAATTATCCTGTCGCTACGGCCGCGGACGCCATGGCTGACTCGGGCATCGTCGTCACCGCCTCGGCGGGAAACGAGGGAGAATCAGGAGTTTTCTCCACCAGCGTCCCCTCCGTAGCGCGCAAGGCAATCAGCGTCGGCTCAGTGGACAGCGGCGAGACGTCATCAATCACCTTCAGGGGCCCCGATGGAAAACTCGTGCCTTACGACAGTGTGGCGGGAAGCCCGTGGCCGCCTAATGCTGGAAAAGTCGAACTCGCGACCTACCCTGACGGGAAGAAGACAGGCGGCGTCGACCTTCCCGGCACGCCTTTCAAAGGCAAAGCCGTTCTCATCTCCCTCGGAGGCAATTCTGCTGCTGATCAGAAGTTTACAGCGGCGGAAAAAGACGGCGCAGCAGCAGTCATCTTCTACGACGAATCAGATTCTGTCGCACCGGTTTTTGAGATTGCGGAAGGCAAACCCAGGCCAAAACTTCCGGCCATCCAGATCAAGTACGCTGAAGCCAAAAAGCTGGAAACGACAATTGCTGCCGGTCCGGCGTCAATCGAATGGACAGACCAGGAATTTGCGATTCCCCGTAAAGACGGCGGGTTAGTCGCCTTCAATTCATCTTTCGGCTTGGCGGCGGATCTGACGGTCAAGCCGGACGTCCTCGCCCCGGGCGAAAGCGTCTACGCCGCTATCCCGACAAAGAAACAGGGAGACAACGCATATCGCTTCAGATATGGCACGTCGATGGCTTCCCCGCACGCGGCCGGCGCCGCGGCGCTGCTGCTGCAGT
>CALIHR010000023.1 GCA_938020505.1 uncultured Actinobaculum sp. | reverse complement strand
GGGCCGCGGCCTGGGCCAACCAGTCCGCGCTCATCGCCGGAACGGCCAACATCGTCAACCTCCTCGACCTTCGGCCCGGACGCGCCCTCAAAGCGAGCGCAGCCGCGTCGATCGCCGCGGGCGCATCCGGGCCCGCCGCGGCGGGCCTTCGAGACGGAATCCTCGCGGTGTCGGCCGTCTGCATGCGCGGCGACCTCGAGGGAAAGACGATGCTCGGGGACCTCGGCGCCAACGCCGTCGGTGCCGCCCTCGGGTATTCGCTCGCTCTGGCCCCCGGCGCCTTCGCGCGGTGGTCCTGCCTGTCCGGCGTCGTGGCCCTCACTCTCGCAAGCGAGAAACGCTCCTTCTCCAAAGTGATAGAGGAGACGCCGATTTTGGCCTGGGCGGATCGGCTTGGACGCCGGTGAAACGCGCTAGCGCCATGACGCCCGCAAACCGCGCCCGCACGCCCATGACGTCGGAAGCGCCATGAAGAAGATCGGCGCCTCGGTTGCGGGGGCGGCCGGCTCGATAGCCGTTCTCACGCTGCTCTCGCGCCTGGTGGGATTCGTCAGAACCTGGGCGCAGAACGGGGCATTGGGGGACACCGCCTCCGGAGAGGCCTATTCGACGGCCAACACCGTCCCGAACGTCTTGTTCGAAATAGCCGCGGGAGGGGCGCTCGCCGGGGCGGTCATCCCGCTTGTCTCGGGTTTTCTGGCGAAGGGGATGAAAGACGAGCTCGAACGCACGGCCTCGGCGCTCGTCACGTGGATTCTGGCCGTCGGCCTGCCCATCGCGGGCGCCGTCGCGCTCGCGGCCGAGCCGATTGTGCGCGCCCTTCTGGGCTCGCACAAGCCGCCCGAGGAGCTTGCTCTGGCCGCAACGCTTTTGCGGGCCTTCGCCCTGCAGGTTCCCCTCTACGGCCTTTCCGTCGTGCTCACCGGCGTTCTCCAGGCCCACAAGCGCTTCCTGCTTCCGGCACTCGCGCCGATGCTCTCCTCCGTCGCCGTGATAGCCGTCTTCGCGGTTTTCGCCCGGGCGGCAGACGGCAAACAGGATTCTCCGGGCGCCCTGACCGGGGCGGCGGTGGCCTGGCTGGGATGGGGGACCACCATGGGCGTGGTCGCCTTCGCGCTGCCGCAGATCGTCCCCGTGGCCAGGATCGTCAAGCTGAGGCCGGCCTTCCGCTTCCCCGACGGGGTCGCGAGGCGGGCCCGGGGCCTTATAGGCGCGGGCCTCGGCGGGCTGCTCGCCCAGCAGATGCAGATCGTCACGATCATGGTGGTGTCCAACAGCTTCGGAGACACCGGCGCCTACTCCGTCTACACCTTCGCCAACGCCGTCTACATGGTGCCCTACGCCGTTTTGGCCGTGCCGATCGCCACCGCCGTCTTCCCGCGCCTTTCGGAGGCCGCCGCCCTTCCCGGCAGGCCCGGCCTGACGCCCCTGACGGCGCGCTCGACCCGCCTGGTCCTCGACGTCGGGATCGTCACCGTGGCCTTGCTCGCCGTCTTGGCCTCGCCCGCCGGCCTCGTCTTCGAGATACTGCGCCCCGCCAGGGGGATGGACGTCGCCATGCTTGCCATGGCCCCCGGCCTGGCCGGGTACGCGCTCATCTACCACGGCTCGCGCGTGCTCTATGCCGTGGAGGCTTCGCGCGCTGTCGTCCTCGTCAACTCCCTGGCATGGCTGAGCGTGTGCGCAGCCTTGGGGGCCAGCGTCGCGATCGGGATCGACGGGAGGCGGCAGACGCTCATCGCAGTCGGGGCGTCGGTCTCGGTCGGCATGACGATCGGCGCGATCGGCCAGATATCGGCGATACGCAGGGCCGTCGGGAAGCGGGCGACTGCAGGCATGGCGCGTTCGGCGCTCATCGTGGGGGCCGTCTCGGCGATCGGCGCGGCACTCGGCCACATGGCCGTCAGGCTCGTCCTCGGCGTGCTGGGGACCGGCGGCGTCGGCGCATTCGCCTCGGCCGCCGTCGGCGGAGCCGTCGTTCTCGCCGCGGGAGGGGGCGCCGTCTTCCTGTTCGACCGCGACGCCCTCCGCCTGGCCGGAGGGGGAGCGAAGGAACCTGGCGTCGAAGCGGGCGGGGCGGAGGCGTCCGGCGTCGAAAGACGCGCCTCCGACGGGGCCGGGCCCAATGACGACGGCGCGGGCCGGGCCCAATGACGACGGCGCGGGGCGGTCCGCGCAGAAAGAAGGAAGAAGGAGCTGCTATGAAGCAATTGCGCGACATCAGGGACGACGGGCACGTCAAGGTCGAGAAAAGGGACGTCCGCTATCGCGGGCACATCCTCAACCTTGTGACCGACGAGCTCGCCCTCGCCTCGACGGGTTCGAAGATGATGCGCGAGTACATCACGCACGACGACGCCGTCGCCGTCCTCCCCGTCCGGGAGGGGAGCGGCGGGCTGGAGGTCCTTCTCATCCGGCAGTATCGCCACCCGACGCGCTCGATCCTGTGGGAGATCCCCGCGGGGCTGATCGACAAGCCGGGGGAGGAGCCCGTGCAGGCCGCCGAGCGCGAATTGGCGGAGGAAACCGGGATGGCGGCCGCCGAATACGAGTTCCTTGCGCGTTTCTACACGTCCCCGGGATGCTCCGACGAGCTGCTGACCGTCTACTTGGCGCGAGGGCTGACGAGCGTGGAAACCGATTTCGTCCGGCAGGACGAAGAGGCGGAGATCGAGATGGAATGGCGGGCGTTGAGCGACGTCGTCTCCGCCGTCAGGGAAGGCGCCTTGGCCAGCCCGACCCTCGTCGTCGGAGTCCTGGCCGCCCAATCCCTTCTCAAAGGATAGGGCCGGCTTTAAAGGCCAGGGCTCGGCCTCGGCGGACAGAGGTTTCGCCCCTCGGCCGGCGCCGCGCAGGCTTTGGCGCCTGAGGGCGGCCTCCCGCGGACAACCCACGCCTCGGTCGGCGCGGCGCACACTTCGGCATTCCGGGCTTTCGCCCGCAGGCGAAATGTGGCCGGGCTCCACAAACGCGCGTCACGGCGACGTGGAAAGATTGCGACTGAAGTCCTAAACTTATTAAGACAAGCCGCGTTTTGCGTATTGCACTGCCTAGGAGAGGGGGAAAGATGGCCGTCAAGCCCGACGCCGACGTCAGCACGCGCGACAACATCCTCAGACTCATCATCGAACGCGGGCCGATAACGTCCGCCGAACTGGCCTCGATACTGGTTCTCACCTCCGCCGCGGTGCGCAGGCACCTCACCCAATTGGAGGCGGACGGGCAGATCGTCGAGTACACGGGCGCCGCCTCCCGCCCCGCCAGGCGCGGGCGCCCGTCCCGCCGCTACGTCGCGACGTCGCTCGGGCAGGCGACGTTCGGCGACTCCTACGCGGACGTGGCCAACCAGGTTCTTTCGTTTTTAAGGGACTCCTTGGGCGACGAGGGCGTGAACGCCTTCGCTTCCCAAAGGATCGACGAGCTTGAGGCTCGCTACACCGGCATCGTCGACGAGGCCGGGCCCGATCCGGAGGCTCGGGCCGCCGCTCTCGCAAACGCACTCACGCGAGACGGATATGCGGCCAGCGTCCGGCGCGGCCCGGGGGATTTGACGCTTCAACTGTGTCAGGGCCACTGCCCGATACACGACGTCGCGTCGTCCTTCCCGGTCATGTGCGAGGCGGAGACCCAAGCGTTCCATCGTCTGCTCAACGTACACGTTCAAAGGCTCGCGACTCTGGCCGGCGGGGAACACGTGTGCACGCTGACGATACCCCTGGTTTCGCGGATCCGCGAGGCCGAAGTCAGGAAGGAAACACATGACACAAACCCGGCATGAAGCCGCGGTGGCCGAAGCGATTCAGGAGCAGCAGCAGACCATTGACGCGCTCGGCCAAAAATACAACTACGGTTGGCACGACTCCGATGAGGCGGGCCGCAATGCGCGGCGCGGTTTGGACGAGGACGTGGTGCGCTACATTTCCTCGGCGAAGAGCGAGCCCGAATGGATGCTCAAGAATCGCCTCAAGGCTCTGCGGCTCTTCGAACGTCGGCCGATGCCTGTGTGGGGGCCCGACCTGTCGTTCATCGACTTCGACGAGTACAAGTACTTCGTGCGCTCGACCGACAAGCCGGCCGCCTCGTGGGACGAACTGCCCGAGGACATCAAGAACACGTACGACCGTCTGGGAATTCCCGAGGCTGAGAAAGCCAGGCTCGTGGCGGGGGTTGCGGCCCAGTACGAATCCGAGGTCGTCTACAACCAGATTCGCGACGACCTGGAGTCGCAGGGCGTCGTCTTCCTCGACACGGACTCGGCGCTCAAGCAGTGCCCCGACCTGTTCCGGGAGCATTTCGGCACCGTGGTGCCGGCGGGGGACAACAAGTTCGCGTCGCTCAACACGGCGGTGTGGTCCGGCGGATCGTTCATCTACGTCCCCAAGGGCGTGCGCGTGGACATCCCGCTCCAGGCCTACTTCCGCATCAACACCGAGTCGATGGGGCAGTTCGAGCGCACGCTCATCATCGCCGACGAGGGCTCCTACGTCCACTATGTCGAAGGCTGCACGGCGCCCATCTACCAGTCGGACTCCCTCCATTCGGCCATCGTCGAGATCATCGTCAAAAAGGACGCCCACGTGCGCTACACGACGATCCAGAACTGGTCGAACAACGTCCTCAACCTCGTGACCCAGCGCGCGACCGTCGCCGCCGGCGCCACGATGGAATGGGTCGACGGGAACATCGGCTCGCGCGTCAACATGAAGTACCCGAGCTGCGTTCTCCTGGGCGAGCACGCCCACGGGGAGGCGCTTTCGGCGGCCTTCGCCGGCCCCGGCCAGCATCAGGACACGGGCGCGAAGATGATCCACCTCGCCCCGCACACGACGTCGTCGATCGTCTCGAAGTCGATCTCCCGCGGCGGCGGACGCTCCTCCTACCGCGGACTCGTCCAGATCGGCGACGAGGCGCAGGGGTCGAAGTCCTCCGTCGTGTGCGACGCGCTGCTCGTCGACGACATTTCGCGCACCGACACGTACCCTTATGTGGACGTTCGCACCGACGACGTCGAAATGGGGCATGAGGCGACGGTCTCCAAGGTCTCCGAAGACCAGCTTTTCTACCTGCAGCAGCGCGGGCTGTCGGAGGAAGAGGCGATGGCGATGGTCGTGCGCGGCTTCGTCGAGCCCATCGCCCGCGAGCTGCCCATGGAATACGCCCTCGAGCTCAACAGGCTGATCGAGCTCCAGATGGAAGGGAGCGTCGGCTGATGAGCGACACGCTGTCCACTGACCATTCGAAAGCCGTCCTCGAAAGCGAGGGCGTCGGCGAGGGAATGGGAACGGGGTCGTCGCGGGCGGACAGGCTCTGCTCATTCGACCCGGCCGATTTCGAGGTTCCCACCGGGGAAGAGGAAGAGTGGCGCTTCACGCCGATGAAGCGGCTCGCCCCCTTCTTTGAGACGCTCGACGCGGCTCAGGCCGAGGTTGTCGTCTCGGCGGGCTCGGTCGAATCCGCGCCCCGGGACGACGAGCGCGTCGGGCTCGTCGGAAAGCCGGAGGACCGCACAGGCGCGCTGGCCTGGCAGGCGGCCGAGCGCGTCCACGTCGTCACCGTCGCGGGCGAGGCCCCCGACACGATGATCGCCGTCGGCGCCCCCGAGGGGATGAGCGTCGCCCAGCTGCTCGTCCTGGCGGAGGAAGGGGCCAAGGGCACGGTGGTGATCGAGCACGCCGGCGTCGGCGACCTGGCCGAGACCGTCGAAATCGAGGCCAAGGACCGCAGCGAGCTGACGGTCGTCTCAGTTCAGGAGGCCGAGCGCAGCGCCAGGCACGTCTCCCATCAGCGGATTCGCGTGGGACGCGACGCCAAGGTGCGCCACATCGTCGTCACCCTGGGCGGGGACGCGGTGCGCATCGCCACGAGCTCCGAATTCGCGGGCGAGGGCGGCGACGTCGAACTTCTGGGCGCCTACATCACCGAGGGCGGCGAACACCACGAGCATCGGCTCTTCGTCGACCACAACCCGGCCAACTGCGTTTCGCGCGCCACGTACAAGGGCGCCCTGCAGGGCGAGGATGCGCATTCAGTGTGGATCGGCGACGTGCTCATCCGCCCGACCGCCACGAACACCGACACCTACGAGCTCAACCGCAATCTCGTGCTCACCAAGGGCGGCAAGGCCGATTCCGTGCCGAACCTCGAGATCGAGACGGGGGAGATCGCCGGGGCGGGCCACGCTTCGGCGACCGGCCGCTTCGACGAGGAGCAGCTGTTCTACCTGCGCGCGCGGGGAGTGCCCGAAGACGTCGCCAGGCGGCTCGTCGTGCGCGGCTTCTTCGCCGAGCTCGTCGAGTCGATAGGAGTCGAATCCGTCCAAGCCAAGCTCATGGCCGCCATCGAGCGCGAGCTCGACCTCGCCCAGGCTTCCAGGGACGCCGAATGAGCTACGCGCGCGCCTGCTCCGTGGGCGACGTCGCCGCCGCCGGAGCGCTCCAGGTGGAGATGAGATCGGCCGCAGGCGAGCAGGTGGCGGTGGCGGTGGTCCGCGATTCCGACGGAACGTGGCACGCCATCGGCGACACCTGCTCCCACGACGACTACTCCCTCGCCGAGGGCGACGTCGACGAAGGCGAGATCGAATGCTGGAAGCACGGCGCGCTGTTCGACATCAGGAGCGGAAAGGCGCTCACCTTGCCGGCGACCAAGCCGGTCCCCGTATACGCCATTGAAATAGAAGGCGACGACGTCTTGGTCGACGTCGACGCCGCCTCCTAGGAGACAAAAAGTGCCAACCCTTGAGATTCGCAACCTTCACGCCTCGGTCGAGACAACCGACGGAATGAAGCCCATCCTCCACGGCGTCGATCTGAACATCGGCGACGGCGAGATCCACGCGATCATGGGCCCGAACGGTTCGGGCAAATCCACCACCGCCTACGCGCTCGCGGGCCATCCCAAGTACCGCGTCACAGAGGGGCAGGTCTTCCTCGACGGAGAAGAGATCACCGACATGACGCCGGACGAGCGCGCCCAGGCGGGCCTCTTCCTCGCGATGCAATACCCCGTCGAGGTGCCGGGCGTGTCCGTGACGAACTTCCTTCGCACGGCCAAGACGGCGATCGACGGCGAAGCCCCCAAGCTGCGCCAGTGGACGAAGCGCGTGCGCGAGGCGACCGAGGCCCTCAAGGTCTCGCCCGACTTCGTCAAGCGCGACCTCAACGTCGGCTTCTCCGGCGGCGAAAAGAAGCGCACGGAGGTCCTCCAGATGGAGCTGCTCGAACCGAAGGTCGCGATCCTCGACGAGACCGACTCCGGCCTCGACGTCGACGCCCTGCGCGTCGTGTCCGAGGGCGTCAACCGGGTCCACGGGCGGACGGGCAACTCGATCCTGCTCATCACCCACTACTCGCGGATTCTTCGCTACATCAAGCCCGATTTCGTCCACGTCTTCGCGAAGGGCAAGATCGTTGTGACGGGCGGTCCCGAGCTGGCCGACGAGCTGGAAGAGCGCGGCTACGACGAGTACATCGAGGCCTGACGTGGCGAGCCCGGTTCCGCGGACGGATTTCCCGACCCTCGCGCGCCCGGCGCGCGGGGGGAACCGGCTCGTCTACCTCGATTCGGGGGCGACCTCCCTCAAACCGAGGGCCGTCCTCGACGCCGTCGAGGAGATGTCTGTGGCCAAAAACGGGGCGGTCAAACGCGGATCGCACCTTCTCGCGGAGGAGGCGAGCGCCGCGTTCGAGGACGCGCGCGAAAAAGTCGCCCGATTCGTCGGAGCCGACCCCGGCGAGGTCGTCTGGACCTCGGGGACGACCCAGTCGATCAACCTCCTCGCCTACGCCATGTCGAATGTTTCGGCCGGCCGCGGGCCCTCCGTGGGCGCGTCGCCGCTGCAAGGGCGGCTGAACGCGGGGCCGGGCGACAGCGTGGCGGTCACGCGGGCCGAGCACCACGCCAACCTCGTGCCCTGGCAGGAGCTGTGCAAACGGACGGGGGCCGAGCTCAGGTGGCTCGACTGCGATCCGGACGGGCGCATCGACTTGGAGACGCTCTCCGTGATCGACGGATCGACCAAGCTCGTGGCCTTCGCCCACGTCTCCAACGTCACCGGGGCGGTCGCGCCCGTCAAGGCCGTCGTCGCGGCGGCCCGCGAGGCGGGCGCCCTGACGGTGCTCGACGCCTGCCAGTCGGTTCCGCACATGCCCGTCGACCTCAAGGCCCTCGACGTCGATTTCGCCGCCTTCTCGGGGCACAAAATGCTGGGCCCCACAGGCGTCGGGGCGCTCTACGGCAGGCGCGAGCTCCTCGAAGCGATGCCGCCGTACCAGTTCGGCGGGTCGATGATCGAGGTGGTCGAGATGGACGGGGCGACCTACGCCCAGCCGCCCGAGCGTTTCGAGGCCGGGACCCAGCCGGTGGCCGAAGCGGTCGGCATGGGCGCCGCTGCCGAGTATCTCGCAGCCGCCGGGATGGACCGCGTGGCGGCGCACGAAAAAAAGCTGACGGAGCGCATGCTCGCCGGCATGGCGGACATCGCGGGAGTGCGGGTGCTCGGCCCGCGCGAGGCCGTCGACCGCACGGGGGCCGTCGCCTTTTCCGTCGACGGCGTGCATCCCCACGACGTCGGGCAGGTTCTCGACGCCGACGGCGTGGCGGTGCGCACGGGGCACCACTGCGCGCAGCCCATACACCGGCATTTCGGCGTTTTCGCCTCGTCCAGGGCCTCCCTGGGGCCGTACAACGACGAGGCCGACGTCGACGCCTTCCTGGAGGCTTTGAAGAAAGTCCGCCCATTCTTCGGCGTGGGGGAGAGATGAACGACTCTTGCGTGGAGGAGAGATGAACGACCTCGATCAGATGTACCAGCAGATCATCCTCGACGCCGCCCGCGAACGGCGCGGCGAGGGCGAGCTCGACCCCTTCGACGGCGAGTCTTTCCAGGTCAACCCGACCTGCGGGGACCAGGTGAACCTCAGGGTGCGGATGTCCGACGACGGCGGACGCATCGCCGAAGTGGCGTGGACGGGCGAGGGCTGCTCCATTTCCCGGGCGAGCATCGGCATCATGATCGACATGCTCGAAGGCGCCAGCGTCGAGGAGGCGAAGGATCTGTACGAGCAGTTCCGGGCCCTCATGGACTCGCGCGGAGCGGGCCTGACCGAGGACGTCGAAGAGACCCTGGGGGACGCCGCGGCCTTCGTCGGCGTGGCGAAGTTCCCCATGCGCATCAAGTGCGCGCTTTTGGGCTGGATGGCCCTGAGAGACGCGACGGACAAGGCTGTCGCTGCGAAAGGAGAGAGCCATGGCTGACGAGCTCGAGCTCGCGCCCGATTACGGGGCCGCCTGCGAGGAGACAGGCGCCCCCCGCCAGGAGGCCGTCGGCGCCCCGAAGGTCGAGGACGTCGAAGAGGCGCTCAAGGACGTGATCGACCCCGAGCTGGGGATCAACGTCGTCGATTTGGGCCTCGTCTACGGCATTGCGCTGGACGGGGCCGACGCGGTCATCGACATGACCTTGACGTCCCCCGCCTGCCCGCTGACGGACGTCATCGAGGAGCAGACGACGAGGGCTCTGGAGGGAATGGTCGGATCGACCCGGATCAACTGGGTGTGGCTGCCGCCGTGGGGGCCCGAACGCATCACCTCCGACGGCCGGGAGATGCTCCAGGCCCTCGGCTTCAACGTCTAACGCCGCTTCAACGTCAGCGCGGCTTCAGCTTCAACGCGCCGTCGCGCGCATCCGGCTCGGTGCGCTTGCTGATCCGAAGCGACGCTTGGCGCGGACGCCCATCAGATGCGAGGCTCGGCGCGCCTGCCCGTCGGATGCGCGACCGGCAGCATCAAGGTGCGGACGCCGACCATGTGTCGCAGCTCTCGAACTTTCCTCCTTCGTAGCCCCTCATGAGCCACTCGGTCCGCTTGGCCGAGGATCCGTGGGTGAAGGACTCCTGATTGGCCTTCATGCCCGCGCTTTCGTAGATGTGGTCGTCGCCGACGGCGGCTGCGGCGTCCACGGCGGTCTTCAACTCCGCGCGGGTGGGCGGGATGAGGAACTTCTTCCCCGACTCCGGGTCGACCGTCTTCGAGGCGTTGCGCAGCCACACGCCTGCAAGGCAGTCCGCCTGCAGCTCCGAGCGCACCAGGGATCCGCTCGGGCCGGTGTCCTTGTGGTTGACCTTGGCGAGGATTCCCGTCTGGTCCTGAATCGAATGGCCGAATTCGTGGGCCACGATGTAGGCCTGGGCCAGCCTCGAATTCGTCGCTCCGTACCGGGACTGGAGCTCCTTGAAGAAGCCGACGTCGAGGTAGACGGCTTTGTCCGCGGGGCAGTAGAAGGGGCCGGTCTGGGAGCTTGCGGTTCCGCACGCGGTGGAGGTCGAACCGGAGAAGAGCACGAAATCGGGCTTCTTGTATGCGGCGCCGGCGGCGGAGGGAAGCGCACCGCCCCAGTAGGCGTCCAGGGACTCGGCGGTGGCGACCATCCAGCACTCGGTGTTCTTGTTCGCGTCTTCGCCGGTCTTGCACGTTTCGATGAGCGAGGTCTGGTTTCCGGCGGGCTGACGCCCCGAGGTGACCAGGTTGTCCGGAACCTGCCCCGTCAGGAAAAAGTAGACGATGGCCCCGATGAGTCCGAGGCCGCCGACGCCGGTGGCCGCCATCGTTCCGCGCCCGCGAACCTTGACTCGCGAGGCATCCAGTTGAATGTCGTCGTTCATGGACATGCTGTGAGCATATCCGCTAGGGGCCGGAGGCGCGCAATGGCCGGGCGTGTTCTCGAGTAGGCTAGTGGGGTGATCGACGCCAAAAACCTCACCATGCGCATCGGAACCCGAGAACTCGTCGTCGACGCGGGATTCAGAGTGGGCAAAGGGATGCGCGTGGGCCTCGTCGGCCGCAACGGCGCCGGAAAGACGACGCTCATGCGGCTCATGGCGGGCGAGGGAGTGACGTCCGACGTCGTCGAAGCGACCGGAGCGCTCAATCGCAAAGGCGCGATCGGATACCTTCCGCAGGACACGCAGGAGGGCGACCTCGGCCAGGCGGCTCGCGATCGGATCCTCTCGGTTCGGGGAATCGCCGAGACGATAAGGCGCATCCGCAAGGCCGAGCGGGAAATGGCCGAATCGGAGGGCGCGCGGCAGGTCAAGGCGATGGAACGCTACGTGCGCCTCGACCAGGAATTCACGAACGCCGGGGGATGGGCCGCCAACGCCGAGGCCGCCCAGACGGCGGCTGCGCTGGGCCTGCCAGAAAGGGTCCTCGACCAGCCGCTGCACACACTTTCCGGCGGCCAGCGGCGAAGGGTCGAGCTTGCCAGGGTCCTCTTCTCACGGGCTGAGACTCTTCTGCTGGACGAGCCGACCAACCACCTCGACCACGATTCGATCCTGTGGCTTCGCGATTACCTCCGCTCTTTCGCGGGCGGGTTCGTGGCGGTCTCCCATTCGACGGAGCTGCTGGACCAGACGGTCAACGCCGTGTGGCATCTGGACGCCAATCGCGCCGCCCTCGATGTGTACAACATGCCGTGGGCCGAGTATCTCAAACAGCGCGAGGCGGATGAGAAACGCCGCCGCCGCGAGCGGCTGAACGCGGAGCGCAAGGCGGGCGCGCTCATGGGGCAGGCGGACAAAATGCGGGCCAAGGCGACGAAGGCGTCCGCCGCGCAGAACATGGAGCGCCGCGCGCAGCGTCTGCTCGCCGGGCTGGATGCGGAGCGGAAGGCCGACAAGGTCGCCAATCTGAGGTTCCCGGATCCGGCGCCGTGCGGGCGCACGCCGCTGACCGCCGTCGGGCTGTCGAAATCGTACGGGTCCCTCGAAGTCTTCTCCGGCCTCGACCTCGCCGTCGACCGCGGCTCGCGCGTGGTCGTCCTCGGCCTCAACGGCGCCGGGAAGACGACCCTCCTGCGCCTGCTCGCCGGCGTCGAGGAGGCCGACACGGGCGGCGTCGTGCCCGGCCACGGGCTGAAGATCGGCTATTACGCACAGGAGCACGAGACGATCGACCCGAACGAGACGGTGGTCGGCAACCTGTGGCGGGCGGCCCCCGAGCTCGACGACACGAAGGCCCGCTCCGTGCTCGGCTCTTTCCTCTTTTCGGGGGCCGACGCCGACAAGCCAGCCGGAGTGCTCTCGGGAGGGGAGAAGACTCGGCTCGCCCTGGCCATGCTCGTCGTGTCGGCGGCCAACGTGCTTCTCCTTGACGAGCCGACGAACAACCTCGACCCGGCCTCGCGCGAGGAGATTCTCGCCGCGCTCGGCAAATACGAGGGCGCCGTCGTCCTCGTCACCCACGACGAGGGGGCGGTCGAAGCCCTTCGCCCCGAGCGCGTCCTTCTGCTGCCCGACGGCGACGAAGACCTCTGGTCCGACGACTATTTCGACCTCGTCGCTCTGGCGTGAGCGTTGGCTTTGCCGCGCGGGCCCGTTGCGCCACAGGCGTCGATTCGAACGCCTCCCTGTTCAATCGGCCCGATCGGAGATAGCCTTGCACCATGCCGACTCTCGTTCTCATGCGCCACGGCGAAGCCGGATTCGCCGCAAGGGACCGCGCCCGCCCGCTGACCCCGCGGGGCAGGGAGGAGGCCGCTTCTCAGGCGCGGGCGATCAGGCGAGTCGTCGGCGACATCGACGTGGCGATCGTCTCGGAGGCGACGCGCACGCGGCAGACCCTGGCCGCCCTTCGTTCGGCCGGGCTGGCCGTCGCCCGAGTCCGGGAGGAAGCCAGCCTCTACTCTCGCGGCGGGGAGGGCCTTCTCGAGGCTCTGCGCGGTATGGGCCGCGGCGAAATCGAGAGCGCCGCCCCGGGGGCGGACGGCGCATGGCAGGCCGACGTCACGCGGGAGTCGCTTGACGCCCCGGGGGCGGACGGCGCCGAAGGCGGCGCGGGGGCGGACGCGGTTCTCGTCGTCGGGCACGAGCCGACGATGTCGACGCTGGCGGGGCTGCTGGCCTCGCGGGAGAAGGATCCGCCCGAGACTCGGAATCGCGCGCGATTCCGGGCTTTGAGGGGGCCGGGCGCGGCGCGGGCGGACAGTTTCAGGCACGGCTTTTCCACCGCCATGGCCGTCGTCGGGCACGTCGAATCGTGGAGCTCTCTGGCGCCCGGCCGCATGCAGATCGTCGACGTGCTGCGCGCCTAGACCGCCCCCAGATCACACCTAGACCGCCTCTACATCGCGGCGAGCTTTTCGGCGAGGACGTCCATCGCGGCGTCGGCGTAGACGGTGAAAGGCCTTTCCGCCCCTTCCCGATACCAGTTCCATGCGGCCGCCAGCAGCCCGGAGACGACGGCGCCCGAGGCGATCAGGCCGTCCGCGTAGTCCGCCCTCCCGCTGTCCTCGAGAGTCCGGGCGAGCTTGTCGATGAGTTCGGCGACCAGGGTCGACGCCGCCGACCGCAGCGCGGGGACCTCGAAGTACAGCCGCACCCGCTGCACGGTTGCCTGGCGGTCGCGCACGAAATGCTCCTCGGCGATTGCCCGGACGGCCTCTCGCAGGGCGTCGAGGAGCCTCGCGCCGTCGGCGAGGGCGCCGGCCACCGTGCTCATGAGCAGGTCGTCGTGCTCGTCGTGCAGCACCAGGCCCTCCTTCGTCCCGAAATATCGATAGACGGTCGAAGGGGAGACGTCGGCGCGGTCGGCGATCTGCTCGATCGTCACGTTGTCGTATCCGTCCGTCGAAAACAGCTCGAGGGCGGCCGACTGTATGCGGTGCATGGCCGCCGCCTTCTTCCGTTCGCGCAATCCCCGCTGTGCCATCGCGCCTCCTTGTCGATGCCACTTTACATCCTTGTCGCCTTCACGGCCTTGTCGCCGCCTCGCGCCCGTGGTAGCGTCTCCCTTATGAGAGAGTCACTTTCAAATGACAGCAACAATCAAATTCTTGTCGAAGGGGCGAATTTGACGAAAACTTTCGGCAGGGTCCGGGCGCTCGACGGGCTAGACCTGAGCGTGAAGGCGGGCTCCGTCCACGGCTTCCTCGGCCCCAACGGGGCGGGAAAGACGACGACGATCCGGGCGATTCTCGGCCAGATTCGGCTCGACGGCGGCCGTTTGCGCGTGTTTGGCCTCGACCCGGCGAAGGACGCGGTCGACGTCCGCCGGCGGCTCGCCTACGTCCCCGGGGACACCGTGCTGTGGCCCAATCTCACCGGAGGCGAGTGCATCGACGTCCTCGGGCGCATGCAGGGCAGCATCGACGCCGCCCGCAGAGCCGAGCTCATCGAGCGCTTCGAACTCAACCCCCGAATGAAAACGCGCACGTACTCGAAGGGCAACCGCCAAAAGGTCGCCCTCGTCGCAGCCCTCGCCACGCGGGCCGAGCTTCTGCTCCTCGACGAGCCGACGTCGGGCCTCGACCCCGTCATGGCCGAACGCTTCGTCGAAACGGTCCGCGAGGCGAAAGGCTCCGGGGCGACGGTGCTGCTGAGCAGCCACATCATGAGCGAGGTCGCGGCGCTGTGCGACACGGTCACCGTTCTTCGGCGCGGCCGGGCAGCGTATTCGGGAAGCCTCGAAGGCGTGCGCGCCAGGGCCGACGTCGCCGTCTCCGCCGTCAGCCGGACGGGGGAGCCGGTCGACCTGAGCGTGCCCTCTGCCGAGGCTGACTCCGCCGTCGCCGGACTCCTGAAAGGGGGCGCGTCGATACGAAAGGTCGAAAGCTCCCTGGAGGCAGCCTTTCTCAGCTTCTACGGCGGCGAGAGATGAGCGGGCCGCGCCGGGCGCTCTGGGCGCTCACATGGAAGGCCCACGGCCGAAGGCTTCTCGCCTGGCCTCTGGCCTGGACTGCCTTGGTCCTCATCATGGCGTCGGCGACGAAGTCTCTCTATCCCGACGGCGCGAGCCGGCTGCGCTACGCCTCGACCATCGGCTCCTCGCGCATTCAAGAGCTGTTCAACGGGCGAGGCTACGATCTGACCTCGGCGGGCGGGATCGAGGCCTTCGAGGTCGGCATGTTCGGGCTCGTCCTCATCCCCGTCGGCGCAAGCCTCCTGGCCGTCCGGCTCATGCGAGCCGAAGAGGCCCTCGGCCGATGGGAGGTCGTCTCGGCCGGAGGCTACGGGAAAGCCGCGCCGACGGCGGCCGCCATGGCGGCGCAGGCGTGTTCGACCGTCCTCTTCGGCGCCGCGAGCTTCGCGGGCCTCGTCCTGCTCGGCTTTCCCGCCGGCGGCGCCGCGAAATACTGCCTTGTCCTCTGCCTGTTCGCGTTCGTCTTCGCGGCGGCAGCCGCCCTCTTGGCTCAGACGGTTGCGGACGCCAAAGCCGCGGGAACCGCGGTGCTGGCGTGGGTCCTGTTCTGCTACCTCGTGCGCGCGGCGATAGACGGACGGCGCCTGCCCGCGACCTGGCTCACCCCTATGGGCTGGCTGGCTGAAGCCCGGCCGTGGGGAGCGAGCCGTCTGTGGCCCTATGCCGCCTGCGCAACGGCGGCCGCCGCACTGGCTGCGGCCGCCCTCGCGCTCTGCCGCGTCCGCGACCTCGGAGGCGCCGCGGTCTCGCCGAGGCCCGGAAGGGCCTGCGCGGCGCCGTGGATTCGAGGCACGCGCTATGTCTGGCGCCTCACGCGCTCCGCCGCCGCCGGGTGGTGCGCGGCGGCGGTTTGCTGGGCGGCGCCGGTCGGAGCCATGGGAGACGAGATAGACGTCTGGGTCGAACAAAACCCGGGCGTCGCCGAGCTTTTCGGGGGGCACGCGCCGCGGGACTTCATGTCCGTTCTGGCCGTCGGGGTCATCGGGCTTCTCGGGCTCGCGGCCGGGCTCGCGACCGCGGCCGAATTGCGCGGCGAAGAGGCGAGCGGAAGGCTCGGGCTCGTGTGTTCCACGCGCTGCGGCTACGCGAGCGTCGTGCGCGCGTGGTTCGCCCAAGCGGTCCTCACGGCCGCGGCTGTGGCCGCATCCGGCGGTTTCGCCTACTGGATCTCCATCGGAGCGTCCACCGGCCAATGGGAGCCTTCCTCGTCTTTGGGGGCTGCGGCGCTCCTGCTCGTTCCCATCGTCGCCGTGCTCGCCGGGGCCTTCGCCGTTTTCTCCTGTGCGCCGAAAGCGTGGGCCGCCGTGTGGGCCCTCGCCTGCTGGATCGCCGTCGTCCAGCTCTTGGCCGACCCCCTCGACCTTCCCGAATGGGGCCGAAAGCTCTCGCCCCTCTACCTCGTCGGCAGAGTTCCCATGGAAAGCCCGTCGTGGGCTGCGACGGGCTGCGTCGGCGCCGCGGCCCTCGCCCTGACGCTCGCGAACGTTCGAGCGCGCCCCCGCGATTTGGCGGCGGGGTGAGGGCGCAGCCCACCCGGTTCGCGCCGTCCGGCAGCGGGATTAAAACGCCGTCCGCCAGCGGGCGGCGGCATAAATCTCGGGTCCGCTGCGGCTCCGAACCAGAAAACGAAGCGGCTTGCCATGCGGCGGAAGGCTCGCTCAGGCGGCGTCCCAGCCGAGGATCGCCGCAAGGATGTCGAGGCGCGGCCGGGTCACCGCGGCGTCGGCGGCTGCGAGCACCGCGGGCTTGGCGCACACGGCGACGGAAAGCCCGGCGATCTCCATCATCGACAGGTCGTTGGCGCCGTCGCCGGCCGCCACGGTTTCGGACAGGTCGATCCTCTCGCGCGGCGAGGGGCCGCCCCGAGACCGAAAGCCGGGCAGCGAGCCTCCCTCGGACCAGCGCCGAAGCGCCTCGGCCTTGCGCTCGCGGGTGACGATCTCGCCCTCCGTCCTGCCCGTGAGGGCGCCGCCGCTCGTTTCGAGCCGGTTGGCCAGCACATGGTCGACGCCGAGGCGGCGCGCCAGCCCCCCGATCACCTCGATGAATCCGCCGGAGACCAGGCCGACGGCGCATCCGCGGGCGTGCGCCGTCGCAACCAGCGTCTCGGCCCCCGGAACGGGCTCGATGCGGTCCGCGATCGACTCGACCCGATCGACAGGCAGGCCCGCCAGCGTGGCCACGCGCTCGGCGAGGGCCTCGGCGAAGTCGAGCTCGCCGTTCATCGCCGCCTCCGTTATGGCCGCCACCCGCGGGCCGGATCCGGCGGCGTCGGCGAGCATGTCGATGGCCTCGCCGCGGATGAAGGTCGAGTCCACGTCGGAGACGATGAGGCGCGGCCCGCGCTCGGCCATTTTTCCACGCGTGAGCGCGCAATCGACGCCCAAAGCCAAGGCCGGGCCGCGCAGTTCGCCCCTCAGCGGCCCCAACGCGGCTGCGTCGGATCCGGCGACGCCGAACAGCGACAGCGTCCGCAAGCCGGGAACCTCGGGCGAGCGCTCGGCGACCTTTTCGCAGGCCGCCCCGAAAACATGCCTCGTGTGCGCCAGGAGCCCCGCGGGAAGGGGCTCGGGCGAAGCGAGGGAAAACCTGACCGGCTCTCCCTCGCGCACGGGCTCACGCAAGAACGGGCTCATACAAGAGTGGCCGCCCCGTCCTCTTCGGCGCCGCCGGAGCGCGCGGAAGCCTCGAACGCCTCGGACCCCGCGGGCGCATCGCCGGAGGCTCCGGCCGCGTCGGACGGGTCGGGGGCCTCGGCCGGCGTCGGCGCGTAAAGCGCGGCCTTGATGCGCGCGCCCTTGGGGACCACGGTGATGCCGCCCTCGGAGACGTGGAATCCGCGGGCCCGGTCGTGCTCGTGGTTGACGCCCACCTGCGCGCCCTCCTCGACCACGACGTACTTGTCGAGGATCGCGCGCACGACCGTCGCGTTGCGTCCCACGGTGACGCCGTCGAGCAGAACGGACTCGCGCACCGTCGACCACGAATTCACGCGCACGCCGGGGGAGAGGACGGACCCAATCACTTCGCCTCCGGAGACGATGACCCCCGGGGAGACGATCGAATCGAGCGCGTGGCCCAGCCTCTCGTGGTGCCCGTAGACGAACTTCGCGGGGGCGAGGTGCGAATGCCCCGTCAGAAGCGGCCACCTGTCGTTGTACAGGTTGAAGACTGGGTTGACGGAGATGAGGTCCATGTTCGCCTCGTAGTAGGCGTCGATCGTCCCGACGTCGCGCCAGTAGTCGCGGTCTCGGTCGGAGTGGCCGGGAACGTTGTTGAAGGTGAAGTCGTAGACGCCGCACGTGCCCTTCCCCACGAAGAAGGGCACGATGTTTCCGCCCATGTCGTGCTTCGAACTGGGGTCGACGGCGTCGTCGGAGAGCACCTTGTACAGGGCGTCGGTGTTGAAGACGTAGTTGCCCATGGAGGCCAGGAACTCGTTGGGCGAATCCGGCAGGCCGAGCCCCGAGGTGTCCTGGGGCTTTTCAACGAAGGCGGCCACGCGGCGCGGATCGGTCTTGTTCACGTCGATTACGCCGAATGCCGACGCCAGCTCCAGCGGCTGGCGGATACCCGCGATCGTCAGCTCCGCGCCGGTTTCGACGTGCTGGTCGACCATCTGCGAGAAGTCCATGCGGTAGATGTTGTCCGCCCCGGTGATGACGACGACCTCGGGCCGCTCGTCGTCGAGGATGTTGAGCGACTGATAGACGGCGTCGGCCGATCCGAGATACCAGTGGTCGCCGCGCCGCTGCTGCGCGGGCACGGGGGCGACGTAGTTCTCGAAAAGATTGGACATGCGCCAGTTGCGCGCGATGTGCCTGTCGAGGGAATGGGACTTGTATTGGGTCAAGACGATGATCTTCAGGTATCCCGAATTGACGATGTTGCTCAATGAAAAGTCGATGAGCCTGTAGATGCCGCCGAAGGGCACGGCGGGCTTGGCCCGATCCTGGGTGAGGGGCATAAGGCGCTTGCCTTCTCCGCCAGCCAGGACGATTGCGAGGACGCGGGGTTTGGCTCCCATAGGTTCCACCTATCTCATATATTGGTTCAGCGCACGAGTTGTCCGCCGTTGGACGCACAGAGCGGGTACAGTGAAGGGGTCAGCGTTGACCACCGAAGGAAGGACCCCACATTGCGTGTCGCTCTATTGACTCGAGAATACCCGCCAAACGTCTACGGTGGCGCGGGTGTCCACGTTGAGGAATTGTCCAAAGTGCTAGCGGCCCATGCCGACGTCGACGTTCACGCCTTCGACGGGCCGCGCGAAGCGGGCGTTTCGCCCGCCGGAGTCACGGTGCACGGATACGACTATCCGGCCGAGCTCGCTTCTGCGAACGCCGCGATCAAGACTCTCGGCGTCGACCTGGAGATCGCCGATCGCGTGCGGGAAGCCGACATCCTCCACTCTCACACCTGGTACGCCAACATGGCCGGCCACATCGGAGGGATGCTGTACGGCATCCCCCACGTCATATCGGCCCACTCCCTGGAGCCGCTGCGCCCGTGGAAGCGCGAGCAGCTGGGGGGCGGCTACGAAGTCTCCTCCTGGGTCGAGCGGACGGCCTACGAGGCCGCCGACGGAATCGTCGCCGTCTCCTTCGCCATGAAGGACGACATCCTTCGCTGCTACCCGAAGATCGACCCCGACCGGGTGCGCGTCATCCACAACGGGATCGACCTCTCGGGCTGGAACGCCCCGAAGGCCGATGAGGAAATCGCGGCGGCCAGGGAGTACTTCGCCTCCTACGGGCTCGACCCGGACAAGCCCACGATCATGTTCGTCGGAAGGATCACCCGGCAGAAGGGGGTTCCCGGCCTGCTGCGGGCGATCGCCAAGCTGCCGCCGGAGATCCAGGTGGTGCTGTGCGCCGGGGCGCCGGACACCCCGGAGATCGCCGCGGAAACCGAGGCTCTCGTCGAGGACCTCCAAAGCAGGCGCACGGGCATCGTGTGGATCTCGGACTTCCTCAGCCGCGGCAAGATCATCCGGCTCCTGTCGTGTTCCACGGCCTTCGTCACGCCGTCGATTTACGAGCCCCTCGGAATCGTCAACCTCGAGGCGATGGCCGTGGGGCTTCCCGTCGTCGGAACGAAGACGGGGGGCATCCCGGACTGCATCGAGGACGGGGTGACCGGAACCCTCGTCCCGATCGAGCAGCTTGACGACGGGACGGGAACGCCCGTGCATCCCGAGGCGTTCGAGGCCGATCTCGCCTCCGCTCTGGAGGCTGTGTGCGCCGACCCCGAGAAGGCGCGCGAGATGGGGGCGGCGGGCCGCAAGCGGGTGGAGGAGCACTTCTCATGGGAGTCGATCGCCCTCAAGACGATGGACTTCTACCGCGACGTCATAGCGGGACTTTAGGCCTCTCGCGGTAATCTTGTTCCATGGGCGATGTGCTTGATGTTCGGGAGGCGACCGTTCGGCGCGACGGACGCGCCATCCTCGACTCGGTCGATTGGAGCGTCGACGACGGCCAGAGGTGGGTCGTCCTCGGCCCCAACGGCGCGGGCAAGACGACTCTCATCCAGCTGGTCTCGGGGCGCATGCACCCCACCAGCGGATCGGTGACGATCGTCGGCGAACGCCTGGGCCGCGTCAACCTGGAGGATCTGCGCCCCCTCGTCGGCACGATGTCCGCCGCCATCGACGCGAGGATCCCGGAGGGCCAGAGGGCCGTCGACGTCGTTCGAACGGCCGCCTACGGCCACTTGGCGACGTGGCGGGAGGTCTACGACCCCCTCGACGACGAACGGGCGCGGGCCCTTCTGGCCGGCCTCGGCGTGGGATCCCTGGAGACGCGCCTCTTCTCGACCCTTTCTTCAGGGGAGAAGAAGCGCGTGGGGATCGCCCGCGCCCTCATGCCCAACCCCGAGGTGCTCATCCTCGACGAGCCGGCCTCCGGCCTCGATTTGGGCGGGCGGGAGAACCTCGTTGAGGCCCTTTCGCAACTGGCCTTCGAGCCGCGCTCGCCGGTGATCGTGCTCGTCACCCACCACGTCGAAGAGATTCCGCCCGGCTTCACCCACGCACTTTTGCTCAAGGACGGGGCCGTCTACGCTTCGGGCCCGATAGGAGAAACCGTCACATCGGCCAATCTCTCGGCGGTCTTCGGCCTCGGCCTCGCGGTGAGCCGCGAGGCCGGGCGGTTCTCGGCTCGGAAGGCCTGAGCGCCTTGCGCGCGATCGGCCCCGCGGCGCGTGCGAGGCCCGCCGTTTTCTCCCCCGCGGCGACTGTGGGGATTCCTACCCGAATGGAGTCTATAACCGGGGTGCTCCGCCCGCTAAACTAGAATGCATCTTTACTATAGCTAGGAGTGGTAACGTGAGCTGGGAAGTTTGGGGCATCATCGCCCTTTGCTGCGTCGCTTTGGAATTCATGACGGTCGATTTTTCCTTCCTCATGATCGCGGGAGGCGCGTTCGTCGCCGCCGGCGTCTCCGCCGGAACGGACAGCCTCGTGGCGCAGGTCGCCGCGTTCGCCGTCGTCTCCGTCCTCCTTCTGGCGATCGTGCGCCCGTGGGCGAAGAACCATTTCAACCCCAAGGGGACGAAGGTCGGCACGGTCCAAGATCAGATAGGCAAGCGGGCCCGCGCCCTCACGGTGATAGACGAGAATGCCGGACGGGTGAAGATCGGCGGGGACGTCTGGTCTTCGCGCTCGGCGGCAGGGGTCATTCCCGAGGGGAGCGACGTCGTCGTCACTGACATCGAGGGCGTCGTGGCCATCGTCGCGCAGTCGCCGCGTCCCGGCCAATAGGGCGGCATTCTGGCCGGCGGCGCGCGCTCTGGCCAATGGGAGTCCTCTCTCATGGGAAATCTCCGCTGCCGACGGCCGTCCGGCGTTCCGGCGACGTCGCTTTCCGCCACACCCTACATCAGCAACTGCAACTACATCAGTAACCGCAACAACTAGAAGGACCCATTATGAGCGATATGAACGTCGGCCTCGTACTTTTGGCCTTGGTTGCATTCATCGTGATCCTTTTCGTCTTTATGGCGATCAAGATGGTCAACCAGGGGTACACCTACGTCGTCGAGCGCCTGGGCAGGTATCACAAGACCCTTACGCCGGGCCTGCATTTCCTGTTCCCGTTCGTTGATTCCATTCGGGAGAGGATCGACATGCGCGAGCAGGTCGTTCCCTTCCCTCCGCAGCCGGTCATCACCTCGGACAACATCAACGTCTCCATCGACACCGTCATCTACTATCAGGTGACGAATCCGATCGCCGCGACCTATGAGATCGCCGACCCGATGGCCGCCATTGAGCAGCTCGCGGTCACAACGCTTCGAAACATCATCGGCACGATGGACATGGAGCAGGCGCTCACGGGGCGCGACCAGATCAACGGCCAGCTGCGCGGCCAGCTCGACGAGGCGACCGGCCGCTGGGGCATTCGCGTTTCGCGCGTCGAGCTGAAGGCCATCGATCCGCCGCGTTCCGTCCAGGGCGCGATGGAGCAGCAGATGAAGGCCGAGCGCGACCGCCGCGCCGCGATCCTTACGGCCGAGGGCGTCAAGCAGTCTGCCGTTCTGACGGCCGAGGGCGAGAAGCAGTCGGCGATCCTCAGGGCCGAGGGCCAGGCCCAGTCGACGATCCTGAGGGCCCAGGGCGAGGCGCGAGCCATCCTCCAGGTCTTCGACGCCATCCACCGCGGCAACGTCGATCCCAAGCTCCTCTCCTACGAGTACATCAAGACGCTTCCGCAGATCGCCAACTCCTCGTCGTCCAAGCTGTGGATCGTCCCCACGGAGATGACGGCCGCCCTCAACGCGGTCGCCAAGGGCTTCGGGGGCCAGGACGGCGACGGCAAGTCGGGAGTCGATTTCGAGGGCACCGGAAAGATCGCCGACGCCCTGGCGGCCACAGCGCTGCCCGACATCGACGACGCTTTGGCCGACGCCAAGGGCGCCGCCGACGTCGCCATCGACGAAGCCGAGACTTCGGGGCGCCAGTCGGGGCGCCATTTCGACCCGGACGCGGAGATAGGCCAGAGGCCCACGACGCCTGCGCCGCCGGAGTTCCGAAGCTTCGACCAAGGCGGCCCTAACGGGAACGGAACGCCTCCTGCGGGCCAGTGATGCTTGAGATTCCCTGACGGGCCAGGCGCTTTGAGGCGCTGAACTCTGTGGGAGCGGGGCGCGAGCGGAGAACAGCCGTTCGCGCCCCGCTTCGCATGCGCGGGGCAGCCCTCTGGCGCCAACCACGCGCCGGCCGCCCAGCTTCGCATGGGTGGCGGGGTGCAAACGCCGTCTCCCTTCGAGCGGCGCGCCGCGCTGTGCTGCGAGATCGGAGCGCACAAGTTACAGAGCCTGCGTTTCAACGAAGTTGTTACGGAGCCGACGCCTTAATAAGAGTTTGACTATGTTTACGTTTGCGTCAATGCTTCCGGTGCCTCGTGGGAGACGACGATGTGCGTCGTTACGGTCGCGAATACGATCTGTCGTTTCCGTGCATGCACGGAATTCTTGATGGCACGTATGCGTCGATAGACGCTTTTTGATGCGTGCGATGGCGTTGTCTATGGCACTCTTGTTCTGTGTTAGTGCCAATTACCGACATCCACGACGATCGCCTGTCGGATTACGTCAGGCTGACCGACGTGGCTCTTCGAAAGAAGCTTGAGACGGAGAACGGCCTGTATATGGCCGAGTCGTCGAAAGTCATCCAACGGGCGATAGCCGCAGGCCACAGGCCGCGTTCGGTCCTGGCCGACGAACGGTGGCTCGCCGATCTCGCCCCTTCGTTGACGAAGGCCGGCGGGGACGGCGAGGGAGGCGACATTCCCGTGTACGTGTGCGACGAGGAGAAGCTTCAGGAGGTCACCGGGTTTCACCTCCACCGCGGGGCGATAGCCGCCATGAATCGCCCCGCCTTGGCCGACCCTCGGGCGATGCTCGAGGCCGTGGGATCGGGCCCCGCGCGGATCGTCGTACTCGAAAACCTGGTCGACCACACCAACGTGGGAGCGATCTTCCGCTCGGCCGCAGCGCTTGGCGTCGATGCAGTGTTCGTCACATCGGATTGTGCAGACCCCCTTTACAGGAGGTCGGTTCGGGTCTCGATGGGAACCGTCTTCCAGGTTCCCTGGACCAGAATCGACGGCTGGCCTCGAAGCGCGAAGATGCTTTCTGAATGTGGCTATACAACGGCTGCGCTGGCGTTGACGGACGACGCCGTCGCCCTCGATGCCTTCTCCCGCCTTGAGGTGTGCTCGGCGAAGGACTCCAAAATCGCGATCGTTCTCGGGGCCGAAGGGGACGGCCTTCGCGACTCGACGATCGCCGCAGTCGACCATTCAGTCGTCATTCCAATGGCTGGCGACGTCGACTCGCTTAATGTAGCAGCTGCGATGGCCGTTGCGTGCTGGGAGCTACGTACCGTGCATACACCGTAGTAAAGCATTGATTACACGGCAAAAGTGGGGATATGCCCGATTCTTCGCCGTTAGAGCGCCAACTTGCAAACATATTCGCTATGACGATCCGAGCTAGGCGGAAAGAGCTCGGACTGTCTCAGGAACAGGTGGCGCTGCGTGCCGACATTGATAGAAACCACTATCAACTAATGGAGAGCGCCAGGTCCGATAGGCGCTCGAACAAAGCCGTCAATCCGCGACTTTTCACGTTGTTCAGGCTTGCCAACGCCCTCGAGCTCCCCGTTGAGGACCTCCTCCTTGCCGCCTCCGAGACGTTCCAAGAGCAAGTCGAGGCGGGCGAGAGCCTTTAGCTCATGGCCGCCGCCCCGATGCGGGGGCGGCCGTTCGTGGCCTTATTCGAGTCGCGCGTAGGCTCCGTCGGCCTCTCCGATGTAGGGGCGGCGATCGGCGCGGTCTCGTTGCGCGTCAGCCGTATCGGCCTTGTTGCGAAGATCGGCCTTGTTGCGAAGCCAGGGCCTTGGCCTTCTTGCGGGGCCGCGGTCTCGTTGCGTAGCTGTGGTCTCGTTGCGTGGCGATCGCCGAATCGCCCCTGATGAAAGCGGGCGTCGGCTCGGCCTTGCTGCCGGGCGGAGCGGTTGAATCGGGTCGTGTCTGACGCGGCGGTTGAATCCGGTCGCCGTCGGCCAGGCCGGTCGCGCCGTCGAACCTTGATGCGCCGCGGCGCATGCTTGCCGGCTCGGCGCGCCGACAGCGATAGGCGTGTGCCGGAAACGCGCCTTTTGCTGTGACTGTGCACTTCACATTTAGCTGTGCGCTCCGCGTTATTTTATCGGTTGAATACGCCGATTTGATGTGTGACTATGGCATGCTTTGTCTGATCTTTGCTGAAGCCTGTTTGTCAATGAATGATGTTCCCCAAAGACGTCTGAACCGGTGGGAGTGTGTGGGGTTTTCTATGTCGATCCTCTTAGGAAAAGCCCGACGATCTCTCATGAAAAGTCCGACGATCCGACGTAGCCGCACTGACGCCAGGCTTCGTAGACGGCGATCGACGCGGAGTTGGCCAGGTTCAGTGAGCGTAGATGGGGCATCATGGGGATCCGCACGGCAGCCGTCACCGCCGGATGGGCGATGACGTCCGCGGGCAGCCCCGTCGGTTCGGGCCCGAAGAGGAAGGCGTCCGTTTCGCGGTAGGCGACGTCGGCGAAGCTGTTTGACGTGTGCCCGGTGAAGGCGAAGATGCGCGAATCCGGGAGCGCGCGAAGGAGCGCCTCGAAGTCGGCGTGGACTCGAAGGTCTGCGAGATCGTGGTAATCCAATCCCGCGCGCTTGAGGTGAGAGTCTTCGAAGGTGAAGCCCAGGGGCTCGACGAGGTGGAGCGCGGCGCCCGTGCATGCTGCCAGCCGAATCGCCGCCCCCGTGTTTCCTGGGATTCGCGGCTCGTAGAAGACGATGTGAAACACCAGCTCAGGGTACACGGGAAAAGGCGGGCGCGGCTGCGGCCGTCCCTTCTCAAAACGACGGCGGGGGTGCGGCCCGGCGGGGCGGGGCGTGATTCGTTTGGAATGTGTCGGACCCTCCGCCTATCCTGTTTGTCGAACGGATGTTCAGTAAGGGGTGTGGGGAAACATGAGAACTTCGGCGGCCTGCGCCCTTGGCGACAGGGCTTTGAGCGCGTCGGAGCGGCTTGCGGCCGCTCGGCGTGCGCTTGTTTTGGCGGAAAGCGCCGCGGGGGTGTCCTCGGTCACCGTTTTGCCGGGCCGGGACCCGCAGGGCGGGGCAGTGCGGGGCGCGGCGCCGCGCGGGGGGACGTCGGGCGGAGCCTGGGCCGGGGCCGCGTCGGATGCGGCGCGCTGGAGGGAGGCTTCGGGCGACTGGGCGGTCCCCGAGTGTTTGGCCGAGATCCTCCCGCGCGGACTCGAGCGGGGAATGAGCGTCGGATTCTCCGGCAGCGTCCTCATCGGCCTCCTGATCGCGGGGATCGCCAGCGGTTCGGGGGCGTGGAGCGTCTTCCTCGGAATGCCGGATGTGGGATGGGAGGCGGCTGAATCGCTGGGAGTCGAGGCATCTCGAACGGTTTGCGTGCCGAAGGTGGGGGATGCGGCGCGCACACAGGCGCTGTCTGCCGCCGTCGACGGCTTCGACGTCGTGGTCGTCGGGTCTTCCATTCGCCTGGATGCGCGCGAGCGCCGCCTGCTTTCCAAGCGGGCGGCGGTGCGCGGGCGCCTTCTCCTCGGAGAGGGGTGGGACTGCCGCGATCGCGTCAGGGGAGAGGTCGTCGCGGTCGAAGGCGTCGACCGCGGCGCGGGGCATGTGCGGGCGGTCCTCGTCGAGGCGGTTTCGGGGCGGAGTCGCGTTCGGCTGCGGATCGGGGCGTGCGGATGGGCCCCGGCCCAGGCTGCCGCCGGCGAAAAGAAGGAAGGAGTCGGCCGCGCCCAAGGCGGGCTCTCGCTGGTGGAGGCGATCCCCTCATGATGCACGCGTCTGTAGCGGTTCCCGACTGGCCGGTCGCGGCGGCGGTGTCAGCGGGTCAGGTCGGCTCCGACGAACCCGCTGCGGTTCTGGGAGTCGGCGGCGTGGTGTCTGCGAATGCCTGGGCGCGAAGGCTCGGGGTTCGGACGGGCATGCGCAAGCGCGAGGCGCTGTCGATCTGCCCGGAGCTCGTCGCCGTTCAGCGAGACGTTCGCCGCGACGCCCTTCGATTCGAATCGGTTCTGCGCGCCGTGGACGCGCATGTGGCCCACGTCGTGGCCGTCGAGCCGGGAAGGGTGATTTTTCCGGCCCGGGGCGCGGTGCGTGCGGCAGGGTCGATGGAGGCTCTGGCCGAGGCTCTCATCGGGCAGATCGCCGACGTCGCCGGCTGCGAGGCGCACGTGGGCTGCGGCGAGGGAACCCTCGCCGCCCTTCTGGCCGCCCAATCGGACGTTTTCCTCGGCGTCGAAGGGTCGGCGCGGTTCCTGGAGCGAGCCAAGGTCGAAGGGACGCTCGTCGGCGTCGCGCCCTCGTGCAGAGCCGAGGCTCGATCTTGCCTGGAGCTGCTGGCGGCCCTCGGCGTGAGAACCGTCGGGGGCTTGGCGGATCTCGGGGCCGCCGCCATGGCGTCCCGTTTCGGGGCGATGGGTTCGCTCCTGTGGCAGTTGGCGCGGGGGAGAGACGTCCATCTGCCGACGCAGGCTCCGACGTCGCCGGGAATCGTGTGCACGCGCGTCTTCGAGCCGCCCCTCCAAAGCGTCGAAGAAGCCGTGTTCTCCGCCCGCGGCCTCGCCGAGGAGCTCGTGCAGGCCATGGGAGTGCGAACCGCCGCTTCCGGGAGGCTGCGCATCGACGCGGTTTTCGACGACGGCGAAGAGCTCTCGCGATCTTGGTCGGTCGGGGGCGGGGGCGCCCGCGACATCGTCGATCGAGTCCGGTGGCAGCTCGGAGGTTGGGCGGGCGGCGGGCCCCTTGCGCGGCTCGAACTCAGGCTCGACGCCGCGCCGGCCGAGGTTGGGCCCGAGCCCCTGTGGGGAGGAAGGTCGGCGGGAAACGAGTGTGCGGCGGCGGCCGTCGCCCGGATCCAGACGGTCCTCGGCGAGGAGTCGGTGAGGGTTCCCCGCAAGGTGGGAGGGCGCACGGCGGCGCGGCGCCACGCCGAAATCGCGTGGGGCGGGCACAGCTCGGACGACGGGCGCAGAGCGGCTCTTCCATGGCCGGGCGCCATACCCGAGCCGGGGCCCTCGCGCGTCCATGTCGCGCCCGTCGACGTTCGGCTCGACGGGCGATGCGGACACCGCTTGGCGGTCACGGGGGAGGCGGAGCTGACATGCGCGGGCGGCTGCGCCGAGCCCGAACCCGGCCTGCTGCGATCGGCGAAAGGCTCGGCGACGATCCGCGATTACGCCGGGCCGTGGCCCATTGACGAGCGGTGGTGGGACCCCTCCGGCCGCTCCAGACGCGCCTATCTCCAGATCGTCCTCGACGGGGCGGCCGCCCTCGTCTATTGCGAGGGCGGCACGTGGCACGAGGAGGGCCGGTATGAATAGGCGCCTCTCCGTCGTTCGGCCGGAGGCCGCGAGGCGTTCGCCTTCGAGGAGGCCGTTCGCCGAACCCGAGGGCTCGGTTCCGTACGCGGAGCTGCACGTCCACTCCGCCTACAGCTTCCTCGACGGGGCCAGCCTTCCCGCCGACCTCGTCGCTCGGGCCTGCGAATTGGAGCTTCAGGCTCTGGCCGTGACCGACCATGGCGGCTTTCCCGGCGTCGTCCAGCTTGCCTCCGCGGCCAGGGCGGCCGGGCTGCCCGCCGTCATCGGAACAGAATTGACCCTTCTGTCCGAAGACCGAAGCGCCCAGGCCGACCCTCCCGGCGAGCACATCGTCCTCCTGGTTCGCGACCCCGAAGGGTACAGACGCCTTTCCCGGACGGTGGGGGAGGCGATGCTGGCGAGCGGGGAAAAGAACCGCGCTCGCTACGAGCTCGAAGATCTGGCGGCTGCCTCCGGCGGAAACTGGGTGATTCTCAGCGGCTGCCGAAAGGGAGGCGTCAGACGCGCCCTGGAGGGGCTGAAGGGGCAAGGGGCGGAGGGCCCCCGCGGAGGCTTCCGCCTGGAGGGCGCCGGAAG
Organism: uncultured Actinobaculum sp.; assembly: GCA_938020505.1. Classification (GTDB taxonomy): domain Bacteria; phylum Actinomycetota; class Actinomycetes; order Actinomycetales; family Actinomycetaceae; genus Peptidiphaga. Next base: position 14,379 of record CALIHR010000023.1, on the reverse strand, counting down.
CTGCGGGCGAGCCGACGGCCGGATCGCCGACGGATTTGGAATCGCCGGAAGCTCTGGGATCGCAGGGGGCCGCAGGCACGGCGGCTTCAATCCCGGAGCCTCGGCTTCTTCTGGTCCTTCTCCCGCTCCGTGGGACGTGGACGCCGCCGTCGAGCGCGTGCGCCGCCTCGAATCTCTTTTCGGCAAGGGAAACGTGGCGGTCGAACTGACGAACTCCGGCGCCCCGCTTGACCGCGAGCGTTGCCGCGCCCTCGTCGAAACGGCCAAACGGGCCGGCGTCCCCTATCTCGCCACAGGCAATGTGCACTATGCGCGCCCACGCGACAGGGATGTAGCCGACGTCTTCGCCGCCACGAGGGCTCGAACCACCCTGGAAGAGATCGACCCCTTCCTCCCCGCCAACGGTTCGCACCTCCGGTCGGGGGCGCAGATGCTCTCCCTGCACCGAGACCACCCCGAAGCGGTGGCCGAAGCCGCCAGGATCGGGGCCGAATGCGCTTTCGATCTGGCGCTCGTCGCCCCCAATCTTCCCGATTTCCCCGTTCCCGAAGGCCATACCGAAGCGAGCTGGCTGCGTTGCGTCACCCGCGAGCGGGCGCTCGAGCGTTACGGGCCGCGCTCGTCGAACCCTCGGGCATGGGAGGTGATCGACCACGAACTCGACGTCATCGTCGGCCTCGGCTTTCCCGGGTACTTCCTCATCGTCTGTGAGATCGTCGACTTTTGCCGCAGCCGGGGCATCTGGTGCCAGGGCCGGGGATCGTCGGCGAACTCGGCGGTCTGTTTCGCCTTGGGCATCACCGCCGTCGACGCCGTCCGCCACAAGATGCTCTTTGAGCGTTTTCTTTCTCCGGGGCGTTCGGGTCCGCCGGACATCGACGTCGACATCGAATCCGACAGACGGGAAGAGGTCATCCAACACGTCTATGAACGCTACGGAAGGAAATGCGCCGCACAGGTCGCCAACACGATTTCCTATCGTCCGCGCTCGGCCATACGCGACGCCGCGAAAGCCCTCGGATACGAAGAAGGGCAGGTCGAGGCGTGGCTGCGCTCCGTCGAACACAAGGTCCCTGCGAAAGCCGACGCAGGCGGGTCCGCAGGCTACGAGCCCGCGGGCTACGAGGCGGACGTGCCCGCCGCGGTGGCCGATCTCGCTTCGCGCATGCACAGGCTTCCCCGCCATCTCGGCATCCACACGGGAGGGATGGTCCTGTGCGACCGCCCGGTGATCGACGTGTGCCCGGCGGGCTGGGCGCGGATGCCGGGACGCACCGTCCTCCAATGGGACAAGGACGATTGCGCCGAAGCCGGGCTCGTCAAATTCGACCTTCTCGGGCTCGGAATGCTCACGGCTTTGCGAAAGTCGTACACGCAGCTGACCGACGCCGGAATCGCGGGAAGCGACGGGAAGCCCCTTGGACTTCACAACCTTCCTCAGGAAGACCCTCGCGTCTACGCCCTGCTCCAAGCGGCCGACACCGTCGGCGTCTTCCAGGTCGAGTCGCGCGCCCAGATGGCCACTCTTCCGCGCCTGCGCCCCGAATGCTTCTACGACATCGTCATCGAGGTGGCCCTCATCCGCCCCGGCCCTATCCAGGGCGACGCCGTCAGCCCCTACCTCGCAAGGCGCCGAGGCCGAGAACCCGTCACGTACCCGCATCCCTTGACCAAGCCGGCCCTGGAAAAAACCCTCGGAGTCCCGCTCTTCCAGGAACAGCTTATGCAAATAGCGATCGACGTCGCCGGATTCACCCCGGCCCAGGCCGACCGGCTGCGCAAAGCGATGGGCGCGAAACGCTCGCACGAACGCATGTCCGAGCTCAAAAGCGAGCTGTATTCGGGGATGGCCGCCAAGGGCGTGCCCCCGGGCGTCCGCGAGGAAATCTATGACAAGCTCGACGCTTTCGCCGAATTCGGCTTCCCCGAGTCCCACTCCTTCTCCTTCGCCTACCTCGTCTACGCCTCGGCATGGCTCAAAGTCCACTTTCCCGAGCATTTCTACGCCGGCATATTGGCGGCCCAGCCCATGGGCTTCTACTCTCCCCAGAGTCTCGTGGCCGACGCCAGGCGCCACGGCGTGCACGTGGCCTCCCCGTGCGTCGTGAGTTCGTCAGGCGAGGCGAGCGTGAGGAAACGCGACGCCGCAGAATGCGACGCCGCAAAGCACGGCGGTGCGAAAGGCGACGGCGAACGAGGCGAAACGGAATGCGACGAATCCAAGCGCAGCGACGGCGCCGCGGCTTCCGCGCGGCTCGTCGACCCCCATGGGGACCTGGAAGTGCGCCTCGGCCTCGATTCCGTTCGGAGACTCGGCGCCGCGGCGGCTTCCAGGATTCTGGAGGCCCGCCGGGACGCGCCTTTCGCGGATGCGGCGGACATGGCCAGGCGCGCCAGGCTGGGGCGGGGGCAGCTCGAGGCGCTCGCCGCCGCGGGGGCGCTGCGGGCGCTCGGAATGGGCAGGCGCGAGGGAATATGGGCGGCTCAGGCCCTCGCCGACAAGACTGTTCAAGGAAAAGGCTGGTATCAGCCTGCCCTTCCGGGAACCGAGAGCATCGGCCCCGCCCCGGCCCTCGGCGAGATGACCGAGCAGGAGGCCGCGATTGCGGACATTTCCAGCACCGGAGTCTCGGCGGGGTCCTATCCCACGCAGTTCCTTCGCGGCGAACTGGCCGGCCGAGGGATCCTGAAAATCTCCGACCTGGGGGAGGCGCCCGTCGGCAAACGGGTGCGCGTCGCGGGAGTCGTCACGCACCGTCAGCGTCCATGGACGGCCACGGGAGTCACATTCATCTCGTTGGAAGACGAAACGGGAATCCTGAACGTCGTGTGCTCGACGGGGCTGTGGGACCGATACCGCCATGTCGCAAGGCGCAGCCAGGGCCTCGTCGTCAGAGGGATGGTCGAACGCGGCGACGACGCCATGAACTTCGTTGCCGACGCTCTGGAGCCGCTCGCCCTTCCGGTCCAGGCCAAGTCGCGGGACTTCCGCTAGCCCGCAACTCCCCGAAAAGCGGAGCTTTGCCGTAGACGAACGGCGGCGCCTGGCCGTAGACGGGAAACGGGGGCCTGCCCATAGAATTGTCCACATGTCGCTTATCAAGATCCTGTTCAAGGCAGCCCGCAAGGCGGGGCCCGCCGCGCTGCTCGCCGTCGTCCGGTACGGCCCCGAACTGCGGAAGCTCGTCAAAGACAACCCACGCGTCGTCGAATCGATAACCAAACGTTTCCGTGCCGTCGCCGGCGCGAAGGAAGGCCCGTCCGACAAGAAGGGCCTGCATCGCCGCGTCGAAGTCCTCCGCGAGCAGGTCACATACGTCTACGCCTCGGCCAACACGTCCGACGTCGCACGCCAAGCCGCGAAGTGGCGGGAAGAGCTCGAACGGATCGATCACGCGATTCCCATCGTCGAATCGATGAGCAGGCGCGAGCAGTCGGCCGAGCGCAAGAAGCTCGTCCGCAAACTCGACGGTATCTCCGCATCCGTGCTGGCTGCGACGGTCGAGGACGCCGTCGAGGACGCCCAGATCGTCGAAGAAAGCGACGAAGGGGCAGACGCCGGCGATTCCAAGGACGGAAAAAGCGGCGGCGCGTCCGGCGACGAGGGCTCAGCAAGAAACGGCGGCCCGGACGAAAAGGGCGGCGCGGGCAAAGAAGGCCCGGGCGCAAAGGGAGGCTCGGCCGAAAACGGCAAATAGAAGCAAATAGAACGCAATAATAATGCGGAAGGGTGCATCCCCCGGTGTGGGGATGCACCCTCTTGCTTGTGCGCGGAGGGGGACTTGAACCCCCACCCTCTATACGAGGACTAGCACCTCAAGCTAGCGCGTCTGCCTATTCCGCCACCCGCGCAGGTTGTTGAACGGAGCTTGTGGCTCCGAACAACGGATAAGAGATTACCATGCCTTTCTGCCCGAATCAAAGCGAAAAGAGTGGGTTTCATGTGCCCTCAATCACCGCGAATTCCTTCCTGGGTCAGCCGGCTGCTTAATGCGCACGTTGCCATGTAGTCTTTGACCCATGGAACTCGCAACCCTCCGCACGCCCAGGCTCGTGCTTTCCCCGGTCGAGGCGTCCGACGTCGACACGATTGCAGAACTCTGCCAGGATCCCGAGATTCAAAAATGGACGACCGTTCCCTCGCCCTATACGCGCGAGTCCGCCGAGTCCTTCGTTGAGAGCGTGGCCAAACCAGGCTGGCAGGGACATTCGCCCAATTGGGCGGTTCGTCTCGCCGAAGGAGGCCCTGCGGCAGAAGGCGCCCCAGCAGTCGAACGCCAACCCGGGGTCGAACGCCCTCCGTTGATCGGAATGGTCGGCATAATGTCCGATTCCGTGGTCGGGGAAGTGGGCTTTTGGATGTCGCCGCAAGAAAGGGGGCGCGGCTACGCGGCCGAGGCCCTCAAGGCTGTGTGCGACTTCGCCTTCGAGGCGATGGGGCTGCAGGCGCTGGCGTGGCGGTGCGAGATACACGACGGCGAGCCCAACTGGCCGTCTATGCGCGTCGCCTGGAAAGTCGGTTTCACCCTCGAAGGGGTGTCCCGGGGCATGCTGTCGAACAAGGGCAAGGCCTTCGACGTCGTGATCGGATCCCTCCTGCCGGGCGATTCCCGCGAACCCAAGGGGCCGTGGACTGGCCCCGCGAAACGGCGTCCCGGTTTCGGGGATCCGAATCGCCCCGAGGATCTCGTCCGCCAGTTTCACGATGTTTACTCGCTGCCTGTCGTCGAAGACGGCCCCGACGCCGGCCGCGAGCGCGTGCACATGCGCCTGGCCCTCGTGGCCGAGGAATTCGCCGAGCTCGTGGGGGCGGTGTACGGTCGGGCCGCCCGCGAACGGATTGACGCCGCTTTCGAAGAGGCGCGCAAGCTTGACGACGGCACGCGCGACACCGTCGAAACGGCCGACGCTTTGGGCGACATCGTCTACGTCGTTTACGGCATGGCGCTCGAGCTCGGGATCCCCTTGAGCAGCGTTCTGGCCGAGATTCAAAGCTCGAACCTGTCCAAGCTCGGCGAGGACGGCAAGCCGATTCTGCGCGAGGACGGCAAGGTGCTCAAGGGGCCCGACTACTGTCCGCCGGACATCCGCTCGGCTCTGGGCCTGGCCGAGCGAGACGAGTAGGACCGGGCGCCATGGCGGACTTGACCGCGGTCGCTGCGACCAATCTCGACAAAGCCCTCGCTTCCGAAGCCGGCAAGAGCGCCGACATCGTCGCCCGCGACGGCGTGCTCCGCCAGACCGTCATCGCCTTGCGCAAAGGCACTCGCCTCGGCGCTCACAACTCGCCTCCGGCCGCTTCGCTCCAGGTCCTCGTCGGCAAGGTGCGGGTCGAGACAGGCGAGAGCCAACAGGGCGAGTTCTCCGCCGGGGAGATATGGGTTCTCACCCATGAACGGCACTCTGTGCTCGCGCTGGAAGACGCCGTCTTTCTTCTGACCACCGTCACGTCGACGGGCGAGGGCTCCCACTCTTGAAAGTCGGAGCTCGGCCTCATTCTTGGAAACCAGGGCTTCCGCTCTTGAAAGCCAAGGCTCCGCCGCAGGATGCCGGAGAACCGGCGACGTCGACATGCCGGCCGTTCGACGTCGCTGTGCCCGCCGGACGCAAATCGTTCACGCCGCAAACGCCGTGGGAGCAATGCGGGAACGCCTGCGGGCATGAATCGGGGCCCGCCCCGACAATAAGGCGAGCCCCGATCGGCTGTCACGCCGATGGACGGTCCCGATTGAGGAATCCGCGCAGGTAAGGGAGGTGATGCCTGCACGGCCCTATTGGCCAATCGGTCCCGACCCTTGCCTCTTCGGACCCGTCACGTAAAAGCCCTCGGAGGCTGCCGCGTTCTTCTCCGCATTTGCATGCGTCGTATCTAATGGCGACAAGTCAATGTTAGCCTTTTCAACTACACAATGAAAGGGGCGTGCCCGAATATGGGGAGCAAGTCCCCGAATCGCCCCGCGCAAGGCTGAGGCCGCATGTCTTCTTGAGGGGCTGAGTTCCTTGCGATTGGAGGCAAAAGCGGGACGGGGCCTCAGTGTGAAGTCGCGGGGAAGAGGCGTTCTTCTCTCGGCGAATTCGGTTGAGCGAGGCCGGAGGGGAGCGCTGAGCGAGGCCGAGGCGGTGTGAAAGCGGCTGGCAGCAAGCACAATCGGCTGGCTGGAAGCGCTGCAAGCGGCTGACCGCAAGCGCGAGCGGCGCCGGAGCTCCGCAAGCGGCTATTTGCCCGGCCGTCGTTGCAGTCGTTTAGTTATAATACTCAACCGTAAAACGAGGCGCCTCAAAGAGTGCGGCAATCTCTTTGATTAACTTAACTTTATCGTCACTTGTTTTGTCGCGAAGTCTGTCGGTCGATCTTTCGAAAAGTGCTTGACGTTCGATGATAGTGTGGTTCATACTAGAAGGCAGGTGAACATGAATCGTTAGTTGACGGAGTGTAGCCAGTGCGTCGTTCGGGTGTCACTGGGCAAGGGAATGGACGAATCGATCTGCGTTTTCTGACGTTTCGCGGGTCGGTGCGGTTGTTTGTTGAAAGGAGGGGGCATGTCCATCCGTCGTCGGGCCTCGAGGGTCATTTGCGCGATGCCGTCCGTCGCCGGGGTCGTGCTCGCTCCGAACGTCGCGTCGGCTGCCGGAAACGGGCGCCGCGCGCCGACGTCGCCGGTCAAAGCGATCAAAGGCAAAGCGACCGACTCGCCGGTGAAAACGACTGTCGCTGGCGCCGAATGCGAGAGCCCGGGCCGTCTTCAAAGCTGGGGCGACCCCGTTTTCAACGACGGTTTCAACGACGCCTCCCGCCGGTGCTCCAGCGGCTGCCTCGACACGGTCGGAAAGTTCCGCACGCGGGCCGCGGAGTGGACGCCCGGCAGGACCGCCTTCTTCATCGACGGGCGGCAGTGTCACGAAGCGACTAAGAAAACCTGGGATTCAGCCACATGGAACAAGTTCTTCGCAGCGGACAAGTTCAACATTCGTCTCAACGTCCAGGCCGGCTCCTCCTATTGGGGTTGCCTGAACCGGGGAAGACGGCAGATTCCACCGAATTTGTCGTCGGCTGCGTTCGGGCCTGGGCATGCCGGGGCTAGTATTCACGCTTAGCCCTTTTCACGCAGGATCTCGCCGCCCGCACCGGGATACGCGCCCCCGGTCGGGCGGCGAAGTCCGTCTAAGCGCGCAGAGTCGATAAAATCTGGCCATGGAGGACTTTGGATTACCCGATTTCACCGACGTCGACCCCGATCGGCTCGAAGCCGACATACGCAAGAAGCTTGAGGGCCGTCGTGCGCTTCTGGAGGCGATCGCTTCGTCTCAGGATCCGGCAACCGTCGAGAACACGCTTCTGCCCTTCGAACTGGAAGCCCAACGTTTGGAAGAGGCAGTCGATGTGCTGCACACATTCGCGGCCTCCGTCGGCGGCGACGAATGGCATGCCGCCGAGGCCAGGCTCAACCCCCTCATAGTCGAGCATGAAGACGACGTCTACCTGGACTCGCGGCTGTACGGCCGTTTCAAGGCTCTGGCGTCCGCCGAGCTCGACCCGGAAACGGCTTGGTGCGTGTCAGAGCATCTTAAGGCGTTTCGCGCCCACGGCTGCCACCTTGACGCCGCCGCCCAAGAGCGGCTGCGCGCAATCAACAAGGAGGCGGCGGATCTGACGACCGAGTTCGGGCGGCTGGCGCTCAAAGCCCAGCTCGCCGGATCGGTCCCGTTGGCGGAGGAGGAGGCCGAAGGCCTGAGCGAGTCCCAGAAGGCCGGTTTGGCGGCCGACGCCGAATCGAACCCGAAACTGGCAAAGGGCAAGCCCTACCTCGCCGTCCTCCGCCTTCCCACTCAGCAGCCCGTCCAATCTTCCCTCGCGCGCCCCGACGTCCGCGAACGGATTTTCGAGGCTTCGACGGCGCGGGGCGACGGGAGCGACCCCGCGACTGACACCCGCCGCATCGTCCTCGCGCTCGCGCGCCTTCGGGCCGAAAAGGCGCAGCTTCTCGGCTACTCCACCTACGCCCAGTATGTCGCCGCCCAGCAAACGGCCGGGTCTACGCAGGCCATTCACGGCCTCCTCGAGCCGATGATCGAACCCGCCCAACGCAACGCCGAAGCCGAGCACGAGGCGCTTGAGGCGTATGCCGGGGCGCCGGTCGCCCCGGCGGACTGGCTCTACTTCCGCGACGCCCTCGCCCGCGAGCGGTTCCAGCTGGACACCGAGGCGCTGGCGCCCTACCTGGAGCTGACGAACGTCGTCGAAAGAGGCGTCTTCTACGCCGCGAACAGGCTTTACGGGCTGACGTTCGCCGCGAGGCCGGACCTGCGCGGATACGCCGAGGGCGTCAAGGCGTGGGAGGTTCGCCGCGAGGACGGCGCCCTCGCAGGCCTCTTCCTGGGGGACTATTTCGCGCGGACCGGCAAGCGCGGCGGCGCCTGGATGCACACAATCCGGCAGGCTTCGCGACGCGGGGGAGGCTGCGTCGTCGTCTGCAACAATCTCAACGTCACGCGGCCGCCCGAGGGAGAGCCCGCGCTGCTGACGTGGGACGAGGTCGAGACGGCCTTCCACGAATTCGGGCACGCCCTGCACAGCCTGCTCTCCGACGTCGAATGGCCTTCCGCCGCGGGCGCCGGCGTTCCGCGCGACTTCGTCGAATATCCTTCGCAGGTCAACGAAATATGGGCCAGGCACCCGGAGGTGCTGTCGAACTACGCTCGGCATTTCGCCACGGGCGAGCCTATGCCGCAGGATTTGGCGGCCTCGCTGTCCGCCGCCGAGGGTTTCGGCGCTGGGTTCCGAATGTCCGAAATGCTGCAGGCGGTGCTTTTGGACCAGGCCTGGCACGACCGCACGTCCGCCGACCTTCCCGAGAGCCCCGACGACGTCGAAGAGTTCGAAAAGGCGACCCTTGAGAGGCTTGGAATCGCAAGCCCCTGGATCCCTCCCCGGTATCGAAGCTGCTACTTCAACCATGTCTTCTCGAGCGACTATTCCGCGGGCTACTACTCCTACCTGTGGAGCGAGGCCCTCGACGCCGACACCGCAGACTGGTTCCGGACGGTCGCCGCGAAAGACGGCGACGGCGGCCTCAATCGCGAGGCCGGGGCGAGGATGGCGGCCGAAGTGCTCAGCCGGGGAAACTCACGCAATCCGCTCGAAGGCTTCGAAAGGCTCCTCGGGCGCCCGGTCGACACCCGGGCCTTGCTGCGGCGCAAACGCCTGCTCTGAAACACGCGCCGACGAAGGCTCCGGGCTAAGCCCGGGCCGTTCGTCAAGGGCACGGGGCTCGACCGCCGACCGGCCAGGAAGCCTGAGCTTGTCGTTCGCCACGAGGTCTGGGCTCGACGACTGCCGAGACCTGGGCTCCCAATCGCCAAAGGCGCCCAACCGCGAGCCGATGGGGCTGCGGTTGGGCGCCTTTTCGCCGCGGCGGCCGATCGCCTCGGCTGGCCCGCTACGGGTGCGTGGCGGGGGTGTGCTTGCCGGAGCCGGTCCAGTTGCCGGTGAGCACGTCGGTGTCGGGCTGGGCGAAGGCATGGGTCGCGTCAGCGTTCCCTCCGCTCAACGAATTTCTCAAGTGATAGACGTTGGCTCGGCGAATCGCGAAGGTGTCCTTCCCGTCGCCGTTCCAGTCTCCGACAAGGTAGGCGTCGCCCTTCCGTCCATATGTGAAGTCGACGTCGGCCTCGCCTCCGGTCAGAGTGTTCTTGACGTAGATGTGATTGCCTCGCACGACGGCGACGCTGTCCTTGCCGTCGCCGTCGAAATCGCCGGCCAGGAACGTGTCGCCCTCGCGCCCATAGGTCAAGACGGCGTCGGCGTCGCCTCCGGCGAGGCTGTTCTTGATGTAGATGCGGTTGCCTCGCACGACGGCGACGCTGTCCTTGCCGTCGCCGTCGAAATCGCCGGTCAAGACGGCGTCGTCCGCGCGTCCGTAAGTGAAGGACTTGCCTTCAAATGTGAAGGTCGCGCCTTGTCGAGTGATGAAGCCGTCCTTGCCTTTCCCGGTGAAGTCGCCGGCGTAGGGGGCGCCTTTGCCGATGGGCGTGGCAGGCTGGGCCGAGTCGGCGGTCCAATCGGTGTAGGTGGTGACCGTCGATCCGCCGGGATCGGCTGTCGGGGACGGGCTCGGCTCAGGCGAGTCCGTGGGAGTTGGACTTGGCTGGTCAGTCGTCGGCGAGGCCGTGGGCGTCGGCGTCGGCTTGGGCGACTCGGTCGGCGAGGCCGTGGGAGTTGGACTTGGCTGGTCAGTCGTCGGCGAGGCCGTGGGCGTCGGCGTCGGCTTGGGCGACTCGGTCGGCGAGGCCGTGGGCGTCGGGCTCGGCGAGTCGGTCGGCGAGGCCGTGGGCGTCGGGCTCGCGTCGGCGAGCGAACGGACGACGAAGGGCGGGGTCTCGTAACGTTCAGAGGCGTCCTTCGAGTTTTGAGGGTGGCCGGTGCCCTTGGTCACGATTACGGACATGACGTAGCGGCCGTCGTCGACCTGTTGGAACTTGCCATTTTTTTTGACCCGTCCGTCCCAGGAGAACGTCTGGAAGCTCCTGTCCGCGCCGACGCCGTCGTTGTCGTACACCTGATGCACCGGAACCGACCGGCCCTGCTTTTTGCCGTCGGGGCCTACGGCGTTGACGTATATTTTCATGTTCTTGACGGGAGTTTCCACATGCAGACGGACTCTCGGGACGTCGTAGCCCTTCATGGAATACACGTGGTCTTTTTGGGTGACCGGTGCATAATCTACATTGTCGTCTGCGCAGTCAGAGGCCACAACGCGGCCGTTCGGGCACGAGGAGACCCTCACGAGCGAGGGCGGGACATTGAACGGCTCCTTGGGCTCGCGGCGCATGAAGTCGAGGGTCTTACTGTCGTAGATGTCGCCGTACGTCCATTTCGAACTGATTGCCTCTCTCGATTCGTAGTCTCCGTTGAGACCGGCGAAGGGAATCCGCTGAAGGCGCCCGGCGTCGTCCTTCAACGTGATGTAGCCGCCGTACATCGTCATGTGGGGGAGCTTCGTCTTCACCGCTGTTCCCGTTGCGTAGGAACTGTAGGCGCTGGGCGGGGTGACGGTTGCCTTCACCGTTCGCGTCGAATGGGCGGGAACCGTCACCTTGTCCGCGGAGAACGCAACCTTGGTGTTCAATTGCGGGGCGTATTGGAGACGGGTGTTCGGCCCGTACGTTCCTGCCGCATTCAGATCGGAGCCGAGGGTGTACGTCTTCTCCTTGTCGGAATTGTTTGTGATCGTCAGATCTGTCGGATCGTTCGAATCTGTGTCGCCCAGCGAAATCTTCGACGGGGTCACAGTGGAGACTCCCTTTCCCTTTCCGGGTGCGGCATAGGAATTCGCTTGGGAAACGGCGGCAGGAATGTCGATGAGACCCGCGCCCTGGTGTTGGACGGGCTCTTGAATCCGCGCCTGCGAGGGGAATCCGCGCTGTATCGGGTAGGAAAGGAGAACGGGGCCGGCCGTGTTTTGGAGCACAGCCTTCACTGCGTCGGGGGAGGCCGACGGATTGGATTCGAGCACCAGCGCGGCTGCTCCCGCTGTGTGCGGAGCGGCCATCGAGGTTCCCGAGAGTTCGGCGTAGCCCTTTTTCGCGGTCTGTTTGTCCAGGGGATAGGCGGATGTGATCTCGCCGCCGGGGGCGAGGACGTCCGGTTTGAGCTTGAGGTCGGCCGTCATTCCCCACGCCGAGAAGGTGGAGACCATTGTGGCCGTGTCGGGGTCGACGATCGGCTCTTGCTTGTCCGTCCAGGTGATCACGGGGCTGTTCCCCGCGCCCTTCGCTATGAGCCCCTCGAGCTTTTCACCCTGCTCCTTGGTGATCGTGCCGACCGGGAGATCGGTCGTCGGGCGGATCGAGGCCTTGACGATGCCGTCTTCATTGTTGTAGATCAACAGGCCGACGGCGCCGTCGGCCTGTGCGGCGGCGGCCTTTTCGGCAAAACTGGAATTGCCTCTGGCAACCAGCGCCACCTTTCCTTCGAAAGGCTTCCCGGGAAGGTCGACCGCTCCGGTCTTCTGTCCGTCGGGGTATGCGGCGAGCTGAGCGCTTCCAGTCGTCGGAGGGGCGGCGGCGCCGTTGACGGGCATGTATGTGTAGGAGGCTCCGTCGGCCGTCGTGAAAGTCGATAGAAGCAAACCGTTGTTGTCCACCGACCCGACGGCGATGGCCTTGGAGGACACCGCCGGGGCGCTGCCCGAGAACGTGCCGTAGTTGCCTTCATTCCCCTGGGAGACGGTCACGACCACGCCGGAATTGACGAGGGCGTCTGCGGCGGCGGCGGTGGGATACTCCGGCCACGTCATGTAGGGCGCGCCAATCGACATGTTGACGACGTTCATGCCGTCCCTCGAGGCACGCTCCATCGCGGTGAGCATGACGCCCGTGTCGGTCGCGCCGTCGCACCCGAAAACCCTGTACGCGCCCAAGAGCGCGTTCGGCGCGACGCCACGGAAATTGGTTGTGGGGTCGTTGCCTGCCGCGATGCCCGCGACATGGGTTCCGTGGCCATGGCAGTCGTTGGGGACCGAGTCGGGGACGGGATTGGGGTCGTAGGCGTCGGAATTGATGTCTGAGTTATACCTGTCGCCGACAAAGTCGTATCCGGCGACGACCTTGGCCGTGGGGAAGGTCGCCGATCCGGGTGTGCCCGATCCGCCGAAGGCGGGATGGTCGATGTCGATGCCGGTGTCGATGATCCCGATCTTCATCCCTTTGCCCGTCAGGCCCAACTCCTTGTGGGCGTAAGGGACGCCGGTCATCGCGCCGGCCCTTCGCATTTGCGGGAGAACCTTGGATTTCTGGTTCTTCGGCATCGCGACGCTGAGAACGGGGAAGACGGCTTTGACGTTCGAGGCCTTGACGACCTCCTCAAGCCCCGCCTTATCGGTTTTGACAACCACGCCGTTCCACAGACGCGAGTGTTTCTCGGTCACTTGCACGCGTGACGAAACGTCCGAGCCGAAAGTCTTTTGCTGGGAAGAGATCGCCTGCGGCGACCCTCCCGATATCGTCGGCTTCGATGCCAGCTGTACGAACCATTTTCCGGTGAACCCCGGCGTGCTTTCCGCTTTCTTTTGGAGACTGTTCGGGTCCAAAGGCGTGGGAGGAGTTTTGGGAGGATCGGCGTGAATCGGAGAGGAGACGACGCCGATTGCGATCCCGATGGCACTGAAGAACGCAAGTGAGCGTCCCCGCCAATGAGAGTGTTTCATGGATATTTCCCTTCATTGCTAGGAGCCTGTTGGTGAGTCAGGCTACCCAGGGTCAATTATCGGTGCGATAGGGACCGGAATCAACGGTTAATTTCATGTAAGTTGCCGTGGCCTCGAATTTGAGGCCACGGCAACTCGTTATATATTGATCTGTCTTCTACTGTCTATTGCTTTGACTCAGGAGTGTTGTGAGTTGTATTTCCCTTCTTGCCGATGGGCGAATGCCGACTTGACTTGCCGTTGTCCAGTGGAAGCCTGCGAGTGTCTCGCTGAGCGCCTCGGGCGGCCGGCTGGCCATTCGTCTCGAGAAATGTCCAGCACATGCGCCGGGCCATCGCTGGCTTTCCGCTGAATGCCATGCTTTCACCGGGCTTCCGTTGCTTTCACCAGGCTCCCGTCAGATCATTTGCGGGTGTGCTGCGATGTTTTCGCCGATCCGGCTGGAGGGGTCGCTGTGGGACGCTGCGATCCCGACGGCGACGGTGCGGGCTGCCCCGTCGGTTTGGCGGACGACGTTGGTTTGGCCGTTGGGATTGCCGTCGGCGTGGCTGTCTGGCCGGGGGAGGCGGTTGGGCTCGGCGTGGCTCCGGGGTTGGACCGGACGACGAAGGGCCGGGATGTGAACACATCGGTGTTTTTGCCGTTTTGGGCGTGGCCGGTTCCCTTGGTCGCGGTCACCTCCAAAACATACCGCCCGTCGGGAACGGGAGCCTTGCCGTTGTCCGAGGCGACCGTCCCGTCCCAAGCGTAATTCCAATTAGAAATGTCGACTCCCACTCCGTCGGACTGGAAAACGATATTGTCCTTGCCTGCGGGTTTGCCTTTCGAGCCGTCGGCGTTCGCGTGATAGGCGGCCACCTCGAGTTTCGAGACGGGATTCTCGACGTGCATGATCACACGAGGCACGTCATACCCCTTCATCGAGTATACATGGTCGTTTTCCTCCACCGGAGCGTAGTCTGCTTGACTGTCTCCGCATTCGATTCCTACGACGCGACCGTTCGGGCAGGATGAAACGACGCCTAGGCTTGGCTTTATGTTCAAGGGATCCGTGGGTTCGTGTCCCGTGTTTTTGCGAGTGTCTTCGGGAAACGCGTCGCCGTAGGTCCATTTGGAGTAGAGGAATCCGAGTGATTCGTAGTCGGCGTTCAGGCCTGCGAAGGGGATGTGTTGG
>CALIHR010000022.1 GCA_938020505.1 uncultured Actinobaculum sp. | reverse complement strand
GGCGGCGGGCACTGCAGTCGCCGGCCCCGCGGCGGGCGGCCCGGCTCCGCAGGAGGCCTCCGTGCCCGGTGCCGCTCCGCAAGGTGAGGCCCTGCAAGGCGAGGCTCGGCCGAACGCGCCGCGGCCCAACGGCGGACAGGCGAGCGGCGCGCAGCCGCAAGGCTCACCCCAGCTCGACGCGGCGCCTGAGATTGCCCAGATCATGAGCGGCCAGGCGATTCCTCCGCGCACGGGCGTTCCCGGCCTGGGAAGCGACACGCAGGAGATCGATCTCGGGGCGGTCGCCCAGGGGGGCGTCCCGGCGTCGCCCGCCGGGCCGACGCATGAGACTCCCCGGAGCGTACAGGCGAACGCCACAGGGAGAACCCTCGGCGCGGGAATCATCGCCGGCAGCCCGCGCGCCGACGAACTGCGAGGCAGGGAGCTTTCGGCCGAAGACCGCATCGTCATCCCCGAAGCCCCCGGCGGGCAAAAGGGCGACGGAACGGCCGAACCCGGCGGGCGGGCGGTCTCCGACCCCGGCGCTCAAACCGGCGGCGCGGGCATGCCTGTGACGGATGCCTCGATTGTGAGCGACGTCGGCGTCCGCGGCGCCGATCTGCCTAAGACCGCCTGGCGCGGCCGATGGGGGTTCGCCCACTCGGAGGGCGCCGAAGGCCCCGTCGGCGGCAACGACAACGAGGAGGATGCACATGCTTAAGAAAGGAATGGGCTTTGCCCTGGCAGCGGCTCTGGCCGCGGGGGCCTTGGCCGGATGCGGAGAGTCGGAGCCGCCCGTGCCCAAGCCGACGGCGGCCAAGTCTGCCTCGCGCCCGGCCACGTCGGTTGAGAACTTCATGAAGGTCTCGAAGAGGGTTCTCGAGTCCGTCAACGCAACCGACAAGGATCTGAGCACGGACAAGCTCGGAGCGACGACGACGGGCCCCATGACGGTCATCCGGCAGGCTCAGTACAACACGAAACGGCTCCTCGGGGACTCCTACAAATTCCCCGAGCTGGCCACAGAGGTCACGAAGAACCGGGTCGCGATATCCAGCTCCAAGGGCTACCCGCGGCTCGCGATGACGGTCATGGATCCGTTGAAGGGGAACAACCTCCCGACGATGGACGTCTTTGCCCAGGGAAAGGCGCGCGAGAACTGGAAGCTGTGGGGCAGCTTGCGGCTTTTCCCCGGCGCTGAATTCCCTTCCGTCGAGGGAGGCAAGACGGGCGCCGAGACAGTCGCCGCCGACTCGGACAGCGGCCTCGCCGCCAGCCCGAAGAAGGCGATCGAGGCCTACGTCAACCTCAACAAGACCGGCAGCGACGCCCAGGGGCTGACCTTCGCGCAAGACGCCCTGCGCCAGGAGCTTAAGCAGACTGCGGACAAGAACGCCGCCGCGGTCAACGGCGCGGGCAAGTCGACGATGACCTTCGCCGTCGGCAACGAGGGGCCTGTGGCCATGCGCACGTCTGACGGCGGCGCCGTCGTCGTCGCGCAGCTGAATTACTTCACGACGATCTCCGCCGACTCGCAGCACACGGTGACCGTCAGCGACAAGGCGGGGAGCATCGCAAGCGGCAAGGCAGGGGGGAAAGTCACACTCGACGGGAAGACGCTGACCACCTCCAACACGCGTTTGGTGGCGTTCAAGGTTCCCGCCGCGAAGTCCAAAGACAAGACGATCAGCGTGATCGGATCGAGCGACGACGTCATGCTGGGCGCACAAGTTCAGTGAGGTAGGAATGTCTCAGCCATTGTCCATGTACGGCGCCGTCGATCTCGCGGCCGCAGGCTCGGCCTCCGGAGCCGCTTCCGCAGGCGGGGACGCGGTTCCCGGCCCCTTTTCGGTGGAGGCGACCGCCGCCAACCTTCAGAGCATTCTGGAGACTTCGGCCCGCGTGCCCGTTGTCGCCGTCTTCTTCTCTGCGCGCTCGGAGGAATCGGCCGCGCTGGCCGCCCGCTTGGAGAGCATCGCCGTCAAGTCCGCGGGAAGCTTCCAGCTGGCCAAGGTCGACGTCGACGCGGCGCCCGAAATCGTCCAGGCGTTCAGGGTCAGCCGGATTCCCGCGGCGGTGGCGCTGCTCCAGGGCCAGCCGCTTCCGCTGTTCGAGGGGGCGCCCGCCGAGGCCGAGCTGGGCCCGCTCGTCGATCAGCTGCTCGCGGCGGCCGCGCAGTACGGCATCACGGGAAGGCTCAACGGCGCGCAGGCGCCGGCCGAACCGGCGCTCGGCGAGCGCCACGCGGCGGGGCTCGCCGCCCTCGAGGCGCGCGATTTCGCCAAGGCGGAGGAAGAGTTTAAGCTCGCCCTCAAGGAGGAGCCCGGCAATGACGACCTCAAGCGGGGCCTTGCCCAGGCGCGTCTGATGCTCAGGGTCAGCGAGGTGAGCGAGCCGCTCGCCGCAATCGAATCGGCGAACGAGGCGCCGCAGGGCGACGTCGAAGCCCAGCTCGCGGCCGCCGACGTCGAAGTGGCCTACGGCCGGCCGGACGCGGCTTTCACGCGCCTCATCGCGGCGGTCCAGGCGACGGCGGGCGACGAGCGCGAAAGGCTCAGGGAACGGCTGCTCGACCTCTTCCAGGCGGTCGGCGCCTCCGACCCCCTCGTTTCGCAGGCGAGGAAGGCGTTGGCGAGCGTTCTCTTCTAGGCTCTCTCAAACCACGCCGTGGCGTCGGCGGGGACGGATCCGTCGAGGGCCTCGTCGGTCGAGCAGAGAATCGGCCGCCATCCCTCGGGGATTCGAACCGGCTCGTCGAATGCCGTGATGACGAGGATGTCGCCGCGGGGCGCCTTCGAGGCGTTGTCGGCTTCGCCCGAAGCGCGGCTGCGCCCCTCTTCGACGGCGGCGCACCCTTCAAGGCCGCGCTCGCCCGGGTCGTTGCGCCGCTCCTCTTGGGCGGACTCCCTGCCTTCCGCCGGAGCGGGCGCATCGAGGAGTGCGGGCGTGTTGAGGAAGGCCAAGCCGCGGCTGTCCGCGGCGACGCCATCCGTGACGTTGACGAGCCCGCCGCAGCCGAGCCTCAGCTCCCGCCGCAGCGCGTACATCCGCCGAAAGAGGTTGAGGGGCGAGCGCGGGTCGGCCGATTCGCGGTCCACCGCGTACTCCTTCCACTCGGGCGGCTGCGGCAGCCAGGACTTCCCGTCGGGGGAGAATCCGAAGGCGGGCGAGTCGGCCTCCCACGGCAGGGGCACCCTGCATCCGTCGCGCCCGGTCTCCTCGCCCTTCGTGCGGAAGTAGGCCGGGTCCTCGCGCAGCTCGTCCGGAAGGGCCATGTGCTCGGGAAGGTTGAGCTCCTCGCCCTGCCAAATGTAGGCCGAGCCGGGCAGCGCCGACATGAGCGCGTGCGCGGCCAGTGCGCGTCTGTGCCCGACGACGTCGGGGAGCGGGTCGCCCTCCTTGATTCCCTTCGGGTAGTTGCCGGCGTCGGGAAGCCCCAAGCGGGCGGTGGCTCGGATGACGTCGTGGTTGGACAGCACCCACGTGGCGGTCGCGCCGACGGCGTCCATGTCCCGCAGAGAGTCGGCTATGACGGTTCTCATGCGGTCGGCCGTCCACGCCGAAGCGAGGAACTCGAAGTTGAAGGACTGGCTCATCTCGTCGGAGCGAACGTATTTCGCGATGGCCGAGGCGGGGGAGACCCACGCTTCGGCCACGAGCATCCGGTCCGGGCCGAATTCGTCGAGGACCTTCCGCCACTGCCTGTAGATGTCGTGCACGCCGTCGAGGTTCCACATCGGCGCGGCCTCGTTCTTCTCCGGCTTCTTTTCGCCCTCGTTCGCCGCTTTCTCTCCCTCGACCATCGCGGCCGTGCGCCCCCAATTCGGAAGGGCGGGGTCCTTGACGAGCCCGTGGGCGACGTCGACGCGAAAACCGTCGACGCCGCGCCTCAGCCAAAACCTCAAGATGTCGTGAAATTCGGCCTGAACCTCGGGATTGGACCAGTTGAGGTCGGGCTGAGAGGAGTCGAAGAGATGAAGGTACCATGAGGCGTCGCTTTCCCACGGCGACCCGGGCGCGTCCTCCCGGTCGCATACCCGCGTCCACGCCCTCCCGCCGAAGACCGAGCGCCAGTCGTTGGGAGCCGGCCGGAACCAGTAGCGCTCGCGCTCGGGCGATCCCGGCCCGGCCGCGAGGGCCTGCCTGAACCAGACGTGGCGGTCGCTCGTGTGGTTGGGCACGATGTCGAAGACAATGCGCAGCCCGAGCGAATGCGCGCGTGCGATGAGGGCGTCGACGTCGTCCATCGTGCCGAAGATCGGGTCGATGTCCCTGTAGTCCTCGACGTCGTATCCGGCGTCGCGCTGCGGACTGCGGTAGAAGGGGCTGAGCCAGACGGCGTCGACGCCGAGGCGCGCCAGATGGTCCAGCCGGGAGATCGCCCCGGGGATGTCGCCGATCGGCCCGCCCGAAGAGGCGAAAGAGCGCGGGTAGATTTGGTAGATGACGGCGTCTCGCCACCATGGGCCCGGCGTTGTGGGGGAATGAAGAAGCATGGTTGTCACGTCCTGCAGGGCGCAGTCGATTCGCGGACGATGAGCTCGCCGTGGAACTCCATCGACGTCGGCGTCTCGCTGCTGGAGACAAGGGCCATGAGGGAGGAGACGGCGCCCTCGCAAATGGCCTTTACGGGCTGGCGGATAGTGGTCAGGGGAGGGGCGGAGAAGGCCATGAGGGGGGAGTCGTCGAAGCCGACGACGGAGACGTCCTCGGGCACCGAGAGCCCCTGGGAGGCGCATTGGCGGATCGCCCCGAGCGCCATGATGTCGCTGCCGCAGACGATGGCCGTGCAGCCGTCGGCCAGCAGCGTTCGGGCGGCGCTCTGGCCGCCCTCGACCGTGTAGAGGGTGTGGACGACCGGGGCCGGCGCGCCCGGCGCGAGGGCCTTCATGGCGCTCGCGAAGCCTTTGACCTTCAATTGGGAGGGGATGAAACGCTCCGGCCCCATCGCCAGGCCGATCGCGGTGTGGCCCAGCGAGACGAGGTGGCGCACGCATTGCGCCACGGCGTCGACGGCGTCGGTGGAGAAATCCGCCGTCGCGATTTCCGGGTTGGGGCCGTTGACTGTGACGTACGGCAGGCCGATCTGCGTCAGACGCGCGTACCGGCCGACGGAGGCCATTGAATCGGCGTGCAGGCCGGAGATGAAGACTATCCCAGCGACGTGCTGCTCTATGAGCAGTTCGACGTAGGAGTCTTCGGTGATGCCCCCGGCCGTCTGCGTGCACAGCAGGGGCGTGTATCCGCGGGACGACAGCGTGGTCTCAATGTTCTGTGCGAAGATCGGGAAGATCGGATTCGTCAGCTCCGGCACGATGAGGCCGATTCTGCCGCCGGGATGCTCCCGCAGCTTCTCCGGGCGTTCGTATCCGAGAAGGTCGAGCGCCGTGAGGACGGCCTGCCGAGTGGCGGGCGCGACCGTTTCCTTCCCGTTGAGAACGCGAGAAACCGTTGCGGTCGATACCCCCGCCTGCCGAGCCAGATCCGAAAGCCGGATGCGATCCGCCATGCTCACCCCCGGGGCAACTCCGCCCCTCGTCCCGAGACGTCACGTCGACGTGCCGACGTTGACGTGACGACGTCGATGCGCCGATTCGATGTGACGACGTCGATGCGCCGACGTCGTTCTGCTCACAAGTTTACCGCCACATGTGGGGCCGTAGCATATCCGTGCGAAATTCGGCGGCTGACGGAGGCCGCCGTTCGTTGTCGTCAGCTGTCGAAAGAGGCCTCTTGCCGTCGGAGTCCGTCTTCCGTCGTTAGTCGTCGGAGGCGTCTGCCCGCGAGACGCGCTTAGAAGACCTGACGTATGCATTTGATTGTGCAATGAACGATCTTAATCAAGAAAGGTACCTTCTTGTGTTATAAGCACCAAAAATGGTAGTTATCATATAGAAAGGTGCTTTTCACGCCGATATCATGCCGGTCTCATCCGGTCTCGCGCCTTCTAACCGGCGCTGGCCGCGGTCAATCAACGGACCGCGGCCAGCGCCTTGGGGCTTAGCCGTGTTTGGAGGCGACGCTTTTACGCGGCCCACTGCCGACGTCGCGCCGTTGACAGATCGCGCTTTCGGCGCGGCCCACGGCTAATGTCGCGCCGTCGGCGAGCGGCGCTTTCACCCCGTTGAAGGGCGACATTGCGCCGTCGAAGCGCCTTGTCCCGCCTCCGGATCACGCTTTCGCGCTCTTTTTGGGCTTGTCCTCCTTTGCCCCGGCCTTCTCCTTTGCGGCGGGTTTCTTGTCGGACGCCGTCGCGCCCTCGGACGCCTTCGAGCCCTTGGCCGTCTTGCCCGCCTTCGCCGCAGTCTTCTTTGCAGGCTTCTGGTCGGCCTTCGGGGTCAGGTAGACGACGCCGAAGGGAGGGAGCTCCAGGAGGGCGGAGTGGTCGCGGCCGTTCCAGCTGATCTCCTCGGCCTTGACCTCCCCGAAGTTGCCGACGCCGGAGCCTCCGTATTCGAGGCCGTCGGTGTTGAGGATCTCCTCCCACACCCCGCCGGAGGGCAGGCCCACACGATAGTTGCCGTGCGGTATTCCGGCGAAGTTGCACACGACCACGACGATGTCTTCGTCGTCGGCGGAGCGGCGAAGGTAGCTGATGACGTTGTGGTTGCCATCGGATCCGTCGATCCACTCGAAGCCCTTGTACGTGAAATCTTGGCTCCACAGAGCCGAATGCTCCTTGTAGACCTCGTTGAGGCGTTTGACGAGCGAGAGCACTCCGTCATGGGAGGGCTCCTCCGTCAGCCACCACTGGAGGCCGACCGCCTCGTTCCATTCGTCGGTCTGGGCGAATTCTTGGCCCATGAACAGCAGCTGCTTGCCGGGATGGGACCACTGGTAGGCGAGGAGCTCGCGGACGCCGGCGAGCTTCTGCCAGTCGTCGCCCGGCATCTTCGCGTAGAGGGATCCCTTGCCGTGGACGACTTCGTCGTGGGAGAGCGGCAGGAGGAACTGCTCGGAGAAGGCGTAGACGAGGCTGAAGGTGATTTCACCGTGGTGCCACGAACGGTTGATCGGCTTTTCCTCGAGGTAGCGCAGGGTGTCGTTCATCCACCCCATGTTCCACTTGAGGCCGAAGCCGAGGCCGCCGTGTTCGGTCATGCCCGTCACGCCTGGGAAGGACGTCGACTCTTCGGCCGCCATAATGATGCCCGGGACGGTCTTGTAGGCGGTGGCGTTGGCTTCCTGGAGGAAGGAGATCGCCTCGAGGTTCTCTCGCCCGCCGAAGACGTTGGGCTGCCACTGCCCGGCCTCGCGAGAGTAGTCGAGGTAGAGCATGGAGGCCACGGCGTCGACCCTGATTCCGTCGATGTGGAACTCTTGGAGCCAGTACAGGGCGTTGGCAACCAGGAAGTTGCGCACCTCGGTGCGTCCGAAGTTGAAGACGAAGGTGCCCCAGTCGGGATGCTCGCCGCGCAGAGGGTTGGGGTCCTCGTAGAGCGGGGTGCCGTCGAAGCGCGCCAGGGCCCACTCGTCCTTCGGGAAGTGGGCGGGGACCCAGTCGACGATGACGCCGATTCCGGCCTTGTGGAGCTCGTCGATGAGGTAGCGCAGGTCGTCGGGGGTGCCGTACCGCGCCGTCGGCGCATAATAGCCGGTCACCTGATAGCCCCACGAGGGGGCGAAGGGATGCTCAGCCAGGGGCATGAACTCGACGTGGGTGAAGCCGCAGTACTTGACGTGGCCGATGAGCTGCTCAGCGAGCTCCCGGTAGGACAGCCCGGGCCGCCAGCTTCCCAGATGCACCTCGTAGACGGAGAGCGGGCCGGCGTGGGGGTCCTTCGAGGCGCGTTCGGCTATCCATTCGCCGTCGGTCCATTCGTGGCGGGAATCCGTGACGAGGGAAGCGGTCGACGGCGGCACCTCCGTGCGCTGGGCCATCGGGTCGGCCTTTTGATGCCACGAAAGGTCGTTGTACTGGATCTCGTACTTGTACCTCTGGCCCTCGAGCGCGCCGGGGATGAAGATCTCCCACACTCCCGACGAGCCGAGCGTGCGCATGGCGTGCAGGCTGCCGTCCCACCCGTTGAAGTCGCCGATGACCCGAACGGACTTGGCGTTGGGCGCCCACACCGCGAAGCTCACGCCGCTGACTTCGCCGAGTTCGCTGGGGAAGGTCTTCACGTGCGAGCCGAGCGCTTCCCACAGCCGCTCGTGGCGGCCCTCCGAGAACAGATAGAGGTCGAGCTCTCCGACGGTCGGGAGGAACCTGTAGGGGTCGTCGCCCCGGTCTTCGACGTCGCCGTAGACCGCGACGACGCGGTAATCGGGGACTTCGGCCGTCTCCAGGACGGCCCGCCAGATTCCGTTGAATTCGTGCTCGGCCTCGGTGCGGCCCTCGACGGTTTCTATGAACACGCGATCAGCGAGGCGGCGGAGGACGCGAACGGTTGTCCTGCCGTCTTCGACGTGGGCGCCCAGCACTTCGTGGGGGGCGTGGTACCAGCCGTTCGAGACCGCATTCAGGAGGCCCTCGTCGACGTGAACGTAGTTTGTTTCCTTCATGGCTTTCTCCATAGGTGATTGCGACTTCACTGTGCCACAGATGAAGCGAGTTGGATTTGTCCGTCCGTCGGACGGTTGAGCTTGGGGTTGGCGTTGACGGGGAAAGACGTAGATATTCGATGGCCGGTCTGGCTTTCATCGTCAATCCGCGTCCGCAGCGCGAAGGCAGCGGGCGCGGAAGGCGACGAAGACGACCATGCGGCAGACCTCGAAGCCGGGCTAAGAGGGACCCGCCGGCGATTATGCTTCGGGCGACTCCTCTCTCTGTTCGGGGTCGATGTCCTGGTCGGCATCGGCATTCTGGTCGGCGCTCCGCTCCGAGTCGGCGACGACCTGCCCGGCGGCGCCCGCGCCTGCCGCGGAGGCGACGCTCTTCCCGGCGCCGGCGGGCTCGGCGATCGACGCGGGATCGACCCGCAGGATCGCGGCGACTCCGCCGAGCGGAATCCCCAGCCAATCCGGGCGCTGGGCGGCCTCGTAGGCCAGTTCGTAGAGGGCCTTGTCGAGAATGAGCACGTCCAACAGGAGGCTCTCGGCTTCGCTGAGTTCCCCGTATCCGCGCAAGAAGGCTGCGACCGCGGCCTTCTCCCAGGCCGCGATCTGCTCGGCCTCGCGCTCTTCGACGTCGCTCGGATCTGGGCGGTCATGGGCGTAGGCGAGACGGTTGAGGGTCATGCCCGCCGCGTAGCCGAAGCTTCGGACCATCCCGGCGACGTCGCGGACGGCCAGGTCGGGCTCGGTCCTCTCAACTAGCGGCCGGAGCGGCTCGCCTTCGAAATCGAGGGCCACCCATCCTCGGTCGGGCGCGTCGAGGACCTGGCCCAAGTGGTAGTCGCCGTGAATCCTCTGCAGAGGCGGCCACGCGACGTCTTCCGTCGCCGCATACAGGGCGTCGATCCGTTGGCGGTGGGCGGCCAGCCCCGGCACGAGGGCCACGGCCTCGTCGGCCCGCTTGGACCACGCCCGCCTGAGCCGGGCCCGGTCGGCGGCGTCGGCCTCGGACGTTCCGCAGCGGGCGGCGAGCTCCTTGTGGATCTTTCGCGTGAGGGCGCCCAGGCGCTCGATGGACTCGCGTTCATCGGGAGTCTGGACAGGCCTGTCGGGGTCGAATTCTTCGTCGCCGCCGGCTCCCGGCACCTGCGCGGTCACTGTGCGCCACGCATCCTGCGAGCCGGCCAGGAACTCCTGCGCCACGAGGACGTCCGCGACCTGCCCCGCCCACGCCATGCGTGCGTTGCCGAGCAGGAGCGGCACCGTGCCGCTGTCGGAAAGGACCCCCGTGAGGAACACATCCGGGTTCTCTCCCGGGCTGAGCACCCGGAAGACCTTGACGATCGCCTGCGTGGAGTCTGCGAGTTCGTAGATCACGGAGGTGTTGGACTGCTCGCCGGTCAGCTTGTGCGCGCCGGCCGCCGCTGCGCCCGCCGCGCGAGGCTCGGAGACAAGCCGGGCGTCGGATTCGCCGACGACGGCCGTCGCCTCGACGTCCTCGCTCGCCGTCGCCAAAGCCAGCAGGGCCCTCTGCCCGGCGGGGTGCTCGGCGGCGTCGACCGGCCCGTCCTGCGTGACCACGACGGGGACGTTGTATTCCCTGCCGTCGGCGGAGACGGCAAGCCAGAAGATCTCCTCGTCCCAGGGGCCGCCGATCGCGAACGCACGGTCGATCTTCGGCTTTCCGCCTCCGAACCATCGCATTCCGTCGAGCCATGCCAGGAGGTCGGCGGCGTCGAAGCCGAGTCGTTTCGCCTTGTTCATAGCGTCGCCTTTCATTAAATTGTTTTGACTGAGAGAATGTGCGCGCACTGTCCGCGCGGATCGAGGCTGACGTACGGGCTTTCGTTCCACAGGAACGTCTGCCCGGACAGCTCGTCGGTGACCCGCAAGATGGGGCCGGCGTCCCACCTCGGATTCACGCCGAAGGGCGTCAGATCGAGGTAGACGACGGCGTCGCGGGTCGCGTACGGGTCGAGGTTGAGGACCACGATGACGGCGTCGGGCTTTCCGTTGGGAGTCTCCTCCGGGCGGGCGAAGCGCGTGAAAGAAAGGATCTTCTCGTTCGACGTCGGGTTGATGACGAGCCCGCGCAGGCGCTGGAGCGCAGGATGTTCCTTGCGAATCCGATTGAGGTTGCCGAGCAGGTGGGGGATGCCGTTGTCCTCGCCCGGCGTGTAGTCGCGGGCCTTGAACTCGTACTTCTCGTTGTTGATCTGCTCTTCGGCGTCCGGGCGCGCCACGTTCTCGACGAGCTCATAGCCAGAATAGACGCCCCACGTGGGGGCGCCCGTCGCCGCCAGCACGGCGCGGATGGAGAAGGCCGCGAGGCCGCCGCGCTGCATGTAGGGGGTGAGAATGTCGTGGGTCGTGGGCCAGAAGGCCGGTCGCATGCGATCGTCGGAGATCCGGGCGAGCTCCCACAGGTAGTCCTCGATCTCCTTCTTTTCGTTGCGCCAGGTGAAGTACGTGTAATTCTGATGGAAGCCGACGGCGCCCAGCCCTCGCATCATCGGCGGCTGCGTGAAGGCCTCGGCCAGGAAGATCACCTCGGGATGGCTCTCCCTGAAGTCCGCAAGTATCCGCTCCCAGAAGTTCACCGGCTTCGTGTGCGGGTTGTCCACACGGAAGATCGTCACCCCGTGTTCCGTCCACAGTTCCAGAATCCTCTTGATCTCTCGGTAGATTCCCTCCGGGTCGTTGTCGAAGTTGAGAGGGTAGATGTCTTGATACTTCTTCGGAGGGTTCTCCGCATAGGCGATCGTCCCGTCGGCCCTCGTCGTGAACCACTCCGGATGCTCGGTCAGCCACGGATGGTCGGGCGAACACTGGAGGGCGATGTCCAAAGCCACCTCCATCCCGCGCTTCTTCGCCTCGCCGACGAAGAAGTCGAAGTCTTCGAATGTCCCCAGGTCGGGGTGGATGGCGTCGTGTCCGCCCTCGTGCGAGCCGATGGCGTAGGGGCTTCCAGGGTCGCCCGGCTCGGCCGTCAGCGTGTTGTTGCGGCCCTTCCTGTTCGTCGAACCGATCGGGTGGACGGGTGTGAGGTACAGGACGTCGAAGCCCATGCCGGCGATGCGGTCGAGGTCGCCCGCGGCGGTGCGCAGCGTTCCCGAATGCCAGCCCTCGCCGTCCTTGTACGCCCCGATTGAGCGCGGGAAGATCTCGTACCACGAGCCGACGAGCGCCCGGATGCGGTCGACGTTCACGGGCAGCGTCGCGCTCTCCGTTTCAAGGTCGCGCAGGGGGGCCTCCTCGAAGGCCGCCCGCACCTCGGGCGACGTCGCGGCGGCGAAGCGGTCGTCTGTCGAGGCCTCGCCGTTCGCGGCGGCTTCGGCGGCGGCCTCGAAGGCGCGCCTGGCTTCGGAGCCCTCGGGGGCGCCCTCGGCCGCTCGCCTGAAAAGCGCGGCGGCTTCGAGGAAGACGAGTTCGACGTCGACGTCGGCCTCCAACTTCACCTCGGCGTTGTGGATCCACGTCGCGTAAGGGTCGGACCACGCGCGCACGCGAAAGGCCCACGAGCCCGGGTATCCGGGAGTGAGCCACCCTTCGTATCTTCCGAGGCCCGGAAGGACGAGGACCATGGGGGAGGTTTGGACGACTTGGCCGGAGGGGTCGATCAGCTCCGTCTGGGCCGCGAACTTGTCGTGGCCTTCGCGGAACACGGTTGCCTGGACGGGGAAAGACTCGCCTTCCGTGCCTTTGGCGGCCAGGCGCCCGCCTTCGACCTGGGGGGTGACCTCCATGATCGGTATTCGGCCGATGGCAGGGGCAAAGGCCGGGGACGACGCCGCCTCCGCAGGCGCTGACGCGCTGTCCGGGGCGGCTGGGACTTCATGCGCTCGCGGCGCGGACTGCTTCTTCGGAGTGCTCACAGTTCACAGCCTAAAGGGTGCGCGTTGTTATTGCACGGAGCGCTCGAAGAATGGACTGGAAGAGTCCGCAACGTGGGACTGGCGGACTCCGTTGCAGACTGCCGGAAGCAGCCGTCCCCGATTGGGGAACGGCGCTCCTTTGGGGAACGGTGCTCCTTTCCCCGGAGCGAAGTGAAACATTAGGATGTTTCCTGTGACGGCTTGAGGCGTCCGGCGGTTGCCTGAAGGTCGTCCGGCGGCTGTGTGAGGCATCAGACGGTCGCTTAGAATCGTTCGGCGGTTGCACCGGATCGTCGGCCTTTGCCCATGCATTCGAGACGGGGGTTTCCATGAAGTATGACGTGTTTGTGTCGTATCGGCATGTGCGTCCGGATGCGGATGTGGCGAGGGCTGTTGCGCGGTTGGTGGAGGGGTATGTGGTTGCGGGGTCTGTTGGGGGTGTGTCTAAGAGGCGGGGTTTTCGTGTGTTTCGTGATGTGGAGGAGTTGGCGTCGGGTGAGTTGGGTGTGTTGATTGAGTCGGCGTTGGCTGAGTCGGAGTTTTTGGTGGTGGTGTGTTCGCCGCGGACGGCGGGGTCGGTGTGGTGTATGCGTGAGGTGGAGTTTTTTTCGCGGGTGCGGGGTGTGGATCATGTGTTGGCTGTTGTGGTGGAGGGTGATCCGGGTGTGGTTGTGGGGGATGTTGTGGGTGGGGATGTGTTGGCTGTGGATGTGCGTGCGGGTGCGGTGAGGTCGGAGGGGTTTGGGGGGTTTGAGGGGTGTGGGTCGGGTGTGGTGGATCGGTTGGTGCGTCAGTCGGTGGGTGTGTTGCGTCGGGATGGGATTGATCGGTTGATGGCTGGTGTTGTGGGGGTGTCGTTGGGTGATTTGCGGCAGCGTCAGCGTGAGCGTCGGATGCGCCGGATCACCGCCGCAACAGCCGCCGCGGCGCTTGTCATGGGCGGCATCGGCGTGTCGGTGACCGGCCTGTGGCTGCGGGCCAGGAGCGCCGAACGGGCGGCCAACGAGGAGAGTGCGACGGTGACGATGAGGATGGCGTCGGAAACCATCGCCTCGGGCGACCGGGTCCGCGGGCTTCTGTACGCGAAGGAGGCCTGGAAGAAGGCGGATCCCAAGAGCTCCTCGTACGACGTTTTGAGGACCAAGTACTACGAAAATCTGGTCGAGGGCGCCGTCTACCCGCCGATGACGGTCCTTTCGAAGGTCGACACCAGCGCAGCGGGCGACAAAGCCAGCATGATCATCGTCTCGCAGAATGGCGATTCGTTCCTCACCGGCGGTCAGGGCGCGCATGTGACGCTGTGGGATTCGTACACCGGCAAGCGCATCAAAAGGATCGACGTCGCCGAGCGGCCTCTGTACGTGGACAGGGCTAATTCCCGCGGAGACTTTCTGGTTCTGACTAAGAGCGGAAAAGTGAACGTTCTGGATGCAACGGGCAAGCGCCTGAGCGGTTTCAAAGTGAAGTATGGAGCCTTGCCCATTCGGGCGCACGTGACGGCGGGCCGCTTTTATCTGCCGTATAAGGACGGCGGCAGCGTGCACATCGCGGCGTACGACATAGCCAAGGGCACGGTGCTCTTCGACAAAGAATTCCCCGGGTTCGAGAGCTACGCCGTTCAGGCAGACGGCAAGGAGTTCGCCGTCTCCTACGAAGGAGGCGGAGCGTTTCGCTACGACTCGGCGGGCAACGAGAAAGGGGCGATCGTCTCGCGCGAAGAAGACGCCGCCCGCCGAGCGGAGGAGCGGAAGCACACCCAGAATGTCAACGGTCTGGTGAGCTATGCGCTTGGCGGGAAGAATCTCCTCTACTATTCTGCGACGTACCTCTATAGAGTGAACACCGGCACCGGAGAGCTCCTGACCCGTCGCAAGGGCTCCCTTCCTGGCACACTGGCGTCTTTGTCCATATCCGATGACGGCCGATGGGCCTATTATGTCCCACACGGGAGTTCGCTTTCTTCAGGCCGGATCGATCTGGTCAATGAAGGAGCGCTTTTTGCCGGTCTCGCGATCCCTGAACGGGCGAGAGGCCAGGAAGCGCCTAACCCTGAAAACGGCGCGTTGCTTTCCGGCGATTCGCTTTTCCTCACCATCAATTCGGACAACTCCCTCGCTGCATGGGACGTTCGCACCAATAGACCTTTTCTTCGCACGGTGGGCAAGACGGACAACCTCGGGACGGAGATTGCGCAAGTCGGACCGACGAAAGACGCGTCGAAGCTCTTCGCCCTCGGCAGGGACGGCACGGTCAACGTCGTCGACGTTCGCGGAACCGACCGGTCGTATAAAGCGCGCGCTGAAATGCTCGCGCGTTCCAACGACGGGAAGTATGTTTACGGCAATACCGGCGTGCTCGGCCTTGTCCACCAGGCCGGGACGACGGAAGAGGCGTCTGCCGCGCCCCCTTCGAGCCTGAGCAGGGTGGCCGTGAGCAACCGCGGGAAGGTGGCTTGGGTCTCCCGGCAGGATGCCAGTCAGCTGCTCGTTTCGCACGGCCGCACGGTCCTGTATTCTCCGCAAGAGAAGGTGGGCACTGAGTATACGGGCGATCGTCCCCTGGCCGTGTTCGGCAGGCGCGACGACGTCGTCTATGTGACTGCCGAGGGAAAAGTGGTCCGCTACGACGCCTCCGGCAAACGCGAAACCTACCTCGATTTCGGGGGCGAGGTGCTCTCCCTCAGAGCGAGCGCGGATGGCAGCCTTTTGGCCGTCACGCGATCGAATCAGCCCGCGAACGCCGAAGCGAGTTGGCAGATTTTCAAGGTCGACGGAGGCAGTCTTGTGGCAATGGGATCCGGCGAAATGCTCAGCGTCGTCGGAAGCGGCGGAAAACTTGAATCGACGCTGTCCGTCGGCGGAGGCAGGCTCGTTCGCCGAGACAGCAGCGGAGAGGAGCTCTCGAACGTCGCGCTTCCTTCGGGCGTCCGCTCGGACGGCGAGGTTCTTTTCGAAGGGTCGGGCGACGGCACGGAGGTCGTTGTGCCGTCTTCCGAAAGCTCGTACTTCGTCATCGACGCCCGGACCGGAAAGGTTACGAGGAGGATATCGACGGACGCCCGATATCCTAGGGCGTTTTTTGTGGGCCGACGCCTTGCGTACAGCGTTCTT
The DNA here is from genome assembly GCA_938020505.1 of uncultured Actinobaculum sp. Taxonomy (GTDB): domain Bacteria; phylum Actinomycetota; class Actinomycetes; order Actinomycetales; family Actinomycetaceae; genus Peptidiphaga. The sequence continues at coordinate 27,296 of CALIHR010000022.1, read as the reverse complement.
GGGACCGACTCTCGAGACGATTTCAAAGAGACTGAGATGCACTCTCTTGCCGAGCTCGAGAAGACTGCCGACAGGGTGCTCGGCGGACGGCGGCTGTCCGAAGAAGACAAGGAGGAAATACGGTGAAGTATGACGTGTTTGTGTCGTATCGGCATGTGCGTCCGGATGCGGATGTGGCGAGGGCTGTTGCGCGGTTGGTGGAGGGGTATGTGGTTGCGGGGTCTGTTGGGGGTGTGTCTAAGAGGCGGGGTTTTCGTGTGTTTCGTGATGTGGAGGAGTTGGCGTCGGGTGAGTTGGGTGTGTTGATTGAGTCGGCGTTGGCTGAGTCGGAGTTTTTGGTGGTGGTGTGTTCGCCGCGGACGGCGGGGTCGGTGTGGTGTATGCGTGAGGTGGAGTTTTTTTCGCGGGTGCGGGGTGTGGATCATGTGTTGGCTGTTGTGGTGGAGGGTGATCCGGGTGTGGTTGTGGGGGATGTTGTGGGTGGGGATGTGTTGGCTGTGGATGTGCGTGCGGGTGCGGTGAGGTCGGAGGGGTTTGGGGGGTTTGAGGGGTGTGGGTCGGGTGTGGTGGATCGGTTGGTGCGTCAGTCGGTGGGTGTGTTGCGTCGGGATGGGATTGATCGGTTGATGGCTGGTGTTGTGGGGGTGTCGTTGGGTGATTTGCGGCAGCGTCAGCGTGAGCGTCGGATGCGCCGGATCACCGCCGCAACAGCCGCCGCCACGCTCGTGACCGGTCTGTTCGCCGTCACCAGTGCGGGGCTGTGGATGAAGGCGCGCCGCGACAGCGACGTGGCAAACCAGCGAAGCGTGGAAACCCTCATGAACCTCGCGGACACGACGATCGCCGGCGGCGACAGAGAGCTCGGCCTTCTCTACAGCAATCTCGCCTGGTCCAGGGCGAAGCCTTCCTGGGATTCGTATTCCGCGCTGCGCGGAAGGCACTACGTCAACGTCACCGGTGCGACGTCGCAGGGCCCGCTGGCGCCGTTGACGAGAATCAAGACAGACTCGGGCGTTGCGAGTTTCGGCGTCGGATCCAACGGCACGATCGTCACCGCGGGCAAGAGTGCGAATCTCAGCGTGTGGAGCAGCGAGAACGGCAAGCGCCTGCGCTCGGTCACCCTGTCGGAGAAGCCCATCGACGTCGGCGCGTCGGCCGACGGAACCCGTTTCTACGGCATCGACAGGCAGGGGCGCCTGACGGTGACTCCCGCGGACGGCGGCCCGGCCAGGACCGTTCGAATCGCGGATGCTCGGGCGATACTTGGCACGATTCTCGCCGGCGACCGCCTTTTCGTGGTCCACGACCCGGCAAAAGGCAGCCCCCGCGTTCGCGGCTACGACGTGAAAACGGGGGCGCAGATCTTCGACGTCGATTTTTCCAGCAGGCCGTTTGTCCACTTCGACTGCGTCCCGGACGGCTCGGAATTCGCCGTTGCGTTCAAAGGCGGCGGCGCCGAAAGATACGACGGCGCCACCGGCGCCCTTCGCCAGGCGATTGTCGACCCCGCCCAGGACGCCGCCGCGCTGGCCGAGAGCCGTGCGGAAGGCGGATCCGTAGACTATTCGAGGTCGGGAAACAAGCTCGTTTACTTTTCCGCGAAGACGATGCATGTGGTTTCCCTGCCGTCGGGATCTGTCGTCTCCAATTCTGTCGAAAAACGTTACGGCGGAGGAATGGCCAAAGTCTCGAAAGACGGCGCGTTCGTCATCGACCCCGCTGTGAGGAAGAAAGTCGATGCTGCGACGGGCAAAGAACTCTCCTCGTATGCGCTGATGGAAGGCGGCGCTCGAAGCCTGGCGTGGCTTTCCCCGCGCGACGACGCATTCATCCTCGGAACGAACGGCAGAGAGCTCATGTTGTGGAACGATTTGTCTGACGCCGCGTCGTACGACATTGCTAAATCGCCGGCTGCGGCGAGGGCCTATAGCGGATCCCCCATTGAGCGCGGGAGGTTCACCCGGGACGGGAAGCGGTTCGTCACGGCAAGCTCCGACGGCAACCTTACGGTCTACGACGTCGCGGCCCCCGACGGGGGAGTCCAAGCCAAAGGCTCCGTCGTCGTCCGCTCCAACAACGGCAATTTCCTCTACAGCAGCGGCAGAAACGGAGGAGTGATCGTCGATGCGCGCAAGAAGAAGGGGGAAGACACTCCGACGAAGATTAGCAGTTCCAGCGACTCAGCCGTGAGCAACGACGGAAAGGCGCTCGCGTTCTTGTCGCAGTCGCACACGGAAGGCGTGAGCGTTCTTTCCGTCTCCGGCAAAGCCGAGTACAGGACTCACGAGAATATGCCTTTGGGAGCGTCGGAAACCTCGATCGTCTTCGGCCCGTCCCACGACGTCGTATACGTGACGGACAAAGGGGAGATCGTCCACTACGACTCCAGCGGAAAACTAGGCTCTTATGGGTCGCAGAAGGACGGCGACGTCGCCTCGCTCCTGGCGAGTGCCGACGGATCTGTTCTCCTCGTCAACCGGGAGGGGGGAAAATGGCAGGCGTACAACGTCAAGACGGGCAAGCTCCTCAAGCGGGGGACGGGGACAGTCTACGCCGTTTCGGGGAAGGACGGCGCATTCGAATCCGCGACACTGCTGTCCGGCAACTCGATCAGCACCGTCGACGCATCGGGCAATGTCAAGCGGAAGGTCGAAGCGCCGAGGGAAATCGCCCGCCACATACGCTCGGGGCAGGTGCTTGACGCGAATCAAGACAAGTTCCTCATCCGGGTGCAGAAGCAGATCGTTGTCTTTGACCTCGCCGTCGGCCAGGTGGTTCAGCGTTTCAGAACTCCGGTGGTCAATGCGCAGGCTCTGCTGGTCTCCGACGGCATCGCCTACGACGCCAGCGATGCCTTGTTCGGGAGTTTTCGCCTTGTGAAAGACGTGAAGCTCGCCGAGGCGGAAGCGGCTGCAAACAAGATGGTGGGGGACAGGAAGCTCACGGAGGCTGAGAAAGAAGTGATCGGCCAGTGAACGCCCGAGAGGGCGTCGCCCCCCGAAAGTCGATCGCGCGTTCTCCCTACTTCATGACTTTCGCCGCGGTGGCCTTCCTCGCCGCGCTCATAGCCGGATTGCAAGTCGAGTGGGGGAAGAACGGCAACTCGTGGACCGACGCCTCCATGACGGTGTACGCCGTCATGAAGCTCTTCCTTTTCGACTCCGTGCTTGAGGGAGACCCCGGGCCTCCCGTCTACGAGGTCGCCCGATGGCTCGCGCCCATGACGACGGCGGCCGGCGTTCTCGCCGTCTTCGAGGTTTTCGCGGTCGACCTGCGCCTGCGGCTCCACCCGGTGACCGGGAACCACGTGGTGGTGCTCGGGTGCGGCGAGCGGTCGCGGGCGATCATGCACGAGATTCTCGGCTGGAAGGAGGCCAGCGGCGTCGTATGCGTCGTCCCGGACACGACGCCGCTCGACGACGTCCGCTCCCTAAAGTCCGCCGGAATCCAGGTGGTCGCCGTCGATTACGACGCCAACGACACGGCCGAGGAGGCCAGGGCGATCGCCAGAATCCACCTGGAGTCGGCCCGCGGGATCATCTCCATGGAGCCGGAGCCGGCCACCTTCGGCCACGTTCGCTGGCTCGCGGCGCGGGCGCCGAAGGGCGTGGGGGCGACGGTCCACGTCAACTCGGAGAGCCGCCGCCTGCGCGAGATCGTCGAACGGGACATGGACAATTTCCCCGACTTCGACATGCACTACTTTTCCCTGTCGGAGCTGGCTTCCTATCAGCTTCTCGGGTCGGGCGAGTTTTCGATCCTGCCGCCCGCCCTGGACGCCTCGCGAAGGTTCATGGCCGGCGACCCCGCCCCGTGGAACGAGGCGCCCGGCCGCGTCCTCCCCTACAGCGGGCTGACTTTCGAGCAGATCGACGCGGTCGTGACCGAGCCGCACGTGCTCGTCGTCGGCATGGGGCAGGTGGGCGGCGAGCTTCTGGCCATGCTGGCTAATCTGGGGATCACCAGCCCGAACAGGCCTTTGCGGGTGACGGTGGCGGGCCGCGGGGTGGGCGAGCAGATCGACGACGTCTTCGCACAGGTCGAGGATCTTTCGAAAGTCATTGATCTGACCGTACTCGACGTCAACCCCGAAAGCCGCGCCATGCGCGACGCCCTGGCGGGCGTCTCCGCCGAGCATCCGTTCAGCGCGGCCGTCTACGCCCTGGAAGACGCCAGGGGCTCCCTCCTGTCCGCCGATTTCATGATGCCCGTGCTCGCGGGGACCAACACCGCCGTGTGGTGCCCGCATCGCGCCGACGTCGATCCCATTCTCAACGCGATGCCCGAAGGCTCGCGGATCCGCCTGTTCGGCCTGGACTCGGAGGTGCTCAATCCAGGGGCCATCCTCGCCGAGCGCTACCTGGAGCAGGCGCGGCATTTCAACCTCGTCTACGCTCAGACGGACGCTCGAATTTCGGGCGGGCTTCCGCCGATCGACGCGCAAGAGGCGTGGACGGGGCTGAGCACGGTCAAGAAGGAGTCGAGCTTCGCGCAGGCCCTGCATCGCCACGTCAAGGGCGCCGTGCTCGACGCGACGGCCCGGACTTTCGCCGGAGTCAACGGCTTTCAGCTCATCAACCACTGGGAGCGGGTCCTGGAGGGCCTGACGGCGGCGGAGCAGGCCGACGCCATCGCCGCCGATCCGCTGTTGAGCTACATGTCGGCCTTGGAGCACCGCCGGTGGGCGACCTTCTACTATCTGCGCGGCTTCACGTGGGGCGAGGCCAAGGACGAGGTCGGCAGAACCCACGATTGCCTGGTCGACGATTGGGACGCCTTCATCGCGGGCCCGCGCCGCGAGACGATCGCATACGACGCCTTTGCGAGTTTGATCCTCGACGGCCCCGAATAGTCGCGAGTCCGCCTCTCAGTAGACCATCTTCATGGCCTTGCGCACCTCGTCGAGGGTGGCGTCGGCCATGGCGTTCGCCCGCTCGTTGCCCTCGTGCAGGACCTTCTCGACGTATCCGGGGTCTGCCTCCACCTCCGCGCGCCGTGTGCGGATCGGCGCGAGAAAGTCGTTGAGCGACTCGGTGACGACGGCCTTGAGCCTTCCAGCCCCGGCGTCGCCGATCTCTTCGGCGATTTCGCGGGGCGAGCGCCCTTGGGCGAGGCCCGCGAGCGTCAGAAGATTTGAGACCTCGGGGCGATTCTCAGGGTCGAAGGCGATGAAGCGCTCGGAGTCGGTCACGGCCTTCTTGATCCGCTTGGCCGTCTCGTCGGCGCTCATTCGCAGCTCGATCGTGTTGTTGCGGGACTTGCTCATCTTGTCCCCGTCGAGGCCGAGGATCATGTCCGCCTCGGAAAGCAGGCCGTGCGGGCGGGGAAACACCTTGCCGTAGCGGGAATTGAAGCGGTCGGCGACGACGCGCGTCTGCTCGATGTGCGGCAGCTGGTCTTTGCCCACGGGGACGAGGTTCGCCTTGCAGAAGAGGATGTCGGCGGCCTGGTGCACGGGATAGGTGAGCATGAGGCCGGACATCGCCCGGTTTCCCGCTGCCTCGAGCTCCGCCTTGACCGTCGGATTGCGGTGAAGCTCGGACTCCGTGACGAGTGAAAGGAAGGGGAGCATGAGCTGATTGAGGGCCGGCACGGCCGAATGGGTGAAGATCGTCGCCTTGGCCGGGTCGATTCCCACGGCGAGGTAGTCGGTGACGAGCGAGCGGACGCGTTCCCCGATGGGGCCGACGCCGTCGCGGTCGGTGATCACCTGGTAGTCGGCGATGACGAGCCATGTCTCGACTCCCGCGTTCTGGAGCCGCACGCGGTTGTGCAGGGAGCCGAAATAGTGGCCGATGTGAAGGTGGCCGGTCGGCCGGTCGCCCGTCAACACGCGGAACTGGCCGGGGTCTTCCTCAATCGCCTTCTCGATCTTGCGTGAGATGTCGCGAGCCTTGGCGAGGGTTGCGCTCGCCTCCGGCCCCTCGCCCGCGGCCTGCCTGCCGTTGGGCGTCCGTCTGGCGCCGTCGGCCCGCCCGTCGCCAGCTGCCTCGGCGTCGGCAGCTTGATTCTCCTCGGTCATATGTCCCTTCTTTCGGCGTCGGACGCATGGTTCCCCTTGTCTGACGCGCAGCTTGGTTCGTCGTCGGTTCGGTTCGCAGTCAGGCGCGCACCAGGGCGTCAGACGCTCTGGCACACAGTCTAGTAGGTTCGCCCGTCAGCCTGTCGAAGCCGCCGTTTCGCGTGGCTCCGGCGGCGCGGTGTACACCTGCATCGAGAGCGCGCCGATCGACGTCCTGGCTCCGGGGGCATAGGAGGGCTGATTCGCTTTCGGGCGTTCCCAGGCCGAATCCCAAGCCAGGCGGAAAATGGTTCCGCGGCCCTCCGGCAGGTGTATCTCCTTGTCGTGGGGCGAGCCGTTGAGGATGACGAGGACGTCGTTGTCTTTTCCCCGTCCCGAGCGCAGCATTTGGATCGTCCGGTAGCCGCGGTCGAACCAAAGGTAGTGGGGCATGGTGTTGCCTTCGGCGTCGAACCAGTCCAGGTCGGTGAGAACGTCGCCCTTGTAGGAGGTTTCGGTGTAAAAACCGGTGGGGCGGCACGCATTCGACTCTCTGCGCAGGCGCAGGAGGCAAGCCGTGGTCTCCCACAGGTCGCGCTGCCACGGGGCCAGGTCCCAATTCACCCAGGTCAGCTCGTTGTCCTGGCAATAGGCGTTGTTGTTGCCCTTCTGGGTCCGCCCGAATTCGTCGCCGGCCGTGATCATGGGGGTTCCGGCGGAAAGGATGAGGGTCCCCAAGAGGTTGCGCATGGCCTTGCGCCGCTCCGCTTTGACGGGGCCGGGCGCATCGGCCGCGCCTTCGAATCCGAAGTTCCAGGAGAGGTTGTTTGTGGTCCCGTCGCGATTGTCCTCGCGGTTGGCCTCGTTGTGCTTGGCGTCGTAGGAGACGAGGTCGTGCAGAGTGAATCCGTCGTGGGCCGTTATGAAATTGATCGAGGCGTACACGCCGCGGCCGCCGGGTATGCGCCCGTGGCCGAAAAGATCGGCCGATCCGGCCAGCCGCGTCGCTATGTCTCGCAGGTCGCCGCCGCTTCCGCCGTGCGCGAGCACCCGCGGATCGGCGACCCAGAATGAGCGCATCGTGTTGCGGAAATGGTCGTTCCAATCGGCCATCGGGGCTGGGAACTGGCCGGTCCGCCAGCCGAAGGGGCCGAGGTCCCAGGGTTCGTTGACAAGCTTGAGGCTGCCGAGGATCGGGTCGGTCAGCATGGCCATGAGGAAGGGATGGTTCGTGTCGAAATGCTCCCCGTTGCGCCCCAGGGTCACGGCGAGGTCGAATCGGAAGCCGTCGACCCCGATTTTGTCCGCCCAGTAACGCAGCGAGTTGAGCGCCAAAAGGAGCACGCTTCGTCGTCGGAAGTCGAGCGAATTGCCGCATCCCGTAGTGTCCATGAGGCGCCCGGGGTTGTCGGGCTGGGCCATGTAATAGGAGGTGTTGTCGACGCCCCGCCACGAAATCGTCGGCCCGTCGCCGCCGCCTTCGCACGTGTGGTTGTAGACGACGTCGAGGATCACTTCGATTCCGGCCTCGTGCAGGGCTGCGACCATGGCCTTGACCTCGTCGACGACGGCTTGGGGGCCGGCCTTTTGGGCGGCCTGCGTCGCGTAGCTGGGTTCGGGCGCGAAGAAATCGAGCGTGCTGTAGCCCCAATAGTTGGTCAGCCCGATGTCCGCAAGGAAGGTCTCGTCCATCTTGGCTTGGATCGGCAGGAGTTCGACCGCCGTGATTCCCAGTCGCTTAAGGTAGTCGACGGCGACGGGGTGGGCCAGGCCGGCGTAGGTCCCCCGGAGCTCCTCCGGGATGTCCTCGCACAGCGCGGTTATGCCTTTGACGTGGCATTCGTAGATGACGGTGTTGCGCCAAGGAATGCGAGGGTGATGGGTGACGGACTCTTCCGGCTCCGTCACAACGCCGAGGCTCATGAACGGGGCGGAGTCGAGTGGGTCGGGGTCCAGGATGCGGGAGCGGTCTAGACTGAACCCCGGCGAGAAGAGGGCGCCGTCGAGGACGGGCGCGCGCGTGATGGCTTTGGCGTAAGGGTCAAGGAGAAGCTTGGCCGGATTGTGGAGAAGTCCCGATTCGGGCGCCCAGCGCCCGGCGACGCGGTATCCGTAGCGCTGCCCGACGCCGACGCCGGGAACGTGGCCCGCCCAAAAGCCCTGCCCTAGCGAGTGGAGTGCGAATCTTCGCTCGCCGCTGGCGTCGTCGCCGTCGAAAAGGCACAGCGTCACTGAGCTGGCGTGCGGCGCCATGAGCGCAAAATCTGTGCCGGACCCTACGACGTGTGCGCCTGCGGCGACGGGCGAGCTGACGGCGTGCTCCGTCGGGATCGCTTCTGTTTCTGCGAAGACGGCGGCGTTCGACAACGGGTGGGATTTCACAGTGCAAGTATGGCAAAGATTCAACCCCAGAACATGCCGATTTGAAGGCCTGCCCGGCAGAAAAACGCAGGCGCGGATGAAAAGGCCCGGATTTCCGCGGAATGTCGCAATTGTGCGATGTTGGGAAAAACGTTGCAAATAACGATTTCCGCGCGTCTTTTCCTTGGCAGTTCGTCATTCTTCAACGGGTTTTCGTGTGTATATGTGAAGTTCGCCCCTTGAACGGCCCTTCTCGCGGGTAAACCGTCCGAAATTGTGTGCGCAAGTGAGCCCTGTTGACTCTGCTTGTCGGCTGGCTTTTCTGTTGGCGGGCCTTTTTCCCGTGGTCGGCCGATTTTTCTGCTGATAAGCCCGCTTTTCCGCTGGTCGGCCTTTCTTTCGTTTGGCGGGCCTTCCTTTCCGCTGGTCGGCCTTTCCCGCTGTCGGCGCGCCCGTCGCCGTGGCTGAGTTTTGCGTGCGATGCGCGCAGCACTAGGCTGGTTGGGCCAAGGCCGAGGACGGGAGCAATGCGATGGCGGGAACCAAGCGCGCGGGTGCGGAGCACGAGCTGGCGGGCGCCAAACACGGGCTTGCAGACGCCGAGCGTGTGGGCGCGAAGCGCGGATCGGCGGGCATGAAGCGCGGATCGGCGGGCGTTCGGCAGGCGGGCGAAGAGCGTGTTGGCTCTTGGACAGGCGCTGTTCGGGTGGGAGTCGAAAGGGACGAGGCCACCCGGCGCGATTCGAACGCGCTTGCCGCGGCCGCAGAGAATCCCCGCGCTCGATTTCTCTTTGTCTCGGGGGCGAGGGTGGCCGTCGAGCCCGGCGCCGAACGCGTGCTCGCAGTTTCCGCGGAGTCCATCGACCCAGAAGCGCGGCGCCGCGCCGTATACCTCGGCTTGGCGGAAGGTGTGCCCTATTTCGCCTGCGACGTCGGCGACGCGGACGATTCCGCCCGCGACCTTCGGCTCGTCTCGCGTGCAATTCCTGCCGCTGCTCGGTCGGCGGCCGTTGCGGCGGGGGTCGAGAGAGCAAGGTTCGATGCCGCGGGTTCCGAGCGCGCTGGCTCCGAGGGCTCCGGATCTGGGAGCACGGGTTCCTGTTCCGAGAACGTGAATTCCGAGCATGTCGGCTCCGAGAGGGCGGGTTCAGAGAACGTCAGGATCGAGGCCGCATGGCGTGCGAGCGCCGACTTCGCCTCCGTGCCCTTGACGTCCCACCTGTGGCCTTCCGTCGAGGCCGAGCTCGCCGTCGAGGCCGTGGCCATCTCAAACTGGATAGGCGGCACCCGTTTCTGCCACAGGTGCGGGGAGCCTTTGACGCTGAGGTCCGGCGGATGGGAGATGGTTTGCGGGCGTGGGCACACGATTTTTCCGCGTGTGGATCCGGCCGTCATCATGGCGATCCGCGACGTCGAGGACAGGCTGCTCCTCGCGCGCAACGGGCGATGGGCCCCCGGAAGGCTGTCGGTTCTCGCGGGCTTCGTCGAGGCGGGGGAGCCCCTCGAGTCGGCCGTTGCGCGCGAGGTTTTGGAGGAGACCGGCGTGGTCGTCGACGACGTCGCATACGTCACCTCCCAGCCGTGGCCCTTTCCGCGTTCCCTTATGCTGGCGTTCGAGGGGCGCACCCGCGCCCGCCAGGAAGACGTGAAGGTCGACGGCGAGGAGCTTGTTTTCGCCCGATTCTTTTCGCGGGAGGAGTTTTCGGGAGCTCTGGCCTCGGGGGAGATCGGCTTGCCGACGCCGACGTCTGTCTCCGCGAGGCTCATCGAGCGATGGCTGGGCCGACCGCTGGTCGGCTGAAAGTCTTCAGCCGACCAGCTTTGTTTCGCCGTTCTGCTTCGCCAGTGATTGATCGATAGGGGATTGAGCTCTACTGCGATTCGGGAATGGTGACGAGCTCGTCATCCTTTCGTTTTAACTTCAAGAAGTTGAGGTTAAGCTTCTTCTGTGTTGGCTTGGGGAGAGCGATGAAGGCACCCACGGCGAAGATCGCTGTCAGGTTCATGTAGAGCCTGCGGTTGTCGCGTGCGAGGTTGCAGCCTTCGATGGCCTTATCGCGCGCTCGTCGTTGCTCGGCCAATTCTCCCCCGATGTTGTTGGTTGCTGTGAACTGATCCATTTCTGCGGAGTTGTCTATGTCGAAAAAACCAGACGTGTTGTAGCCTTCTCTCAGATAGTCCCAGCCCGCGGGCTTGCAGTGGATCTCACTGGCGTTGAGGGTTATGATCGGGCTGCTTAAGAACAGCCATTTGAGGGTGAAGAATGTCAGCGCGACGATGAGAATGCGCAGGGTGATGAATATGGGTTTCGTCATTGCCATTCCTTTCTATTTCTTTCTGCTGGTGCATTGGCCGTTCCGGTTTGCAAGTGGCTGATTGACAGAGCTGAGTTCTATTGCGATTCGGCAACGGTGACGAACTCGTCCTTTCGTTTTAGCTTCAAGAAGTTGAGGTTAAACTTCTTCTGTGTTGGCTTGGGGAGGGTGATAAAGGCGGTTGCGGCGAAGATCGCTGTCAGGTTCATGTAGAGCCTGCGGTTGTCGCGTGCGAGGTTGCAGCCTTCGATGGCCTTGTCACGCCCTCTTCGTTGCTCTGCCAATTCTTCTCCAATGTCGTTGGTTGAGGAGAACCTGTCCATGTCGTCGGCGCTGTGAATGTCGAAAAAACCAGACGCGCTATAAGGTTCGCCTAGATAGTCCCAACCGACCGCCCGGCAGTGGATCTGGCTGGCACCGACGGTTATGACCGGACCGCTCAAGAACAGCCATTTGAGGGTGAAGAATGTTAGCGCGACGATGAGAATGCGCAGGGTGATGAATATGGGTTTCGTCATCGCTGTTCCTTCTTATTTCTTTTTGCTGTTGCCCTGGTTATTCTTGCCAGGGTCCTGCTTCTTTTTCTCTTGTTCCTGTTTCTCTTTGTCCTTCATTTCTTTCTCGATGCTGCGGTCTTGCCATGGGCGCAGGCGGCTGCCGTCTTTGATTTTCTGTTCCATTTCCTCCAGTTTGGTTTTCGACGCCGAGTCCCCCTGCTCTATGAGTTCGACGGCAATCTCGAAATCTTTGAAGGCGTATTCGGTTTCCTCAGTCAGCTCTTCGATGAGGTCGTGGATAAGCCACTTCATGTCATGGAACTTCGAGGACGGTCCGTTGATGCCGATGCCTATCTTTCCGGGGCGGCTAACGCAAGTGGTCATATGGACGCTTTGGATCTCATGCCAGGCGCTGTTGAGTTCCTCGATAATCTTCGGCCTGGACCTGGTGAGAATGTCCACGACTCGGCTTTGATCGATGTTTAACCTCTCCGACGTGCTGACGTCCGATGACTTTGCAGCCGTCAATTTGAGGTCGTATGAGCTTTTCCTCTTCCTCATTCCGTCCATGTTGTCGATGAGATTCTTTTCCACCTTCTTCTCCGCCGTCGTTACAGTCTCATTCAATTGCTTGAAGGCCGTGGTCAGGGAGCTGAGGGCGTCGTCGTAAGACAATGAGGTCTGGGGAACTTCTTTCTCGTTGTCCAGGTCCTTAAGGGGCTCCAGGCCGAGTTGGAGTGTTTTCGCGATTGCGGAAGCCGTTTCGCTGCCGGGAATCAAGGAGAAGCCCTCTTTTGCAAGCTCGCCGATCGCTATAACTGTTTTGAGGTCTGAGCTGGCGCTCTTTTTAGCGACCGTTTCAAAGGACTTAATCCCCTTCTCAACGATGTCGACGACCGACTCCCGAGCTTTCTTGAAGATTCCGTGTTCATAGCCGAGGGCCGCCGTCCAGTAGGTCGACGCCGCCGACAGGCCGCCGATAACGTGTTGAAGGCTCTCGATCACATTGGACCTGAAGGCGTTCACGGTGTTGCCGGACATATGCGCTAGCTGCTCATGCACCGAATTGAGTTTCTTTTCAAGAATCCCGCCGGCCACGCCCTTTCCCTCCGAACCTAAAGATACTGAGAGATGGGACACAGCACCCCTGCAACCGGACAGCACTTGATCGATTGCCTCGGGATTCGGAAGCTTCCTCCACGGCTCGACTATATCCTCGATCTTCCTGCGAACGCTGTTGAATTCTTTTGTGTAGTCCAGTTCGCTTGTGGAACCGCTTCCTCCTCCGTAGTTAGGCCCGCTGTTGTAGGCGGATGCCTTGAATCCCGTTCCGCCGCCTTTGCCGTCTGGCCCCGGACGGTCTATGCCCATCGTCATTCCCCTGAAGAGTCCCGAGAAGACTATCTCATACCCATCCTTATTCCGGGTGAATGACTCCGCCCCGCCTCCGATTTTGTCTCTGACGTATGCGTCAATGGCTGCGCGCTTGAGTTGACCGATGGACTTGTCCAGGTTGTCGTACTTCTCGTTTTCGCTCATTGTTTCTCCTTTGGGTTGTGGCGCGGTGGGCGCGCGGGTCTGGATTGGTTTCGTTGTGGACCGAATTCAAGTAGGATGCCGCTCGAACGGTATGTCGCTCAAAACGACGAGTGGACAGGTATGTTATGAGGGTCGCTTGCATGTCGCCGACCCTTGTGGTCGGTTGACGCCGCGACACTGAGTGTAGGCGTGAAAGCGGAGCTCGCTGCGTCAAACCATTGCGGTTTAACCGCGCAAATCCGCGGATTTTCAGTTGTGCGAATCGAAGTTATAAGTATTTTGACGTAGGCGGTGATTTTCGGTTACGAGATTCATCCGCCCGACGATCTTCAGCCTACGATGCGGTCGAAGTCGATGCAAGCTTTTATACTCTATTGTGATCTGTTTCATTTCGCGGCGAAAAGTTCCGTGATGCTCCCTTGTCTCTGGCTTGCGGTCGGTCGCAGGATTCCTTTCTGTCAGGCGCGAGACTGCGATCTGGCGCGCGGCGCATTCGTCACGCGCCAGACGATGAGCTCGCTTCTTTGCGGCGCCGCCCCGAGCGGTCGAACTCAGACGAGGCCGCGGTTCTCCGCGTAAAAGTCAGCGAGATGCCGAACGCCGGTTGCGGACCCGACGCAGTCGTGCAGCATGTTCCACGTCGCGAAACGCGCGGTGTCCGCCATGCGTCTGCTGAACAGCGACGTCAACCCCAGCGCGGGCGGGAGGATCCATGTCGGAATCTTGCCTACGCGCGGCTGTTTGCCCATGGCTGCAAGAGCCGTTCGCGCCAGCTCGTCCCAGGTGAAGACGTCGGGCCCGCCCACGTCCCACGATCCCTTCTCGCCCTTTTCCATGAGGTCGCAGATGTAAACCGCGAGGTCCGCTCCATGGATCGGGTTGAGGCGGACGCCGGGGTCGAATATGCGCACCTTGCCCCGCTTGGCCATCTTCAAAACCGACATCATGTCGGAAAAGTACGCCGACGGATTGACGATCTGAGAGACGACGCCGGCCCTTTCCAAGGCTCGCGCGAAAGCGGTTTTGGCCCGCGTGAGCTTGGCCGGGCATGCCTCCCCGCCAAGGACGTTGACGTACGTGAACGAGGCGGCGCCGTGACGCAGGGCCGAGGCGAGAATGGCGCGGTTGGCGAGGTTGTCGATTTGCCAGGGGTCGGCTTTCTGCCGCGTCACGCCTAGGGCCGAGACGACCTGGGCGGCGCCTTTTGCGAGGTCTTTGGCGAAGTCGGGGTCGGCGACGTCGCCGACGGCCCAGTCTTCGACGAGCCCCTCCAGCGACGGCGACTTCCAGGGCCCCTCCTTTTCGGCCCGCGCCCTGTCGCGCACGGCTGCCCGCACGCGGCGGCCGCGGCGGCGGAGTTCCTCGACGATGTGGCGGCCGAGGTAGCCGGTTGCTCCGGCGACGAGAACGGTGGACATTGTTCTTCCTTTCGCATCTTTGCGTTTGTTTCTCACGTTGTTGAGTCGGCCCCGTCAGCCTCGCTGTTCGTTCCGTCTGACTGTTCGTTCCGTCCCAGTGGGTCTGGCGTGGATATGTCGGGCAAACGCGCGGCAGGGCCTCGCGGGGAGGGTGGGTCCGGAGGATTGCCGAACGGTTGCTTCCCGCAAGCTTTGCCGGAGTTCGGCTGCGCGAGCGCCTGAAACCATGCTAGCGTTTATGGACAGTGTTGTCCACGAATTTGAGGCAAGGAAATCGGGGCGGCACGGAGAACAGCGCTGAGAAAGGAATTGAAACAATGAATCACGCACATCGTTCGGCGGCCGAGCGCGAGCTGCGGCGTCGCCGAGTGCTCGGGGCGGCCTACCTGACAGCCGGCGTCGGCAAGTGTTTTCCGGCCATAGAGAGCACGCCTGGGCGCTTGGCGCAGGCGTTGGAAGCCAATCGCGGGCATGCCGAGGAAGGCGTGACCCGCTGGCTGGGCGAGCATGCCGAGGAGGCCAACACCGTCGTCGCAGTCGCGATGGCGAGCGCGGGATGCGTTCTTCTCGAACGCGACAGCCGCCTCGCCGACGCCGCCTTGGCGATGACGCTTCCCATGCTCGGCAGTTTTATGCTGATCTTGCGGCGGGCCCTTCCGCAGGTCGTCCCGATCGACGTCGCTTTCGGCGGCGCGGCAATTCATCTGCTCCTCGCCCGACGTCGTCTGCGCCGAAGCGCGGCGCCTCGCGCGCTCGCGTCATAGGAGCGGAGCTTGCGCGCCGTCCTGTGACTCAGAGCTGAGGCCGTGCCCGCGTTCACGGCATAGGAGTCGAGTTTGCTCCATGGCGCCGGCGTGTGCGGGTAGCGCTTGCGGCGGCGTCGAACGCGCAGGCAGCGCCAAGCACGGGCGTCATGAGGGGGCCCCGAGCACTCGTGTCATAAGAATGCGGCTGAGTCCGCGTCCGTCAACGGATCCGGCGGTCTGCGAGGCCATCCAGCGGTCGAGCGCGACGGCGATGCTCCACACCAGCTCGACGTGAAGGCTCACGGGGATTTCGCGGTCGAGCACACCGAGCGCCCGCCCGGCGCGGACCGCGCGCTCGCACCATTGCCTGGCCGCCCCGCCAAAGTCGACGCGGGCGGCGCATTCCGGAGCGTCCGGCATGTGGAAAAGACGCGGGATTGTTGAGACGTCTTGGTCTGCGCCGGCTTCTTCCAGATCGTCGAGGAACGCGAAAATCGAGGGCCAGAAGGACTCGGCGTCCAGCGAATCGACGTCGGGCACTCGCACCCGTTCTGCCAGGCGCGCCAGGCCGTCGGAGAACGCCGCTTCGAACAGGGCTGCCTTGTCGCCGAAGAAATAGTAGAAGGAGCTGCGTGGAAACTCGGCGGCGGAAAGGATCTCGCTCAGCGAGGCGCCGGTGTATCCGCAGTGCGCAAAATGCGCGCGAGCCTGCCGCATGAGCCTGTCGCGCCGCCCGGCTTCGATGGGCTTGCGGGGCCTGGCCATGTCTCACCCCGTCTCGTCTCTTCGCGGTTTGCCTCGGCCGTCCGCTTCGCCGCGTTCCCGAAGGCGCGAGCCGGTCGGCTCACAATTTTGCGAGTTTGGCCTCCACCTGGCTCAGGCTCGGATTGGTCAGCGCGCTGCCGTCCTCGAACTCGAGGGTCGGAACGGTGCGGTTCCCGCCGTTGAAAGACATGACGCGCTCGGCGGCCGCGGAGTCCTTTTCCACGTCGACCTCGTCGTAGGCTATGCCCGCTTTGTCCAATTGACGCTTGAGGTTCTTGCAATAGCCGCACCACGTGGTCGTGTACATCTTGAATTGTGCCATGACGCAAGTTTAGGTCGCTCTGTGCGCTCCTTGGCGCCTGCGGGGCCTTTGTTCGCGAACGGCGCGAACGGGAATGGGCGGCGCGAACGGGAATCGGCGGCGTCGGCGGTCTGGGGAATCCGCCGTTCCGAAAAGTGTCGGATGGGCGTGCCAGACTTGAACCATGGAATCGGCGGACGAATTGCTCGAGCACCTCGATCCGGAGCAGCGTGAAGTCGCCACGCGCTTCGGGGTTCCACTGTGCGTGCGTGCGGGGGCCGGAACTGGAAAGACGCGCGCGATAACGTACCGGATCGCATACGCCGCGCGAGCGGGAATCCTCGATCCCCGAAACGTCATGGCGCTCACGTTCACGTCGCGCGCTGCGGGGGAGCTGCGTTCGCGCCTGCGCGATCTCGGCGTGCGCGGGGCGTCGGCACACACTTTCCACGCCGCGGCCCTGCGTCAGCTCAGCTATTTTTGGGGGACGGCCGTCGGCGGCGCCGTTCCGCCGATCGCGGAGAACAAGCTTTCCATGGTCGCGCAGGCCGCCGGCCAGCTCGGCATAACGACCGATTCGGTCTCGTTGCGGGACATGGCTTCCGAGATCGAATGGTCGCGCGTCAGCCTCGTGACCCCCGACGACTACCCAGACCGCGCCCGCAGCCTTCAGCGAGATCAGGCCGCAGGCTATCCCGCGGAAGAAATCGCTCGGCTTATACGGGTCTACGAGGACGTTAAGCAGAATCGGGGGGTCATCGATTTCGAGGACGTTCTGCTGTTGCTCATCGGCATCCTCATCGACCGTCCCGACGTCGCCCGCATGGTGCGCGACCAGTACCGTCACTTCGTCGTCGACGAGTATCAGGACGTCTCCCCGCTCCAGCACAGGCTGCTGCAGCTGTGGATGGGAGAGCGCCGCGACCTGTGCGTGGTGGGCGACGTCTCCCAGACCATCTACTCCTTCGCGGGGGCGTCCTCCCGTTACCTGGCCGACTTCGCTCGAGAGTTCCGGGGCGCCCAGATTCTCGAGCTCATCCGGGACTATCGTTCGAGCCCTCAGATCGTCGCGTGCGCCAACGAGGTCATCGCCCCCGACGCTTCGAAAGGCGCCGTCAGGCTCGTCTCGCAGCTGCCCTCGTCGGTTCCGGTCGTCTTCAAGGAGTACGGGGACGACGTCGAAGAAGCCGAAGCCGTAGCCGCTGAAATTCTCCAGCTGCGCGAAAAGGGAGTGGGCCTCGCCGACATCGCCGTCCTCTACCGGACGAACGCCCAGTCGGCGGAGTTCGAGGCTGCTCTGGGACGGGCGGGCGTCGATTACTCCATTCGCGGGTCCGAGCGTTTCTTTTCCAGGCGCGAAGTGCGCGAAGCGATGGTGGGCATGCGCGCAGCCGCCAGGGCGGAAGCGGGCGGGTCGCTCGCCGACGACGTCAAGGCGGTGCTTATGCAGCGCGGGTGGCGTGAGCAGCCGCCGGAAGGCGCGGGGGCCGCGCGCGAAAGATGGTCAGCGCTTGCCGCGTTGCTCAAGATGGCCGAAGAAATGGAGCAGGCTCGCGGCGCGGGAATGGCAGAGTTCGTCGCCGAGCTTGAGGAGCGGGCGCAGATTCAGGCTGCGCCCGAGACCGATTCGGTGACGCTTGCCTCCCTCCACTCCGCGAAGGGCCTCGAATGGCACGCTGTCTTTCTGGTGGGCATGAGCGAGGGCCTCATGCCAATTTCCCTGGCCAAGGGCGAGGACGCGATAGGCGAAGAGCGACGCCTCATGTACGTGGGTATCACACGCGCCAAGCAGTGCCTCCAGATTTCCTACGCCAAAGGCAACGGGCAGCGGTCCGCCCGAAAGATGTCGCGTTTCCTGCAGGGGACGTGGCCTCGGCCAAGCGAGCCCGTTTCCCGCGCGACGAGCTACAGAGAGCGCAAAGCGGCAGCGGCGCAACAATTCGCGGTTGAACACGAAGACGACGTTCCCCTTTTCGAGGCGCTCGTCGAATGGAGGCTCGAGGCGTCGCGGCGCATAGACAAACCCGCATATGTCGTCCTCCACGATTCGACGCTTCGCGCCGTCGCCGTCGCCAAACCCGCGACGCTCGCCCAGTTGGGGAAGATCCGGGGCATCGGCGCCTCAAAACTGGCCGAATGGGGGGAGGAGATCCTCGAGGTCGTGGCCCGGTCGCGTTCCGGCCGTTGAGGCCCCCGAGGCGTTGGGCGCCGGACCTTCCTCGAAGTCGGATTCGCCGTCTGCTTTGTCGATCTTGCCCAGAAGAAGGGAGTGCGCGCTGCACGGGCACGCCGGGTGCGCGACGACTGCCACTTGGCGGGGCGCCGCCGTGCCGCGAGGCACCCTCCACTGAACCTCTCGCAGACTGTTGCCCTCGCCCGCCAGAAAGCCCAGAATGCAGCGGACCGCCAGATCGCAGGCAAGGTTCCTGACATTCGTCGGGGCGACGATCGGTTTGGCGAAAACCGCCTGGGGCGCGAGGTTGACCCAGGCAGGATCGGCTTCGCACCGGGCTTCGTGCACGCAGCCGGCGCAGGCGTTCTCGCCCGGTTCGACCAGCGGACCGATGCAGGCGTCGACTTCCTCGACCCACGCGAGAAGGTGGGGGACGCCTCGTCCGCACAGATCGCCGGTTGCGTTCGGATCGATGAGGCGCGAGCCCGTGACGACGGCGACGTCGGGAGTCCCGCTCGTGCGAATCTCCACCGAGGCCGAACGCAACGCGGTCAGGAACGCTTGAGCTCGCGGCAGCCCGAGCCGTTTTGCGAGGGCCGGGTGATCCTCCCGCCCCACCCTCCCCGTGTTCGGGCCGAAGACGATCGCGCCCACTCCCGCCTCGGCAAGAGCCAGCGCTATGGCCACGCCGAGGGCGTCGAGGTTTGTCAGCTGCACGCAGGCGCCGGACAAGCTTGGGAGCGGCTGCGCGAGGACGGCCGCTCGATCAAGCATGTCGAGAATCTCAGTGCAGCGCGCAGGCGCGATGTGCATTCGGTGCGCTGAAGCCTCAACCTCGGTTGCCGACAATGGACGAGAAAGGGCGGCGACGAAATCTTGCTCGGTTCGATTGAGCCCGCCCACCGTCACGCCCGTGCGGGGGTCAAGCCCGATCTGCAGGGTGTCGCGGTCACGCCAGAACACTCCGAGGCCCTCGCGAATGTGAAAGACCCTGTCCATGGGCTAAAGCTACCGTTTTCGCAGATTTCCGCCGCAGAGTTATGCACAGGCGTCAACGGTCTTCGCGAGAGCCTTGTTGACGGCGGTTGGCGCCGTGCGGCGGCCGTGGGAGCTCTTAGGCTTTGAATGGCCTGGAAATCACTCGGCTTCCGCCGGCGGCTCGTCCTCGCCCAAAAGCTCGGCGAGGAAGGCGTCAAGCTCCTCCGCCACGGCGGGGGAAGGACCCGACGAATCGAAGAAAGCGTCGGGATTCTCCATGGCCTCGCTGGTCGGAAGCAGATCGGGGTGCTTCCACAGTCCGTCGCGGCCCTCGGCGCCGAGCTTGGCGTAGGCGACCTCCCAAAAGCGCTGGGCCTCGCGATTGGCGCGCGGCTGGATGTGAAGACCGACGAGGGGCCCGAACACCCGCTGCGCGGGCGAGCTGACGGCCGCACGCCTGCCGAACATCTCGCCCAGCGCCACGGCGTGGGGCAGCTGCGCCGAGGCGACCTGGAGGGATACGGCGCTCACCCATCCTTCGACAAGGGAAAGCAGGTGCTCCAATTGCGCCAAGGCGGCTGACTGGCTTTCTGTCGGCTTGCTGGAGAAGACTTTCGACAGGTCGAATTCTTGAAGCTTTTGGGGGTCGAAGCCGGCCTCGCGAACCTGCTCCTCCATCGAGTTCATGTCGATCTGAATCTCGCGGGCGTAGGCCGCCACGGCGTCGAGGACCCGCGGACGCAGCCAGGGCACCTTCGAATACAGCCGAGCAACGGCCTGCTCGCGTATCGCCACGAACATGCGGACTTCCTCTTCCGGCGAGTCGAGGCCATCGGCGAATTCGGAGACGTTCGAGGGGACCATCGCGGCCGTGTGCCCTTCGACCAGGGGCAGGCCGGCGTCGGCGGTGCCGAAGCACACGGTGGAAAGCTCGGCCATGCCCCGTCCGTACTGGAGGCCCATGACGGCGGAGATCAGATTGCGCATTCCGGGAAGAGACTCGGAATCGCCGAGGATCGAATGGAACTCCCCGGGGATGTTCCCCAGCTGGCCGAGAATGGCGTGGATGAAGGCTCTCCCGACGTTCTCGGCGACCGGCTCTGTCAGCCTCTTGAACGTGGGAAGCGAATGAGCGAGCCAATCCAGCCGGCTCCACGCCTGGTTCGGGCCCGTGCAAGGATCGACGTCGACGGCGGGGTCCAACCACAGGGAAGCGACGGAAAGGGCCTCCCGCGCCCGTTCGCCTTCCGCGGAACTCAGGGAGTCGTAGTGCTCGTTCTGGATCTGATAGCGCGCCGCTTTCTCGGCGATGCTCCAATCCACGGGACCGTCGCCGGAAGAGCCGAGCATGGACCTGACCTGATTCATGACGGCCGTGACGTCTAGGTTTTCCATGCCCTGCAGGGCCGCTGCGGGATTGACCCCCGACTCGCGCATCTGCTCGATGATGCGTTCGGCGGTTTCGTCTCCCATCACAGCCCGGAGCATTTCCATCCACTGGTCGGGGTCTTGCGGCAGTTCGTTCTCACTCACGTTGGGCACCTCTCGTCTACTGGCTCAAGTTTATTTGTTCGACGTCGAATATGGCGCGGCTGTCCGCCGAGGGCTAAGACCGGACGCCGCGAGCATCCGACCGCCGCCCGAATGCGGCTCGCGCGTGCGAAGGCCCGGCAGGAGCAAGCCACATGCGCCCAAGCAGACGTGGATGCGGCTCGCGTGTGCGAGGGCCCGGCGCGGCTCGCGGAGGCCGCAGCCGCCGAGCTTGGCCTCCCCGCGTGCGAAGACGCGGTCCCTGTCGCGCGTCCGGTTGACGCGTGGGATGTTTGGCCTCCCCGCGTGCGAAGACGCGGTTCCCTCGGGCATGATAGACGAGTGAATCCAACACGCAGACGCCTCGTTTCCGGAGGGGCATTCGCTTTGCTCGCCGTCATAGGGCTCGTCATGCCCAGCGCCTACGTCGTCGAGACCGCCGGCCCGGCCATCGACGTCGCCGGGAAGTACGAGGGCAAGCAGCTCGTCACGCTTTCCGGGGCCAAGACGTACGCTTCGTCGACGAAGCTTTTCATGACGACGGTCAGCTCGTACGGAACCGCCGACAACGGGGTTCCCTCCGCCCAGGTGTTCGCCTCGCTCTTCGCGCGGGACATGCAGGCCGTTCCCGTGAGGGCTCTCTACTCCGAGAACGAGACGTCCAGCGACGTCGACAAGAAGAACGCCGCCCTCATGACGGACTCTCAAGACAACGCGGCCGTCGTCGCCCTCGGGAAGACGGGCCACACCGTCACGATGAAGCTCGTGGTGGCAGGCGTGCCGAAAAGCTCCCATGCGTCGGGCAAGCTCGCCAAGGGGGACGTTCTCACCTCGATCTCGGCCGCCGGGCAGAAGACGGAGATACGGACGTATTCCGATTTGGCCCAGCGGCTGGCCAAGATCGCGCCGGGAACGACCGTCACGGTGGGATTCACCCGTGACGGAAAAGAAAAGACCGTCGAGATCGCCACCGCGGCGCACGAAGCCGACGCGACCGGCTGGACCCATCCGGGCTCCAAGCTCGGCGTCTACCTTTCGAACAAGAACCTCAAGTACCCGGTGAAGGTCAACTACGGCGTCGAACAGATCGGAGGCCCCTCGGCCGGATTGATGTTCAGCCTCGCCATCTACGACGACCTGACTCCGGGATCGCTGGGCGGCGACAAGGTGATCGCGGGCACCGGAACAATGTCGATGGGCGGCGACGTCGGCCCGATCGGCGGCATCCAGCACAAGCTCGTCGGGGCTTCTCAAAAGGGCGCGAAGCACTTCCTCGCGCCGGCCGAAAACTGCGCGGAGACGATCGGGTACGAGCCCGAGGGGATGAAGGTCTACTCCGTGCGCACCTTCGACGAGGCGGTCAAGGCGGTCCAGGCCATCGGCGCGGGCAAAACCTCAGGCTTGCAGACGTGTCGCGACGTCGTCGCCAAATCTCCGAAAAAGTGAGGGTTTAAAAAGCTCTGAAGAAGCGACGGGCTGAACTTCGCGGAAGTTGAGGAGCTGAAAGTTCCGCGGAAGGCGACAGGCCTGCAAGGCGGGTGAGATCACTCGGCGAATGTCGCCAGGAGGGCCTCAACCATCTCGGGAACCAGGTCGGCGCCGGAGATCGCCTCGGCCTGCGAATCGTGGGAGCGCAGCCTGATAGCGCACCAGCTCTCGCCGTTGCGAAGAACGCCGACGACCATCCTGATGTCCTCGCGGCGAGGGTCGGCGGCGACGAAGCGCCGGGCCTCCTCCGCGTCGTCGGGAATCTCGGCCTCCGCCTCGGGCGGAAGCGTCACACGTTCAAGGCTGACCGCCGCGCCGTCGACGGCGTCGGGCCAGGCGAGCCTGCCAAGCAGCTCTTCGATCGAGTCGGAGCTGGGAAGCCCCTCTTGCTCAATGGACAGCAGGCCAGCGGCGCCGGCCGGCAGCTCCGCGGACAAGGCCGAATTGGCGGCCATCGCCTTTTGCGCGTCGACGAGGGAAAAGACGCGAACCGGCCCGTCCCATCCGTCTGCGGCGACGTAGGCTTCAATCTCTTTGACGGCTTGTTCGATTTCGCTCACGCCACAAGTGTGCCACGGGCGCGCCGGAACCGACGTCGCCCGCCTCGAGCCGCGTCGGCGCCGGCGTCGCCCCGTCTCAAGCCGCCGCCCGCGTTGAACTGAAATCCGGGTTCGTGTTCGCTGCGGGCGTTGGTAGGATTTCAACCAAGCCGCGCGGCGCCTTCTCTGCAACACGGGGCGGCCGACCCGGGGAATCCCACCGAATCCGGTGTCTCTTTTGATGCGTCAAAGAGCGCCGTTTCAGGCCGAATCGGCCGTCGAAGGCCTCGAGCGTCTGGGAATATCGCCGCGCATCGGCTAATTTTGAAATAGCGCGGTCGACCGACCGCGGAGTCGAAACACGTGAGGCGAAGTTGTCCGCTACAAGCATTCACCCCAGTTCCTCCAAGGACGGCGGCCGAAGCCGGTCGGTCGGCGTTTTCGTGCCGACCCTCGTCGTCCTTGCCATTCTCTTGGCCGGCCTCGTGGTCTTCGCCAATGTGTGGACCGATGTGCAGTGGTATTCCCAGCTGAAAGCCGCCAAGGTCTTCTGGACCCAGTGGGGGTGGGCCATCGCCCTCGGCACATTGGGAACACTCCTTGTGGGCCTGTCGGCCTTTGTCAACCACATCGTCGCCCGAACGGGGGAAAAGACGGCGGTTCGAAAGGGAATAGACCAGTATCGCCAGCAGATAGAGGCGCATCCGTGGCTGGCCCGCCTCTTCGTTCCGCTCGCCTTGGGAATCGTCTTCGGGGCTCAGCTCGGCAGCCAATGGCGCACCTACGTCCTGTGGCTTCACCGCACGCCTTTCGGGCAGAAGGACGCCGAATTCGGCAACGACGTCAGCTTTTACGTCTTCACCCTTCCGGTTCTGCAATCGCTTCTTGCGCTGTCGGTCACGCTTTTGGCCGTCGGCGCGGTGGTGGCTATCGTCAGCCATTACCTTTACGGCGGGATTTCCTCCGACGGCTCGAAGGTCGTCCTCACCTCTCGCGTCCGGGTCCACTTCGGCGTGCTCGGAGCGCTCGCGGCGCTTGTTGTGGCCGGCTTCCTTTGGCTTCGTCGGTACAACATGCTTTTGGCCAACAACGAAAAGTTTTCCGGCGCCTCTTTCACGGACATCAACGCCTCCCTTCCCGGCATCACGATCTTGTCGCTGGCTGCGGTGCTCATCGCCGGCCTTTTCGTTCTCGCGGCAGTCAAGGGGCTGTGGAAGTTCACTGTCATCGGAATCGCTGTCACGGCTGTGGCGGGCCTCGTCGTCACGACGGCCATTCCCTACTTCGTCCAGCGCTTCCAGGTGGTCCCGAACGCCGCCGAGAAGGAATCGACCTTCATTCAGCGCAACATCAACGCCACTCTCGCCGCCTATGGCCTCGACAACGTGAAGAAGAGCGAATACAAGGCCCAGACCGCCGCCGCCGCGGGCCAGCTTCGTTCCGACGCCGAGACCACGGCGCAGCTCCGCGTGCTCGACCCCAATATCATCTCGCCGACCTTTACCCAGCTCCAGCGCAACAGGCCCTACTATTCCTTCGATCAGCAGCTCTCCGTGGACCGCTACACGATCAAGGGCACTCCGCGCGACACGGTCATCTCCGTTCGCGAGCTCAACCTCAACGGGCTTTCGGAGGGGCAGCGCACATGGGTCAACGACCACACCGTCTACACCCACGGCTTCGGCGTCGTCTCGGCTTACGGAAACACGACGACGTCGGACGGCGAGCCGTCGTTCTTCCAGCAAGGCATCCCCTCGACGGGCGAACTCGGCAAGTACGAGCCGCGCGTCTACTTCGGAAAGTCCTCGCCCGACTATTCCGTGGTCGGGGCGCCGAAGGGAACGACGCCGTGGGAGCTCGACTACCCGACCGGCGGGTCCAAGAACGGAGTCAAGTCCACCACCTATGCCGGCGACGGCGGCCCGAAGATCGGCAACGCCTTCTCCAAGCTCATGTTCGCCATCAAATTCCGCGACACGGACCTGTTCTTCTCCGACCGCGTCACGAAGGACTCGCAGATCCTCTACGACCGCGATCCTCGTGTGAGGGTCTCCAAGGTCGCGCCCTATCTGACTTTGGATTCGAGGGTCTATCCCGCCGTCGTCGACATGGACGGCAATCCCAAGACCCCCAAGCGCCTCGTGTGGATCCTCGACGGGTACACGACCACCAATCAATACCCGTACTCGGCCCGCCAATCCTTGAATGAGGCGACGGCGGACGCGAAGTCCAAGGGCGCAGGCCAGTACGGGGAGTCTCCCGAGCAGGTCAACTACATCCGCAACTCGGTCAAGGCGGTTGTGGACGCATACGACGGGTCCGTCAAGCTCTACCAGTGGGACAAGAAGGATCCGATCGTCAACGCATGGTCGAAGGTCTTCCCGGGAACGCTGACTCCGATGTCGAAGATGTCGGGCGATCTGATGTCCCACATGCGCTACCCGGAGGACATGTTCAAGGTCCAGCGCACGCTTTTGTCTCGCTACCACGTGACCAATGCCAAGGAATTCTATTCGGGCGGAGACTTCTGGGACGTTCCCCAGGAGCCGACGGCGCCCAAAGGCTCGACGCAGGATCAGCCGCCGTACTACCTGACCCTCCAGATGCCCGGCCAGGACAAGGCGCAGTTCTCGCTTTCCACGGGATTCATCTTGGGCGGCGCGGACAAGCAAAATGTCATGACGGGCTTCCTGGCGGTTGATTCGGAAGCCGGCAGCGAACCCGGCAAGGTTCGCAACGGATACGGGCAGCTGAGATTGATAGAGCTGCCGAGGGACGTGACGGTTCCCGGCCCCGGCCAGGCGGAGAACAACTTCCTGACCGACTCGAAGGTCTCGACCACCCTCAACCTTCTCAAACAGGGAGGGACGCAGGTCATCATGGGCAACCTTCTGACGTTGCCAGTGGGCGGCGGGCTCTTGTACGTCCAGCCGGTTTACGTCCAAGCCTCTAAGACGAGCGGAAGCACTTCCTATCCGATCGCGCAGTACGTGCTGACGACCTTCGGAAAGGGAAGCAAGATTGGATTTGCGCCGACGCTTGAAGAATCGCTCAACCAGACCTTCGGCGGGAATTCCGGCGCGCAGGCGGGCGACGCGAGCGTCTCCGGGCACAAGGAGGCTCCGTCGGCGGACTCGAACAACAAGCCGAAAGCAAATCCGAGCGCCTCGCCGAGCCCGAGCGGCTCTCCTTCGGCTTCGCCTAGCTCGCCCAGCGCCTCGCCTGGCGGGGGAGGGACGGCGCCTGCCGACGAGCTTCAGTCCGCCTTGGGCGACGCTCAGAAGGCAATGGAAGAGTCGAACTCGGCGATGAAGGAAGGCAACTGGTCGGCTTACGGCGAAGCGCAGAAGAAGCTGCAGAATGCGCTCGAGCGCGCCGTCAAAGCTCGCCGAGAAACGGAGGGCGGCAGCAAGTAGCAGGATGTGGCGTGGGCGCTGCGCGCCGCGTTGCCGTATCATGCGGTGTGGACGCGGCGTGCTCCGTTCAACGTGACACCTCACACTTCTTTCCGTCTTGCTAACCGGATTGGAGCATCGGTAGACTAGACGGGCCGACGCGGGGTGGAGCAGTTCGGTAGCTCGCCGGGCTCATAACCCGGAGGTCGTAGGTTCAAATCCTGCCCCCGCCACAGACAAAGGCCCGGACCCGCTGCGGTCCGGGCCTTTCCCACGCCCCGGACGAAACACAGCCGGAACCCAGTTCTCGTCGTCGTCGCGGCGATACGCCGTCGCCGTGCCGGTCAGCGCCATGAGGAATGCCGGTTCGCCCAGAGAGGAGGTCCTCCACTCGTTCAGTCAGTCGTCGAAGGCTCTTCGCGGCTTCGTCGATTTGCGCGCCGCCCAACTTGACCTCGACAGGCGCCCAGCGTCCGTCGTCGAGCGAGACGACGGCGTCGGCCTCAAGGCCCGACCTGTCGCGGTAGTGAAAAATTCTTCCTCCCAGCTTGCCGGCATAAATGCACAAATCGCGAATGCAGAGGGATTAGAAAAGTAGGCCGAAAGTCTCGGGGTCGCGAAGGAGCCGCTCGGGCGTCGGGCGCAAAACGGCGGCGGCGATCGAAGGGTGGGTGAAATGCCGCGTGGGGCTGGTCCGAATGGCGGTGCGCGACCTCAGCGACGGACTCCAGACGGGAAGGTCCTCCGTCACGAAAGAACGCGAAAGCAGATCAAGATATTGCCTCAGCGCGTTGACGGAAAGAGTCTGCTCGTCCTCTTGCATATCCGCCCGGAGCGTTGCCAGTAGCCTGGGTGGAAATATTGCGTGCGTACGAGCGCAGAAGCGCCCGCATTCGAGTGCTTGACCGGTTGACGGAATCGACGCGCGAGAGATCGGAATCAACGAGTCCGTCCACATAGTCTCGGGCGTGCTGAATGGCAACGGAACGGTCAGGATCAAGCACTGCCTCGGGCCGTCCGCCGCGGCACGTGGCCTGAGCGAGATCGTCGACAGTCAGATTGGAAAGCGACGCGACGTCATGATCTCCCTCGAACAACGCCTCGAGGGAGACAGTTCGATCTTACCTCCAGTGTGAATGTTGACGCGATTCCAGTGTGAGGATTGACGTGTTTTCAGTGTGAATGTTGGCGTGATCTGAGTGTGAACTTCGGCAAGGAAAGGCCCGGGCGCTGCGCGAGCCTCAGCGGCG
>CALIHR010000021.1 GCA_938020505.1 uncultured Actinobaculum sp. | reverse complement strand
CGCTCGCGAAGCTCGCCCCCGAAATTGGCCGCCTTGAATTCGTCTGTCGATTTCGTCATAGGCTCTATTCTTCCATGAACGGTTGAACTTGGCGCATGTGAGGGCTGCTGGCGGCGCGCGTTGTTCGCCACGTCGCGCGAGTCTCGAGGGGGCGACGTCGGCGTCCTTGGGCGGGGCGCGCTAGGGAGGGCAGATTGCGTGTCACCTCGACGATGCATGCGTAGGCTCAGGATCGGCCCGCCAATCACGCACTTTCTCTTGGATGTGCGGCCTTTGTGTTCGCTTGTCGCTAGCGTGCGCATCGACTTTCGCAGTATATCTGCGTTAGTTGATTCTCTCCAATGTTCCAAAAGTTATCGAAACTGCCTTGATTGCTAGTGAAAATCTAACTCTTGACTTTCCTTGAGGGGTCTGAGACGATGATGTTAGTCGCGTAATAACTTCTACATATGTAGAACTAAAGAACTGGAGTCGCGTCCAATGCTCCGTTATTTCACGGTATCCAACTGGAAGTCGATCTACGAATCCGTGGAATTTTCCATGGTGGCAACACAAGAGAGGCAACACGGCGAACGTCTCTCCCGCGTAGAACGCTCGCGGGTTCTTCCTGTCGCTGCAATTTATGGTGCCAATGCATCGGGTAAATCGGTGTTCATCGATGCCCTTGCGGCACTTCAGGAGATTGTTCTCAAAGCGAGAAATGTGGACGACGATTTACCCATTGTTCCCCACCTGTCGCGCGGCGCCGACGAGCCGACGAAGTTTGAGATTGAGTTTTCCATTGACACGCGCTCTTCAAATGGAAAGAGGCGTGAAGAGACACTTATCTACGAGCTTCGCGCCGATAAGGGAAAGGTGCTCGAAGAATCGCTTCTGCGCGTGCGTCCACAAGGTGAAATTGTTCTGTTCGAACGGGAGGGCGATCTGATTGAGCTCTACGAGGAGCTGGACGGAGACGACGTTGCTGAAGCGCTTGCGAAAACCTTGGGCGTCAAGTCCAATACGACGTTCCTCGGGGAGCTAGGTGACCGATACGCATCTAAATCGCAGGAGAACGTCATTGCCGACGCGCGCAGGTGGTTTGCAGAGAAGCTGCGCGTCATCGGGCCTCGTTCCAGTGCGAGAGGATTGCCTTTGCGCGTCATGGACGACGATGGTTTTGCGGAGGCGATCGGCGAGTTGCTCTCGTGGGCAGATACTGGAATCGAGGATGTCGGCGTCGAAGAGATTTCAATTCGAGCATTGGAGATTCCGTCGAGCATCGAGGAGCGTATCAGGAAAGAGCTTGCTTCTGGAGAAGGAGGGAAAGCCCTCTTTTCCAGGTTCGGCAGAGGCAGTTCTGTTCTTGAGTTGGATGATTCGGGTCAGTTGAAGGCCCAAAGGCTCGTTGCCGTTCATCACGACTCAAATGGAAGGGAGTTCACTCTCGGTTTTGCTGATGAATCTGATGGAACTGTCCGTTTTCTCAATCTTTTGCCTATGTTGATTCAACTCCAAAAGCCGAAAAGCGACGCCGTTTTCGTTGTAGACGAACTTGAGAATTCCATGCATCCGAAGCTGACCGAAGCTCTTATTCGTTCGTTTCTCAGCAGCTTGCCGACGGAAGAGGACGGGCGTCGACAACTTGTCTTCTCAACGCATGAGCTGCAGCTGTTGCGCTCTGACCTTCTGCGTCGCGATGAAATTTGGTTGGCGGATAAAGTCGACGCACAAACGCGTTTGACGCGATTGTCCGAGTTTTCAGAAGAAGGCGTGCGCAAGGACGCGGATTGGCTGGGATTCTATATGTCCGGCAGGCTTGGCGGCGTCCCTAGGGTCTGACAATTTCATAGGAAGTGAGCATGGCAAAGAAATCTAAGGTTCTCGCCCATCGTGGGCGCCGTGAGCGAGCGGGGACGCTGAGGCCCAAGCCCCTCGTCGT
Source organism: uncultured Actinobaculum sp. (assembly GCA_938020505.1). Taxonomy (GTDB): domain Bacteria; phylum Actinomycetota; class Actinomycetes; order Actinomycetales; family Actinomycetaceae; genus Peptidiphaga. The sequence continues at coordinate 35,366 of CALIHR010000021.1, read as the reverse complement.
CTTCTGTGTCGAGGGGCAGTCAGAGGAGTCATACATCAGAGCACTGAGGAGATTTCGCTACAACGATGAAATCGCATTTGAGTTCCCTCCTGAGCGAGCTACATCGTTGAAAAACCTATTGGAGGCATGCCGCCGGGCGGCCAAGAATCCAGTTTATCAAGACAGTGCCGCCTACTGGATTGTTTGCGACGTCGATCGTAACAGGGACCATGCCCGTGAACTCGAGAGGTGGCTGGAGGGGGAGAGGAATCGAATCGCGCTGTCTAACCCCAGTCTGGAGTACTGGTTACTTCTCCACTTCACCTCTTCGCCGAAGTGCTCAAATGCGAAGGCGGCTCTAGATAAACTCCTGCAACATTGTCCTAAGTACAAGAAGGGACTGCAACCGCTCGAGAGATTCAAAGAGATCGTTGGGAAGACCGAGGATGCCGTGAGGTGCGAGACAGCAAGGCAAAAGTCGATGGGGCGAGAGTCGAATTCCTGGCCCGACAGTCCGGGGTCTCAGATCCCTGCGTTGATTGCCTGGCTGGACGAACTGTTGGAAGGGGCAAGGAAGGGCTGAGGGGCGACTAGCATCGAAGAGCCTGGAAGCGTCCCGCCCACCTCAGAACTCCCCGCCGGTCACAAGAATCGCCGCCGCGAAGACCGCGTAGAACAGGCCGATCGAGACGAGGAAGGCACGCTCGGGAAGCCCGAAGCACCTGCTGCGAAAGCGGGGGAGCATCGAGCACACCAGCGCGACGAGGGAAACGAGCGCCGCGTAATAGAGCCCGTTGGCCGCCGCGGCCAAAACGCCGCCTTCGGGGGCGATGAGTCGCCGAATGTTTCCCGCCAGGCTGAAGGCGATCGCGAACCATCCGATCGCAAGGGCGTAGTGCGCCGCGCCCATTGGCGTCAGCCGCCCCTCCAACGTCGTCGGGAACGCCGGGAGAATCGCGAAAATCGCCGCAAGAATGAGCAGAAGGACGGTCGCGACGCCGCTGTAGTCCCAGCCGCGAAGGCCGTGCGCGGCGCCGGCCAGGGCGAGCCAAGTCGCGGATGTCAGCCACGTCGTCGCCGTTGCGAGCCTGCGCGTGGGGCCGACGGCGTAGTGGCTCACCGCGTGCCGAACAGGGCTGTAAGGGCTCTCGACCGTGTGAAGGCGGATGAAGAGGGCGAATCGAATGATCGTGAGAATGAGTGCGAGGGAAGACAATGCGGTTGTCATGGTCCGCTCCTGAGTTATCCGTTTTTGAGTTCGTCGTGTATCGATCGAATGGTTTGCGCGAGGCGAAGCGGGTCGAAGCCGAGCCTTCGCACGACGTCGTCGAAGGCCCCGCCCAGCGCGTGCGACGCCTTTCCCCGCAGCAGCTTGCCGTTTTCCGTGAGTTGGAGTCGGCGCACGTTTCCGCTGCCTTTTTCCGCCAGGTCCGCCGCGTGGCCGTCGGCGATGAGGCGGCGGACGAGGGCTGAGCAGGAGGCCTCGGTTATGCCGAGCGCCCGCGCCAGCTGGGCGCCGGAGACCCCCGGGTGCTCGCCGACGATCTCCAAAGCCAGGTATCTGTTGTACGTGAGGCTCAACGGACGAAGCATGCGCTCCGCCTGCCGGTCAAGGGTTCGCACGAGGTCGTGAAGTTCGTAGGCGAGGTCCACGGTTAGTATCTTAGGTTCCTAAGTTAGTGGTTGGCAAGTGCGGGCGTTGGGGAGTTTGCGTGCTCATGGCTGCGGGGCCGACCCGGTCCCTGGCGGCAGGCATGCCTCAGAGGCGAACGGGCTCCGGCGACGAACGCGCCGTGGTGACGAACTAGGTTTCGGCGGCGAATTGGGTTTCAGCGGCGGACACGCGCCTGGGAAAATGCGAGAAAGGGAGGCCGTTGCAGCGTTCCGCGCCTTTTGGCCGCCTGGGCCCTAGCCGAGCAGTTCCTTGTCGCGGTCGATGGACGCCTGGACGCCCCGCACCACCGCCGCCCCGAAGCCTGCCTGTTCCAGCTCCACCACGCCTGCGACGGTGGTTCCGCCGGGGGATTGGACGGCGTCGGCGAGGGAGGCGGCGCTCGCTCCGTCGTCGAGCTTCGCGAGCAAAAGCCTCGCGGCTCCGTATACGGCCTGGGCTGCAATGCGGGTCGCGGACGCCTTGGGCAGTCCGTTCTTCACGGCCGCCCTCGCCATGGCGTCGATGTAACCGAAGGTGAAGGCCGGCGAGCATCCCGCGATGGCGCTGAAGGCTGAGAAGTCCTTCTCGGCCATCGGCTCCGCTATGCCGATCGAGGCGAGGACGTTTGCGACGTCGTCCGCGCGCGGCGCGGCGGCTGGATTGCAAGCGTAGGCGGTGACCGAGGCGCCGACGGCGGCGGCCATGTTCGGCATCGTCCGCACGACCGGCTGGCCCGGCTCCAGGCGAGACTCAAGGAATTCGATTGGCGTTCCGGCCGCCACGGAGACGATGACGCTTCCGCGCCTCGCGGCGGCCTTTCGGATCTCGTCGAGCACGCCGCCGACGGCAAAGGGCTTGACGGCCACGACGACGATCGCGCCGTCGCCCGCCCGCTCAACCAGATCGACGTTTGAATACGCCAGCTTCGCGCCGGTTTCGCGCACGAATCGGGCATTGGCCTCGACGTCCGCGGAATAGACGACTAGCTTGCCCGGCGCGGTTCCCGCCGCGATGAGCCCGCGGGCGATCGCTCCGCCCATCGCGCCGATGCCGATGATGCCGATCATGAATGTCCCTCCGCCGGTTGTCCTGTTTCCGTCAATCTTATTGCAATGCGGCTATTCCGTGCCGCTTGGCCTGGTCGTGTGCATTCGTGCCGTCCGGCTCGGTTGCCCGTATTCGTGCCGCACGGCCTGGTGCGGTTCGGACCGGCCCCGCATTCGCGCCGCTTGTCCCGGTGCCGTCCGGCCCGGTCATCCGCGTCCGTGCCGCCCGGTCTGACGGAAGCCTGGAAACGGAAGGCGCATCACAAGTCGGCCCGAAGGCCGGTGCGAAACACCGCGCATAGCGGGGAAGCCGGATGCGAGACGTTGAGATTGCAGGTGCGAGACAATGGGCTTGCCCGGCAAGCGGGCACAAGCTTCGAAGCGAAAGGGGAGACATGACACGCGGAAAAACAACGGCGCGCGGAAGGACGGTCGTGACGGGAGCGTCCACCGGCATCGGCGAGGCGACCGTTCGCAGGCTCGTCGCCGAGGGGTTCAACGTCGTCGCCACGGCGCGGCGCGAGGAACGCCTTCGGGAGCTCTCGCGCCAAACGGGATGCGATTGTCACGCGGCCGATCTGACCGACGAGGCCGACGTCGAGCGCCTCGTCGAGTACGCGGCTTCGCGGGGAGCGGTGACAGGGCTCGTCAACAACGCGGGCGGGGCGATCGGCGTCGATTCGGTCGCCGACGGCGATCCTGCCGCATGGCTCGGAATGTACGAGAAGAACGTGCTGGCGACCCTCAGGCTGACGAAGGGGCTTTTGCCGCACCTGCGCGAGGCGGGCGGCGACGTCGTTTTCGTCACGTCGATGGCGGCCTTCGAAATCTATCCCGGCGGCGCCGGGTACGTGGCCGCCAAGCACGCCGAGCGGGTGCTGGCCAGAACCCTTCGCCTCGAGCTCCTGGGCGAGCCGGTCCGCGTCGTCGAGGTCGCCCCCGGGCTCGTGAAAACAGAGGAGTTCTCACTCAACCGCCTGGGCGACGCGAAGCGGGCGCAAGCCGTGTACGCGGGCGTCGAGGGGCCCCTCGTGGCCGACGACGTCGCCGACGTCATCGCCTGGGCCCTGACCCGCCCGCCTCACGTCAACGTCGACCTGGTGCGGGTGATGCCGCGCAATCAGTCAGACGCGCGGACGCTCGTGCGCGATTCCGACGCCGACGGCGCGTTGCCCGTCTCGTCGCTCCGAGTCGATTCGTAGGGCGGCGCCGGACGGGAAAGGGCCCCGTCCTAAATGGACGGGGCCCGGGGCAATGGATTGTCAGACGTCGACTGGATCGTCAGACGCCCGCTGTTTCGCCAGACGCCGACTCGCCTGTCAAATCTTGTTCAAAAGATTCTTGAGCGTCGGCCACATCGGAGCGTTGCGGGTGACGGCGTCCTCGTAGAAGTACCACCAGAAGTAGCCTCCCACGTACCTGCTGCCCACGGCCTGAGCCAGCTCGTTGTGCATGCCGTAGTAGCGCTTGGCGATGCGCTTCTTGGTCTTGAGGTCGGATTCGGCCTTCTCGTCGTCCGGGCCGTTGGCGGCGATCTCGCCGATTCCGAGCTTCGCGGACGGGAAGGTCTTGCCCAGGCTCTTCAGCGTCTCAGCAAGATCGCTGGCGCTTGGCTTCTGCGCCGGATTGCAGGAGAACTCGTAGACGGACAAGAACATGTAGTCGACGTGGTGCAGCTTTTCCGGCATGGTTCTGACGTAGGAGCCGAGGTCCTCCCAGGACTTCTCGTAGCAGCCCCTGTGAGCCCAGTAGTTGAGCGTAATCGCCGTCCGCCCTCCGTGGCGCTTGACCACGTCGTACGTCGCCTCGACCTTCTTGTTGATTTCCTGCGGAGAGTTGCCGAGCCACGAACCGTTGAGCTCGTTGCCGACCTCCCAGATATCGACCTTGTCGCCAAGGGCTTCAATCGCTTCCTCGGTGATGCTGCTGAGCGACTCGGCGTTCGCGGGCGTCCAGTTGGTGGCGTCGAGGATCTCAACCATGATGTAGGCATGCGGGCGGAGAGCCTCGATGGCCCGCTTGTACTCGTCCATGCTGACGTTGGGCTGGATCACCACGCGCACGGTCAGCTTCTTCTCGCTCGAGCGAATCACGGACAAGGTCTGATCGATGTCCTTGATCGAGGTGATGGTGATCCCGCGCAGCGGAGCCTGGGGAGCGCTGGCATGGTGCTGCTCGTTGCCCGAATTGTCGCCGTCGGAATCGTCTCCGTTTTCGTCGGAGTCGTTTCCGTCCTCGTCGGAGTCCTCGTCGTCGGAATCGTCGTGCCTCTTGGAAAGAACGTTCGCAGAAACGAGCTTCTGAAGCGAATTCGAAGCGGACGATGCCTCAGAAAGCGAAGAGACGTCATTTGTTTTGTCTTGATTATCAGCAGAATCTTGTGCCGCAGAGAAACCTGTGCAAAGCGGTATAGCCAATGCAAGGGTTGCAAGTGCGGCGTGTAAGCGTGCTTTTTTGTGTTGCATACTGCGATTGTGTAACATTATCCGGTTAAGTCAAAGGCCCGGAGGTGGTGTCTTCCTACCCATGCTCCCGGCATAATGTTGGAATGGCGGGGATATGCCTTCCTTTTTCCGGACTGTGGTCTTCGTCCACTATTTTCAAAAACGGAAGTGTCTGCTACGAAGAAGTAATATGACATCCTCGAATCGGCCTTCGGTTCGGACGCGGTTCGGTTGGATATCCTGCCCGATCCCTGCTATCATCTTTACCATCCCAAGCGGAATTTCACGCCTCCCTTGGGTATCCTCTCCGTGGCTGGAATTTCACGCCTCCCTTTCCACGCCACGGACGCGCAACCAACACTCGCGGTGGCGGTTGGCGACGAGGAAGTCGGCGCGCCCGCACGGTTGCGAGCGGTGCGCGCCGTCGTCGTCTGTGGGGTCTTCGGACAATGTGAAATTGCCGGAGCCGACCTCCCGACCGCGGTTTTCGCCTTGACGGGCAACCCATCGCTTTAACGGGCAATCCGACCTTTGCCTCAACGGGCAACGCACGTGCGTCGGCGGGGCGGGCTTCGCGGGTCTGCGACTCGGTTGGCTCTTTGCCTCCTCAGACTCCGGGTTCCCTTTCTCCCATCGGATTCCGGGCAGTCGGCGTTGTGGGCCTTCGGGAGGGCGCGGTCCCCCTATGGGCTGATGGGCGCTCGGCCTGCCCGAATGCGCGCGCCGGCGCGGCTGCGATTCGCCGCAGGCGGTCAAAACACGGGGCGGCCGGGGGCGTGTTTCGGCGAGTTTCAGCGGGTGGGACTACGACTTCCTCTTCCTCCTCGGGTTGTATGTTTGCGCCGAAAATCCTGGAAGTGCGGTGTTATCGTGTCTGGGTAACTTACCGACCGGGCCCGCTGAGACGCACGGGCCCGGGCTTTTCAGCGAAAGGCAAAGAATGGGCACAAAGAAAAAGGGGAGACTCGCTGCCCCTGCCCGAGCGTTGGGCGTGATTGCCGCGTCCGCCCTCTCCTTGGGCGCGCTCGGCATTCCCGGTGGAAACTCGGCGCATGCGGACTCCGTCACCGGCAACGAAGCAGCCGGGGGAACGGGGAATCCTCAGCGAACCGTTTCCATCGGCGGCGTCGCCTCTTCGGCTCTCGGCGGCATAGTGGCCCCCGGGGCATCTGGGGAGAAGTCGACGCCCTCGGCCAAACAGAGCGCTGCGGGGAAGAAGGCGGGAACTGCAAATTCGGCCGCTTCAAAGTCCGGCGCCGGCGCAAGGCCTGTCGCATCCGCAGGGACGACGGCGCCCGCCCACGCCAAAGCGCCCGCGAAAGCGGCGGCAGCTTCGGCCTCGACCGCGGCTGCGCGGGCGGCTTCCGGGAACCGCCCCGCAGCGGCCGCAAAGAACAAGCCCGCTGAAGCGACCGGCGAATTCACCGTCGTCAAGAACGTATACTCGCCGCCGAACTTCGTGGCGCCCTCGACTTTCACCGTCAACTACGTCTGTCGCAATGCGTCAGGGGCGACGACGAAGGAAGCCGCGCTCACGTTGACGCCGGGCACTCCTGTGAGGGTCGCCGACGTCCCCGAGGGAACCTGCACGGTGACCGAGCAGGACGCTTCCGTTCCGAACGCATACTGGCGCCAAGAGATCGTTGCGTCCGCCCGCCCCGCCGGGCCGCCTCCCGGTGTCAGCCCCCAGTCTGTCCCGCAGGCCCGCCAAAGCAACAAGGCTCAGCAATCGACCGATTTCGCGATTGTCGCGAACCGTCCGGTGGGAGTGCGAGTCAATAACTTCTATCGCCCATACAGCGGCGTCGTGTCCATCTCCAAAGAGGTTCTCGGCGACGCGGCCAAGCTCGCCCCCGCGACTTTCGAGTACGAGTATTCGTGCACGGACGACGACGGCAAAGTGCTTTCCAGCGGCACGGTGAAGGTCGAGCCCGGCAAGGAAGTCAAGATCGACAAGCTCGGCGGCAACCGCTGCAAGGTGACTGAGAAAGACGCCAGCGTAACCGGAGCGACGCTCGCCGTGGAAATGTCCTATGAGCGCAAGTGCCAAACCCCTCCGCCCGGACAAGCGCCTCAGAGCCGTCCGGCGTCGGTCGCCAAGACGGCTTCCTCCGCCGCGGCGAAGCAGGCCTCGGCTTCCAAGGCCGCATCCCGCGCGTCGTCGGCGAAAAAGGCCGGAGTGGACGTCGCAGCCCGCTCGATCGATTTCAACCTCCCCGCCGGGCCGGCGCCGTGTGAAATCCAGGTCAAAGCGAAGAACACCTACACCATGGACTACGCCTCGTTCTCCGTGACGAAGAAGATAGAAGCCCCCGAGGGCCTCGATCTTTCCAAGAAGAAGTTCGTCTTCGGCTACACCTGCAAGCCGGCCGGAGAAGACGAGGTCAAAGGCAAGATGGAGGTCTCCGGCGACGGGACCGCGACGCCCCTGGGCAAGCAGCTCCCGGTGGGAACCTCCTGCACCGTGACCGAAGACGAAACTTCGGCGCAAAACGGCGATTACAAAGTCAAAATCGCCGAGCCTCAGACCTTCGCCTTGGAGGAGAAGGACGCCGTCAAGGCCCTGACATTCACGAACGTCTACACCAAGCCGACCCCCTCTCCGTCGCCGACGCCTTCGGAGACCCCGTCGCCGACGCCGTCCGTCACATCGACGCCTTCGGTCACGGCCACCCCTTCGGTGACGCCTTCGGTCACTCCGTCGAAGCCGGTCGCCGATCCGTCGAAGCCGGTTCCGCCGATGTCAAAGGCTGGAAAGCCCGTTCCTCCGAAGGCCGCCAAGTCAATGGCGCCGAAGGCCGCGCAGAAGGCGGCCAGTCGCGGAAAGTCCCTTCCCAACACCGGAGCCTCGGTCGCCGGAATGGCGGCCGTCGCACTGATCGCCGCAGCGGGAGGCATCCTCATCCTTCGCCGAAAGAAGGCATGATCCTCCTGTGAGAGCCGGGGCTGAAAAGCCGCGGTCTTGGAGACGGCTCCCGTAAAACGGCAGGGAGCTTTGACCCTTCCTCTACGTCCCTCGAGGATCGACAGGCGCAATAAGTCCGCCCTGTCGATCCTCGGGGGCGCCTTTGTCCTTTTCCGGGAAGGACCGACAAGCCTTCGCGGTTTCCCGGCGAAGCTTCTGGCCAGAGGAAAAGGTTTCCGACGTCACTTCTCCGACCCCTTTTGATCTGTCGAAAACATCGCTAGAATGAACTTTCGCGTTGACCCGGCTATCACCGGCGAGCTCCCGGAAGAACCGGAAGGAACATCGCCCTTCGAAATGAAGTCTTCGAAGTTCAATGTTTCCGTCCCAAGTAGAACCGGGCGGTTGGACCCGTCATCGTCCCAATGAGAGGCCACGCATCGCGCGGGGCAAGCGGGGTGGTACCGCGGCTTAAGGCAACCGCCGAGGGTCGTCCTCGCTCGGGCGATGTATGAGGAGCAACAATGGGTGCTAAAGGCCACTATCCCCTGGACCGTCAGGCGCGCGTCGAGGCGTTGCCGGACTTCCCGAAGATGGAGGAAGGCATTCTCGCCTTCTGGAAGAAGGACGGGACCTTTCAGGCCTCCATCGACAACCGGCCCGCGGGCCCGAACGGCGCCGACGAGTTCGTCTTCTACGACGGGCCCCCCTTCGCAAACGGGCTGCCGCATTACGGCCACTTGCTGACGGGGTACATCAAAGACATCGTCGGGCGATACCGGACGATGAAGGGATGCCGCGTCGAACGCCGCTTCGGCTGGGACACCCACGGGCTTCCCGCCGAGCTCGAGGCCCAGCGCCTTCTGGGAATCGAGGACGTCTCGGAGATCACGCGCGAGGGCGGAATCGGAATCGAGGCCTTCAACGAGGCCTGCCGGTCCTCAGTGCTCCGCTACACCGACGAATGGCAGGAGTACGTCACCTGCCAGGCGCGATGGGTCGACTTCGACAACGACTACAAGACCCTCGACCCCGCCTACATGGAGTCCGTCATGTGGGCGTTCAAGACGCTCTACGACAAGGGCCTCATCTACAAGGGCTACAGGGTCCTTCCATACTGCTGGAACGATCGCACCCCGCTGTCCAATCACGAGTTAAAGATGGACGACGAGGTCTACCAGGACCGCCAGGATGAGACGGTCACCGTCGGCATGCGGCTGGTCGAGCCCGTCCGCGAGGGGGCTCAGCGCCCCGAATTGATCCTCATCTGGACGACCACGCCGTGGACCCTGCCCTCGAATCTCGCCGTCGCCGTCGGGCCGGACGTCGACTACGCCGTCGTCCGCGTCCCCGAAGCCCTCGACTCGCCTGTGGCGGGCGAGGACGTCATCGTCGCCGAGTCGCGTCTCAAGGCCTACGCGAAAGAGCTCGGGGAGGAGCCGGAGGTGCTCGCTTGGATTCGGGGCAGCGAGCTCGCAGGCCGCAGGTACCATCCGATCTTCGACTACTTCAATGCGCCCGAATATCTCGAAGAGGGCGCGGATCCCGGGCCGAACGTCTGGACTGTCGTCGGGGCGGATTTTGTCACGACGGAGGACGGCACCGGTCTGGTCCACATTGCGCCCTTCGGCGAAGACGACATGATCGTCTGCCAGGAGGCCGGAATCGGCACGGTCGCGCCGGTCGACGAAGGAGGCTGCTTCACCGCCGAAGTCCCCGATTACGAGGGCTTGCATGTCTTTGACGCCAACAAGCCAATCATCGCCGATTTGCGCGATTCGAGCGGGCCGCTGGCGGCGATTGAGCGTGACAGGCGAGCCGTGCTCGTCCAGCGCAAGAGCTACGTCCACAGCTACCCCCATTGCTGGCGCTGCCGCAAGCCGCTGATCTACAAAGCCGTGTCTTCCTGGTTCGTCAAGGTGACGGCCATACGAGAACGCATGGTCGAGCTCAACCAGGAGATCACGTGGACGCCCGAGCACGTCAAAGACGGAATCTTCGGCAACTGGCTGGCCGGAGCGCGCGACTGGTCGATCTCCCGCAATCGCTACTGGGGCGCCCCGATTCCCGTGTGGGCAAGCGACGATCCGAACTTCCCCCGAGTGGACGTCTACGGCTCCTTCGCCGAGCTGGAGAGGGACTTCGGCGTTGAGGTCGCCGATCTGCACCGTCCGTTCATCGACACTCTGACCAGGCCCAACCCCGACGATCCGAGCGGGAAGTCGACCATGCGCAGGGTGAGCGACGTCCTCGACTGCTGGTTCGAATCCGGCTCGATGCCCTTCGCCCAAGTGCATTATCCGTTCGAAAACAGAGACTGGTTCGACAACCACTACCCGGGCGACTTCATCGTCGAGTACATCGGGCAGACCCGCGGCTGGTTCTACACCCTCCACGTCCTCGCCACGGCGCTTTTCGACCGGCCGGCTTTCCGCAACTGCGTCTCGCACGGCATCGTCCTGGGCGACGACGGGCGGAAGATGTCGAAGTCCCTTCGCAACTACCCTGACGTCTCCGAGGTGTTCGCCCGGCACGGCTCCGACGCCATGCGCTGGTTCCTCATGAGCTCGCCCGTGGTGCGCGGGGGCAATCTCGTGGTCAAGGAGGCCGCGATCCGCGACGCCGTGCGGCAGGTGCTTCTTCCGCTGTGGAACGCCTACTACTTCTTCACCCTCTATGCAGGGGCGGCCGACGGCGGCCAAGGCTACCTCGCCGAGAGCATCGACCTCGCCGATGCACAGGCCCTCGCCGCGCTCGACGTGCAGGACCGTTACGTTCTGGCGCATACAAAGAGGCTCGCCGACGCCGTGCGCGAAGACCTCGACGCCTTCGACATATCCTCGGCGTGCCAGAGTGTGCGCGACTACATCGACATGCTGACGAATTGGTACGTCCGCACCTCGCGCGACCGTTTCTGGAACGAGGACGAGAGGGCTTTCGACACGCTTTACACGGTGCTCGTCAACGTGTCGAAAATCCTTGCCCCCCTCCTTCCCCTTCTGACCGAGGAGATGTACAAGGGGCTCACCGGTGAGCGTTCGGTCCACCTGACCGACTGGCCTGAGCTTCCCGAAACATGTGACGCCCCCGAGCTGGTCGCCCAGATGGATGAGGTTCGGGAGATCGTCTCGGCCGGCCATTCGCTGCGCAAGGCGAACAAGCTCCGCGTCCGGCTCCCGCTGAGGACCCTCTGGATCGTGTCGAATCAAGACCTCTCCGACTTCTCCGACCTCGTCGCCTCGGAGGTCAACGTCAAGGAGGTCCGCCTCGAAAGCATCGAGACCTGCGGCATGAAAGTGACCCGGGAGCTCGCCGTCCTTCCGCGCGAGCTCGATCCCGAGCAGCGCAAGCTCACGTCGTCTCTTTTCAAGGCGGCCCGCGAGGGCGCCTGGGAGGAGGTCGACGGGGGAGCGGTGCTCCACACGGAGCCGCCGGTCCGCCTCAGGGAGGGCCAGTATACGGTGACGACGTCGGTCGTGGCCGACGACGGCGCCGTCGCGGCGATCCTTCCTTCCGGCTCGTATATCGCCCTCGACGTCAACGTCGACGACGAACTCGAAGCCGAGGGGTACGCGCGCGACGTCGTGCGGGCGGTGCAGGAGGCCCGCAGAGCCGCCGGCCTGCACGTCTCCGACAGGATCGCGCTCACGCTCGGCGTCCCTGAACCGCGAATCGGCGCGGTCGAGGCGCACATCGACTTCATTGCGGGAGAGACGCTCGCCGTGCGCACCGACGTGCGGCAGGCTTCCGATCTCACGATCGACGTCGAAAAAGCGTGATCCGAAGCCGAAGCGAACGGACAGGCTGGAAACGGGCAGACGAAGATGAACAGAGGTCCGATGCGAGACCAAGGCGGCCCCCGCGGGAGCGGCCCCGACGACAACGGCCCCGACGGGAAGGAAAGCCTCCGCGGCGAAACGCGGGGCTTTCCGGGTGAGGGCGAGCTCCGAGGCGGGAAAGGAATGGGCTCCGCTACGGAAAGGGAGCGAGACGAGGAGGCTCGGGACGAGGAGGCCGCGCGCCTGGCGCGGGAGGACGCGGAGGACGAGGAGTTCGACGCCGCCGTCAAAGCCATCGTCTCCTCGGGGCTTGTCGCGGGCCCAGACCCGAGCGTCGTCGCGGACGTCGTCGCCGACGATTCGAAACCGGCTGCTCCTTCTGCTGCGGCTATGGCGTCGCCCTTGTATGTCGTCGCGGACGTCGTCGCCGACGATTCGAAACCCGGCCCTCCGCCGGACGCGGTCGCCGAGGCGGAGAGGATTGCTCTGGACGGGGCGGTCGACGCCGTCTACCGCTCGATCCTCACCCGCGCGCCCGAGCACAAGGTGCAGCCCTCGCTCGAACGCGTGCGCAAGGCTCTGGCGATGCTGGGCAATCCCGAGCGTGCGTTTCGGTCGATTCACATCACGGGAACCAACGGAAAGACCTCCACCGCCCGGATGATCGAAGCCCTTCTGCGCGAGCGCGGCCTGCGCACGGGCAGATTCACCTCGCCTCACCTGACGTCGGTCCGCGAACGCATGGCCATCGACGGCGCAGCGATTTCCCGCGAGGACTTTCTTGCCGTGTGGGAGGAAGTCAATCCCGTCGTCGAACTGGTCGACCGCGAATCGACGGCTGCGGGCGGGCCGCGGATGAGCTTCTTCGAGGTCTTCACCGTCATGGCCTACGCGGCCTTCGCAAATGCGCCCGTCGATGTGGCCGTCGTCGAAGTCGGAATGGGCGGGCTGTGGGACGCGACAAACGTCATCGAGGCCGACGTCGCCGTCATCCTTCCCGTCGCCATGGACCACGAGCGGTGGCTCGGCCACACGATCGAGGAGATCGCGCGGGAAAAGGTCGGAATCGTCAAGCCCGGCTCGTTCGTCGTCTCGGCGGGGCAGGACGGCTCTGTTGCGCAGATCGTCGAGGACGCGGCGCGCGAGGCGAAGGCCCGCCTCGTCGCTGAGGGCCCCTCGTTGCACCTCGTCTCGCGCGAAACGGCCGTCGGCGGCCAGCTTGTCACCCTTCAAACCCCGGCGGCCCGCTACGAAGACGTCCCGCTGGCGCTGAAGGGGGAGCATCAGGCTCGCAACGCCGCCGTCGCCCTCGCGGCGGCGGAGGCCTTCTTCGGGGGCGGCGCCTTCGCGGCCGACGTCGTCGAGCACGCCTTCATGGCGGTTTCGTCTCCGGGGCGTCTGGAAATCGTCCGAAGCTCGCCGACGGTCGTGGCAGACGCCGCGCACAATCCCCACGGCGCGCAGGCCACGGCCGACGCTCTGCGCGAGTATTTCCCGGGCAGGCTCGTCGGCGTCGTCGCAATGATGGCCGACAAAGACGTCGAGGGCTTCCTCGGGGTCTTAGAGCCCGTCTTGGACGCAGTCGTAGTCACCGACATCGCGTCGGATCGGGCGATGGACGCCGACGAACTCGCAGACATCGCGGGCGGCGTTTTCGGAGACGGACGAGTTTTCGTCGAGCGAGACCTGGCAGAGGCGATCGACCGCGCAGCCGGCCTGGCCGAGTCCGACGACGGCGCGCCCATGGCCTCGCCTGCCGTGGTCGTCCTCGGCTCCATTCAACTGGCCGCCGCCGCCCGCACTCTCATGGGAAAGCCGGGGGCGGACGGGGCGTAGCGTCCTAATGCGGTTTCCTCGGGACGATGGGCGCATCTTCCAAACTGCTTCCATGAAACAATTGACCCCATGGATTCCCAGCGCATTTTCATTCTGGTCAAGCCCGACGGCGTCGAGCGGGGGCTCGTCGGCGAGATACTCGGACGCATCGAGGCCAAAGGGTACAAGCTCGAAGACCTCAGGTTCATGCGGGCGAAGGAAGAGGTTCTCCGAGTGCACTATGCGCATCTCGCCGATAAGCCGTTCTTCCCCGAAATCGTCCGATACATGACTCGCGGCCCCGTAGTCGCCGCCGTTTTCAGCGGCGCGAACGTCATCGAAGGCGTACGGGCGCTGGCGGGCGCCACGAACCCGACCCAAGCCGTTCCCGGTTCCATCCGCGGAGACCTGGCCCGCGAATGGGGTCACGGAAACATCGAGAACCTCGTCCACGCCTCCGATTCGGAGGAGAACGCGGAGAAGGAAATCTCGCTCTGGTTCAACTGATTCGAAAGGAAACACATATGTCAGACAAGAGCACGGGGTATTCGCGCGAGGTCGTCGTCACCGACGACGGCGGCCTTCACGTCAGGCCCGCAGCTCAGCTTGCCCAGCTTGTGAAAACCCTGGGAGGAAACGTTTTCATCGACGGCGTTTCGGCGGATTCGGCCACGGAGCTCATGGCGGCCGGTTTCCGTGAGGGCCAACAGGTGACCGTCTCCAGCCCGAACCCTGACAAGCGCGAGGCGGTCGATGCGATTGCGGACCGCATCGCAGGGGGCTTGGCCAACGCCAGGTGGGAGTGAGCCGGACGGAGAAGAGCCGACGGCCGTTCGGGCAGGCGCTTGACAAGGCGCGGCCGGGCAAGAGTCGGGTCGCATGAGCCCGGGCGCATAAAAGACGCTATGGATGAGGGGCAGCGCGTTTCGCCGCTGCCCCTCATCCATAGCGTCTCAGGCTTTGCGGCGTTCGCGTGACGTCGACCGTCCGGCGTGTAAGCCGGGGCGCGTCAATGTTTGCGAATTGACGCGCCCCGAGCGCCGTCGACGCTCAATGCTCACTTCTTGGTGATGAAACCCTTGGAAATCAGCCATTCTCGGGCGACCTTCGAAGGATCCTGGCCTTCGACGTCGACCTTGAAATTCATCTCCCGCATCTCGTCGTCCGTCAGAAGCGGCGCCATCTGATCGAAGTACGCACGGAGCTTCGGGAACTTCTTGACGAGAGACGTCGCGTATATGGGGGAGACGTTGTAAGCCGGGAAGAAACCGAGATCGTCCTTGAGCACCCTCAAATTGAGCGATTTGATGCGCCCGTCGGTCGAGAAGACCTCGCCGAAGTTGCACGATCCTCTGTCGGTTGCCGTGTAGATCGTTCCCGTGTCCATGACCGAAACGTTTTGCTCCGGCACGCCGTTGGGGTTTCCGCGAGGAATTCCGTACTTGCTGAGCAGCGGATTGAGGCCGTCGGTGCGGGAGTTGAACTCTGCGTCGACGCACAGGGTCCTGTCGGCGGGGGGAAGCTTCGCGATGTCTGAGAGCTTCTCAATCCCCTTTTCCTTCGCGTATTCCTCGCGCACCGCCAATGCGTAGGTGTTGTTGAGCTTCGAGGGCTTGCCCCACGTGATTCCGTTGGGGCGGTCCTGGTCGCTCACTGCCTTCCACTGTGCCTTCTGGTTGGCCATTCCGCGAGTGTGGCCCATATACGTCAGCCATGCGGTTCCGGTGTACTCCCAGCCGAGGTTCGTTTCGCCGTTGACCATGAGCTGGCGGGCGGGCTGCGAGCCCGGGATGCTCGTCATGTCGACGACGTCGAAGCCGGAGGCCTCGGCGGTGTAGACCGCGATTTTGCCGAGGATCAGCTGTTCCGTAAAGGCCTTCGACCCCACGGTGACTTTTGTGCCCTTGGCCCCGGGAATCGGCTTGATCTTGCCGGGGCCGACGGGCTCAATGCCGGAAGTCGACGGTTGGAGCCCGCATGCGGCCAGGCCCATCAGACAGGCGGCCGCCAGCGCGAGCGCGCCTTTTCGTTTCGCTCTCATATTCACAGCCCCCTCGGGTAGAAGACGAATTCGACGACGCGTGCCGCCCAATCGACGGCGAGCGCGAGAACCGCGACAAGCAAAGAGCCGAACACGAGCACTCGGGTCAGGTTGAGGTTGACGCCCGTCGTGATGAGGAGGCCGAGGCCGCCGCCCTTGACGAATGTGGCCAGCGTGGCGCTTCCCACGAGGAGAACGAGCGCCGTGCGGATGCCCGCGAGCATGACCGGAACGGCGAGGGGAAGCTCAACCTTGGCGAGAATGGCCGGGCTTGACATTCCCATGCCTCGGGCGGCCTCGACGAGCTTCGGATCGACCGCCCGCAGGCCCACCATCGTGTTCTTCAGGACGGGCAGGAACGCATAGACCACCAGGCTCGCCAGCGCCGCTTTGTATCCGAAGTCGAGCCAGAAGGCGAAAAGGACGACGAGGCCCACCGTCGGAGCGGCTTGTCCGATGTTCGCGAGCACCATGACGGGCGTGGACAGGCGTCGAAACGGCTTTCTCGTGAGGATGATCCCCAAGGGAATGGCCAACGCAAGCACGATCACCGCCGAAACGACCGTCAGATTGAGGTGCTCCAACGTCAGCCTTTGCAGCTGGGCGGGGGCGAGGGTGACTCTTTCTGTTTCGCTCAAATCCGCGGTGTTCAGCCATGTCAGCATGACGATGAGGATGATGAGCAGGGCAGTGGGCTGGACGAGCAGGCTCCTCCATGTCAATCCATTGACCTTTTTCCTTGTCTTGGTCATACGCCCTCACCGCTGTTCTCGGGGGCCGCGTCTGCCTCGGGCGCATCCGCCTGGGCGCCGCCCTTCGCCTTGGGCGCCTCCGCCTCGGCGGCCGAGCTTTCGGAAGCTTGCGATCCGTCCTCGGAGTCGGCGTCCTCCGTGGAGGCTCCCGCGTTGTGCCCCATCGGCGCATCGGGAGTGTCTTCCGGATTCTTCGAGGAGATCTCTTCCATGGCTCGAATGACGGTGTTGACCGTGATGAGCCCGAGGAACCGGCCTCGCTTGCCGTGGACGAGCGCTTCGGTGGATCCCGCGACCAGCATGGCGTCGAGGGCGTCGTCAAGCGACGAACTGACGCCCACCAGCGGGAAGTCGTCGGAGTATTTGGTCTTCACCCGGTCCGTGCGCAAAAGCTGTTTGGGCGTGACCCATCCCACCGGGCGTTCCTTGAGGTCGAGGACAACCGCGTGGCGCACGCCGGCGTCTCTGATCCGCTTCGCGACCTCGCGTGTGTCTTCGCCCGGGCGGGCGCGAACGGCCTTCTTGAGCTGAACCGCGCTGACTCTCGCGAGGCCGAGCTGGCGCAGGCCCGCGCCGGAGCCGATGAAGTCTTCGACGAATTCGTTTGCGGGATTCGCCAGGATCTGGTCGGGAGTGTCGTACTGCATAATTTGGCCGCCGACGTTGAAGATGACGATCCAGTCGCCGAGTTTGATGGCCTCGTCGAAGTCATGCGTGACGAAGACGACCGTTTTGTGGAGTTCGGACTGGATGTGGATGAGCTCGTCTTGGAGGCGCTGGCGGGTGATGGGGTCCACGGCGCCGAAGGGCTCGTCCATGAGGAGGACCGGCGGGTCTGCTGCGAGGGCGCGTGCCACGCCGACGCGCTGCTGCTGGCCTCCTGAGAGCTCCTTGGGATAACGGCTGCGGTATTCGCCGGGTTCGAGCGAAACTAGGTCCAGAAGTTCGTCGACGCGTTCGGATATCCGCTTCTTGTCCCATCCGAGGAGTTTGGGGACGATGGCGATGTTCTCGGCGACCGTCATATGCGGGAGGAGGCCGCCCGCCTGGATGACGTAGCCGATGTGGCGGCGCAGTTTGTCGCCGTTCATCTGCGTGACGTCGTCGCCGTTGATCACGATGTGGCCGGATGTGGGCTCGATGAGCCGGTTGATCATCTTCAGCGTCGTCGTCTTGCCGCATCCCGACGGGCCGACGAACATGACCGTTTGGCCGGCCGGGATTTCAAGCGTGAGATGGTCGACCGCGGGCTGGGCGCCGCCGTAGTCCTTCGTCACCTCCTCCAAGACGATCGCAGCGCCGGTGATTGAAGGGTCGTCGGTCGCGGAATCGGTCCCGAGGACCGGGTTGGCAGAATTGTTCTCAGACATTGATACCTCGTGAAATCGTCAGACGGCCGAGCAGAACGAGGAGACCGTCGAGTATGAACGCCAGCAAAATGATGGCCACGACGCCGGTGAGGACGGACTCGAAGGAGTTCGCCCCGCCGAGGCGCGAAAGGCCGGAGAAGATGTACCCTCCGAGCCCGGGGCCGAGCACGTACGCGGAGATTGCCGCGATGCCCATGGACATTTGCGCCGAAATCCGCATTCCCGCCAATATGACGGGCCAGGCGAGCGGAAGCTCGACCTTGAGGAAGGTCGCGGACCTCGACATGCCTTGGCCTCTGGCGGCTTCCACTATGTTGCGGTCGACGCCGGAAAAACCGACGAGGGCGTTGCGCAGGATTGGCAGGGCCGCGTAGAACGTCACGACGACGACCGCGGGCAAAACGCCGAAGCCCGCTGGCGCTATAAGCAAACCAATGAGGGCAAACGACGGTATTGTCAATCCTATGGCGGAAACATTGTTTGTAAGGGATGTAAACAGACTGCTTCGATAGCTCAGGGCCGCAACGACCGTTCCGATGACGGTTGCCAACAGCAAGCACTGCGTGACCAGCGAAAGGTGCTGCCAGGCGGCGAAGAGTATCTGGTCCCTTCTTTCTAAGATAAAATTAACCACTGGGTATTCTCACTCCCCGTGTAGTGGCACGATTTTTGGGGATTTTCTCGTACGGTGACATATCATTCCCCATTCTATCCGATCGGTCAAGGGGTGTGCTCACGCTTGACATATGATCGTTTGTCAAGTATGAAGTCGTCAAAATTCGCGAAAAATGAGGGGTATGTTATAGCCTGCGAGCCAGAAAGATCACGTAATTTGCCTATGTGTCTTATCGTGTGTACGTGCACCTGAAGACTCTGACGCTTCGAGGGTTCAAATCCTTCGCGACGGCCACCACTCTGAGGTTCGAGCCGGGCATCAACTGCGTCGTCGGCCCGAACGGATCCGGCAAGTCCAACGTCGTCGATGCGTTGGCCTGGGTGATGGGCGAACAGGGCGCGAAGAATCTTCGCGGAGGCAGCATGGCCGACGTCATCTTCGCGGGAACGTCCAAGCGCCCGGCCCTCGGCAGGGCGGAGGTCTCGCTCACGATCGACAACTCCGACGGGGTTTTGCCGATCGACTACACGGAGGTGACCATCTCGCGAACGCTCTTCCGCAGCGGGGGGTCTGAGTACGCGATCAACGGCACGTCCTGCAGGCTGCTCGACATCCAGGAGCTCCTTTCGGACACGGGCATGGGGCGCGAGATGCACGTCGTCATCGGCCAGGGCAAGCTCGACGAAGTGCTCAAAGCCGGCGCGGAGGACCGCAGAGGGTTCATCGAGGAGGCGGCCGGAGTGCTCAAACACCGGCGGCGGAAAGAGAAGGCTTTGCGCAAACTCGAATCGATGAGCGGGTCCTTTGCGAGGATCGAGGACCTTTCAGCCGAATTGCGCAGACAGCTCGGACCCTTGGCGAGGCAGGCGCAGGCCGCCCGCAAGGCCCAGGTCATGCAGGCCGAGGCCCGCGACGCCAAGGCGCGGCTGCTGGCCGACGATCTTGCGCAGCAGCAGGCGAGGGTCGAATCGCACGAGGTCGACGAATCGAAGCTCTCGGAGCGGCGGGCGGCCGAAAAGGCGCGAGTGGGGGACGCCCAAGCGCGGCTCGCCCGGCTCGAGGCCGAGGCCGCCGCGGCGAATCCCGAGCTGGCGGCGCTCGTCGAAAGATGGGAGAAAGCGGCCTCCCTCGAAGAGCGCTTCCGTTCCTTGAGCCAGCTCGCCCGTGAAAGGCAGCGCTCCCTTGCGTCCGCGGCGAGGCCTTTCCACGGGGAGAGGCCCGAGGACATCGTTCGGAGGGCCGATCGGGCCCGCGCCGAAGAGGACGAGCTGAGAGCGCGGGCCGCGACGGCGCAAGACGCCCTCACGGCGGCGATATCCGAACGCGAAGAGGCCGAGGACGCCGAGCATCGGGCCGAACGCGAGCGTGCCGCCCTCGCTAAATCCGCCGCCGACAAACGCGAGGACGCCGCGAGGCTGGCCGGGCAGATCTTCGCTGCGTCGAGCCGGGTCGAAGCCCTCGAAGCCGAGAGACGCAGGGCGGGCGAAAGCTTGGAGGCGGCGAAACGGCGGGCCGATCAGGCAAAGGCCGAGGTGGCCCAGCTCGAGCAGGACATTGTGGCCGGAGCCCAAGCTGAAGACCCGCTGGCCGAGCGGCACGAGGCGAACTCCGCGGAGCTCAGCGCCGCGGCCGCGGCGCTGGAGGCGGCCCGCTCCCGCCTGCTGGAGACGAGGTCCCAGACCGCTTCGTGGGAGGCGAAGGCGCAGACGCTCAAGGAAGCCCTCGCCCCGGAAGACGCCACGGCGTGGGCGTGGGGCAATTGCGCGGGAATAGACGGGCTCGTGCGCGAGAGCCTCGCCGTAGACGGGGGATGGGAGGCCGCCGTTGAAGCCGCCCTTGCCGGAGCGGCAAGCGGGCTGGCCGCCGAGAGCCTCGACTCCGCGATCGACGCGTTGCGGGCGGCCCGCGAGGCGGAGGCCGGGAGGCTTCACCTCGTCCACCCCGGCGGGGCGAGACGAGAAGGGGCCGAGCGCCTTGTGCACGAGGCCGTCGCCGCGGCTGGCTTGGGGCCGGATCGCGCGGCGGCCGCGGGCGACGTCGTCCGCGCAAACGGCTCTTCGGCCGATGCGATCGCGAGTTTCCTCGCCGAATACGCCCTTGCCCGCGACCTTGAGGCCGCTCGTCTTTTGATTCAGGCGGGGGCTCCGGCCGTGGCAACGCTCGCGGGAGACGTGATCGACCGTGAATTCGCGCGGGGCGGCGAGGTTTCGCGGGCTTCGATCTTGGCTCGCAGAGCGGCTTTCGAGAGCGCCGAGCGGGAAGCGGAGAAGGCCCGCCGGGAGGGCGAGACGGCCGAGGAAGGCGTGCGTCGCTGTCAGGAGCGGCTCGCCAAAGCTCGTTCGGAACACGAGGAGACCGGGGCGGAGTTGGCCGCCCGGGATTCGCGTGAGGCCGCGGCAACAGCGCAGTTGGGCGTTTTGAGGCAGTCCCTTGCGGCGTCGCGCAGCGAAGCCGAGTCAAACGCGTCGCGTCTGGACGCCCTCGATGCGGAGCTGCGCAGCAAGCGCGAAGACCTCGAATCCCTGTCCGCACGGCGCGACGCCATGCAGGCGGACCCCGACGACCTTGCCGAACGCGTCGCCCGCGCCGCGGAATCCCAACGCGCCGCCCATGAGCGCACTCGCGAATGCCGCCGCCGCGAGACGGAGGCGCGGCTGGCTCTGCGAACGGGCGAGGAACGGCTGCGAGCCGTGGCCGGGCGCGCCGACGCCCTCGTGAAAAGCGCGCAGGCGCTCGCGGAAAGGATCGAACGCGAAGAGCGTCAAGCCCGGTGCAGGGAGCATGCGGCGGAGCTGGCGGGCCGCGTGGCCGAGTGGGCTTCCCGAGCCTTGGCGGTGGCGCAGCGGGTGCGCGAATCGGCGGAGAGCAGGCGAAAGAGCGATGAAGAAGCGCGCGAGCTTCGCAATTCCGCCCTGAAGGCGGTTCGGCGGGAGCTTGACGAGGCGAACGCCGCTTTGCGCGAGTTGGAAGACGCCGCGCACCGCCACGAGCTGCTTCGGGCGGAAACCCGAATGCGATACGAGCAGCTTGCTTCGAGGTCCCTCGAGGAACTCGGAGTCGAGGCGCCTGTGCTCATCGAGGAGTTCGGACCGCACCGTCCGGTTCCCCTCGGCGAGGGAGTCGAGGTTCCCTATGCGCGCGAAGAGCAGGAAAAGCGCCTGAAGAAGGCCGAATCCGGCATGGCCCGCCTCGGGAAGGTCAATCCCCTCGCCCTTGAAGAGCACGCCGCCCTCGAAGAGCGGCAAAAGTACTTAGCGGAGCAGTTGGCCGATCTCAAGCGGACGCGCGAGGACCTTCTTGGAATCGTCCGCACGATCGACAAGCGCGTGCAGGAAGTTATGACGAGCGCGATAGAAGACGTGTCCGAGCGCTTCGCCGAGGTCTTCGCGCGCCTGTTTCCGGGCGGGCAAGGCCGCCTCGTCCTCACCGACGACGACGTTCTTACCGCCGGCGTTGAAATAGAGGCGCGCCCTCCGGGCAAGCGGGTCAAGCGGCTGTCCCTTCTTTCCGGAGGCGAGCGTTCGCTCACCGCTGTGGCCTTCCTCGTTGCCATCTTCATGGCCCGCCCCTCGCCGTTCTACGTCATGGACGAGGTGGAGGCGGCCCTCGACGACGTCAACCTGTCCCGCCTGATCGAGATATTCTCCGAGCTTCAAAGCTCGTCTCAGCTGCTGGTCGTCACCCATCAGAAACGGACGATGGAGACGGCGGACACGCTTTACGGCGTGACCATGCGGGAAGACGGCGTTTCCACGGTCGTCTCACAGCGTCTGCGCGACGTCTCTCCGTCCTAGACCGCGTGTCGCCGGCCTAAGCCGCGTCTGTCCGTCCTAGACCGCATGTCGCCTGCCTAAGCCGTGTGTCGCCGGCTTAGAGCGCTTCAAACGGAGGCCGGTCAGGTGAAACCACCCCAACGCACACGGTTCACTCCGAACATGTGCGAGGCCTTCTGAAGCAAGGAAAGCGCCGTGAAAGAACGAAGGCGTTCGAACGGGCGCAAAGACCTCCGAGTGGACGCTAAGGCTTTCCAGCAAAAGCAAAATCCTCGTGGCGGACGTGGAGCCGTTCGAATGGGCGCTAAGGCCTCGGGGGAGACGTGAAGGTGTTCCAAGCGGACGTGAAGGGCTCGGAGCGAACGACGGCGCCTCGGAGCGGACGAGGGCGCCTCGGAGCAGACGTCGGTGTACACAACGGCCGCATGCGCCCGAAAGTTCCCGCGAAGTCGCCCATTGGTCATGACTTTGACGGATTATAACGATGTGATATCATTTCCGTCTCTGTAATCGATTTCACGTTGTTTTTGGGCACTTGTTCTTAAAGATTCCCAGCTTTTCGGCTAATAATGAAGGCGTGTTCATTCTGATCCTCGTCGTAATAGCCATCCTCGCTGTAGTGGGCCTCCTCTACGGGATGATTCTTTCGTCGCGCCAGGAGGACGTCAGAGGCTGGGTCGCCGAGTCGGTTTCGAATTGGCGATCCGAGAACCTCGGAGTCGATGACTTTGAGGTGCAGATGAATGACGCGTCGCTGGGAGAGCTTTTTGCAGCCTTCCCGGAAGACGAGACAGCCTACTACACGCCAGAGGACGTCAGTTCCCAGATAAGCAGGGTCGTTGACGTTGAAAAAGGCGCCGTTGCCCAGGTCAAGCCAAAGCTTCCGAAGGTGAAGACCGCCAAGGCCACTCGTGCCAGGCGCGTGAAATCCGCATAGCGCGCAGGGCATGCGCGAGCGCGGATGTCACGCTAATCCGCAGTTTCAACGCTTAGCCGCCCTTCGCAAGAAGCCACCCTCGCGAGGGTGGCTTCTTTCCGTCCGCGCTTCGTTCAGGTGCGCTTGAGAGGCGGTGCAAGCGGTCGCTCCCAAAAGAGGCTCCGTGATGCCCTAGGCGCGCCGAAAAGGCGCCCGCATCAAGGGTCCGTTTGCGGCCCGGCTGGCCGTGGATCGGATTACTCTTGGCTGCGTTCCGGTGCGATCGAGGCCGGAGTCTGGGAGACTGGCAGCGTGAACGATACGATCTACTATGTTGTTGGAGCCATAGTCCTGTTGTGCCTCGTCGTCGTGGCCGGACTGGCTGTTAAGAAGCGAGGGGAAAGACGACGCCCCGAGATTCCGGCGGCGCCGCAGCCGCCAGCCATCGAGGGGCCCGAGGGCGAAGCGGAGGAAGCTCCCGCTCCCGTTGCCGCCGGCGGCGTTCAGACGGAGGTCCGCGAACCGGAGATCGGCGAACCGGATCTTGCAGAGGCCGAATCCGAAGAGATCACCGCAACGCCGATCGAGGCGCCCGAGTCGGTTCCCTCCCGCATGCAGCGCCTTCGCGCCCGCCTTGCGCGGTCCGGGAGCTTTGGAAACGCGCTCCTGAAGATCCTTTCCCGCGGAGACCTCTCGCCCGCCGATTGGGAGGAGATCGAGGACACGCTTCTCATGGCCGACGTCGGCCTGGAAGCCACCACGCAGATCATGGACAATCTGAAGAAGCGCACAAAGGTCGAGGGAACCCGCGACCCGGAGCGCGTGAAAGCGATTCTCCGCGAGGAACTCCTCGAACTCATCGACCCCGCCGCCGACAGGAGCCTTCACCTCGAGCGGATTGACGGCGACCCGGCCTCGATCCTCATGGTCGGGGTCAACGGCACGGGCAAGACGACGACGGTCGGCAAGCTCGCGCGTGTGCTCGTGGCCGAGGGCAGCCGCGTGCTGCTCGGGGCCGCGGACACCTTCCGCGCCGCGGCGGCCGACCAGCTGCAAACCTGGGGCGAGCGCGTCGGAGTGGACGTCGTGCGATCCGACCGCGAGGGCGCCGACCCCGCTTCCGTCGCCTTCGACGCCATCGACAAGGGGCGCGAGACCGACGTCGACGTGGTTCTCGTCGACACCGCCGGCCGTCTGCAGAACAAGTCGGGGCTCATGGACGAGCTCGGAAAGATCAAGCGGGTGATGTCCAAGCGGGTTCCCGTCAACGAGGTGCTCCTCGTCCTCGATGCCACGACCGGCCAGAACGGCATGCGCCAGGCCGAGGTGTTCGCGGAAGTCACGGGCATCACCGGCATCGTCCTGACCAAGCTCGACGGCACCGCCAAGGGCGGCATCGTCATCTCCGTGCAGCGCGAACTCGGGGTTCCCGTGAAGTTTGTGGGCTTGGGAGAGGGCGTGGACGACCTGGCGCCCTTCGACGCCGAGGGCTTCGTCGAAGCGCTTACGGCCTGAGGGCGAGCGGACTGGGGGCTTCTGCCGGGCAGCGCCTGCGCGGCGGCGAAGGCGCTGCGATCGTCTGCGCGGCATGCGCATGAGCAGAGCGGGCATCGTGGCCAAGAAAAGTGCCTTTGTCGATCATAAGTTCCAAAATTTGGCCGCTTTAATGAAAAAGGTACTTTTCATGGCAAAATTCCCGTGAGAAGCCTGCCAGAATGATGAAAGCCCGCCGGGCCGGCGAACGCTCAGCAGGCCGGGGCGATCGTCTGGGTCACGACCTCTCAGATCGTGGACGAGCGCAGCGGCACGAGGGCCGCGATGCTCGCGTCTGCCGTGCTCGGAGGAACGCCGAGGGATCCGTGCGGGTTGCAAGCGCGACGAAGGCCTTGCTCACGCTTCGGCGGCCTTCGCGAGCTCTCCCGGCTGTCAGCGACCAGAGCCGCCAGCCGCCGTCCATGACGGCGCGCGACACACGGGCGCCGCCGCTCGGAGCTTGTCTGCCAGCCTCTCGTCGTCGCCTGCGGCGCCGCAGTTGCTTTCGACTCCGCCGTCTTCTTCCAGAAGCCTTGCCACGGTCTCGAGCTCGAGGACGGCGCCTTCGCTGTGGGCGAGCGGCAACGGGGAGATTCGCAAGAAGCCGTGCAGGAAAACGGGGAAGAATCCGGGTGCGCACTGCTGGAAAGTGAGCGCTTCGCCGTCGTCGATCATGATGGTTCCGGCCCTTGACCGCGAAAACCAAGCCTGGCAGGCGACAAGCTCAGAACGGTTTCTCACACGCGCGGTCACGCTGCCTGTGCGTTCGGCGAACCCCCGGAAGAGATTAAGCGCCTTAGACGTCAACGCGCTCGGTCAGGGTCAAGTATTCGACTTGGGTTAAGTTGACGGCGAGGCTCTGGACGGCCCAGACGACGTCCGCGGCGACGTCGCCCAATCGCGTCTGGGCGACGTCGATGACGTGCAGCGAAGGAAAGTCGCTCTCAATCTCTTTCAGCGTGTTGCGCAGCCACTTCCCGAGCAGGACGCCGGGGTGGGGCGCCTCGTTGAGAACGAGGCTGGGCTCGACGCCGAAAGAGCCCGCGGGGCCCCGCGCCTCCCTCACATCCTGTCCCGCACAAGCATCGAAGAGTGCTTTGGGCCGTGCGGTCAGCCTTCGTGTCCTCTGGGTTGCGCTTCGCATTCTCGTATTGATCCTCGTATCCGGCCTGGAAGTTGGTCGTGCCCTGAATCATATTCACTCCGATATCGATGACGCCCATCGCTTCGCCGACGCCTTTCAGCGCCTGCTCGGCGACGCCGCCTTTAGGCATGAATCCTCCCAGTTCGTCGGCCATCGATACGCCTTGTTCTGGGAGCCCTGTCGCTTTGGCGTAGTTTCCGAGGTTCGAAAACTGGTCGGGTTCGTCGGAGATTTCGGGTT
This sequence comes from uncultured Actinobaculum sp., assembly GCA_938020505.1. Lineage (GTDB taxonomy): Bacteria > Actinomycetota > Actinomycetes > Actinomycetales > Actinomycetaceae > Peptidiphaga. The sequence goes on along the minus strand of CALIHR010000021.1, from coordinate 9,359 downwards.
TGGCTTCCTCTACGGCCTGGTGGAGCAAGCTCGGCCCAACCGTCATTCCGAAGACCATGGGGTAACTCGATCAGTCACCTGTTATCGGGTCGATCTCGCACTTGAAGATCTTCTTGCAGTTCGCTTGGAACGTCGAATGCGCAGCCGATTCATTTGTACGTGTGGTCTTCGAACGCTCTTTTAAAGAATCATAGGTCGGCTTTTTGCCGTCGTAATCGTTTTTATCACCGCTCGCGGCGTTTTTGCCGGGTTCTTTCGGTTCTTTGACCGTATAACCGTCCACCTCCAATTCGGCCTTCTTCGCGTCTTCTAGAATCGCTTCGAGTTCGCTCTTGACCGGGCTCAGCGAATCGTAAAGGCTCTGTACGCACCCTTGGCAGAGGGCAACGTCCTTGTAGGCGTCTTGGAGGTCTGCTGCGTACTTTTCCGCTGCATTTTGGGAAGCGCCAGAACCGTCTCCAAAGGGCCATTCGCCGTAAAGGCGTTTCTTTACGCCCCCGAAAGCCCCAAGTTGGTGTACAGCGTATTCACCGCTTTGCCGAGATCGCCGATATGTGCATGGATCCCGGAGAGGTCGGCCTTGAATTCCGTGTTGACTGTGCTCATGGCCCTACCGCTTCCTTTCCCAGTCTTCCTTTTTCTTCGGCGTCAAAGGGCGATCGCCGTCGCCGCCGACGCTTGGGGCTTTCTCATTGGGCGGAGTTTCCCCTCCGGGGCTTTGGGCTTGACCGCCGAAACCGGGGGCTTCCCCGCCGGGAAGCCGATACTTTCCACGTTCGTTCTCGTCGGTGTCTTTGAGCCCTTGCGCACTCTTTCGAATGTCGCTGTTGAGCTTTTGGTGCTCCTCGCACAGAAGGCGAATAAGCACGTTGAAGACGTTGGCGGCATCGCTCGCTTCCCCCTGCGACCGTTCGAAGCCCGAAGGGGAATTCAAATAAAGACCGCACACATCGCCTGCGACTTCATCCGATATGGAGACGGCTTGTCGGACTCCTTCGAAGTCAATGCTCATCTGGCTGTTCGGCATGTATTCTCCTGGGAGGCCGTTTCGTGATTTCGTGTATTCAGATTGCCGACGAAATGGTATGTAGACTGCTCCCAGCAGCCTTTGCCCTTACAAGTCAAACACAGACTGCCGATAGATTCAATGATCCGCATCGTTTGAACTCTTCTTCCTTATCACTATTTTCATGGTAAAGACGGGGTGTGCTTATTTGCATAGTCGAGCTGGCGCTCCGGCATGGCTTCGATCTGAAGGCCATTTATGTTACGGTTGAAGAACCGGCTGTCCATTAGGTTCTTAAACGGCAAAGACGGACACAAGGCTGCATACGCGGCGCAGCTTGCGTTTCGGGGCGGAACAGATGCCGCGCCCCGTGGAACGCCCGTACGCGCTGCGCGGCTTGTGCCGCGATATGAGTTTACGCGGAAGGCTTTGAGGCGGATCGCATAAGGGACGCCGCACAAGCCCGAAGGGCCTCCTCAAGGCGCATGGCGTAGAATTGCCTCAGTTCCACAAGCGTCCCCAACAAGAGGTAGGCCCGTGTTCAACACCCTTTCCGACCGCATCACCGGATCGTTCAAAAGCCTCCGGTCCAAAGGGCGCCTTTCAGCTTCCGACGTCGAGGAGACGATCTCGCAGATACGCCGCGCTCTGCTCGACGCCGACGTCGCCCTGCCCGTCGTCCGCTCCTTCACCGCGGCAGTTCGCGAGAAGGCGACGGGGGCCGTCGCCTCGAAGGCCCTCAACCCCGGCCAGCAAGTGGTCAAGATCGTCAACGACGAGCTCGTTGAAATCCTCGGCGGCGAAACCCGCGAGCTCGACCTTTCCCGCAGGCCGGCCGTCATCATGCTCGCCGGACTCCAGGGCGCAGGCAAGACGACCCTCGCCGGCAAGCTCGGCCGGTGGCTGCGGACCGAGCGCAACAGGAAGGTTCTGCTCGTCGCCTCCGACCTCCAGCGCCCCAACGCGGTCAACCAACTCCAGGTTGTCGGCGGGCAGGCGGGGGTCGACGTGTGGGCGCCCGAGCCCGGCAACGGCGTCGGCGACCCCGTAGCGGTGGCGCGATCCGGCCTGGCGCGGGCCGAAGAGTACGGGTACGACGTCGTGGTGGTCGACACCGCCGGGCGCCTCGGCATCGACGAAGAGATGATGCGCCAGGCCATCGACATCCGGGCCGCCGTCAATCCCAACGAAGTGCTTTTCGTCATCGACGCGATGATCGGCCAAGACGCCGTCGCCACGGCCAACGCGTTCCAGGACGGGGTCGGATTCACCGGCGTCGTCGTGTCCAAGCTCGACGGCGACACCCGAGGCGGCGCGGCCCTGTCCGTGCGGGGCGTGACGGGCGTCCCCATCATGTTCGCCTCCACCGGCGAGAAGCTCACGGACTTCGAGCAGTTCCACGCCGACCGCATGGCCTCGCGAATCCTCGACATGGGCGACGTCCTGACGCTCATCGAGCAGGCGGAGCGCACGTGGGACGAGCGGCAGCAGGCGGAGCTTGCGGAGAAGATGAGCGAGGGATCGTTCACCCTCGACGACTTCCTTGTGCAGATGCGCCAGCTCAAGCGCATGGGATCAATGAAGAAGATCATGGGCATGCTGCCGGGAATGGGGCAGTACCGTGAGGCGCTCGAGGCTTTCGACGAAAGCTCCGTGGGCCGAATCGAGGCGATCGTCCAGTCGATGACTCCGGCGGAGCGGGCGGACGTGAAGATCCTCAACGGTTCGCGGCGCCAGCGCATCGCCCGCGGTTCGGGCGCCACCGTTCAAGAGATCAACTCCCTGGTCGAGAGATTCGAGCAGGCGCGCAAGATGATGCAGCAGGTCTCGCGCGGGGGAGGCGTTCCCGGAATGCCGGGGACGGGCGGGATGCCCGGAATCGGGGGCGGCAACCGCAAGGCCAAGCGCGCCGCCAAGAAGAAGACCGCGAACAAGAAGGGGCGCTCCGGCAATCCCGCCAAGCGCGCCGCGCAAGAGCGCGAGCAGAGCCAGCAGGGGCAGAAGGCCAAGGGCTCCTCTTCGGGCTCGTCGTTCGGCCTCGGCGCGTCGCAGGGCGGCGCCGGGCAGCCGGGAAATCCGGACTTCGAGGACCTCGCGAGGTTCCTCAAGTGACCTCGTATCGCCTGACGGGGCCTTTGCGGGGAACCGATCTGGCTGAGGCGTGGATCGTCGACGGCGCGATCCGACACAGCGCGCTCGACGGCCCGGCGCAGACCGTCGCCGGTTGGGCCTATCCGGGCTTGGTCGACGCCCACGCGCACCCCGGCCTGTCGTATTCGGCCGAGCCCGTCGCCGACGCCGAAGTTGTCCGGCGGCTTGACGCGGCGCGCGCGGCCGGGGTGACGACGGTGCGCGAAATGGGCGCGCAGCTCGACGTCGCCCGCTTCGCGGCGCGAGGCAGAACGAAGGCAATCCGGTCCGGACGGCACATCGCTCGGCCCAAACGCTACATTCGAAACGTCGCGGTGGAGATCGAGCCGAGGGAGCTTCCAGACGAGGTCGTGCGCCAGGCGGCGCGCGGCGACGGCTGGGTCAAGCTCGTCGGCGATTGGATCGACCGCGCGGAAGGGGCCGATTCGGATCTGCGCCCGCTTTGGCCGCGAGACGTGCTCGCCGACGCCGTCGCCGCTGCACACGAGGCCGGGGCGAAGGTCGCCATGCACACTTTCGCGATGGAAACGGCCGACGACGCGCTCGAAGCCGGAGTCGACTGCATAGAGCACGGTTCGGGGATGAACGAAGACCAGCTTCGCGAGGCGGCGCGGCGCGGCGTGATTCTCGATCCGACGGTCTGCCAGACAGGCACGTTCGCCTCCATCGCGGAACGGGCGGGAAAATACCCCGTCTACCGTGAACGGATGCTCGCGATGCACCGGGGGAGATTCGACCATTTCGCGCTCATGGCGGACGTGGGCGCGCATTTCGTCATGGGCACGGACACCGAGGGCGAAGGGAAAGACAGGACGCTCGACGTCGAGCTTCGCGCCGCCGTCGACGCCGGCCTCCCCGCGGGCCTCGTCATGGCCGCTGCGAGCCACTCCGGCCGTTCGCTGCTCGGCCTTCCGTCCTGGGAGGAGGGCGCTCCGGCCGACGTCGTCGTGTATGCGGAGGATCCGGAAAAGGACATCGCGACCGTCTCGCGTCCGGCCGCGGTGTTCATCGACGGGGAGCTCGTCGGCGGGACGCTCGCCGGCGAAATGCGCGGGGCGCCAAAGGTCTAGGCCTGACCGCCTGCGGTTTCGGACGCGGGGCGGTCGCCGTCGCCGACGCTGAGCGAACCGGTCGGTATGTCCTCGTAGGAGCGGGGGTCCTCGATCGGCTCGACGTGGATCTGGGAGTCGAGCCCCGGAACGACCGCGGAAAGCGCCTCGGCGACGTCGTGGGCCAATTCGTGGCCGCGGCCGACCGTCCACGAACCTGGAACGAGCATGTGGACGTTCGCGAAGGAAGCCTGGCCCGCTGCGCGCGTTTGAAGCCCGTGAAAGCGCACCGACTCCGTTGCGAATCCAGCGAGGACCTCGATAAGGGCCTGGTTCTGCTCGGCCGAGAGGGTGACGTCCATGAGGCCGCGTACCGATCCCCTGAGCAGACGCCAGCCGGTGACCAGGATGCTCAGGCCGACGAGAAGGGCGACGACGGGATCGAGCACGTCCCACTTCGTCGCGATCACAAGGCCTACCCCCAGAACGACGCCGACGGATGTTGCGACGTCGGTCCACAGGTGCCGCCCGTCTGCGACGAGCGCCGGCGAACGCCAGCGCCGCCCGGCTCGCACCAACGCCACTGCGACTATGCCGTTGACGAGCGAGGCTGCGACGGATATCGCCAGACCCGGCCCCAGGTTGTCGATTGCGGCGGGGCGAATGATCCTTCCCACGGCGCTCACGACGATGAAACCTGCCGCGACGAAGATCATCGTCCCCTCGACGGTGGAGGAGAAGTACTCGGCCTTCGACCTGCCGAAAGTGAACTGGGAGTCCGCGGGTTTGGCGGCCTGCTTGAGGGCGACGAGCGCCACGACGGCGGCCACGAGGTTGACCACGGATTCGGCCGCGTCCGAGAGCAGGCCCACCGAGCCTGTCACGAAGTAGGCCGCCGTCTTCATCGTGATGGTGGCTGTTGCGGCGACCACGGAAAGCCAGGCGTAGCGGCTGAGGTCTTTGGCGGGAGTTTCGACTGTCACCAGAGTATTCTCCGAGTTCGCTCGGGGCCCGCGACAGAGGAATGCCGCAAATGCGGCGCGATCCACGGCATTCGCCTGCCCGAAAACCGCCGGGCGCGTGCTTATGGCGAGACGCGTGCCCACGATGGGAAGCGAACTCATAATGAAATCGCCTAGGATTATGAGTAACTCAGTTACTCATAATCCTAGGCGGACGCATTATGGGCAAGGACGGTTGACCGTCGGTCGGAAGTGAGGAGCAGCGGTGGGAGCCCACGGCGGGCAGGCAGGATTGTCGTTTCGAAATTATGGCGAAGCGAAAGTGCTGGAGCGCTGTGCCTCCCAAGATCGCAGGGCTGACGCCCAATCTTGACAGTGAAACGGCCTCGTTGGCGGAGCGGGCAGTCGGAGAACTGCAACGCTTCGATTCGGAGCTTGGCGACCGTGTGGCGACGTTCGGCCCCGTTTTGCGTTGGCGTCGTCGGCATGTGTCTGACTGCACGCGCCCGGTTGCGGCTCCGATTGCCGGGCGAGGCGCGCATCTGGCAAACTTAAGCTTTGTACTCGGGCGAAAGAGGGCCCTCTCATCCTCTGGCTGCCTCAGTCTCGGGCCTTCTGCGCCGCGACTCCCACCGCGATCGCGTTGACCCAACCTTAAGTAGAACCAGGAGTGACCACACAAGTGGCAGTCAAGATCCGTCTCAAGCGCATGGGCAAGATCCGTGCGCCTTATTACCGCGTCGTCGTCGTCGATTCGCGAAAGAAGCGCGACGGCCGCGTCATCGAGGAGATCGGCAAGTACCATCCGACCGAGAATCCCTCGCTCATCGAGATCGATTCCGACCGCGTCCAGTATTGGCTTTCCGTCGGCGCGCAGCCTACGGACCCTGTGCTCGCGCAGCTCAAGGTGACCGGCGACTGGCAGAAGTTCAAGGGGCTTCCGGGCGCCGAAGGCCGTCTCAAGGTCAAGGAGTCGGTCGACGTCGAAGGGGCCCGGAAGGCCGCGGTGGAATCGGTCCAGAACGAGGCCGAAAAGCGCCGCGCCGCAGCAGCCGAGGCGAAGATCGCAGCGGAGGCCGCAGCAGCCGAAGCCGTTGAGGAAGCGGCCGAGGAGGCCTGATGATCGCCGATGCGCTCGAGCACCTTGTGCGTGGAATAGTCGATTCACCCGAGGACGTGAATGTGCGTGCTCGGAGCAACCGCCGTGGCGAGCTGCTTGAGGTCCGCGTCAATCCTGACGATCTCGGGCGTGTTATCGGACGCAACGGCCGCACGGCCAAAGCTTTGCGTTTGGTCGTGGGCGCGCTTTCCCCCAAAGGGAATGTGCGAGTTGACGTGATCGAAACCGATCAGAGTTAAGCTCAACGGCGTCGAAGCGAGGGTCGGCCAAACCGCAAGGTTGGCCGACCCTCTTCGTGCGCTTCAACCGTTGTTTGGGTGCAACCGGTATCCTAGGAAGCGAATCAACGCTCACGGCAGCCGTTGCGTTCCAAACCGTTCGTCGATCGAAGGAGAGATATTGCAGTTAACTGTCGCTGTCATCGGCGCCCCGCACGGCCTCAAGGGCGAGCTGCGCCTCGATGTGCGCACAGATCAGCCGGAGCGGCGCCTCGGAATCGGAGCCATGCTCGAGACCGACCCTCAGGAGGCCGGCCCGCTGACCGTGGCGCGAACTCGCGAGTACAAAGGCGCTGTGTACGCGATGTTCTCCGAATGCACGGATCGAACGATGGCCGAGCGGCTGAGAGGCGTCAAACTCACCGTCGAGACCGACGAAGACGACTACGTCGAGGAGGACGCTTTCTACGAGCACGAGCTCGTGGGCTTGGAAGTGCTCGATCCCGAAGGGTACGAGCTTGGAAGGATCATAGGGCTGGAGACGTTTCCCGCCCAAGACATGCTCGTGGTCCGCGAGCCGGACGGAGCCGTTGCCAGGGTTCCCTTCGTGCGCGAGATCGTCACCGAGGTCGACCTGGACGACAATTGCGTCGTCGTCCGGGCGCCGCAGGGGCTTTTCGCTGCCGACGGCGAAGCGGACGGCGCCGATCGCGGCGACAGGAGCGACGAACAGCGGGAAGAAGCCGCTGAGGAGGAATAATGCGAATTGACATCGTCTCGGTGTTTCCGAGGTTTTTCGACGTTCTCGAGCTCTCATTGCTGGGAAAGGCCCAGGAGAGGGGAATCCTCGACGTCGTCGCCCATGATCTTCGCGACTGGACGGACGACCCTCACAGAACGGTCGACGACACCCCGGCCGGCGGCGGCGCAGGAATGGTGATGCGGCCCGACGTGTGGGGAAAGGCCCTCGACGAGGTCATCGGCGCCGACGCGGCGTCCGGAGAAGGCGACGTCGTCCTCGCCATCCCCACTCCCGCTGGGGAGCCTCTGACGCAGCGCGCGTGCGAGGAGCTCGCGCGCGCCGAGCGCATCGTCGTGGCCTGCGGAAGATACGAGGGGATCGACGCGAGGGTGGCGAGCGAGTACTCCGAGAGGCCCGGCGTGCGTGTTTTCGAGTACTCGTTGGGAGACTACGTGCTCAACGGCGGCGAGGTCGCGGCCGTCGCCCTCGTCGAGGCGGTCGGGCGCCTGCTTCCCGGCATGGTCGGCAACCCCGAGTCCCTCCTCGAGGAGTCCCATGGCGCGGCCGGGCTGCTGGAATACCCTGTCTACACCCGGCCGACAGTGTGGCGGGGGCGCGAGATTCCCGAAGTTTTGACGTCGGGCAACCACGGCGCCGTGGCCCGTTGGCGGCGCGATCGGGCGATCGAGAGAACCATCGAGCGGCGCCCGGACATGATCGAGAAGATCAACGCGGCCTCCCTCGGCAAGAAAGAGCGGCGGGCGCTCGCAGCGCACGGATACCTGGCGCCCGCAAAGGAGGCGCACCCCGCGAGGGCCGAAGTGCGGCGGGCAGCGGCGGCGGACGTGCCCGAGCTGGCAAGCCTTGCCGCGAAGACCTTTCCGGACGCCTGCCCGAAGGGAATGCCCAAGCAGGACATCGACGTCTTCATCGCCGAAAACCTGGGCGAGGAGCACTTCGAACGCTACGTCGAGGACCCTGGCTGCCTCACGATGGCCCTAGAGGTCGGCGGCAGGCTTTTGGGGTATTCGTTGACCTATCTTCCCGAGGACGGCGGAGTCTCCGGCGCCGACAGGGGGGCGCCGGTCGACGCCGTCGTCGCCGGACGGCCCAGGCGAGGGCCGCTCGTCGAACTTTCGAAGTTCTACCTCGATCGCAGCCTGCGCGGACGAGGCGCGGGAAGCCTCCTGTGGGAGGCGACCAGGGCCGAGCTTCAGGAGTGGGCCGAGAATTGGCCGGAGCCGTACGTTTGGCTGGGAACCAATGAGAAGAACACCCGGGCCAGGCAGGCCTACCGCGGGCTGGGCTTCGAGTTCGTGGGCACCCGCGATTTCCTTGTGGGTGAGCAGAACAACGTCGATCGCGTTTTCGCGCGCCCCATTCGCGTGGCATAATTGTGAAGTTGTCTCGCTGTCACAATGCGCCGGACCTGCCGCAGGGGGTCGCGCATCGGCGAGTTTCCTGTAGGCAGGCGGTTTGACCGCCCCGACCACGCTTGTGGCCTGCGCGCACGGGCGGAAAGAGAAACGAATATGCAAACTCTCGATTTCGTGGAGGAAAGCCAGCTCCGCAAGGACATTCCCGACTTCCGCCCCGGCGACACCGTTCGGGTCGACGTGCGAGTGGTCGAAGGCAACCGCACCCGCACCCAGGCCTTCCAGGGCGTGGTCTTGGGCCGTTCCGGCTCCGGCATTCGCGAGAGCTTCCTGGTTCGCAAAATATCCTTCGGCGTGGGCGTGGAGCGCACGTTCCCGCTGCATTCTCCCTCCATTGAGGCGATAACCGTCGTCACTCGAGGCGACGTTCGCCGCGCCAAGCTCTACTATCTGCGCAAGTTGCACGGCAAGGCCGCCAAGATCAAGGAGCGCCGCGAGGACAATCGTCGGTGATTCGACGTCGTCCAAAGGCTTGAAGGGGCTCGGCATTGCGCCGGGCCCCTATTTTGATTCGGCCGGCGTCGTTCACAAGCTCAAACTTCAGGCTTCGACAGGATTGGACCGCGCGGTTGGGGAGGTCTTGGACCGCTCTGAACTAAGCGCGGAAAAGACCGTGAAATCGCCATTCTGTGCGGTGTGTACGTCAAACTGTGAGCATAAGCGCCGTCCGTCATG
>CALIHR010000020.1 GCA_938020505.1 uncultured Actinobaculum sp. | reverse complement strand
CATGTTCGCCTCCGCGATCCCCGTGAATTTCCTGCTGGCAGCCATCGGAGCGTCGCTGGTTTTGGCGGTCGCCACAACGTGGCTGCCTGCGCGGCTCGATCGCCGCGCCCTGATGGACAACCTGCGCCGGCCGACGTGACGGGCGGTCGGCCGACCGGCACGAGAACAAGCTTCCGAGCCGGTCGGCGCGGCCACGGACGATCTGAGCGGATCAGAACAACGGACGGTCAGGGTCGGCCGACGTCGGCCCCGGAGGCCAGCCCAGGCAGAGCCGGGCCAGCCTCCGTTCGTCGGCGAGGCCCGTCAGGCGACGGGCACGCACACTTCGGTCACGTACTCGTCCGTGTTCTGGGTGTCGGCGGGGCCCACGAGGTAGCGGTTGTACATCGGCCCGGCGAACTCGAGCCCGGAGGCGGCGATGTACTCGGCCAGCTCCTCGTTGACGGGCCCGAACTGGTCGTAACCCCCGCGGAACGTCGCCACGGCAACCTTCTGCTCTGGGATCTCGCGGATTGTGAGCGGGTCGGCCGCGACGGCGTCGGGCCCCACGGGTTCCCACACCTCGATGTCGACGTCGGCCTCGCGGTACTCGAGGTCGTGGAAGGTGGCGCCGCAGAGCCCGCCGGCAAGCGGGATTCCCTGGGCCCTGATCGCTTCCATGGCTGCGATCCACGCCTTGTGCTCGTCGGCGTAGGTGTCGATCGTCGTGCGCAATGCGACCACTCGCTGCGCCGGATGGGTGGTGACGGTGATTTCGGCCATGATGGCCCTCCTGTTCGTTTGTGAGATGAGTCGGTCAATCTCGGCGATGCGGCGGCGGGCGGCCTCGGCGTCGGCGATGAGCTGATCGCGCTGAACGGCTAGCGCGCGGCCCAGAGCCTCTGGGGTCTCGCGCAGCGGAAGCAGGGCGGCTATGGCCGAGACGGAGAAGCCGACGTCGCGAAGCTGGCGAATCAGCGTCGCTTCGCGCACCTGCGAGGCGGCGTAGAACCTGTGGCCGGTCACGTCGTCCGTGGCGGCCGGGGTCAGAACGCCGTTGGCGTCGTAGTAGCGCAGCATCCGCGCAGACAATCGTGTGAGCGTTGAAAACTCACCGATGCGAAGCAGTCTCGTCTCGGTCATGGCTCCATCTTCCGGCTTGACACCGTGTCAAAGGCAAACGGAGATCGAACGCAAGCCGAAAAGCAAGCTCCGGGCGGCCTCAGCCGAGTATGACGCGGTGTGCGTCAATGCAGAAACCTATTTCACGGGGGCCTGGCTGCCGATCGAGACCGAGCTGGGTTTCACGACGCTCTCGGGCTGGTCGCCCGAATGCGTCTACTTCCTGAACCTAGACGACGTCGAACTGGTGCGGGCCTGACGGCCTGTCGCAACCGCTGCGCGTGGCGGTCTCTCCCCGAGCCGTTGACGCCGTGCCCTATTCTGGTGGGGTGACCGATGCTTCTTCCCACGACGACGTCAAACCCGCACCCGCCCCGAGCCTTCCCTGCGATCCGGCTTTCAGGCTTCCGGCTCCCCGACGCGGCGAGGGAGAGCTCGCAGCCGACGCCGAGCTCCGTCTCGGCCTGCACGTCAAACTTGCCGAGCAGGCGATGATGTCCGCTAAGGCCGAGGCACTGCGCCCATTCGACCTGACGGTGGCTCAGTACGGCGCGATGCTCTCGCTCTACTACGTTCCCGGGCAGTCGCCCTCGCAGCTCGCACGGGCCGTGGCGGTCACCCCGCAGACGATGGGCGCCACGCTCGACAAGCTCGCCGCCAAGAGCCTGGTGACGCGCGAGCCCTCGAAACTCCACCGCAAGGTGCTGGTCGTAACGCTTACGTCCGAAGGGGAGAAACTGCTCATCGAGGCCGACGCCGCCGCGCGCGCCGTCGAGGAGCGCATCGGCCAGGCGCTCAGCGCAGACGAACGCGTGCAGTTGCGTGAGCTGCTCAAGCGCGTAAGCGCGGCTCTTGAAGAGTCGGATCCTCCGGTGAGCGCAGCTAACATTGAGTCTGATCCCGACGACTGATCTTTTTTGAGGGTCCGACAAATTGCAGCTCGAAACCGAAGGCTGTAAGTGCGGATACTGTCACAGGGTCCAACTTTGCCAGAGAGGCAGCGTTTGCCAATCTTTGGGTGTTCCCATGTGGCTGATGGGGAGCGCAGGTATATCCGGATAGGTTGACAGAGTGCGCGGAAGCAATGTTCGATCCCCGATGCCAAGACAGTGAGCAAGTACTGAATGAGAGTGAGCTGACCGAAGCATCGGTTGAGCGCCTTTTTTGCCGCAGCCAACTCGGGATGCGTTTCTACTTTGGGCAAGCGCGGTTTAAGTGTGTAGACCCGATTAAACATGCGGGCATGATGAGCCGAGTAGTTGCGAACGATGTTAAGTGCCCTAATCCATGACCCAAGTTGCGCCGCGGTCAGTTTCATGCGAGCGGCGATAACGTCACAAACAGCAATTGGTGACAACCGGTACAAATAAGCCAGCGAACCCCAGTCGATAACTTCCACGGCTGCCCAGATTGGGAGCTGCCCTCCATACTTCCGCTGGTGGTGCTTGACGAAGTCTTCGCGAGAAAAGGACAGCTCTTTATTATATCGGTCTAGCCACATCTGATATTGCTGCGACGGTTTTGCGGCCGAACGCTTCTGACGGGCTCCTGCCCTAACAAGGCTGGGCGCAGGTGGACGAGCGGGTAGACGCCCAAGTTCGTGTCCGAGCATTGCCTTTAAAGCCAATTCCACTGGAGTCAAGCAGTCGAACACGGCCGAGCGAAGACGTTCGTCGAAATCGTACAACGCGGCAACATCGGTGAAGTTGGTGCCGTCGACGAAGACATCAAGCCGGTGGCGGCCATCAGAATCTAGTTGCCGGAAGGGATACCAGTAGCCAGAGAACCTGTAGTAGTTAACGCGTTCCAAGACTCGCCGAGCGTAGGCAACATTATTAATCTGCATGCCGCGACAGCGCAGCAGTGCGATTTGTTCGCCATGCGTCTTGAACGTCTTAGATGGCTGCGGCACGCTCCACCTTTTAACACAGATCGCAAAAAGAGGACCGGCCCTGGACTGCTCCGAGAAGCAGCGGAACCGGTCGTGATGTTTTTAGTATATCCGAACTAGTCAAGGTTAACAACGTGTCGAGGCAGGCCTGCCTTGGCACTGGAGCAAGGAATTCTCCAGTACGCCTAGCCAGACAAAAGACCTTGCCTGTAGGCACCGCCTCGGAGCGGATATAGACATTCAAAGAGCGCTCGAAGAACGCTCCCAATGTCACGTCCCACGTGGGTCAGTAGCGTGAGCCGTACGCCTGAGGAAGCCGGTCCAGGCGCTCGCGTTCGGCGTCGGACAGCCGCAGGCTGGCGGCTTCCAGATTCTCGGCCAGGTGTTTGCCGCTGCGTGTCCCGGGAATCGGGATGACGTTGTCGGCCAGGCCGAGCAGCCACGCGAGGGAGACTTGCGCCGACGTCGCCCCGTGCGCCTCGGCGATGCGGGCAATCTCCTCGCCGATCGCGCGGTTGCGTTCGAATGCCTCGGCCGTGAACCGCGGATTGACGGAACGGATGTCGCCGCTTTCGAACGTGCCCGGGGCAAGCGTTCCGGTCAGGTAGCCGCGCCCGAGCGGCGCAAACGGCACGAAGGCGACGCCGTTGGCCAGGGTCCACGCGAGGAGGTTGCCACCGGCCTCGGCGCCGGCTCCCGCGGCGACGCTCTTTTCGTCCTCGCCCGCGCCATTGCCGGCACCTGCTTTGCCAACGGCCGCCTTGCCATCGACGGCTTTGCCAACAGCTGCCTTGCCAACGGCCGCCTTGCCAACAGCTGCCTTGCCAACGGCCGCCCCGCTCATGCCCGCCCTACTAGCGCCCGCACCCATTCGGGCTCCCGCGTCACCGGGCCCCTTCCCGCCGAGCGGGTCGCGCGTCCACACCGACAGCTCGGACTGGATCGCCGCCACCGGATGGACGGCATGGGCCGCGGCCGCTTGGGCCACGGTCACTTCGGAAAGACCGATTCGTGCCAGTTTCCCTTCGGCGACGAGCTCCGCGAGCGCGCCCCAGCTTTCCTCAAGCGGCACATCCGGGTCGACGCGGTGCAGATAGTACAGGTCGATCCGTTCGACGCCGAGCCGCTCAAGGCTGCCCTCAACATGCCGTCGCAACGCCTCGGGCCGGCCGTCGCGGTGGATGCTTCTGGTCGCCAGACCGTCGACGACCAGCCCGCCTTTCGTCGCCACGACGACGCCGTCCCGCCTGCCCGCGACGGCCCTGCCGACGAGCCGTTCGTTGTGCCCGTCGCCATAGAGGGCGGCGGTGTCGAGCAGGCCGACGCCGGAGTCGAGCGCCTCGCGGATGACCCTGACGGACTCGGCGTCGTCGCGGCCGCTCTCCGCGTAAATCCAGCTCATGCCCATGCACCCGAGGCCGATGGGCGCTACGCGCGGGCCTGCGGCCCCCAGCTCTCTGACGTTGTCTGATTGCCTTGTGTTTTCCATTGAATCCATTTTCTGTCCTTTCCGCCCTTTCCGCGATGCGCGTGGGCAATGGGATGCGCATCGGCAACGCTCGGGCGAGCGGAGATCCAGCGATGCCGCTGCACAAAGCAAGGGCCGCGCGGCCTCCGCGCCCACGGGGCTAAGCTCCGTCGTCGAAAAGGTCTCCGACGCCGCCATGCGCGGCCTCCGCGCCCGCGGGGCCAAGTTCGCCGTCCGGGAGGATCGCAACTGCATATCCTGCGCGGCCTCCGCGCTTGCGGGGACGAGCCGTCGCATCTCTCAGCGCGGCAGCAGGCCACATACGATTGGCGACGTCGCGCCCGTCCGAGGACTCGAAGGCCGCTCACCAGGCTTGCGCATCCAGCCATCCGATGTTTAAGGTTGCTTATATTATACAGCCAGCTGAAACTAACGTCGAAAGGGCGCCATGAATCAGAACACGAGCCGCACGCCGCTCCAAGGGGCCGCAACGCGGAACGCCGCGACGGCCGCGCACAAAGAGGACCCCCGAGAGGCCGCACGCCATAAGGAAGCGCCGGAGGCCGCGCCCCAGAAGGCCACGATGAAGGCCATGCAGATCACCAGTTTTGACGGCCCCGCCGGCCTGAAGTACGCCGAGGCGCCGGCGCCGGGGCCCTGGCCGGAAGACGTCGCGCTCGACGTCGAATACGCCGGAGTCGGGTACATTGAGGCGCTGCTCGCGGGCGGCCTGATCGATCTGTCGCTCCCCTACGTTCCCGGGCTGGAGGCTGTCGGCCGGGTCCGTTCGCTCGGCTCGCAGATCGCAAACCCGAGCCCGCAGGCGGACTCGGACGCAGATGCCACGCTTCCCCCAGCTGAGGCGGATGCCGACGCGGAAATCGCGGCCTTGCCGAGTAACCTCGCCCCGGAACGCCCCGCGCGGTCAGACGCCGCTTCGGAGCATTCCACACCCTCCGCCGCTGCCGACCTCCCTTCTCCGGACGTTCCCCTCTCGCCCCTTAAGCCGGGCGACCCCGTCGTCGCGCTGACGATCAATCGCGGCGGCGCTTACGGCCAGGTTGCGATCACGCACGCCAATCTGGTCGCGCCTCTGCCGCCTGGCATGGACCCGACGCTGGCCGCGGCGGTCCCCGCGAATACGACGACGGCGCTCGTCGCGCTCGAGCGCATCGCCCATGTGAAGCCCGGCGAGCACGTGCTGGTGCACGCTGCAGCGGGCGGGCTGGGCTCGCAATTCGGCCAGATCGCGCGGTTGCTTGGCGCGGCCCGGACCGTCGGCGTCGTCGGGAGCGAAGCCAAGCGGAAGGCCGCGCTCGACCTCGGCTACGACGAGGTCTGGCTGCGCAGCGAGTTGGGCGATGCGGCCGGCGGGCAGTTCGACGTCGTCGTGGACCCCGTCGCCGGGCCGGCGCGGCAAACGAGCCTCGACCTGTTGAGGCTCGGCGGACGGCTTTTGGCGGTCGGCGACGCCGCCCAAGCCGGCGACCCGATGGTCTCGAGCAATTCGCTGTGGCTCCGAGGCGTCGGCGTGCTCGGTTTCAATCTGGGGGCGTTCACGGCGGCGAATCCGCGGACGACGGGGGTCTACTTGAGGCGGGCGCTCAACCTCGCGGCCTCGGGCGAGGTGACGGTGCACATAGCCGAGCGCGCCCCAATCCGCGAGGCGCCGCGGGTCCTGGCCGATATGGCCGCGGGCGCAACCGTCGGCAAGGCGGTGCTGGTGCACGAACGGGACTGATGACGCTGTCGAAACTGACTTTGCGATCGCTCCCGGCCGCGCCACCAGCTCTTCTCGCGCCCAAACCGCCAGCTCTTCTCGCAAGCAACAGGACTCTCCCACCGTCAAATCGCCACCTTCCCTCGCAGCGGCGGAGTCCAGCGTTCAAAAATCAAAAGCATCCGCCCCAAAAAACCGATGCCGCGCGGGCCTTAACGGCGCTGCGTTCGGGAGAGACCATCGGGAAGTTCATTCTGGTGCACGAGCGCGACTGACACGGCGGAAAGGGCTGTCGCCGCCGTCGCCCGCCGTCGTCGAGAACTCCCTTTTCGCGGCCTTTGCCGGCCGATTTATGCCCGATTGCCTCAGCATCGCCGAGCGGCCGACCGGGCGATCGGTGTAGGGTACACGAATGACGCCTGTTCACACGTCAGGCGCCAACGGTTCGGTTGCTTGCCGGGCCCGCCCACAGAAAGGGAGAGCTGTTATGCCAACTTCCCCGACTAACGTCGAGGACGACGTCGCCGGTGCCGGACGCTTGATCACCAGCCGGTGGCGCCCCAGCACCCTGCGAACAACCCCGTCGCGCGAGGATCGCGGGCTGTTCGGCCACCCCCGGGGCCTGCCCTGGATGCTCAACGTGGAGATGTGGGAGCGCTTCTCCTACTACGGGATGCGCGCCATCCTGCTGTATTTCATCGTCGACACCGTCGGCAACGGCGGCCTGGGGCTGAGCAAGAACTCCGGCGAGGTCATCCTTGCCGTCTACAGCGCGGCCGTCTACCTGCTGGCTATCCCAGGGGGCATTTTCGCCGACCGCGTCATCGGACCGTGGCTGTCCACCCTTTACGGCGGACTGGTGATCATGGCGGGCCACGTCTGCCTGTCGATCCCGGTGCCAGCCTTTTCCTGGCTTGGGATCATCCTGGTCGCGGTGGGAACCGGCTTCATCAAACCGAACCTGTCGACGATCGTCGGAGGCCTGTACGACGAAAACGATCCCAGGCGCGACGCCGGATTCCAGCTGTTCTACATGTCGATCAACGTCGGGTCGCTGGCCTCTCCCCTGGTGACCGGGTGGCTGCGAGGGCACTACGGGTACCACGCGGGATTCGCCTCCGCAGCCGTCGGCATGGGCTTCGCGCTGGTTGCCTTCGTCTACGGGCGCCACCGGCTCTCGGCCTTCGCCTTCACCGTCCCCAACCCGATCCGCCCCGGGGAGGGCCGCAAACTCGCCGTGTCTGCGGTGGTCGCAATCGCGGGAACGGCGGCGCTGGTCTCGGTCCTGTACCGCCTCACCGGCAACTTGCTTAACGCCCTCTCCACCACGATGCTCATCGTCCCGGCAACGGCGGCACTGGGCTACTTCGTGCTCATGTTCCGTTCCCCGAAGGTCACCGCCCACGAACGCACCCATCTGCGCGCCTACATCCCCTTGTGGATCGGCGCGGTGCTGTTTTTCATGATCTCCGAGCAGGCCGCCGGCAAGATGGCAACCTTTGCCAAGGACAACACCGACGGGAGGATCCCTCTGGTCGGCTGGGTCCTCAGCCCCGAGGCCTATCAGTCCATCAACCCGGCCACGATCGTTGTGCTGGCGCCGCTGATCGGCTGGCTGTTCACACGGCGGGCAGGGAGGTTCCCGTCGACCATCGCGAAGTTCGCGATCGCAGTGCTCATCGTCGGCTTGTCCGCCTTCATCCTCGGCTTCGGGTTCCAGACGTGGACCGGCGGCAAGGATCTTGCTCCATGGTGGTTCCTGGCGGCAGTGTTCATCTTGCAGACCGTGGGCGAGCTGTTCTTGTCTCCGGTGGGCCTGTCCACAACCTCGGCGCTGGCGCCCAAGAACTTCGCCTCTCAGGCGATGAGCCTGTGGCTGCTGACGACCGCCACAGGCCAGGGGCTCGCCGGTTTCATCATTTCCCAAACCAAGGGCATCCCGAACTCGACGTATTACTACGGCCTGGGCGCGGTCACGGTTGCCGTGGCCGTTATCTTGTTCGCCGTCGCCCCGTGGACCAAGCGTCAGATGGCCGACGTCGCAGGCGATCCGACTAGTCGCCGCCTTTCGTCTCCTCAAATTCGGCGCGGGTCGGCATGGCAAAGTTGAGCGTCTCGCTCCAACGGAATCCGAGGGGGGCGCGGCCGGCGTCGTACTTGTCGTCGAAACGCAGGCCCGCGAATGGACCGGCGCCCTTGACGCTGGATTCGTAGACGACTGCCGCGGCTTCGTTCGTGTCGCTTGGGAGGGCGTCGATGGATTCGCCGACCCACGTGCACATCGAGGCTTCGGCTTCGACCATCTCTTTCATCATCGCCTCGTCGCCGCCGGAGAGAATGTCGAGTTCAACGGTTTCGAGCTGCACGTACTTGTTCATGTGCAGATCGAGGAAGGACCGAGTTGAAATCGTTTCGTCGAGCAGCTTTGGGGCCTCGAAGTGCGAGCTGCCCGAGACGAAGCGAATCACGTCGATGAACCTCAAGAAACGGGCGAACCCGACGTCGTATTCCCCGTTTATGGCGTAGACCTTGACGTCGGGGGCGCCTTTGAGGCCGTTGGCGATGAGGGATGAGCAAATCTGAGTGTTTCCCGAGGCGAGGATGCGGTAGGAGATCGGGACGGTGTCGGGCCACTCGGAGAGCCCGCTGGCCTTCTCCGGGCGGTCGAAGTAGCTGACCGGCCGGTTGTCGAGGCTGTACAGGTATGCGCGATTGACCATGTGCGTTCCTTTCTGAAGCATGTGCGTCCCATTCTGGACCATGCGCCTTCCTTCGTCGGCCACGTGCATCCCTTTGTTGACCACGCGCGTCCCTTTGTTGACCACGCGTCTCCCTTTGTTGACCACGCGCGTCCCTTCGTCTGGCATTCCGTCCCTAGCTGCTTAAACTCGGAGTCCGCGGCGCGGAAGCGGCACGGCAGCGCGACGCCTCCATCTCCGCAGGCATCCCCGATCTGAAACCGCCCATACCTCCAGTATGACGGATGCGTCCGACGCTTTTCCGCCCGCCTATCGCTCACGGATGCTCTTCCGTCTCCGTCAGAGGGGCCGCTTTCAGAAGCGCCATCGCTGCGCCCGCATAAACTCGAAGAAGGTCACACATTCAACACAGTGCTCGTCAGCGACATTTGGAATCTTCTGATTCCGATCTTCGGTCCCCGGCCCCTTCCGTTTCTCTTCGGTCACGACTGTTCTTTGCTCATGCTTGGCATGCGCAATGATGAATAGGATCACCGTTGTTTTTCTGCCCCTGGACCCAACCTGGATGGTCATGCGCAATCAGACTCACCGTAAAGATCTCATCGTCAGTCGTTCCGCAGATAAACCCTTCAATTCCCTTCGCCCAAGGCGCAAGATCATCATTGCCCCGTTCGAGTTCGCCGTAGGCAACTTCGCGGATACAGACCTCACGATTCTCTGCCGCCCTCTCCATCGCCTCCCAAAGCGAGAGAAAGAACTCGCGCGGATATCGACGCTCCATAGTGATAAGAACACTGGCATCCAAAGTAAAGCTCATGCGCCGTTCTCGATCCTGTGGTACTCGTCAATCATCTGCTGAACCATGGGAGTCTTCGCGTTCAGCAGATAACTCGCTTCAAGCCAATCGACTCGCTCGTCTTCCAACGCTCGCGCAATCGTGCCGACATAACCGGAGCCCAGGTCTCGGAAACGAAGCCGCCAAGCAGCCGGGCCCCCGCCCGCCTTCTTCTGTTCTTCCCTGCTAAGCTTCCACCGCCGATCACTTTCTACGCGAATAGCATCCAAATCCGCGTCGGAGATTAAGCCAAGCGTCTTCAAACGAATAGCCGCGGCGAGAGTGCTGACTTTGAAACTCTCGGCGACCGTTTCGGCCATGACCCAAGAATCTTGGACGACGTCGGACACGAGCCCCGCAACCCCCGCCTCGGGCATCAGGAAGTTTGCAGCGAAAGCATTTGCCAGTGCTTCTTCGTTGCGGCCTTCCTCTAGAGCGCATAGACCGCTTGTGCGGTTCGCCAGATGCGCCAGTTCGTGAAAAAGGGTGAATGTCTTCCCGTTGCTCGCATCAGAACCGTTGAGAAGGACTATGGGAAGAGGGTCGTGGTAGATGGACAGCCCGCGGAAAACGGAGTGATCTATCCTGGTCGTCTGAAAAACGAGGAATCCATGGTCTTCAAGGAGCCTCCGCCAATAATTGAAAGGCTGCTTTCCGTGCTTGCTTTCCGGCAAGAAGTCATGAGCAAGGCCCAGCAATCCGCGCATCTCGCGCGCCCTGGCTTCGATGTTTCTTCCGCCGATGTGCCCGACGAGGGATGGTGCCACTATGGGCCCCTCCAGTTCCAGCACGGCCTCTCGGTACTGCTCCGCCCGACGCATTTCCCGCGCCAACAGAGGCGGAACGGGGTCCCTGCCGTATCCGCGAAAATCGGCGGCGCTGGGCACGTCGGACTCCGCGGGAGGCATCGTGAAGAAGAAAGCGAGAGTTCTATCGAGCTTCTTCCCTATGAGGCGGAGCTGCCTGAGCGTCGGCGTCGCGCTGCCCGTTTCGAAAGCCTCTATTCGCGCTTCAGAAGTTCCTACTGCCCGGGCAAGCTCGCCTCTCGCCATGAACATGCTTTCCCGCACCCACCGAAGAGTGGGCCCGTTGATCGGCATATCCGTCATGGTTTTCCTCCCCAACTGTCGAGGCCATTGCTGCGGTCCTCTGTTTGGGCCCGGCAAGGAGCACCGGGCCCTCTCATTCTAATCGCTGCCGCCGACGCATCTGAACGGCCCCTCGGCACACATGAGCGGCCTCTCGGCCGATATGACCGGCTTCTCGGTAGACAATCGGCAAGTCTCGATCTTCCTTGCTCACGCCGTCGGCATGCTCCGCTTCACCGCTAGCTTTCTTTGCCGTTCCCGCTCCTCCCCGGCTTGTACTGGTTCGCCCCGTTCGCTCTGCTTCGTCGTTCGCACCTATTTGCTGTTCGCAACGAACATTCAGACGTCCAGATGACGCAGCAGCTCACGCGGTCGAATCATGCCGTCCTCAATGTGGGCGCGGAAGACAGGCACCGCCGCCTCCCCAGCGAAGGCCTCTTCAGGCTGCAAACGATCATGTGCTTAAGACCGCCGTTGCCCCAGGAAGCGGACATCCACGCGTCGGGGTCGGCGACGGGTTCGCGGGCGACGGCGCACTGCTCGTAAGAGTCCATCTTCCTGCGTGATTCACACTTCCACCGGCATCGCCTCACTAGAGCCGCCGCACCGCATGCAGTTGGAGGACGCAACGGAATCGGCAGGAACGTCGTCAACGCGACGCACACTCTCAAGCAGAGCCCGCAACACATGGCGAAGCGCTTGTCGCCGCCCAAAGAATCCGGCTCGGTCAAACGCTGCGCGATGCCATCCGCGAAAAACTGCGGCGCCTGGAACTCATCGAACCCGTGGTAGGCCCCTCTGTCGATGACTCTGTACGCACAATGCCCCATCCTGACTCCCATTCTCTCTGGCTCGCCTTATCCCAGGCTTCCCCGCCTCCGGCTTTCCTTACCTCAGGCTTTTCCCCGGTCCCCAGTTTCTCCCGTCTCCGACTCTCGTTTTCGCCGCGGCGATGGGCACCAGGCTATCGAAGGGAGGCAACCGCTGTCAGCGAGTCCGACGTCGCACAGCCTGTCCCGAGCTGCTCGCTCTCACCAGGGCCACTTGTCTCACCTCCAAATCATCAATAGCAGTTCACAGCTCCAACGCAATTGGTCGCGGTGACAGAGTTCCTACTAAGACGGGGTTCCCGTCAAAGGTGGAGAGCCGTCATCCGTAATAATCGACGGATAAGGATGCGCCCTATTGCTGATTCTTCACGCGTCAGCCTCGCGGCAAGCTAAATCGTGACAATAGCCAGTTTCATGACGCTTCCATAACCCTGTCGGGATGCCGGTAAGAGCCTCCAGATTAAAAACATCGGCATGCGAAAAGCGATGCCTTGCCGTCAAGAAGCGCGCGAACACGCTTGCGGCTCACCCCTAGCCGCCGTGAGAACCCTGCGGTGTCAACGTCTTTCCTTCCATTCACTCAATTTCACCGCGTTCCGTTCGTTGCGTTCCGCTGAACGCCGCCGTCCCACCGGTGTCTTTCGCCGCCTTGAGACGCACCCCGCGCTCTCCGTGCTAGTCGGAGCTTCCGCCAGTCAGAGCTTCCTTCCATTTCGGCCAGTACGCGCGGTCGGAATCAGCGATTCTATAGCGCTGAAGACTGTTGCGAGGCCGCTTCGGGTTGGCTCGCTCGATCAAGCCAAGCACGAGCAGGTCAGGCAAGCGCCGTCGCCACCAGTCGCATATTCAGCAGTAACTGGACAACGTCAGCCGGCGATCGCCACCAACGGCGTCCAGTCCAGACGGCGATCTGTCTAGACGTACCGAAAGAAACCAGGCGAAATTGCGCAACAGACGGTCAGCTGTATAGCAGATGCTGAACCACGCAGCCTATGCGAATGGCGGATCCTGCACACAAGGCCGTTGAAGCGGATCAGACCTGCAGGAATGGAGCAAAATTATAGAATGTCGGTGCCTATCTGTACCTATCTGTATGGCATCTTGGAAAGAGTGGGATGAATGGACGAAAGCGCTCAGAATCAGCGTGAATCCACTGAAGAAACTGCATCGCAGGTCATTCGGCCTCGAAAGAAGAGTCCGACTGTCAGGCGCACCCTGTGGTGGCAGGCCTGGCCCTTCTCTCTCCGCGTCCTTGGCGCACTTCGCCAAAGACCTGGTCACCGGGTTCTTCGTAAACTGCCCGATCCCTGCTAGCCCGCATACAACCACCGAAGCAGAACGCCCCATTTTTAGTGACCGACTAAACATTAAACCTGCCCTGTACGCGGCGAGGCGCACGGGACCGCCTTTGTCTTTGACAGCACCGGCCTGCATCGCAGAAGTGACGAAGTCTCAGATTAGCTGCTTTCAAGAGCTCTTTGGCTGACACAGCATACACATCTGGGACTTGTAGCTGCCACAGTCTCCTCCCTATTCTTTAGACTCAGGATCAGCGAGTGACTCAATATAATAACGCGGATCGTTTATATCTTGATTCCTGGTTACTCTGCTAGTCTCTCGTTTTGAAAACCATCCAATGATCGGAGAAAGGTCACCCGAGCCTTCCGATTTCGGATACGTCACATCCTCGGGTTTCCCTCCTTTGTCAACAAATCCAAATGACGCACGTTGGAACGCACGCACCGGGAGGGAGTCCTTAAAACCCTTGGGAAGATGCTCTAAGAAGGATTTAAGCACTTCCAAGTCGGCCAACGAACCGTTATGAACCCCATCAAAAATACCTAAACATCCGCTGAGACTCCTATAGGCCGTCGCTACGTCGCTATTTTCAGCGAAACGAACATCAGTCGCCCTGATCTCCACACTCCCCAGTCCGTAGGGTTTTCCATGCCCTAGACGATGGTAGCCCACAACATGCTCGCTTCTAGAAACAAACTTACTGCGTTCACCGTCGGGAACCAGGCGCTCTGGCGTGAGGAGCCAAAGAAGTACAGCCAGTTCTTGCCGCGTAACGTTATCGAACATAATAGTTGTGGTAAATGCGGCGCCAGGCTTGAGATACGAGACAAGACGCGTATTCTGTGTCCCGGGTTCGCCATCATCAGCTACAGCAGCCCTAGAAGGAAGCCCCTTGTTGCTCAGCTCGCCGCGATGAGTAGGGTACGCTTTACGAATTAGCGACATATTCTTTTTAAACATCTCCCCTCGAGTCGAAGCCTCGTCAACGGTCTGACCTTTGAGGCCACGTAGATAGGGGGCGCCGCTGGAAGGCTTGGGCGTGGCGAGGGGATTGAGGACCCACTGGTCCCCTTTTCCCGACCGCTTCAGACCGTCGCATCCAGACACGGGAACAACAGGACAAATAGTGATATGTCCACGATACCCAGGAGAAGTGCGGCGTTGTCCGTCCTCTTCGCGACCGCCGAGTTCATCGTCGTGAGCAAATCCCCACAAGCGCTCCGCAGGAGAGCATTCGTCGAGACTCTCTGAGGGAAGCATCCCTGCCTGCTCCGCTAACTCATGTGGCGGGACCCCCACAGCTCGCCGACCGACCTGCGTTGGCGTTAAAGACACAACCCTGGGGGAGTTCTTCTTCTTCGACGAGCTGATCTCCGCAAACAGCGGAATCCCCATAGAATTAGGCTCTGCCGCTTTTTCCCGCAGGTAGTCCTTGATTTCGCCCCGAGTGACGTTGTCACCGCGAGCGGCAAGGATATCGGACACTAAGCGATTGTTGGGATCCTTGCTAGTCCGTGTGCCGGTTCCCGATTGAACGCCTTGACTCCCCTCCTCGCGTTTCTTAAGGGCGCGGCACTCGACGATGTAACTGTTAAGAACCTCGGCAAGCGAGTCGATCACGGGATTGCCTCCTTCGGCGTCAGGGACGTCGATGTACTGGGCTTTTTCGGGGTTATCAAAGAAGCGGTCAAAGAAGAAAAACTCATTGACTTTCGTATCAATGAGAGGCTCGCTTGCGTCATCCGGAGTCGTACGCACAACTACGCCTTCATATGACCCATAAGAATCGGATGACTTATCCTTTCCACCCCCTTTTCGATGGGATTGGCCTTTTTTCGTGTCAAACAGGGTCTCCTGGCTGCCGTCTTGTGTCGCAATGCTCTTAACAATAAACCGATCGTTATCGAAGAAACCTTCTTTCACAAGCTTTACCTTGATGCGGGCCATATGAGGGGCGAGCTCGCGGGCTTTTTCCACACGTCGATTAGCGGCCTCTTGGTCACCACAGGACTTCTTCTTACCTCCCCAGAAGACTAGTTCGCTGCCTTTGTCGTCATAAAAGGCCACTCCGGCTTTTACAGAATCGGGGATAAAGGCCTCACAGACGATTGGGGGCACAGAATTCCATTCCTCCTTTTTGGGAACATCATTGTCCCCCAGCATGACGCGCACACGATACCCTTTGCCCTCTTGATAAGACAAGAACACCGGATAGAGCGTGAGCGCCTCCGATGCTGAACGACGGTTCGTGATTTGATGCGAATGATCGCCAAAGATCCTGAAACGTGACATCGTCACCGCTTCGTAGGCGCTCGCAAGAACCCCTTTGAGCGTCGTCACTGGGATATCCGCGTCATTCCAGTTCTGCGCCCCCTTAGGGTTTCCGGATCGAGACGAGACGGCGAGAGCACCGCTATCAGTCTGCATTCCGGGCACGGTGGCGGTAGCCGCAGTGATACGCACATCGATCTCACCTGAGACGAGTTCCGGAACCAGCCGGTCATGCCCAGCGGGAAGGGCGTCTTCGTAGAACGATTCCCCTTCCGGAGGCCTCAGAGCATCCGTTTTTTTCTTTAACTCATTCCTAATGGGCGTCGGTATTCCGCTGTAAGCCTGATGAATCATGCTAGTGCTCCTACAACAATCTGATCGGCATATTCGACATTGCCGTACTGAGGTTCGACGACGAAGACTTCGATCACGGACAAATCTTGTGAGTCCTTCGTCATGACACTGCTGGGGCGCAGAAGGCACGGCTCTGGATCCGTTAACTTGTCTTGAGCCGTGCCGATTGTGATCCGGCGCGAACCGTAGCCGTTGATCCACCGGATTTCGGTGGCGAGAATCGGGGAGTCAGTATCGTGCTCGGTGTTCCATAGCCGCAGTTCGTATACGAGATCGGGTTTTACCGGCTGCCCCTTGCTCGAATCCTCGTCTGCGATTTGCAAGGTCGATCCGACGAGGCGGACGGCGCGAGCGCCGGTTGTCGTCAAAGCCCAGCCTTGCCACGACGCGTGTCCCGCCTCGGCCAGGCAGTCGCTGAGCGTTTCCGCTCCGTTCGCGACGGACCACCAGGCTTTTTCTAGCTCTTTAACTACGCGAGTCTGCGCTTCTTTCTCAGCCACAAGCAGTCTCCTCGTCATCCCTCTCATCTCGAATAAGCGCCTCGGTCCATCCGTTCGCCGGCGCAATCTCGCGTGCATGGGACAAGAGCTCCAGAGCCACATTGCGGCTCTGTTCGCAGAGTCTGGCGACCGGGTCCCCTTCCTTCTGCGTCTGAGGCGCGTGCGAAATCCACTTCTCGTAAACGGCAGAATCGCCCCCTTCGGACTCCTTGCCGCATCGCATCCGCCCCCAGGTCACTTTCGTAACAGCAACCTGCCCCGCGCCTCGTGTGCCGAGTCCGCCTAGGCCCATGTGGCCTGTGGCCATCTCAGCCAGCACCAGAGACAACAAGCACAGAGCAGCGCGTTGCTGTTCGCTGTTAGCCCCTAGGAGACGCGGACGGACGTCTATCTGAATCGGTTCCCATTTTTCGCACAGAACCTCGTCGGTGGCGAAGAGGCGTCCGCCGCGCTCCTCGTCTCCGACTCCGCGCTCGCCGGACATGGCTCCTCCGGTCCATCGATCGATGGCAACATGGTCGCGCCGCGCAATCTGTTTGACGGATGCCCGAGAATCCCGCACCCGAAGGGCACCTTGACGGCGGGCGTCGCCGAAGAGACGGCGCACGAGACGAGGGTCGGCCGCGATCTGTTCATGGGTCGTTTTCGTCTGCCAGCCAGTTCCCTCTCCCGCCCCGGCAAGGACGGTCCTTGCAATGCGACTCGCCCTATGTCGCAGAGCCCCGCGTATCGAGGATCCGGGAATGACAGGACAGCCATCTTCGACAAGCGGCTCCAAGATGTTCTTCCGTTCATCCTCACCGATCTCTTGTTCACGCTCGGCCTCTTCACGCGTTGTGGCGGCGGCGCCGACGAACATGGCTCCGAGCGGGCGCCAGTCCACGGAGATGGCAAAGGATTCCTCGTCTGCAGGAAGCGCCGACTCAATCGATTCAGTGCTGGAAGCATTGGCGAGCCAAGCTGTCAGTCCGTCAAGCGTGTGAAGATCTTCGACATGCAGAGGCATCGCTTGATCAGGATCTGTCGCTGCTTCGACCAGGCCCCAGCCGACATTCGTCCGTCCTCCGAACGCAATAGCTCCGGAACGGATCAGACCGAGGCAAGTCTTCAAGGCGCTCCGAACGGCATCGACCTCCCAATGGCGACGGCAATCTGCTCGCAGAACGATGGTGAAGCGAGTGCCGCGAGGGACGAGTTGATAGTGGTAGAGGGAGCCGTCCGTGACGCTTCCCGTGAACCGGTTGATCGCATTGCCTGTTCTGCGATGCTCGGCAACGTCGAGAACACAGTCATCGACGGCGACGAGAGAGGAAGAGTCTGACGAGCCCCAGGCTTGGCCATGCTCAGCCCCACAGGCGGCTTTGAGGACGCCCGCGATAGCGGTTCCTCGCAGCACGATCTCGCCGGACGCATTTCTGGCGAGCAAACGATCCTGACCGTACTCGTCCTTCTTTCCCGTCTCGTTTACTTGACGCTCGGCAACCGGATCCAGAGCCCCGTAATGCAGGGGCGAGACAAGGCGGACAGGTATTTCGAAACGCATGCGCCGGAGCATTACAGGGCCTCTTTCTCTTCCATCACCGTCAGTTTAGGCTCATTCGCCCAGTTGTCGGCTACGACGAATCTCCCGTAACCTTCGGCCGTCCTAAGCCCGATGCCGATGGCGCCGAGCAGCCCGAGTCGTTGGCGCACCTCCGCGAGATCGTCTCCGCTCGTATTCAGATCAAGCTGGATGACTGAGCCAGCTGCCAAGCCAACGATGCTTGGGCGTGGGCGGCTGCTCACCTGGTGATAAGAATCGACCCTCGTTGCACGTACCGACACGGTGGTTCGATCGTCCTCAGCAGGCACAGCAGGCAGTGCAGCCTTGACTCCGTGGCGGCGAAGCTCCGCAGGAAGATCGTCGACCGTGCCAGGGCCCAAGCGCGAGGAAGGCAGCACAAGGTCGGAAGTAAGCCATATTGTGGTGAGCTCCCCGCCCTGGGGAGGCACTTCCGGAGCTAGCTCCGCTAGCTCGCCGACTGTCACAGTGACGCCTCCGTACTCGCTACGACGACGCCCGCCTAACCGGGCAGGGCCTTCGAGAAGGTGCGCCCATGAGCCGCCCAGTGCCCGTTCAAGGGCTGCGCTCAGGTTCTGATCCATCACAATTTCCCCAACGAGGGTTTGGCCGGCCGCGATGGCATCAACAGTGTGGAAGGTCCCCTCCTTGGCCCTGCGGTCTTCCTCCAATGCGGTGTGGATACTGGATTCCAACGCAATCTCACCCATGTAGATCTTAGAACCGTCAATGTCGACCATTCCGCTTCTCACCGACTTGAAGGGACCGTCCTCTGAGGGAGGCTCTCCTGCAAAAGTGTTGTACAAGAGCCCATTCTTTTTCTCCTTGGATCTGCTCAGGCACAACGGCACTGGGTCTAACCGCCGGGGCTGAGCAGAAGTTGAACGCGGCGAGGCCAGGCGCATATCACTGACCTTTAATCGGCCCGCCGCCACTCCGCCCGCCAGCTCCGCGAGAATTTCATCCGGCAGACCGCGACGTCGCCCCTCTTGCAGCAGCCGATTATGCACCCAGGCAAGAACCGAAGTGCCACGCAGAAATCCGTCCGATCGCAAGGTGTTGAAACGCCGCGTCGTCGTCGCATGCAGGGGCTGGTCCAGCGTTGCCGATAGCCCCGCCTGAATCCAACTATCGACATACGCATTATTGATTGCCACGGAAGTGCGACGGTGCCGACCGATGGGAGCTGGCGGCAAATCAGGTTGAAGCTCGGCAACAGCTTGAGCGCAGTCCTT
Organism: uncultured Actinobaculum sp.; assembly: GCA_938020505.1. Classification (GTDB taxonomy): domain Bacteria; phylum Actinomycetota; class Actinomycetes; order Actinomycetales; family Actinomycetaceae; genus Peptidiphaga. The sequence continues at coordinate 75,581 of CALIHR010000020.1, read as the reverse complement.
GGAACGGGCACCCTGCAAGGTCAGTTTGCAGTTGCCTCCGCCGCGATTTCTACCGGAGCCGACGGCCTCGACAAGTCCCACGGAAAGCCCCAACAAAATCGTCGCGCGGCGGCGATCCTCGTCGGTCCACGCCACGTCAGCGCCGTTCCCGTCTTGCGGCAGAAGCGACAGGCGAGCGCGAAGCTTGCACGACGACGCTCTCTGGATGAACCGCAGAAAGTCATGCTTGGCAACGCCGTCGGCGTTGATCGCAACCCCGGCCTGGGTTGTTACTGACTCCGCATTTTCCGCTGTCTCGACATAGTGCGCAGGCGAGATGGCAACAAGAGCGGAGCCGCTCGCCTCACCGCCGAAAAGGCCGTCGACCCAGCCGACCCAGCCGACCCAGTCACGCTTCCCCCGCGCAGCTTGAGGAGAATTGTCTACCTGCTCAAAGCCGGCCCTCGCGGAATCGAGGGCGATTGCGACGTCGTGCGCGGCAGCGCGCACAAGTCCGGTCATCTCTGTTCCCGTGACATAGGGCCGATTATGGGAGTCACGGCGAACCGCCGAGTCCACGCCTCCAACGATTCCTGCACCGGAAGACAAACCCCAGTCCGATAGCAGAGCGACTTCGAGAATACGTTCTTCACCGGTTTTCAATGTGCGGATGGCTGACGAGGTCACGGCTCTTGCCTTTCGGAAAACTGGACGGGGACTGGTGGGACGCCGAAAGCAGCTGCCGGAAGGATGTCCCTGGCCTGCATGACATCAAGAAGGAGGCTGCGGCGGGCTTCGACGGCGTTCCCGCCACTCCAGGGACGCGCCGTTGCGGGCACTTTCCCTGTCTCTTCCACCCAGTAAAGAGACCTTTCCGGGCCGCTCACGTCATCGATCGCTTTTCTCTGCCGATTGGCGTCGGCGCTCTCGCGATTGGCGTCGGCTCGTTGGTGCAGCAGCTCCCATCGGTTCTTCGCAGTTGAGGGTTCGTCGATGAGAACTTGGCGCACTGCGGCCTGCTGGCTGCGTGACAAGGACTCTTCTTCGCCTTGAGTGGCGACGATGTTGACCGTTTCCTTAAAACGACCCCATGACCGATATTCTGTGAACTCGGAGGCAGCAAATCGATCTTTTTCGACATAGAACGGGCGAGCGGTGACGGTCTCGTATTGCTTTCGACACTCAGACATCTTCACTGTGGAGGAGTCGTAGTGGACGTGGAAATCGAGCATCGGGATTCGGCGGGAAGCGGCTTTTGCATGACCGCACAGGAACTCGGCCATTAGATAAGCGTCATAGAAGGGAAAAGTAGTCTTGACGATGGCAACTCCCACCGCTGCCGCCAAACCTTCGGGGTCATTGCCGCCTCGCCGTCCTTCTACGAGGTGGCGCAGGATCCCATCCTCGGCCGTGATCCTCTCGAAGCTTTTCACATACGCTTCCGCGAACATGAGAGCGTAGCGTCCGTCGGTGATCACCGTAACGTCATCACCGCCAAGAACGACCGGAACAACCGGAATGACCGGAGGTTTCCTGGGCCTCCCCCGATCACCGTTGAGGTAGTCGTAGGTGGCAGATCTCAGCGTCTCCGTCCATGCTGCAGCAAAGGCCGCCTTCGTCGCCTCTTCCAGGCGAGATGAAACGCTGCGGGAAAAGGACTCGACATGGCCGTTGTCGAGCAAATCTTCATCGTCGTTGTCGAGCGCAACCTCGTACATTGCTTCTTCAAGGCTGCCGAAAACAGCTCCCATGCCATTGGCATCGGCGTGAATTACACCGACCCAGCTGAGCGGCTTAGCACTGGTTTCCTCATCTCCCCCAGCGGTATCGTCTTCATTCTCTGCTTCATCGGCGTTGATGAGATTCTCTAAACGATAAAGATGGGGAACCAGGCATTCGGAAAACTCTTCTCCCCAAGCTTCTTTTCCCCATGCCTGGAGGATTTGGGGGTCGTCGCCGACCCTGTAATCTGCAACGAGATTGAGGATCTCTTCTCGCCCGTCCTTCGCATAGTGGCGTTTGACTCGAACTGCTTCGGCGAGGGGACGGTCACGACTAACCCCCAGCTTCTCCCACTCCTCTTTGACGCTCGCAGGCATCCCCGAATCGACGCAGGGCACGGACAGCGGAGTAAAAGGAAAGCGCGCGATCGGCGAAGGACGCTTTCGCCTGTACTTCGCAGCAAGCTTATGGAGCTGCGCAATCTCCCCTTCGGAGGCTCTTTCGTCGGCGATTTCCAGATAGACGCCTGAGACATCCATGCCTGGAGCCTCGACAGCGGCGCGCGACGTCATCCGCGTGACGAATCGTTTGGCGTCCTGTTTTTGGGCGAAACGGGCGATGACTTTGCCGGAGGTTTTGGTGATGGTCACCGGCGCGCCAGCAGACCAGTCGCTCTCCTCAATGAAACGGTCGTACCACTCGGGTAGCCGTTTGAGTAGCCAAGAGGCCCCAATCTGGTCGCGCTGACGCTGCGTGGCAAAGATATAGGCCTGGTTTCCGTTGGTCTCAACCATCGCGAGATACATCATCATCTCCGTCCAAACACCGGCACGATTGTGTGCTCTAACACAATCCTACCAGACGTCGGTGCGGCGAGGAGGGTATCTGACGAACAGATTCACAAGCCGCTCCACTTAGTCGGAGTCATCGCGAAAGACCATGCCGAACCCAACATCCAGCGACGTGCCTCACCAGCCTTCACGGACGTTCTGCACCGCCGACGCCTTACAGCGGATGTAAGTCCTACACTGCCGCAAAACATCCTGGACCACTAACGACCGCGCTCATCCATAGGGACATGACTAACGAAACGGCGTCATGCACTCCACCCGCGTGGAAACCAGAAGAGAGCGGAGTTTACCGGATAGCATTCGCAGGGAGACGGCATCAGGGGTACGCTAGGAGCTCTCGAAGTTAAGGATTGATCATGCTGCTTGTTCACGTCGCCGGGTTCGCCGACCTCGGCATACTTCTGACCGAAGCTGACCCCCGTAAGCCTTCGAAAGAAAACGGACGCCGACGCGACCAAAGTTTGATTAATAGAGAGTATCGGGACCGCCTGAAGGAACTCGAATCTTGTCAAACCGGCGACGAGCTTGCCAGTCGACTTCTCGACCTTAATTTCATTCATGCGATAAATATGGCTGATGGCGATGTTCCTCAAAAGAAGCCAGGAAGCGCTCTGCGGAAAGAATTAACAGCGCTGTCCGAACTCCGGGCTAGCCTCCAGAACGGGGGAAACGACGAGTCTGTCGAGATCCTTGTCATCGGTGTGGAAGACAATTTGACACCGCCCGATCGCGCAACGCCAACTGACCAGTTAGCGAGGTGTCTCGTCGATGCACTACGAAAGACGTCAGCCAAGGTTGCAGCAATTGTAAAAGCCGAAGCGGTTCACATTCTCGATGCTTGCATTCTGCCAAGTCTGAAAGTCTGCCGTGAGAGCATCGAAAAACTGGAGCATCAGATCGGAAGTCACACTGGCCATGTGCTGCTTGCATTGGCAGGAGGAGCGACAGCGATCTTCGCGGAGATAGCCGGGGTCACGGACGCAACTCACCCAAGCGGATGGTCGCTCGCACTCGTCGACCGCACCGAAGGAGACTCTGCGAATGGCAGCACCCCGCTTGTGGACATGTCCGTTTCAGCCGACCCTCTACGCGGGTGGCTCATGGGCCTTGGGCTGCCAACCGTCCTCGAGAGTGCTTCCAATAACTCCGACGTCGAAGTCACAGAAGCCGCCGAGGCGGTCCGTCGGGCTATGGGAGAATCCTCGTCGCCCACCGCCAAAGACCTGGCACAAGTTCTGTGGACAGACACAGCTCGCGGCGATCTTGCAGCAGGCATGGCTTTACGGTCCTGGATAGTCGCAGAATACAAGAGCCGCAGAGATAATCATGATTACGGCATCAGCTACAAACACATGCTGTCGAATTCCGATCTAAAACAGAAGTTAGGTAAGGTTCTTGGAAAACTTGAGCGAAATGGGGAAGAACTCGAGGGACCAGAAGCGTGGCTCCTCAGTCAACGTCATCTAAAGGAGTTGGGAGAGCGCGCCACTCACGGCCTTGAATCACCAGAAGCGGATTCTGAATCTCGCAATCTCCAAGAACAGATAAGACGCTCCGCGGGAAACCCGCCGCCATGGCTCTCTCTTCCGTCAGGGCAGGTATGCCTCCTGACCGCCCAAGGCGAACCTCGCAACGACGGTCACACCCCTCGAGACCCAATCGTTTCAACTCTCCTCACTTCCACGCCGGACGAAGCCCTTCGACACGCCTGTTCCATTTCCGGCCCCCTGACGCTGAGCACTTTCATTGCCTGCTCAAACTCAAGTTTCGACGAAGGCCAAAGGGTTGCCGACCGCATAAGAGATCTGTCTGATCGTGATAAATTACGGAATTCAATCAAATCAAACTGTATCGAATTGTACAACTACAAACATTCGACAACAGAAAATGGAGTCGCAGCGAGCACAGTCAGATCTACCTTAGACAAGCTACGTCGAGCAACTGAAAAATGGCTTGAGCAACAAAGTCCTCGACCACGCGCCGTCCTTGTGACGACAGTCGGGGAGAAGCCCGTCGTCATCGCTCTTCTCAGTGCCGCCCAAGCCTTTGGCGCTAAACATGGAATTGCGGTGTTCCTTCTTTCATCATTTCGGGAAAAGACTGGGGAAGTTCTCCAGTTCCATCAGTTCGGCCTCCATCGAGACGTTCGCCAAGCACTGCTGGAAGCCACATCGTATTGCCTGGACCGCTTCGATCTGCTGTCAGCCAGTCGCCTTCTCATCTTGGGCGACCATGAAATGAGAAAACTTTCGTGCGAGGCACTCGATCTCGCCGACCAAATACGTATTGCTGTACGAACGCAAGATCTTGACAGTTCCGCCGAAATTATCCTTGGAGTGATGAGCGCGACAGCGGAATTCGTAGATCGGATTCCGCCCGACGCGCAAGCACGTCTTGCCACTATTGTCGCAGAGCTAATTAGACCGCCTAAGAAGGACGCACATGACCCCAACTTCAAAGAGCCCGTCAAACTTGCATGCGCCCCCGGTGACTTCGACCGGAGCTCCGAATACAGAAAGGGCTCAAAGGATCTCTGTGCCGAGCCCGCAGCTAACCTTCTTCGTCTACTTATGCGAGTACGCAATAAGCTCTCAGTCAATCATGGCGAAAAGACGCTTGCCGATGCCGCAGAAGCGTCTCTTCAAAACTATCAACAGAGAAACGGATTCAGCTACTCAGACTTGCTTCGTCGCACTATTAACAGAATTAAGCATGAACACGGAGCCGTCCCTGGAGACTGGGCCGCCAAGCTAAAGTCGCTGAACAAACGAGTGGACGCCCTGCGCAACGCCAGCACAGGAGAGAGCGGCCATAGTCGCGAGGGAGCAGCACGCTGACTTAGTGACTTGATTTGGCGATCTGGCTCCCGAAAAATCGTGCGCCAAGGTCTGGAGCTTGGGAATAGAAGCCCTCGATTGGAAACTTGAGGGAGAACGAAGGACTTAACGAGCGGTGCCTGGGAGTCCCCAGAGAGCAGGAGGTGAAGAATCGACGCTTCACTGCCGCATAAAGCCGTAGAATCACCTTGCCGGGCTGTGAGGAGGAAACGCTCACGTCGCAAACGCCTAAGACGGAGATCGAATGGACAGTCACACTCAACCCACGGACAGCAACACTGAACCCGCAGAGGACAACGCCAAACCAACAGAGTGCCGCGCCGAACCGCCGGAGGACAGCGCTGAACCAGCAGTCAGCAGTAGAAAACAAACAGACAGCTCCGACGCCAACCCCGCGTCCGAAGATTGCGTCGGATGAGAAGGCGGCCGACGTCGTCGAAGGGGCATCCGAAGCCGACGAAAGGGCAGCCGATGTCGACGAAAGGGCAGCCGATGTCGGAGATCAGCAACCCGACGTCGATCAGCAGGCGCCAATAGCCGACCCGTTCGCAAACGCCAACCCTATCCTTGACGACTATGAATTCAACGGAACCGTCTTGGCGGCTCGGCGATGGCACGGTCTGCTGTGGGCTTGGAGGCGAATCTCGTGGTGGACCGGTCTGATCTTCCTCTCCCCCGCGGTCATCGCCTCGGTCAAGCGAGAAGGCGTCCGCTCGTTCTTCGATGTCTTTCCGATTCCAATTCGCGCATATCTCGCGCAGGACGCCATTCTTATCATCAACGACAGGTTCGACACCCTGTCTGTCATCGGATTCATGTGTTGGTTGGCCGTCGTGCCTTTGCGGGTAGCTTCCGCGGTGATTGAAGAACACACCTCCATCAAGGTTCAAGAAAACACATCTCTTGAACTCAGATTGAAGCGCCTCCCGGGGTTGCCCTCTAGCGACATTCACTGCCCCAGACGAGTCGTCGTCACGATTCTTATGATCGTCATCATCCCAACGTCCGTCTTCGGGACGTTTTCCATGGTTGGGCAACTAGGTCTCTTGACCATCTAGTCATTTTCGGTCGTGATCGAGCATCTGCCGCTCTGACGCGCGCCTGCATCGGATTAGATTCCTCTTAAAGGTGAAGCAACCGCCCCGCCATCGGCTTTGTACGGACGGATCAGGCTTCCCGACGTCGACACTGACCCCTAAGTCCAAGAACCCAAATCCAGCCCGAAGCTTCGCCGGTTTAAGCACGGCAGAAACAGCTTGAAAAAGCAGAAAGATTAAGGAAAGAAACTCAGTGGCCCTTGCTGACTCAGACTCGAAACAGTGGCAGCCGCTGATGGACTTGATTGCGAGCTTGCCCCCTGATCTGGCTGCTGACCGTCCGTCGTGGCCTGGCCCTGCGGCGCCGCGTGTGACTCGTAAGGTCACGTTCGCCTCTCTCACCCGGGCCCAGCGTACTGACGTTGCCCGTCTCTACGCGATCGGCGTGCCAGTGAGGGATATCTGCGCTCGTTTCAACATCACGAAGAACACGGTCATTCGACTTCGCAAGCAGGCCGGCGTTCCCCAACGGCAGCGTGGACTTGATGGGCCTCAAGGGGACGGGGCCGAGCGATGTAAGCCTCCGGCACGTCCCTCAAGACCGTCGCCACGCACGTCGGCGTCGGCGCCGGCGCGGTACGGGGGTGCTTGCTACGGCGTGGGGTAAAGATGCGCAAGAGGAACGGGGCACGATAGGCCGCGCAAGGCTATGGGCCCTTACGTCAATGACCGCACCATCGTCACGGCGCACGCCGCTGCCAGCGTCTGGCTTTTGACCATGTCGGCGTGGATGTCGCCGGTCAGCACGACGGTGAACGTGGGCCAGGTTTCGCCTCGCCAGACCATCCGGACGGTTGCCTCTCCCTCAAGCTCGACGACGGTCGGCTCTGCAAGCTCGTGCTCGTGCCACAGCGCGTCAGGCTCGGAGGCGTCCGTCCAGGTCGCGGCGAAAGGCGCAGGCTGCGGTTCGCCGTCTAGCCACAGACTGAGCTTCGGAGGGTGAATGTGGATGTGGCGCTGCCAGCGCAGCTGGACGGTCAGGCCGACGTGGCTCTCGTCCAGACCAATGAGGATGAGTGTGGCTTCCGGGACGGTCTGGGTGGTCCAGTGGGTGGAGATGAGCCTGGCCAGCTGGAGCAGGCCGCGGTCGCTGTAGCGCCGGGCTTGGCGTTGGTCGAGGAAGCGCACAGCCCCGAACTGTTCAAGCCGGGCCAGGTGGGTGTCGGCGTAGGTGCACAGGCCGAGGGAGTAGCTGGCGGCCTCACAGGCCGAGAGAATAGCTGGCAACCTCCACCGCCGTTATGTCGTCGCCGGAGTCGATCAGCTCCATGACCTTGCGGGTCAACTCCACCAGCGCGACCTCGGGGTCGCCGTTGCCCAGCAGGTCGCACATGACCGGACACTGAGCCATCGCCTGCGGCGACAACCCGCCCGGGCGCTTACGGGCAGCCCGCAGCTCCCGGAGGATAGCCCCCTCCGCGAAGCGGGCGCGCCCGCCAGGATCGTCGCTGCTGCTCATAAAGCCAGCCTAGCCGAGGAGGCCGGGCCCGCGGCTGCGTGCGCCGTTCGGGTCTGAAGCAGTCCCCGCCGCGGATGGAAGCACAGTTTGAGGACTCTAGGGCGTCGCGGTGTCCAGCCGAGGACTCTGTCATCAGAGTGTGGCGCAGGGTTGTCCAATGCCGGAGCTACGCATCGCCCCCTGCGTGTCGAAAGAATGTTGGACAGTCTGCGATTACAACAAATGCATAGCGCCCCCCTTTTCTCCGTATAGGCCATAGCTGCATGTGTGTGAGCAACAACAGGATCAACGGCATCAGATCGATCTGGCCGCAATAGAACTGCGACAAGCCGCAGGCGACTCGTCAGTTCATACGCGCACCGCGCCGTCGAAGCTGTCGGCCTTCCGCTCAGCTTGCGTAGACATCCGAGACATGTGGGAAACATCAGGTTGCGTCTTCTAGACTGCACTTAGATGCATCGCCTAGCATTCCGCTCAAGAGCCCAGCTCCAATCGGGCTCTAAAGATGACATCCTTAAAACAACGATGCTCCGGGAGGTTTTAACCTTGATTCGGCCCGCGGGAAGAATGGGTGTGCACAACTCGAAGCATGCCGCCTTCCGACCCTCCAGGCGATTGGCGTACCGAAGTTCGGCGACCTGCACCGCCCAGAAAGACATAATCCTTCGCTAGATTATTATTTTTGAATATAATTCGGTCTGTTATGGATCGAATGGACTCGCCTGGTTTAGTTATCACGAGACACTTGATAAAATTGAGTACGAAAATATCGGTAAGGAGTAGTTATGGAAAAGAAAACTAAGAGATGTGGTTGGGCGAACCATAATCAGCTTGAACAGGAATACCACGATAAGAAGTGGGGAATACCGATGTTTGAGGATAGGGAACTGTTTAAGATGCTTTGCCTAGAGGGAATGCAGGCAGGACTTAGCTGGTCTACAATATTAAAGAAAATGGGATCACTCTGTGAAGCCTATGATGATTTCATCCCTGAAATAGTTGTAAACTATGATGAAAAAAGGGAAGAAGAGCTTCTTCAAAACAAAGGGATTATACGCAATCGTTTGAAAGTGAGATCTGTTGCAATCAATGCAAAAGCTTACTTTAAGATACGTGAGGAGTTTGGCTCATTCAGCAGTTATGTATGGGGCTTTGTAAATCGTAAACCGATTATCAATTCTTGGAAATCAATAGAAGAAGTCCCTGCAAAAACGGAGCTGTCAGACAAGATAAGCAAAGATTTGAAGAAAAGAGGTTTTAAGTTTGTCGGTTCCACCATTGTATATGCGTTTATGCAAGCAGTAGGAATGGTTAATGATCACCTTTTAGATTGTGATTTCAGAAGAGTGGAGAGCTTTTCAGGACGCTCAAGTTGAGCTTCTAACGCCCAAAGATCGCGGTCCTCAGACAAACTCATCGAGGTCATAAGCCTTCTATGCAATTCCGATACAGGGCGATCTTGGACTCGATGCCAACGCTGCCCCGCAGGTAACTGTGGAGGTTATTGGACTTGCTTTCAAGATCGATGATTTCTGTGGAGCGAAGCCGAAAAGCGAGAAAGATCGTGAAGCATTTGCTCAGACAGCCCACGAAAAAGCTTTTGACCTTTGCCGAAACTATGGACCAGAAAAGAAACTTTGAGACGCACTTCTAGTGATGTCTAAAAAGACATTAGAGTTGCTTCATGATTAACTTTGCTAAATTTGACGTAAGTTAATCGACTGTTGACGGAAAGCGGTCAGGGCATTTCGCTTGATGACCGACCGCGGGGTTGGTTTCACCGCGTAGCGTATTATGCGGTGCGGCTGCTCTATATTGCGGCGCTGTCGATGACGCATGCGCCATTTGCGCCACTGATAATGCTGCTTGTGACGATCGTGCTACGGCGTCGGTACAAGCAGCTGCCCTATGCGGTGCTTGATCAGCACTAGCCGACCCGCCGCGCGCCAACCACTGATAACGAGTAATCTATACCACTTCATACTTTACGCATTCTGGCAAACGGTATAGGCTAAAAGGAGACGGGTAGCAAAAGCAAGGAGGCGATATGCGGACGGCAATTGTGAAAAGCGTGCTCAGTGTCATGATGATAGCAGTCGGATGCCAGCTGGTGGCTCCGCTGCCAGCCCAGGCTGCTGAGCGGAAGACAATCTCGGTCTATGTCAGCGACGAGAATCTCCCAAAAGTGACTGACGGACATCTGAAGATGATCGATCGGCTCATCGTCCATTTTGGGCGCATTGCGCCCGATGGGCGTCTAACGCTTGATAGACTGCCGCACCTTAAGCAGGCGGCTACGCTGCAGCGGATTCGCGCGGTTAATCCGCGTATCTCCCTTATTCTTTCAATTGGTGGCGGCAATGATGCCGCGCGGAGGGAGTTCGATGCGATGGTGCGCCAAGCAAGCACCCGGCATGCCTTTGTGAGCTCTGTCAAGGAGGCGCTGCACGCTCATCAGTTAGACGGGGTGGATATCGACTGGGAGTTTCCAAAGGGGAGCCAGCAGGCTGACCTGATTGCTCTCTTGCGCGAATTGCGCACGGCAACGACCACCGGTGGTGGACGCCGGCCAAGTATCTCGATGACAGGTGCACCAGCCAAGTGGTATGCCGAGCAAAATAAGTTTGCTGAGTACGAGCAGTATCTTGATCAGATTGCAATTATGACGTATGACATGCGTGGGTTTGGCTCGTTCAAGACGCACGCTGGGCACCATGCTGGGCTCTATACCGCACCTGGTGACCCGCTCGACCAAAGTGCCAACTCGGCAGTGCAGCACTACCAAGCTCATGGCGCGCCAACAAACAAATTGATGATCGGGGCGGCGTGGTATAGCCGGCGGTTTACCTCAGTTCCTGAGGTGAATCATGGGCTGCACCAGCCCGTTGGGGACACCCAAAAGGCTGGCGAGTACCACACCACGTATGACCGGCTCGAGCGAGAGTATATTAACAAGAATGGTTACACTCGCTACTGGGACGACGCAAGCAAAGCGCCCTATCTCTACAATGCCGCGCGGCGTGAGTTTATTAGCTACGACGATGCAGAGTCGATGAAGTATAAGGCAGAATATGTCCAGCAGCACAACCTGCAGGGGATCATTGTGTGGCGTTATCTCTCCGACCCGCAGAGTAATGATGCGTTGCTGCGGCAACTCGACCACACGCTGCATAGCGGCGCTGCGACATCGTCGACCCAGCCGCAGTCAAACCAGCCACAGAATACCGCCTTGCCGCCGAAGGCCATGCATATCTCACAGGCCGAACAGTCGCAGCCAAGCCAACCGCAGCACGAGGCTGCATTGGCAGCTGCTGGTGATAATGTTCCGCCGCTATATTATGGCGGAGCGGTGCCGATTGCGCTGGGTGGAGTTGGCGGCGCAGTGTATGTTTGGCGCCGTCGGCGCGTGGCACGGCGTTGACAATGAATAGTTTAGAAAGTGAACTGTTTAGAATATGAAGGGTGTCCAAAAAGACATTAGAGTTACTTCATGATTAACTCTGCTTAAATTTGACCTAAGTTAATCGACTGTTGACGGAAAGCAGTCAGGGCATTTCGTTTTCTACGCTGCGATCCCCATCCGCTCTTCCAGCACGAGCACCCGCTTTGCCAGCTCGTCGTAGCGTTCGGTTTCTGCCGTGTGGATGGCGTCGTCGGCAGTCTCGCGCAGGCCGCCCTCCAAGAAAAGATCCCGACGCAGCTTGTCGATGCCGGCCTGCAGCTGCGCTTGACCGGCTTTCAGATCACTGAAACCCTCTGCCATCCGCAGATCCATATCCGTCGTGATGTCACGCTGGACCGTCAAATCCTGCCGAATCTCCTGAACATGCGCATCCAAACTGGCCTGGACGCTGCCCAGCCCGGACTTCAGACCAACAATCTCTCCCTCGACCTTTTCAAACCGCGCATCCATCCCATCAAAGCGCTTGTCGATGCCGTCGAACTGTTCGCCCATGCCGTCAAGGCGCTTATCAATCCCGTCGAACCGCCGATCCATACCGTCAAGGCGCTTGTCAATGCCATTGAGGCGCTCATCGACTTTCTCGAATCGTTCATCTATGTCATCAAGACGCCTGTCGATCCCGTCGAATCTCTCGCCCATCTTGTCGAATCGCCGGTCGATCTTCTCGAATCGCTGGTCCGCTTCTTCACAAACCAGCCGTTGATCTCTTTTACTTCGTTGTGTACTTGTTTGATCTCTTGGAGTACTTCCTCCATGTAACTATTTAAACATATCTAAATACAGCAAACAACATAAAATAACACTTCACAATTTAAAATACGACAGTCCTTAAGTAAACCCAATCGAAAGCAGAAAAGCGCAGCAGCCCGACGCACCATACCCGCACTCAATCTGCTCAGGCACGCGCCACCGACACGGCCCTTACCGCTCGTCCTCCGGTAAGACGCTTGTCTGGCATTCCCATAACCCGGCATCGATGCCGCGCCGAAGTTCGTCAAACACTGGGGCGATCGGCGTCTCTGGGCCACCATCGATCGTGATAATGCTAAAGTTAGTCAGCACGGTATGTCAACGAGGATGCGACACCTGTTCATAGACAAACTTCCTGCGTCACTCGTTCTCCCCTGCGACAGTTGGCAGCGTCTATCCGTCCTTATGATCTTCCTTCTGCTCTTCCTGTTCTTCGGCGTCGAGTTCGTCTTCGAAGAGGGGCACCACGAAGCGTGGCTCGCTCTCGATGCCGTATTCTTCGGCAAAATCTTTCGCTTGTTTCTTGTTGTAGGCGACCATGGAGCGGAAGTATTCGAGGAAGGATTCGTATTCATCGATAATATCGCCGGCAATCCAGATGACCTGGCCTTCCCAGGGGCTTCCCACCTTGCCGATGACGAACAGGTCGATTTGCGTCATAGATGCGGCAATCGGGAAGAAACAGTCAAGGTCGTACTCGAGAGGAGGCAGCACTTCTTTGGCCACCTCCAAGAGCTCTTCGGCCTGGTCGTGTAGCTCACCTGCCAGCAAGTCAGAGGTGCCGAAAACGCTTACATTCTGGAGGAAATACTTCCATCCGTCAGCATATAGCAGGAAAGACCGATATTCTCCCGGGAGCTTATAACCTAAACGGTCCTCGGTGTCAGCGATCTCTTGCTCGCTGGCTCGCAGCTCGGGCAGGCTGTACTCCCACAGCTCATCCACATCGACCCGCATCAGAGCTTGGTCGACTGCAACCGCTGTGACGATGTCAAGACGCCAATCCATGATGATAGTTTACTCCTTATCTTATTGGGTGGGAAGAACCTAAGGGTTTTCATAAACTAGTTTGTTGGGATGGGCGGGTCTTCCGGCGGCGGAGGCGGCGGATCCTTTGGTAGAACAGACGGGTCCTTCGGAGGAAGCGGCGGGTAAGGCCCTGTGCCGTCGCCGGGGTCGTAGTGGAAAGACGTTGGCTTGTAGCCGATCGGGTAACGCCTTGACTGTCCACCAAGGCTTGAGTTGACCGCTTGGTCTTCTGGGTGCCATTCCGATGGTTCAGGCTTGCCCGTCCACGTGGAGTCGGGGACGTGTCCGGCAACTTTACCTTCATAGAGTCCGGGATTTTCTCGGCGTTCTCTTTCGGCTGCTTTTGAAGCGTCAATTCGGAGTTTGCCTTTGGTCGACACGCGCCCTGTTGGTGAGAGCTCGCCCTTTTTCAGAGCTCGGTTACACCCGTCGACATAGTCACGGTACTGTTGGTGATGATCGGAAGTGACCTTTTTGTGCGGTTTGAAGACGACAGGGCCGCTTCCGGCACCAGGGTCTTTGCCGATTTTCTTGGGGGTGTTCCCGCCCTTCGGCGTCTTGCCGCCTGCAGGTTTGCCGCTATTTTTTTCTTGCCCCTTCGGAGGGGCTTTTGTCTTGGGAGTGCTGGTGTTAGGCTTTTTTGAAGGGGCTTTAGTCGTTTTCTTTGTACTTGTTTTTGAAACGACGTGCGCCGAGCCCTTGCCGGCAGTTCGCTTTTTCAGACCGCTGTCAAGCCTCTTCAGCCAGGCCGCTCCTTTCTGGGAGGTTTTTTGGATTGCTTGGGCCATGCGAGGCACGGCGTTGACGATGTTCGAAAGTTTCTTCGCCCATTCGGCAACTTTGCTGGCAATTTGCGAGACAGCTATGGGCGTGCCAAATCCCAGTGTGCAACCGACAAGAATGGCCGACTTGCCCGCCTGAGCGGCTACGTCGGAGATGGCTTTGCAGACGAGGCCGCGGACTTTCTGGACAACGGTCGAGGCTTCTTCGAGGAGGAACGCCAGAGCCTTGGCATAGCCACCGAGCACGGCGATGTGCGCTGCCGTGTCGCGCTGCATGTCGGCGTAGGCGGAGACGGCCAGCCCTTCAGTTTCGGCCATGTCTGTGGTGACAGATTGGTTTAGGCTGTCCGCATCGCTCTGAAGGCGTTCGCCGATTCCGCGCCAACCGGCGGCGGCCTGACGGACGTGTTCGGGCTCCCCGGTCAGTTTGTTCATCCAGTCTTTGAGGGGCTCGATGTGTTCCATTGCCCAGTTTGCGACACCGGAAAACAGGGCATGGAGAGGGTCGGATAGCGCGCTGAGCGCCGTCGTTCCCACTGACACGCTCGCCAAGGCCGAATCGAGCCAGGCTTTGGCTTCGATAGCTCGGCTGAGGGCCTCACCCTCTGGCATCAACCCCAATCCTGTAATAACCGCCGCCCCGAGCCCCTCGGGGATTCCCGCCTGCGGCGCCATGATTGCCTCCCGATGGACATTGGGGCTGCCATGCGTGCGGCGAGACCCCGCTCGAATACGGATAGAGCCGTAGGCGACACCGTGCTGCCGCCCACGAGTTGAAGTGCTACGTGTTGGGAAACCGCTCTTGAATAGCGGAAAGCTGCCGAGCTGCATCGGCGTCAGACGCTTCGACGGTGTCGGCAACTGTCCGCAAAGAGGCGGCGCTGACATTGAGCGCCTGGTGGGCCGTGGCGACCACCGACTCAGCGAGTGACGACAACATGGTCAGCCCCGGAACCATGAAACTGCAGAACAGGCCAAAATCGCCGCCGTTGACTGTGTTGCGAGACAGCTTTGCGACATCAGCGACGTCGTCGGCAATTCGCGTGACCTTTTGAGAGTGTTGCCGTAGATTCTCGGGGTTGATCCGCAGACTCATCGCGGCCTCCACACCGAGGTCGGCATTTCCGGAGGCGGATCACTCAAACGTTTCGTAGTCCCACCGTGGCTGCCGAGACGCTGCCGAGCCTGCTCAATCATCAGCTTTGCCGTCTCCGACTCACCGAACGTCCGCTGAACCATACCCACATAGGACGCCGTGACTTGGCGATGAGCTTCGTGGATAAGGGAGACGATCTGGTGCGACAACGCATCAGGTTTACGTCGCATCGCCTCCGAGGTCAGCAGCAGATCGATCACCACTCCTGCCGCATCGACTTCAACCGCCACATCCCGCGACTGACTGCGCGTGACAGCAGTCAACTTCTGCGCCTTCTCAGCGAATTCTTTCGCCTGCTCGGCGGCCTTTTCGGCTTGAATGACCTGATCGTCAATCTCGGCCTGGAGTTGCTCCAAATCGGGAAACTCTGGCATCGCCATCATCTACCCTCCATACCTGTCATGGCAACCGGTGAGCGGCTGCCCAGTGAATGTTTGGATAACTTCAATACTACTCCGAAGTAAACGAACAAGTTCAGGGAACTATGACCTATTCCGTTTTAATCAAGGATGGGAGATAATAATAGATTGTGTGCAATGTAATATAAGATGTTACTGTGTGAATAGTGTTTAGATAGATTCGTTCGACTCAAATAGAAGTTGGAGTAGACCATTCAATTAAATCACCAGGCGCTTCACACCAATTTCACTACTCGAAGCCTGACTCCACATGAGTAGTATCAAGGCGATGTCGCTTCAAGATTGCGAGGTGATGACATGGCTCATCAAGCAAGTGGCACGTTGCCCGAAAGGCCGCCTGACGGGTCGGCTCATCCGCCGGACGTGAGCGGGGAACGCCCGCCTTGGTGCGCCGTGCAACATGGCCAAGATGAGCCTCTCGACCAGCAGGCCCGCGAGAGCGATGCGACGCCATTCCCGGTGATCGAGATCGAACGACGCCGCGGCCCAGACGAAACACCCGCTTCCACGCTCGCTTACGATGTCCAGCAACCGAAATGCAATCTTGCAAACGATGACCAAGCTCTGATGTTTGTAGTGTCCCTTTCTGGCGTCGTCCGCACCTTTAGAACATATAGATCAGCTTAAAAAGCTTAATGCCGCATATGACGATTAACAGAGTCGCACGCACTTAAACATAACCTAATCTAATGATGAACATCACGTTTGGTGTACACTTCTTCCATGAGCACATCACCTTTGTACAGCGATCGGACAGAAGGCCCTAAGCCTCGAGACATCGAAGCCCTCCCAAAAGAAACCAAACAAGCACTGCTCGGACTGGTGCGGAGAAAGATCAAGGCGACCGGTTCGCCGCAGACTTTCCCAAAGAGTGCGAAGACGGCAAGGGCATTGCAGGGACAGATCTGTCTCGTTTGCAAGCAGATATCAACGGCGTTATCCCCCGTCTTGACTATCCTCTGGTCAGTAAAGCAGACCAGGATCTACCAGAAATAGTCGATCCTGCCAAGATGACCGCGGCCCAGAAAGCATTCGGCGTTGGGCCTTCAGCAGCTGTCGTCGCTGACAGCGATATCTTCGACTTGCTGGAATACACCGCTCAAAGAATCGCATCGCCCAGCCAACGCAGGTTTCACAAGTTCTTTAACCACTACGAACTCGACTTTAATGGCAATAGTCGTAAAGAAGCCCAAGCGACCTTTAAGGAAGAAGTCAACGAGCTGCTTGGCCGGGGCGGTGTCATCTATGAGTTCGTCAGTGTCGACGACACCTTACAGATCCAACGTATAGGCACCCCAGAGGTTCGACGGCTGATGGCTGATCTGCAGCCAAACAGCGGAGACAAGGAACTTGACGACCTCATCATTGAAGCGCGAAAGCGCTACCTTTCCCATAAGGAGGACGAACGCAGAATCGGCTTGGAAAAGCTCTGGGACGCCTTTGAACGGCTGAAAACGATAGAGCCGCTCCCCGATGGCAAAAGCAACAAGAAAGCCAGCGCTGAGCAGTTGCTTAGTCACATCACCAATGAACCACTGCGTGAAGTCGTTGAAGACGATATGGGGGCTCTTACTGCGGTGGGCAATAAGTTCCGCATCCGCCACCATGAAACAGACAAACACGTTGTGCCGGTCGACGGGTACGACTACCTGTTCGCTCGGATGTCCAACGTGATCATCACCTTGCTTCGCGCCTCCAACAGGCTGGCCAAATAACCGTTTGCCGAATCCCGCTGCTTCGCGACCGCTAACCGCCTGAGAGCGCAGAGACTCACAGTCTCACACCCACTCCCCGGTGAGCATTGCCGCCCGCACAGCTCACCGGGGAGTGTTTTTGCATTGGCACGCCCCTCACCCCACACGCTAGAAGCTCTCCCGCTGCTTGCGCCACTACCACTCCGGCGTCGAACAACGCCAACGCGGCCTGTTCCCAGCCATCGTCTGGATCGCCCCCGACCGCGCCCGCCGACAGCCCACCGAGCCCGGACGGGGCAGACCTGCCGGCACGCCAGGCAGCCGACACACGCCGGCCGTCCCGCCCCAGCCAGGAAAACCCCCTGGCCGCCGCCCTGGGCGAGGCCTTCACCCCCAAACGCGCCGTCTCCTACATCAGCGTCTCCACCCGCGAACAAGCCCAGCGCGGCGGGGCAGAGGAGGGATTCTCCCTGCCAGCCCAACGCGAAGCCAACCGCCGCAAAGCCCAATCCATGGGAGCCCTCATCGTCAAAGAGTTCGCCGACCGCGGCGAGTCCGCCCGCAGCGCCAACCGCCCCGAACTGCAGAAGATGCTGGCCTACCTGACGCAGGACGGGCAGATCGACTACGTCATCGTCCACAAACTCGACCGCCTGGCACGGAACCGGGCGGACGACGTGGAGATCACCCGGGCGTTTGACGAGGCCGGCGTGCGGCTGGTCTCCACCAGCGAGAACATTGACCAGACGCCTGGTGGGATGCTGCTGCACGGCATCATGAGCAGCATCGCCGAGTTCTACTCGCGCAACCTGGCCGCCGAGGTCATCAAGGGGATGGGCGAGAAAGCCCGCGCCGGCGGGACCATCGGCCGCGCCCCGCTCGGCTACCTCAACAGGCAAGGCCGCGACAGCCAGGGCAGGCAAGCCCGCTGGGTCGACGTCGACCCTGTCCGCGGCCCCCTCATCACCCAGGCTTTCACCGAGTACGCCACCGACCGCTGGACGCTGTCGACCCTCACTGACCACCTCACCGCCCACGGCCTGACCACCGCCCCCACGCCCAGCCGGCCATCCCACCCCCTCGACCACAACACACTCCTTAACATCCTGCGCAACCCCTATTACCGCGGCATCGTCACCTACCAAGGCGTCCACTACCCCGGCACACACCAGCCCCTCATCGACGAGGCCACCTGGCAGCGCGTCCAAACCGTCCTCAGCCAACACCGCCACGGCGAACGCCAACGCATCCACAACCACCACCTGAAAACCACCGTCCGCTGCGGCCAGTGCGGCGGCCGGCTCATCATCCACCACGCCAAAGCCAGAAACGGCCACATCTACCCCTACTTCGTCTGCTCCTACCGCCAACGCCACCGCGACCAATGCTCCTTCAAAGCCGTCCTCATCGACGACGTCGACCACGCCGTCGCCGACCTCTACCGCCACATCCACATCACCCCCGACGAACGGCGCACCATCGAGAAACACCTTCGCATCGAACTCGACCGCCTCTACGCCCGCCAACACACCCACACCCAAAAACTCACCGTCCACGCCCGCACACTCAAAGCCCAACAAGCCACACTCCTCCAAGCCCACTACGCCGACGCCGTCCCCCTCGACCTGTTCAAAGCCGAACAAACCCGCCTCGCCCGCGAACTCGACCACACCAGCCGAGAACTCGCCGCCCTGACCGCCGACCGCGAACACCTCCAACACCGCCTCGAAGAAGCCCTCGCCCTCCTTGAACACTGCCACCGCCTCTACACCCACCCAAACACCCCGCCCAGCCTCAAGAAACTCCTCAACACCGTCTTCTTCACCGACATCCTCATCAACCCAACCGACAACACCCCAACCACCCCAGCCGGCACCCCACGACGCCCCATCCACCCACACCCCCGACCACCCTTCGACCACCTCACCACCCCACAACTCCGCCACGACATCGGACTCACAAACCCAGAAAAGAACAGAGACAGCAGCGACAGCGACCGCCAAAACGACACCAACCACCACAACAACGACGACAGCCGGAACAGGCACAGCAACCAAGACGCCTACAGCCAGGACACCCACGGCCACAGCGGCCGGACCATTCAAAACGACAGCAGCAATAATGGGCCAGACACCCACAGCCGCAGCGCCCACAGACAACACAACAAAAGCCAAGACAACCGAGGCCAAGACGCCGCCCCTAGCCAAGAAAACCAGGACCAGACCACCCGCAGCCACAACACCCACAACCAGGACAACACAAAAACCCTCCAGGAAAACCTCCCAGAGGGCAACACACAAATTAAATTTGGCGATGTTTCGTGTAAGTCCACGATGGTGGAGCTAAGGGGATTCGAACCCCTGACCTTCTCATTGCGAACGAGACGCGCTACCAACTGCGCCATAGCCCCTAAGACTCCAGTAGCTTAGCACCTAGGGGCGCTTCAGTTCCAACGCGCGAGTGTTGGATCTGTCGCAGTCGCGGGAGCGCCTGCGACTCGAACGAGGCGGCAGGCTGCTTTCGACGAGGCGAGCATGCGTTCTTGTTGGCGGGATGGACAGGCTGGTCGCTACGGACATGCTCTGCAGTAACCGAGATGCGCGTTTGGCGGGACGGACGGCGTTGTCGGGATCGAGGTGCGCGTTTGGCAAGGCAGACAGGACCCGTCGGGACAGAGACGCGCCCCGACGGTGCGAACATGCCCTGCCAAACGGAGCCGCGCTTTTGGCGGGGAACTAGGCCCGGCGACGCTCCAGCAGCGCGTCCAGCACCGAGCCCCCGCTCAGCACCTCGGACGAGTGGCTGACCACCGAGGCCTCGACCGCGCGCTCGACCTTCGCCTGTGCCTCCCTCGCCTCGGCCGGGCTCAGCGGCACCTCGCCGGGAGCGCTGGGCATGACCACGCCGGTCGCGACGTCGTACCTCTCGCCGATCACCTGCGGGCGGTAAGGCACGGGCGCCGTCGCCGAGGCGGGCGCCGCGTACGGCTTGACGACCTTGCGATCGACCGATCCCGGCTTGAGCGTGTAGGAAGGCATTTCGGCGCGACGGCTGGAAGCCCCGGCGCCAATGCCAACAGCGGAAGTGTTGCCGCCGCCGGAAGCATCGCCCACGGCGGGAGCATTGCCGACGACGCCGCCCGCGCCCCTCGCA
Organism: uncultured Actinobaculum sp.; assembly: GCA_938020505.1. Classification (GTDB taxonomy): domain Bacteria; phylum Actinomycetota; class Actinomycetes; order Actinomycetales; family Actinomycetaceae; genus Peptidiphaga. The sequence continues at coordinate 55,190 of CALIHR010000020.1, read as the reverse complement.
GCGGGGCTGAGATTGCCGCGCACGGCCGCGCCTCCGCGAGCGCTGCGCGAGGAGCCGCCCGTATGAGAATCACGGAGCAAGCCATTGGAAGCAGACGAGCCCTTCGAACTGGCTGAAGAGAAGCCCGTGCCGGAGCCTGCTCGAAGCCCGGCGTTCGAGGCAACGCCCTTGCGTGCGCCGCCCCTGGGCGCGCCCGAGGCGTCGGACCCGCCGCGACCGGCGGCCCCGTCCGCGGCGGACCGACCGTCGCCATACGTGCCGACGCCGAAGCTGCTCTTGCCGGATGCGCCAACTCCCGATTTGCGGCCGCGGAAGCGGCCCGACTTGCCGCTCACGCCTGCGACGCCATTGCCCTCGTCAAACGCCTGGCCGCCGGCCCCGGCCTTGCCGCCCGTCGCGGCCGCATCCGAGATTCGGGACGCCGCCTTCGAACGCTCAAAATGCCGACGAAGCTCGCCCTCGATCCGGGCGGTCGCTGCGGCCTTCTGCGCGGCCGCCTTCCTGGCGGCCGCGCGCCGAGCAGCGGCGCGGGCGCCGTCGCTTTCGCGGACCTCGACGCGAGCCCCGCGAGCGGCCTGGGCCAGAGAGGCGCGCGCTTCGACGTCGGCTTTCTTCTTGGCGGACCTGCGCGCGGCGTCGGCGGCGACCTTGCGCCCTTGGGCGCGCCGCGGGCCGATCTGGGCGACGATGTCCGCAAGCTCTTCGCGGTCGGCGACGTCGGCCTCCGCCGCCTTGCGGTAGACGTAGACGAAACCGGCGCCGTATGCGAGCGACGCCGCCGTCGCGATCCCGGCGAGCAGGGGCGAAGCAAAGCCGACGGCCACCCCTGCCCAGAGAAGAACGGCGAGCGCAGCCACAAGCGCCCCGCCGAAGAAACCTCGTTGAAGGCCAGCCGCACGCTTCGACATCCGCGCCCTTACGCGGGCGCGGTCGCGCGCGAGCTCACGCACATCCTTCGTCACTCGCCCCCCAGCCATGTCAACCTCCGGCCGTTTGAAGAACACCGAGCCGCGCTGGCCGTCGTCATTGGGACGATCGGCGCCCGGTGCGTCGCTCACCTTGAGCATTCGCAGGTCCTCGGAGTAACGGTCCTCCAGCGGTGCGTTCGCAAGAATCTCCCTGCGCTTTGACAGAGCAGGGATGACGAAGGCGATCAACAAGACAGTTGCGCCCAGTACGAAATACCCCTCGAAACCCACGGCACCACGCTAACGGCAGGAGGGATCGCACACCATGAGGAGGAGCCGCGTGTTCCCAAAATCCATCCACGGGTCTAGATGCCCATGTGGCACATAACTCCGGAATCGCATTACCACTCCTTTAAGCAAGCCCCGTTCTGCGCGGCAGACGCCTCCCCTTCCGCGCGGTTTGCCGCGCCTCGCGGACGCGTTCGCTTAAGATTACCGCCTGGAAGCGCGGGATTCGCCCAATCGGCGCGGACCGCACTGAGAGTTGCACGACACACAACGCGCCACTCCGACGAAAGTATGACTTTCGTCGGCCTTCGCCCAAGCCCGCCTCGACGCCCGTCGCTGCCGATTTGCTCCCGACCGGGTCGTTTCGGCGCGATGCCGCCTTTTGCACAGGCCGGCACTGACCTTTTGCGCAGGCTGGCACCGACGTCAGACGACGTCGAAGCCCTCGCTTACGCGCGCCGCCGGGTGCGGCAACCGGGCCCCGGGGTTCTGCCGCGACCGTCGTCGGCCTCCACCGTCCGGGCCGCCGAGGAACAACGCCCCAAACGGCAGGATGTCGCCGATTTGGGGCGTACGATCCGATCGCGGGACAGCCGCACGGACGCCGCGGCCTCGGCAAACTAGCGGCGTCGACCCGACACGCAGCGACGTCGTCTCGGCAAACAACACAGCTCCCACCATGTTTTCGTAAAGACTTTCTTCAATATCGGTAAAGATTCACGACGGCGCAATTGCGGCGTCGTGCCGCGCCCGGCCGGGGCGACGCCGGCCTGGCAAGCCTCGCAGCGTCGGCGCCCCGCCTCGCGGACGTGTCCCGTTTCGCCAAGGATCTCTCTATCTTTTCCCAGGGTCGTCGTGAAAGAATTGAGCCATGATTACAAAGACGGTGACTCTTCCGAACGTCGCCGACCTGGATGTCGAGGACGCCAAACAGGAACTCCGCAAGGTCGCGCGCAAAAACCGGAGCAAAAGGTCGTTGCAGGCACGCGAGGACTTCGCCAGGACATGGGTTGACACAGCTTTGGACTTCCTAGGCGACGCGCAGGTCGTGGCGGCCTATGTGTCGATCAAGGAGGAGCCGCCCACGCTCGCTCTGTGCGACGCCATCGTCGCCTCGGGGAAGCGCCTGCTGCTGCCGAAACTCGGCCCGGGGCTCACGCGCGCCTGGGGCTGGTACACCGGCGCGCACGACCTTGACGTCCTCGCCCCCGGGCGCCCGCCCGAGCCCAGCGGCGAAGCGCTTGGCTCTGAGGTCCTTTCCCAGGTCGACGCCCTGCTCGTGCCAGCCCTCCTCATAGGCCGCGGAGGGACGCGCTTGGGCCAAGGAGGCGGCTGGTATGACCGCATCCTCAAGCAGATCAGGGACGACGCCAGGGTCGGCGCGATGGTCTACCCCGACGAGGTCGTGGACATGGAGCTTCCGCAGGACGAGATGGACATGCGGATACCCTTTGTGGTGCTGCCCGAGTATTGGACGTCGACAGAATAGTTCTGCGCCGCTTGGCCGACGTCGCTTCACGTACCGGTCGGGGCTGCGACGTCTCTTGGAGGCGGCTCAAGGCCCTTCGGCGGTCCAAGCGGCCCAAACCCTTCGAGGCGGTCCACAGCTCTTCGGCGACCTATCGCCTTTCGAGACAGCTTGACGCCCTTCGAGGCGACCTATTGCCTTGGAAACGACGCAAACATGAGCGGGCTGCAGATACGCACGCATACGCATAGCCAATCGAGAACAACTGAAGAAATCACGTGGAAATCACTCGCAACGCGCGAGACTCATAACGTTGTAAGGGGCGTCGGCTTTCCGTCAGGGGGCCGGCGCCCCTTATTCGTGCGATCTGCGCGTTCGGCAAGATCTGTTCGCCCGATGCGCAGCCCGCCCGACAAGCGCCTGCACGTCCGATTGACGTTCCTCCTGAAACGCATCGCGGGCCTCTTCTGAAAGGAACCGTGCGTCTTCCCCTGAAGCGAACCGCGTGGCGCGCCATTGCGCCGCGGAGTAATCTTGGCCCTCGGATAAAGTTCGCTCTAGCAGGAGGCGCTTCGTGCCCACCTATTCGTATCGCTGCACCGAGTGCGGCAACGAGTTCGACGTTCATCAGTCGTTTTCCGACGAGCCTTTGAAAGTCTGCGAGGCGTGCGGCGGCGCGCTCCGCAAGCTCTTCAACTCGGTCGGCATCGTCTTCAAGGGCTCGGGCTTCTATCACAACGATGCACGATCCTCCTCCGGCGCGCTCCAGTCAAAGAACTCGGAAGGGCGCGAAGCTTCGGATTCTGCGAGCTCGGGAACCGGGGAGGGCGCGAGCTCCGAAAACGGGAACACTGGCTCGAATTCCGGGAGCGCCGGCGCGGACCCCGGCGGCAAAGGCTCACCTTCGCGGAAGACGAGCCCGCAAACCAAGAGCGCCGGCTCCGGCCGGGCAGGCGGTTCGGCGAGTTCTTCCACTTCAGCCGGCACTTCCACGTCGGTCGGCGCCTCCGCGTCGAAGCGTCAGGGAGCGGGCCCGTCCTCGGGCAGTCGCGGCGCCGATCGCGGTGCAGGAAGCCCCTCCCCCAAGAAGGTCGGCTCACCGACGTAAACGGGGGTCGCCGACCCAGATCGACTGATCGGCCTAAAGCTCGGGCCCACCGACCGCCGGGACATCGCGTGTAAAACTTGAGAGCTTTGTAATCGCACGCGGCCCACAGCTTGCACAGACGTCGTTTGCGTCCACAGACGCGCTTTCTTTGGGAACGACGACGTCGCGCATCGCCGTAGCCTGGCGGCATGAACCCATCTCGAATTCGCGCTACCCTCTGGAAACTGCGACACATGCTGTTGGCCGTCGCGGTCCTGACCGCGCTGGCTGCAATCCTCTCGACCATACGGGGACTGGCCCCCGCAACGGTCAGCGTCGTCGTGGCGAAGAAAGATCTGACGCCGGGGACCGCTCTCGGCTCATCGAATCTCACCGTCGCGGAAGTGTCTGCCGAACTCGCACCCGAAGGGGTGACCCGCTCCCTCGAAGACCTCAACGAACGCGTACTCGTAACCTCGGTCCCCAAGGGTGTGCCCGTGACACGAAAGATGACCCTTTCGGACGACTTTCTCGCCTCCGCACCCGAAGGAACTGAAATCGCCCCCGTGATCGCTGACGTCAGCGGAGCCGACAAATTCCTCACTCCGGGGTGCACCGTTGCTCTCTACGCGCCGCCCGGAGAGTACAGCAAAGATCGCGAAGCCGTGAAGATCGTGGATAAAGCAACGATCGTCGGAATGGAGCCAAAGAATGAATCAACATCCTTCGTTAGTGATTCCTCTCACACGTCAGTGTTGTACGTTGCTGTGCCTCAAAACACCATTAGCCTGGTTATCGGTTATGGCTCAACGATGCCCATGCGGGTTGTGGTCGTTCGTTAACCCCATGGCGCGTGACCATCACGTCCGCGTTGCAAAAGGGCGCGCGGGTCATCCACCCTAAAGAAAGAGATGGATTCACCATGATTCAGGGTTTCAAAAAATTCATCATGCGCGGCAATGTCATCGACCTAGCTGTCGCTGTCGTCATTGCCAACGCATTCAACCCGATTGTCGAGGCGCTCGTCAAGAATGTCATCAACCCGGCAATTGGAACCCTCTTTGGAAAGCCCAACTTCGACTCGGTAGGCATGTTCCATATCCGATCAACAGAGATTAAGCCGGGCACCATCCTCACCGCATTGGTGTCTTTCCTTCTCGTCGCCGCGGCGGTTTATTTCTGTCTCGTCTATCCGATGAACAAGGCAAACGAGCGGCTCGCGAAGCGCAAGGGGCTCAGCGCCGACGCTGCCGAGGTCAGCGACGAAGTCAGGCTCCTGACGGAGATTCGCGATGCACTCGCCGGCGGCGGCTACATGAACGGCGGCGGCACTGCAGGCGGCGGCTATCGCCAGTAAGGAACGACCACGTCCCGTAAAGACCGCTAGATTGACAACGATCTAGAAGTCGAAATCTACGAATGAGGCGCCCCGGAGTCATTCCGGGGCACCTCCATTTCATGCCCAGAATCCTCGACATAGAAGCCACTTGAATCGGTATCCCGACATGAAAACTACCTGGGTGGATGATAAGGGCCAAATTTTAGTCCTTATCATCCACCCAGGTCCTGATCATCTGTTCGAGGGCTTATTGCGACGAGATTCGAGGGGCTCGCCTGTCGCGCAGGAGATCGAGCGCTTATGGCGAGAAAATCTGGCTTACAGCGAGCCGAAATGCGGCGGTCGGTCTCCGAGCAGGCGGCGCTCATTTGCGTCGCGAGGGGAAACGATCGGCTCCTCGCGTTGGAGCGAGCGGGTCTCACGCAGGTCGTTGAGATGCAGCGCTTCCTCGGGGCTTGCGATCTCGCCGCGGGCCAGGCGCTCGGCGTCGACCCTCGACAAACGCACCGCCGCGCGACGCTTGCGCCTCGGTGCCTGCGATTGCTCGGACGAGCCTTGACTCGCCGATTCGAGAGATTGGCTCAGCGCCGGACCTTCGACGGCTGGATCAGACGTCGGCGAATCGCCGCTAGCGCTGGCTAGAGGCCCGCAATTCAAATGTTTCTGATCGCCGTTTAAGTCCGATTCGTCAGCCTGAGGGGCGTTCACTTTCTCTTGCCCTTGGAAGCGGCAGTCGCTGTGGACGCAGTCGCCTTGGATGAGTCCGAAGGCGAACGACTGCCTTCGGACCCGGCTTCGGATGCAGTCGCAGAAGCAGGGTCAGCGGAGTACGGCGACCGCTGGGAAACCTCGGGGGACCGTTGAGCGCCCTCGGAGGAACCCTGGGCGGCCTCGGGAGACCGGCGCGAATCGGGGTCTGAGGGCGAGCCGGCTCCCGAAGCCTCGGAAGAAGAATGCGAACCGGAGGGAGACGAATGCGAGCCCGAGAGACGCGAGACGGCGTTGGGGGAAACGTCGGAATCGGGGCGGTCTTGGGAATTGGGGAAAGCGTCGGGGTCGGAATCGCCAAGGCCCAAGCCAACCGCCAGACCGGATCGGTCGACGACGTGGCCCAGAACCGTATCGATCTGCATGCCGCGCCCCTCGATGCCCAGCTCCTTGCGCAGCGCATCGACGAACTCCGGGCGGCTGCGCTCGGCGCCGTCGGCGGCTATCCATGTGACCATCTCGTCCAGTTGGCCGTCCGTGTACGCGGCAAGGGAGAGACCCTTCGCAACGTCCGGGCGAGGGCCGCGCTTGACCGCTGCCTCGTTCCTGAGCTTTTCGGCCCAATTCGTGTCCTTCGGGAGAGCGGCCCCGCCGGTCACAATCTCGCCGCCGGGGCCATTGGTTGCGCCGCCGGGGCCGCTGCCTGGTGCGTTGGATTCGCCGGAGGCGTCGCGATGGAGGGGGATGCGAGAGTGACCGCTGCCAGTCTTCGAAACGCGAGTGCCGCCCAAAGCCCCGCCAGTGCCTGAGGCCTCGCCTACACCCGAAGCCCAGTCGGTGCGGGAGGCACCGGAAACGTCGCCGCCAAAGGATCTGCGAGCAGGGTCGCCAGCAGTTCCCTGCACGCCACCGCTGACCGGCGCACCGGGACTTCCCGGCACGCCGGCAGCAGGCACGCCGACGACGCCGTCGGCCGGCGCGGCCCATTCGTCGCCGAGCACGGGCACCTTGACGCTGTCGGAAAGCTCGAGCGCGCGGGCGCGCTTGATCGCGTTGACGATGAGCGAGGCCTGGCCGTCGGGATCGATGAACAGCGAGGTGGAGAAAGTCCTGATCACCGCCCAGCCGCGCGATTCCAGCCGCTCCAGCCAATACCTGTCCCTGCGCCGCACCGACGGCTCGTTCACGTAGGCTTCGTCGTCGACCAGCACGGCGACCCGCCACGTGCCGGGAAGCTCGACGTCGCCGGCGACGAGCGGAATCCTCACGCCGTCGTCGAAGCCGAAATCGGAAGCCACGGCATACCCGGCGCGCACGAGCCTGTCCCGCAGGTCGGTCAGAAGGGCGCCGATCGGCTCGTCGGAACTTGAGGGGTCGAGCGGGACCTCGCGGCCGTCCGCCCTGTCGATGAGCTTCTCAAGAAGCCGCGGGCCGGGCGTGGACAGCTTGTCCGCGCCGATCTCGCCGGGGCCGAGGGAGGAGACGATCTTGAGCTCGGAGCGCGCGGCCTCCATGGCGTCGACGAGGCCGGTGAGACCGCCGGCCGTCGAGAGAGGACCGAAAGTGTGCAGCACTCGCCCGTGCACCGTCTTGCCCAGGCCCACGGTCAAAATGATGGAGTCGCGGCGCAGGCCGCCGGTCTGCGTGAGCTCGAGGACGGCGAAAGGCTCGACCCCGCCCCTCGAGACGAACTCGGCCAGCTGCGGGGAGTCGGCGGCCAGCCGCGCGAGGGCTTCGCGTATGCGGACCGCGTGGGCAGGAGAGACGCAGACGACGGCGAGGGACTCGCCGGGCCGCGTCAGCACGTGGTCGACGACGGCGTCGACTGCCGCGTCGACCTCGACCTGCGGCCCCTCGACCATGCCCGACTGCGGATTCGGCACGCCGCGGCCCTCCACGAGCACAAGGCTGGGCTTGCGGCCGCGCTTGGCCGACGGCACGAGCTCGAGGACGTCCGCGTATCCCTGGTCGCGCAGCGTCTGGGTGGCCAGCTCGTCATGCTGGGCGCGCAGCGTGGGAAGCTCGCACACGGGCAGAATGTCCGCGAAGGCAGCGATCGTCGAATCCCCGCCCTCGGCCCGCGCGCGGCGAAGATTGCCCATGACGACGATCTGACGGCCGCGCATGAGCATCGAAACGGCTGAGGAGAGGCCGCCGGCGTCCTGCTCGTCCATGATGACGATGTCGGCCCAGGGCATGGGAGGCACGAATTCGGCCGTGATCATCGACGGAATGACCCACACAGGGCGGGACGCCTGAACGAGCCTCGGGTAGGTGGCGATCGCGTCACGCAGGGCGCCCGTCGAATGGCGTTCGAGCTGATCGTCGAGTTTGAGGGTGTCCTCGCGCCGCTTCGAGATCGTTTCACGCATGATCCGCACGACGGCGCGAGAGACCGGCCCGGCCAGCGTCTCGGTGTGCTCCCGGTCGAGCCTGCGCACCTCGGCGGCGAGGACGGCGAGGTTGGCCGGCGTCGTCCGGGAAAGGGCCGGGGAGCGCCCGACGAGCTGCTCGAAAAGGGAAGCCGAATATATGAGGTCGAGCTCGGCCGGGATCTGTTCGGTTCGCACGCCTCGCTCGGAAAAGTCCTCGACGACGCCGCCGAAGCCCTCCGCCTTTAACTTGGCGACGAGCTCGTTGGCTCTGGGCAGGCGCGACATCGTGCCTTCGTCCATCGACAGCGAGAGGAGGAAGTCCAGCAGCTCGCCCAGCGGCATCATGCGGAGCTTCCTGCCGGGAAGGATCCCCTCCAGCTCTTCGAGCTGCCCGCCGGCCTCGCGTGCGCTTTCGCGGATCTGGGTCATGCCCTCGGGAAGCTTGGGCCAGCTGGCTTCCGCGCTGTAACGCTTCCACACCTCGCGCTGGCGCTGCACGGTGATGAGGTCGCGGTGCAGGTCGTGGCTCACGGCCCCCGGCCGCACGTAGTCTTTCGCCTGTTTCGTCAGACGGCGCCGCTCCGAGCCCTTCATCTCCTCGCCGTGGCTTTCGCGCCATTCCTTCGACGCCGTCGCGATCACCATGTCTTGAACGGAGCGCTCGAAAATCTGGGGCAGGAAAATGTCGAGAGAGTGGGAGATTCCGCGCAGCATCTCAATCTGCTCGCGCCAGTCCTCGAAGGTCTCCGCCGCGGAGAGCCCGGTCTCCTCCGCCGCGCGTTCGGCCTGGGCTTTGACGGCTGGGATCGTCTTGGAGGCGAGCTTCTTGGCGAGGGCCATGGCTTCCTCCCCCGCCGCGGCGGTGTGAATGTCCGCGCCGGCCCACGGCGAGTCTGCCATGCCCACGAACGCCCCGAGCTCCGAGGCGTCTTCGAGTTGGGCCTGCACGTGTGAGAGCTCGCCCCGCAGGGCGTGGACGGTGTCGGAATCCAGCCGCACCCTGCTGCGCGGGGCGCCCTTGCCCTCGGTCAGCCGCGCCAGCCTCTCCAGAAGCGAGTGCACCGAGTGCCCCCACTGGGGATCGACGTCGTGCAGCGAAGCCACGTATTCGCTGAGCTCGCGCCTGACGGCCACGAGGCGCGCCCGCAGCTCCAAAACGTCGGCCGGGTCCTCTTCGTCTCCGCGCAGCCGCATGCCGGTGCGGATGCGGCGCGCCACCGTGTCGAGGTCCGAAAAGTCGAGGACGAGGTCGCCCAGGCCCAGGCGCTCCATCTCGTCCACGAGCGCCCTGGCCGAGGATGCGCGCCCCGGAATGTAAAGGATGGACCTGCCGGAAGCCGCGGCGTCGGCGACTATCGCCGCAAGGGTGCCCACGGCCTGCGACCCGGGCGGCGCGTCGACGACGATCGACCGCCCGGACGCGATCGCCTCGATGATCGCCAGCTCGGCGGGGTCGCGGTCGCCGGCGCCGCGTTCGGCCTCCGGCGAGCGGTCGCGCATCTCGGCGGGAGGCAGCGGCAACGCGGCGAGGCGCCGAGTCTCATCGTCGCCAGCCAGCGCCGCCATGATCCCGGAAGTTTCGATGTAAGGCTTCATCGCCTCGAGGTCGGCGAGGAGCACGAGGCCAGGATGCGTGAAACTGCCGAGCAAGGCCCCGTCCTCGTAAGAAAACCCGGGCAGGTACACGCGTCCGAGTTCGCGCAGGTAGGCGACGGCCGCCTCGTGACGGGCGACGTCGGCCGCCATCGCGCGCAGCCTCGATCCCTCCTCGGCGGTCATTCCGTGGGAACGCAAGGCGCGCAGCACCGCCGGGTTGACGTCGCAGCGGGCGGTGAGCGTGATGTAGGCGTCGTCGGGGCCGGCCTCGTCGAGCCTGGCCGAACGCATGAGCCCGGCCTCGTACATTTCGCGGATCTTGGGGGCCGCCGCGTCGCCCCCGGAGGCTCCGTCCTCAACCGAGTCGGCCGACCTCGCCGCCGCGAGCTCCTCCGTGCTTTCGAGAGGCTCGGTTCCGAGGGAATCGGGCGCGCCGTCATGTTCGTCCGGCGCGCCGCCGCGCTCGCCCGCCGCATTGTCGAGCGCCTCTGGCGTGCTTGCGGGCTCGTCGGCCGATCCGTCGCCGCCCGATCCGTCGTCGGCGCCCGGGCCTCCGGGAAGCTCTTCGCCCAGGGCGACGTCGTGCATGTCGGCCCGCGCCGCCCCGACGGCCATCTGTTCGACGGCGTCGCGGCCCAACGCCTTCCCCGAAGAAACGCCTGGCGAACCGCCTTTCTCGCGGCCTTGCGAGGAGGCGACCGGCAGCTCGGTCCACGACATGTGGCCAATCGCGAGCGTGACCGGCGCGTACCCGTACTGCTCGGAAAGCCCCTCCATTCGCGTGCGCAGCGAGGCCAAGTGAGCCTGTGCCTCGCGCTGGGCGGATTCCTCTCGAATGACGGACGTCAGCAGGGTCGGCTTGCCGGAGTACAGTTGCGAAGCTCCGGTCGGATGGGGGTGGGTGAGGTCGACGACCGCCGGGTCGCCGGCCCTGATGGGCACGGTCGCTTCGTCGGCGACGACGGCGAGTTCTCTGTGCCAGTCCGAGTATGCGCGGGAAAGCCGCTCGGTGCGCGACGGCCCGTCGACGCCGTCGGCCTGAGCAGGCTGCGCCTCGGCGAATAAGGCCGGCTCCTTCATCTCCCTGGATTTGCGCGCGATCAAGGAACGCTTTTCGGAGCGTTCTGCGCGCTCGGAAACGGACGGGCGATTCTCGTCCGCCTCGGCGGTTTCCGGCGACGGCGCGGGGGACTCGGCCGCGGGGGCGGCCTTGTCACTTTTGCGACTGCGCTTGAAGAAAGGGCTCACGCCTCCACGGTATCGGTACTGCAACCGAAATTCCGTTTACCGCGCCGATCGCCCGTAAACGAAGCCGCCCTCACACATCCGCACCCAGGGCTGACCATGCGGCACGTCGACGCCGTCCCATTCCATCATGCGCGCTGCGACAAGAGGAGCCGAGATTGCCTCCTTAAGAACGGGATTGTCCCTTAAGGATCGGTTCCGACGATAGTAAGATCGAATTGCAAGGCGCGGCTCAGCGCCGTCGGCCTTCCTGCGAGGACGGCGGCAACGTGACACAAGAGCATGGGCTTTTCCGAAGGAGCGAGGCTTCCACGGTTTCTCGGCTTCGGGACCGCAGTGCCCCGTTCTCAGCTTCGGGACCGCAGTGCCCCGTTCTCGACTTCGGGCCCCGCGGCGGCCGCCGGACGGCGGCAACCCGCCAAACGGCTCGAGGGCCTATCCGGAACCGAAGGCGAACAGGGTCGAGCGCGCGGCCTTTGAAGACGAAGCTCAATCTGAAAGGATGGAAAGATGGACGGCGGATCGAAGCAGAGCGGCGAAAGCCTCGAGGCGAAGCTGGCGCAGCTTGAGGAGCGCGTGAGCGACCTCGAGGGGCGCCTGGCGCGGGCAGAAGAGTACAACGAGCTGTCACAGAAGGCCATAGTGAGTCTGCTGACGACGACGAAGCAGCTCTCAGTGAGCGGCAAGGATCTGGCGCACGCGCTCGACAAGCTTATGGACACCACCGGCAAAACCCTGGGCGCCGTCCACCCGCTCATCCCTTACTTGGAAAAGATTCGCGACAGAGAGCAAATGGACGAGGACCTGCGGCGCCTTTTCGAAAAGTGACGGCGGGAAGGACGCAACGCCGCCCTTTCGAGAAGCGACGCCGCCCCTCCAAAGGATGACTGCGATCTTCCTCCTCAATGAGGAGCGACGCCTAACGCAAAAGCGACACCTGGCGGCATCAGAAGGCAAAAGCTAATAACATCCACGTGTGAGCCCCGGACGAGGCCGGACTGTCGGTCGCCGCGCCGGGGCGACTCTGCGCCCTCGAAAGGATTCGAACCTTCGACCTACCGCTTAGGAGGCGGTCGCTCTTCCCCTGAGCTACGAGGGCAACATGCCTAGTCTACCCGCGTCGGCGGGTTGAAGCACGTTGGTGCAGGCGACGTGTGCCGTCTCCGGCCCGCTCGCCCAGCAAGTGGCTGTATGCGCTGACTTCGGGCAGCCCGATTGCACGATCAGCACCACGTTGCATGATCAGGACCTCTTTTCGGTCCTGATCATGCATCTAGGAACTTTTCATCGTCAGGCATGCCGCTCGCTGCCAGCCATACCGTTCATCGTCAGCCAGCACCAGCCCCATGCCGCTTCAGCCGCAGGCAGGAAGACGGCCAGCCGCAGGGCCACTACTTGGCGGTGCGGCTCCACGGGACGTTGCCCCACGGGGCGTCCTCGTTCTCACCGGTTCGGCGAGGAACGATGATCGTCGGGCACACGGCGTGATGGAGGATGGCCTGGCTCGTCGATCCGAGCAGCAAGCCGGCGAAGCCTCCGCGCCCGCGAGTGCCGACCACCAGCATGTCCACCGCCGTCGAGAACTCGGCGAGCAGCGCGGCCGGATTGCCCTCGATCACGTGGCAGTGCGCGTCGATGTCGTACCCCTCGGCCGCCTTCATGACGGTGTCCTTGAGGCCGGCGCGCACGTCGTCGAGCACCTCTTGATGGTACCCGGGCCCCGGAACCCACATCGACCCGCTGAGGTTGATGGCGGAGACGCAGGAAAGCTTCGCCTTCCATCTCGCGGCCTCCCGCACGGCGAGTCCCAGGGCGATCTTCGACGTCTCCGAGCCGTCCACGCCGCACACGATGTGCTCGACCGGGAGCACGTCCCTCACCGACGTCGACGGGACGACGACGGCGGCGCAGAACGCGCGCGCGGAAAGGGCCGAGGCCACCGACCCCAGGAGCCTGTCGGCGAATCCGCCGGATCCGCCCCGCGCCCCCACGACGACTCGCGCTGCCTTCTTCGAGCGCGCCAGAAGCGCCGAGGTCGGGTCCTCCGCCTCGAGAGAAGTCTGGACATCGACTCCGGCGTCGGCTGTCTTCTCCCGCGCCTTGTCGATGACCTCCCACGCATCGGCCTCGGTCAGGCCGGCGTTGCCGCGGTGTCCCGGATATGTCGGTTCCTGATGGCAGCAAAGGATCTCCAGCACGGCGTTGCGCATCTTCGCCTCCTGCGCCGCCCACTTGAGGGCGTTGAAAGAAGCGTCGGAACCGTCGACGCCGCACACAACCACGTTGTCGTGTTGATAAGCCACCTTAATCACCTCCGTTTAGGTGCTTACAGTTTCCCACGTTCCCGGTGGCCAGGTAAAGCGTCACGGCCCGCCAAATTCGAGGAGATTGAGACTGGAGAGACGGGAGCGAAGGAAAGGCGACAACGAGCGCGAAAGGCAAGAGGAGCGGCGACGCCGCAAAAGGGGTGACGCTGAAAGAGGCGGCGGCGCTGGAAAGAAACAACGGCGCCGCGAAAGACGGCTGCGTTGAAAGGGGCAGAAGCGCCGCGGGAGAAGCGGGAACAACGGAGAGGAGCGGCAGCGCCACGCGAGGGCGAAGACGCAAGCGAAGGGGCCGCCCTTAGGGCGGCCCCTTCGACACACTCAGTTGCTCAGTGGAACACGCGAATCACGGTGGGCGTGCCGCCGACCCAGGAGTTGGGTCCGACGCGGGTCCCCATCGAGGGGTTCCACGCACCGACGTTCTGACCGTTTCCGGCGTAGATGCCGACATGGCCGGGCCAGTAGAGGATGTCGCCGGGCTGCGCCTGCGAGTAAGGGACCCTCGTGCCGGCGGAAAGGACGGAAGTGGTGTATCCGCCGATCGAGACTCCGTACTTGCCGTAGACGTAGCGGACGAAGCCGATGCAATCCCAGCCGGAGGGGGTGGTGCCGCCCCAGCGGTACGGCGAACCGACGTAGGACATCGCGGTCGAAAGGACCGACGAGCCGCTTCCGGATCCGGTGCGGGCGGCGGGAGCCGCCTGGGGGGCAGGAGCAGCGGCCTGCTGCTGCCTGACGTTGTTGACAGCGGCGGGGCGGGCGCCGCGAGTGACGGTGGCGTTCGTCTGCTGAATATTCCCCTGAACGTTTCCGGATTCCTGGCTGCCAGCTGCCTTCTGCGTCTTATCTGCCTGCTGTGCGGCAGCGGGCTGGGCGGCAACCGGGGTTGCTTTCTTCTGAACGCTGACCTGGAAGGCGGTGGCGGGCTGCTGGTCGGAAGCCTGCGCGTCCTGAACCTGAACCTGCTCGAGCTGCCAGTTGGCGTCGGCGGGAGCCTTGACTGCCGAAGTGTCGGTGATCGTCTCGTCGGCGCTGAGGTCGGTAACGGGGGCGAGGTCGGCGTTGGCCGATCCCTCGTCGGCGTTGGCGGAGGGCAGTGCCACGCCAAGCATCGTTCCAACGGCCATGGCTGCTGCCACGCTGCGGCCGGCGGGGGAATTCAGAGCGCTGAGGGCGACCTCGCGATTGAGCGAATGGCGTCCGGTCATCTCGGTTTTCTCCTAAACGTTTCGTCATTCAATTCGAAGCCTTGCGGGCCCCGGATTGTTTGTCCACGTAAAACAATAACGGGCCGCCTCCCGATTGTCACGTTTAGATAACGGAACGAGGCCTAACTCACCTTCGCCTCCTTTGCCGTAACCGCACTTTCCCTTGGCACAGAAGGAAAAGGTCTGCGCTGCAAACGTTTCGATTTTGTTATCGACGATCGTGACAAACGGGGAGGCGGAGAAACGGAGAGTGTTACCCATCCCTCGCGAAACCCTTGAATTTGCGCGACTTACTCACAATATCGGACTATTCTTCGGAACTACTACTCCAGATTTAGGACCTATGTCACATTTCGGCGAGATTGCAAGAAAAGATCACGATTTTGTCGCGTCGTTGCAACGATTTCCCGGCTGCAAGGCTCAGAACGAGCCTTCCGCCACATTCTTGCGCCTTGGAGCTCAGACGCCGGACTCCCAGGGAGCCTCAGGGCGGCGACCCGGCGCGCAAAACCGCCGACGTCGCACGCGTCAAAGCGAAACGCGCAGCCTCCGCCATGCGGTCCGGCGGCGACGCCGCGTTGAGCAAGGCGCAGGCCGGCGAAGGGCCGAAGCCTCCGTTTTCGCTATCTCGCGAACAGATGGGCCTGCTGCCAGTCGGAGAGCTCGACCTCGCGGCCGCGATGCGCGCCTTTGCCCGGCGCCCCTTCGCCGGACCGCCCTTCCCCGCCGGAGGCCGCGATCGTGACGCGTCCGCCGTCGTCCTCGATCCTCACCCGGGCTCCGGGGACGACGCCGGCGGCCGACAGCCGGCCGAGGAAGCTCGGGTCGGTCTGCACGCCCTCGGCGATCCTGACGATGACGGCCTCCCCGAGGTCGCCTCGGGCGACGCGGTCCTTCACCGAGCGAAGATCGCTCTGCACGGCGCTGCTGGCCACGCCTTCGATTCCCGGGATCGGATTTCCGTAGGGATCGACGTCGGTGTGCTCGAGGAGCGTTTCGAGGCGCTCCTCAACGGCGTCGGACATGACGTGCTCCCACCGGCACGCCTCCTCGTGGACGTCGGACCAGGGCATGCCGAGGACGTCGAGGAGCAGGCGCTCCGCCAGCCGATGTTTGCGCATGACCCTGGTGGCCTGCCGCTGGCCCTCTTCCGTCAGAGCGACGACGCGGTTGTTCTTGACGTGCATGAGACCGTCGCGTTCGAGGCGGGCGACAGTTTCGGAGACCGTCGGCTTCGACTGCTCGAGGCGTTCGACAAGGCGGGCGCGCAGCGGCGGAATTCCTTCTTCTTCGAGTTCGTACACGGCCTTGAGGTACATCTCAGCCGTGTCGACTAGGTGACTCATGATTCTCCTCGCTTGGCCTGCGGGATTCGCCTGGCGTCCACATACGATTTGGCGTCTGCATCCAGAATAGTGGAACCGAGCTGCAATATCGCCCGGAATAAAGGCACTATTGGCTTATGAATATCGAGATCCCGTCAGACTTGCTCCCCCGCGAAGGCAGATTCGGCTCGGGCCCTTCACGCCCTAGAACCGGACTGCCCGCTTCCCTCGGCGGCGCCGAGGGCCTCATCGGGACGTCGCACCGGCAGGCGCCGGTCAGAGCCCTGGTCCGCCGCATCCGCGAAGGCCTTGCAGAGCTCTTCGACGCCCCCGCCGGCTACGAAGTCATCCTGGGCAACGGCGGCGCCTCCCTCGTATGGGACGCGATCGCCTTCACCGGGGTGCGACGCCGAGCCCAGGCCGCCGTCTTCGGCGAATTCACAAGAAAGGCCGCCGCAGCGGTCGCGCACGCCCCGTGGGCCTGCTGCGCAACGGTCGAAGCGGCCGCGGGCGGGGTCGCGCTGTGCGACGACGGCGCAGGGCGCGGAAGAGGCGAAGGCGCTGAAGCGGGCGCAACAGACGAGGGCGCGGGGGAGCAGGAACCCGTCGATGCGTACATGTACGCGCACAACGAGACCTCGACCGGCGCGATGAGCCCCGTTCGCCGGTTCGGCCGCGGCCAGGCACTGACCCTCGTCGATGCGACGTCGAGCGCGGGAGGCGTCGCCGTCGACGTCGGCGAAACCGACCTTTACTACTTCTCACCCCAGAAATGTTTCGGGGCCGAAGGCGGGCTGTGGCTGGCCCTCGCCTCCCCCGCCGCGCTCGCGCGATTCGAGGAACTGGCCGGCGAACGGTACGTCCCCGACATTCTCAACCTCCATCTCGCGGCTGCGAACTCGCGCGCCGACCAGACTCTCAACACGCCTTCGATCGTCAACCTCGCAATCGTCGCCTCACAGGCCGACTGGATGCTCGAAAGCGGCGGCCTCGCGGCGATGGACGCCCGCTGCCGCCGATCGTCGGGAATCCTCTACGAGTGGGCGGAGCGCTCCGACTTCGCCGCGCCCTTCGTCGCGCCGCAGTGGCGCTCCCCCGTGGTCGCCGCAATCGACATCGACGAGGCGATTCCCGCCGACGGCCTGCGCCGGGCCCTCCGCGCGAACGGGATCCTCGACGTCGACCCGTATCGCTCGCTCGGGCGCAATCAGCTGCGCGTGGCGACTTTCCCCAACGTAGAGGCCGACGACGTCGAAGCGCTCACCGCCTGCATCGACTACGTAGCCGAGCGCATGTGAGCGGTTTGCGAGACGTCGCCGAGCGGACGCGAACCGCCTGCGGGCCGGCCTCGGAGGCTTTACGGAACAATCCCGGGCGTGTGGCGGCCTTGCGCGGAGGCCACCTCGCGCGCAAGCTCCTGCTCCCTGAGCCGCTCCCGCTCGACGGGGCCGATGATCTCAACGTGCGGGCGCGGCGTGAATGAGTAGCGGACCTCCACTCCCCAGTGGCGCCTGCCCCACACGAAGGCTGCGAGGACCACGGCGAAGGCGGCGACGGCGCCGATTCCCACGCCCCAGCGCGGGCTGACGTTCTCGCATACCCAACCGGCGATGAACAAGCCGATCGGCGCGGTGCCGATCATGACCGTCTGGTAGAGCGACATGACGCGGCCGCGGATCTCTGGGGCCGTGGAAACCTGGACGGCGGTGTTGGCGCTCGTAAAAAGGAGAAGCGCGGTGAAGCCGACGAACACGAGCGAGGCGGCATACGAGGGGTACGTGGGCATGACCGCGTTGACCAGCGCCGTGACGCCGCACAGCGCTGACGCGACGACAACCGTGCGCACGCGCGGGGCTCTAGAGCGGCGGGCGGCCAGAAGCGCGCCTGCGAGCGAGCCTGCGCCGAGCAGCGAGCCGAGAATTCCGTACTCCCCCGCTTCCAGGCCGAAGACCGTTCTGGCCATGGCCGCGCTTGTCAGCTGATAGTTCATGCACAGGCATGAAACGGTGCCTGCGACGACAAAGACGACGGCGAGGTCCGGGCGCTGGCGAATGTAGCGGAGCCCCTCGCGGAAACGGCCGCGGCGGGAGGCCGCGGAACCGGCTTCGCGGGCGGGATCGGACTGGCGGGCCGGCTCCGTGAAGTACTCGCTGGGGCGCACCGCCAGAACCGCGGCGATCGTGAAGCCGAAGGTCACGGCGTTGACGAGGAACACCCAGCCGGAGCCGACCGCGGCGATGAGAAGCCCCGAGGCGCCGGGGCCTACAAGCCGCCCCAAGTTGAAGCTCGTCGAGTTGAGGCCGACGGCGTTCGGCAGGTCTTCGGCGGGAACCAGCTCGGAGACGAACACAGCCCGCGAGGGCATGTCGATCGACGCCGCCGTCCCGCTCGCGAAAGCGAAAACGGCGACGTGCCAAACCTGCACCTCGCCCGTGAGCACAAGGGCTCCGAGCCCGGCGGCGAGCAGCGCGAGCGCGCCCTGGGTCATCAGGAGGATCTTGCGCCTGTCGAACCGGTCGACGAGCAGCCCCGTGAACGGAAGGAAAAGCATTGTGGGCGTGAGCTGAAGCGCCGAGACCAGGCCGACTGCGAAGGCGTTGTCCTTCGTGAGCTCGGCGAGGACGATCCAATCTTGCGCGATGAACTGCATCCATGTGCCGATGTTGCCGATAAGGGAGGCAAGGAACCAGATTCTGTAGTTTCTGTGCTTGAGGCTGGCGAACGTGCGCTCCATTGACCCCTCCTTTTTCTTCGTCGCGGACGGCTCCGTTCGCTTTCAATGTGAGGCTTCTACTTTACGCCAGCGCGGGAGCGCGATCGTCGATCCCACGCCATTTCCACCGCGCAACGGGCAATGGCGCCCGCTGTGAGGCGTGGCGCCTCGGCGTCCCCGCGATCGGACGCGCATCCCGCATAAAGCGGGTTTCACCAAATGCACATCCCGTCGAACGGCTCACCGAACGCGATAGGATCGACGGCGAACCCCGCTTCGCCGTGCCGACCTTCGACGACGAGCAGGGCGGCGGTCCCCTCCGCGCCTGGCGCCTTGCGCGGCAATGGCCCCGCGCTCCATGCGGCTTGCGCCGAGGGCGAAGACGCACACCAGCCCGAAGGCTGCCGCGTCAGATGAGGCCGAGCAGCCTCTGGATCGGGTCGAGCAGGAAGTAGACCACGAACAGCGCGCTGACGAGCCACATGAGGGGGTGGACCTTGTGCGCCCTGCCGCGCGCCGCCTCAACCATGCAATGGCAGATGAAGCCGACGCCGATGCCCACCGTGATCGAGTAGCCGAAAGGCATGAAGACGATCGTCAGGAAGGCCGGAATGGCAATCCCCAAGTCGGTCCAGTCGATCTTCGCCACCTGCTGCATCATGAGGAAGCCGACGGCCACAAGCGCCGGCGCCGCGGCCTCGTTGGGCACGAGCGCCGCGAGCGGGGCGAAGAACGTCGACAGCAAGAAGGCGACGCCCGTGACGACGGACGCAAGGCCGGTCCGCGCGCCGTCGGCGACGCCGGTGGACGACTCGATGTAGGAGGTGTTCGAGGAAACTCCGCCGGCGCCGCCCGCGATCGCCGCGAGGGAGTCGACGAGCAGAATCCTCTGCGTGTTCGGCGGGTTGCCGGCGTCGTCGAGCAAATCGCCTTCCGCGCCGACGGCGACCATCGTTCCCATCGTGTCGAAGAAGTCCGCGAGCATGACGGAGAAGGCCAGAACCACGACGGCGACCACGCCGATCTTCGCAAACGGCCCCGCGATGGAAAATTCGCCCAGGGTCGAGAAGTCTGGCGTTCGGACCGGGCTTCCCTTGAGCGACGGAACCGTCAGCCCCCAGCCGCCCGGGTTGTCGCCGCCGTGGGGCCCGACGTGCCTGACCGCTTCGACTATGACCGCCAAAACTGTGGTCGAAACGATTCCGATGAGGATCGCGCCATTGACATGGCGAACCATGAGGACGACGGTCAAAGCGAGCCCGAGCGTGAAGACGGCGAGCGGCCACGTCGAGACCGAGCCGTTGACGCCGAAGGTCAGCGCCGTCTCGCCTTCCCCGCCTTTGTGGACGATGCCGGCGTTCACGAGGCCGACGAAGGTGACGAACAGCCCGATCCCCACGGAGATCGCGGTGCGCAGATATTTGGGCACAGCGCGGAAGATCGCTTCGCGCAAGCCCGTCAGCACTAAGAAGACGATCACGACTCCCTCGATGACGACGATCCCCATGCCGTCGGCCCAGGTCATCCCCGGGATCTTGACGATCGTCCCCGCGACCATCGAATTGAGCCCGAGCCCCGCCGCCAGAGCGAGCGGGAAATTTGAGACCGTGCCCATGAGGATCGTCATGAGTCCGGCGACCAGGGCGGTTCCGGCGACGATCGCGGCCGCGTCAGGCTTCGACCCTCCGCCGAGGTACTTTCCGGCTGAGTCCGTGCCCGAAAGGATGATGGGGTTGAGGACCAGAATATAGGCCATCGCGAAGAACGTGACGACGCCGCCGCGCACCTCGCGCCACACCGAAGTTCCGCGTTCATTGAGATGAAAATAACGGTCGAGGACGTCCCGCCGGGGCCCGGAGGCGGAGTCCGACGTCGTTTGAGAAACACTCACGTCACACCAGTCTCGCATATCAAACTCTCGCGGAGCGATTCCGACCGAATGGCGAGACGAAATCGTGCAGGCCGCGCGAGGCGGATCGCGAATGAGCAAGCGCGGACCGCGAACGGCGCGGTCAGGAGCGGTGCACGCACGGCGCGCGGATCGCGAACGGAAGGCGCTGCCGGCGCCGCGGCTCAGGGCACGGCCGCCTGCACAAGATGCCCGATTCCGCGCATGGTCAGCCGTCCGTCGCTGGCAGGGACGAAGACGGCCTGGCCCGCGATGACGCTCCGGACGCGGCCCCCCGCCTCCAGCTGCGCGGCGCCCTGGAGGCACAGAACCGTGCGGGGGCCGATCCCGCGCACGCGCACGCGCGTGTTGGCGTCCCTCAGCCGGATCTCCGAAAGCTCGAAATCGTCGACCGGGGCGTAGAAGGTGGAAACGGCGGCGTTGACGCGTTCGGGCGCGATCCGCGTGGGCGGCGAGGCGGAAGAGTTGAGCACCGCGAGCAGCTCGGGCACGTCGACGTGCTTGTGGGTGAGCCCGGCCCTCAGCACGTTGTCCGAGGCGGCCATGATCTCGACCGCCACGCCGTTGAGGTAGGCGTGGACAGTGCCGGCGGAGAGGAAGAGCGCCTCGCCGGGGTTGAGGGTCACGGGGTTCATAAGGAGCGAGGCCACCACTCCGGGGTCGCCCGGATAGCGTTCGGAGAGCATGGCGGCGACGCGGTCGGCGCGGGCCGACGGCGAATCGGCGGCGGGCCTTGCCGCGCAGGCTTCCGCCACGTCGGCGACCTCCTCGGGCGAGGGCCGGGTCTGCTCGCGCAGAAGGTATTCGAAGGCCCCGCGCACTCCGCCCATGCCGAGGACCGCCCGCAGGCGCTGGGCCAAGGGCGCGTCCAGGCCCTTGAGGACCTCGCCGATGCGGCGCCGGGCGCGAAATCCCGCGAGCGCCTCGAAGGTCGTGAGCGCGTAGGCAAGCTCGGGCTTGTGGTTGCGGTCCTTGTAGTTCCGGTTCGGCGCGGACCTGGGCACGCCCGCCGCCTCTTCGGCCGCGAAGCCCTCTTCCGCCCGCTCGATCGACGGATGGACCTGAAGCGACAGCGGCTCGGCCGGAGCGATGACCTTGAGGAGGTAGGGCAGGGACGTCCCGTGCCTTTCGACGACAGACTCGCCCAGCGCGGCCTGAGGGTCCTGGGCAATCCATTCGGCCAGCGTCTGCGAGGGCGGCCCCGGCGGCACCCGCGAAGGGTAGAGCTGCGAATCGTCGACGATCGACGTTCCGACCCCGACGGAGGCTGGGCCGTCCGGGTGGGCACCGAGCCACACTTCGGCCACGGGCCCCTCGGCGGGCGGCTTTCCCAGCAGGCCGGGAATGGCCGACGTCGACCCCCACTCGTACGGACGGGCGCGCCCCCTCAATTCCAGCACGTCAGAATCGAACCCCTGCGGCGAGCTCCATGTCTGCCTCGTCGACTACTGGTTCGGCGGGATCCCACATCCTCTCCTGATCCTCCGCGGAGACGTCGGTCTCCGAGTGGGCGCCGCAGCCGTGGTCGAAAGACACGACCTTGCCGTCGAAGGGGGACCATTCATTGGCGCACACGCCGAAGAGGAGCCTGGCGGACCCTCCCATGGGCATGAGGAAGCCACACGTCGAGCAATTGGCCTGGGCTTGGCGGGTTCCGGGGTTGTCAGGGCCGCTCTCCCCCTCGTACCACCTTGTAAATGCGGCGTCGCGCCCTTCTCTTGACAGGGCTCTCGGCCGCCCCAGGCCCATCTCGAAAGGGTCGATCTGATCGGCGTCCTCCCCCGTCTGCTCGAACCCCGGCTCGAGCCGCGAATCCTCGGCGTTGTAGGGCAGACGGTCCGTCGGAGACACGTCGGAGGGCTCGACTCTGTCCGACCACGGCACCCATTCGGGGGCGAGCAGCGCATCGGGGCCGGGCCGCAGGGCAACCTCGTTGACCGTGACCCGCGACGAACGGGGAATGCGCGAGACCGTGACGGTCCAGAACCACCCCTTGTATCCGGCCTTCAGGCAGGCGAAGGCGTGCGTGAGCAACCTCTCCGCTTCGACGACGACGCCCGCGTGCTCCCCGACCTCCTCGGGGTTCGCCACGTCCTCCAAGGCCGTCCGGGCAGCCTCGACCGCCTTGAACAGGATCTTCTCTTTGCCCGCCGACGACGTCGGATTCACAATCGCGCTAGGCATCGAAATCATCCGCCAATCTCCGCAGGGCCGAGGCGATGCGGCGCCCGCCGTCGGGATACCTGCCGTGGCGAAGCTGATTGGAGGCCTTGTCGAGGATCTTGATCAAATCTTCGATGATCGCCACCATCTCCTCCGGTTTGCGCCGATTCTTGCGTGCAAGCGATTCGACCTTCGCCTTCGGGGCCACGGTGAGGGCCTGAGGCCCCCGCCGAGTGTCGGCGACGCTGAACTCGACCCGGGTTCCGGCCTTCACGCGCGAGCCGACGGGCAGCGCGGAGCCGGAGAAGAACACCTCGGTCCCGTCGTCGCCCGCGATGAAGCCGAATCCCTTCTTCTCGTCGAAGAACTTGACTCTACCCGTAGGCACGTCACACCAACTTTCATATAGAAACGGCCGCATGAGGCGCGGCCGTACCGTCCGCTGTGCAGTAGTTTAGCCGCTGCGCACACCGGAGGGCCGGCCAGATGCGCACGTCACCCTCGCGCCGCCCCGCTGTGCTCCCGCACCGCCCCGCCGGGCTCCCGCGTCGCCCTCGCTGTGCTCCCGCACCGCCCTTCCGACCGACGAAGAGGCATATTGCCGTGGGCGGAAATCACGCCGCATCGGAGCCGCGGCATCGGCGACCTGGTAACTTTGTCCCTGGGGATTCGTTCCCCGGCCGCACGTTGCCCACGCAGACATGGCAGGTGAGAATCAGACCGTGAAGAAAACGAATCGCCGTGGTCCGGTGCGACGACTCCTCGCGCCTTCGGCAGCCCTCGCCGGTCTCGTGGCCGTTCCCGCCGCACTCGCGGCCCCGGCCTTCGCCGAAGAGCCCGAAGAGCTCAAGTCGACGGTGACGGACACGGCCGGCGTGATATCCGACGAGAAAGCCCTCCGCGACACGCTCGCCTCGACCCGGGACAAGACCCACAAGTCCGTCTACATCGTCTTTGTCAAGAACTTCGGCTCGAAGACGAACGACACCTGGGCGAAGGAAGCCTTCCGCAAATCCGGCCTGTCCCGCTCGGATTCGGTGATCGCCGTGGCGACCGAGCTCAACAGGTTCTCGCTCTTCGCCGGAGGCACAGGCTATTCCGTCGCCGAGCTCAGGAATGCCCTTGACGGCTCGGGCGTGTACGACAAATGGCGCAGCGGCGACTGGGCGGGCGGAGCGAAGTCCGTAGCCTCCAACCTCGAAGAGAACGCCGCGAAAAAAGAGAAGGCGAATTCCAAGGGGGCCGGCGAATCGAAAGGGTCGGGACTGTCGGGGAGCACCGCGGCGCTCCTCATCGGCGTTCCGGCCGTCGGAGCCGGCGCCGCCGGCGGCGTCTACGTTTGGCGCAGGCGCAAGAAAGGCAAAGAGCTCGAGGCCAAGAACGCGGACGACCTCGCTTCGCTGTCGAAGCGCGCCGCCCGCCAGCTCCTCGAAACCGACGACGGCGTGCGCGGGGCGGCCGCGGAGCTCGAATTCGCCCGCGCGGAATTCGGCGTCGAGGCCACCAAGCAGTTCGCCGAGGCTCTGGCCTTCGCCCAGGACTCCCTGCAGAAGGCCTTCGTTGTGCGCCAGGCGCTCGACGACGGCATTCCCGAAACCCCTCAGCAGCAGTGGGAGATGAATCAGAGGATACTCGCGCTGACCGCTTCGGCCCGCGAGGCGATCACGGCGCAGGAGCAGGGCTTCCAAAACCTGAGGAACCTCTCGGCGCGGGTCGACCAGCACTTGGCCGAGCTTCAAACGAGGGCCGACGAGCTTGACGGGCAGCGCAACATCCTCATGGCCGAGATCGACAACCTCGCCCTGACGTACTCGCCGGCCGCGCTCGCGACGCTGCGAACATACCCCGACCAGATCGCGACTCTCGTCACCAGCGCCCGCAGCTCGATCGCCTCGGGCCGCCACAACGCCTCCGAAGGAAAACGCAACGAGGCCGTGGCTTTCGCGCGCATGGCCGAGGAGACGCTCGGCCACGCGGCGGCGAAGGCCGAAGAGGTCAAGAAAGCGCGCGGATCCCTCGACGACGCCTTCCAGAAGGTGCATGCCGCTCTGGCGTCCATCTCCTCCGACGTCGTCGACGCCAAACGCCTCGGCGCCGGCAACCCCGTCATCGCCGCGAAGCAGGCCGACGCCGAGAAGGCGATCGCCGCGCATTCGAGCGGCGACGTCGACCCGATCAAAGCCCTGTCCGAGCTGGCCGCGGCCGAGGACGCCCTGGACGCGGCCCTCGTCGACGTGCGCAACGCCGACGAGATCAGGAAGCGCAAAGAGGAAGCGAGCCAGCGCAACAGAGGCATCGCCCAGCAGACGATCGACCGAGTGGAGAGGGTCGAGGGGTACAGCCGCTACGCCGACCAGAAGGCGAGAACCCTCCTCGCAACCGCAAGGGAGAACATCGCCAAAGGCGACTCCGCGCAATCGCCCGACGCCAGGGACGATTACTACAAGGCGGCGGTATCCGCGGCCGACCGGGCGGAGGACAGAGTCATTGACCTCCGCGAGCGCGATTCGCGCAGGTACGACTACGGCAGTTACGACTACGATTCGCGCGGCGGCAGCGGAATTGGCCACACAATGGGAGGCATGCTCGCCGGCATGGTGCTCGGGTCCCTCTTCAACAGCGGGCATGACGACCGCCACAGAGGCGGCTTCTCCACCGGGTCCTTCTTCGGCGGAGACTCCGACGACGACGGCGGGTTTTCCCTGGGGTCCCTGTTCGACGGCGACTCCGACGGCGGCGGCTTCGACTTCGACTTTGACTTCGGCGACTCCGACGGCGGATCCTTCTAGAACTTCATCAACTACCGAAAGGCACAGATATGGCTGAGAAGCAGACGATCCTGGGACGGATCACCCAGCTCGCCAAGGCGAACATCAACGCCTTGCTCGACAGGGCCGAGAATCCTCAGAAGATGCTCGACCAGATGGTCCGCGACTACACGAATTCGATCGCCGAGGCGCAGGACGCCGTGGCCGTGACCGTGGGCAACCTCCGGCTCGCCCAGACCGACTACCAGGAGGACGTCAAGGCCGCCCGCGAGTGGGGGCAGAAAGCCCTCGCGGCGTCGAACAAGGCCGAGCAGATGCGCCTGGCGGGCAACGAGCAGGACGCAGCGAAGTTCGACAACCTGGCTAAAATCGCCATTTCGAAGCAGATTGCCTCCGAGAAGGAGGCGAAGGACGCCGAGCCGCTCATCGCCTCGCAGGAAGAGGTGGTCGCGAAGCTCAAGAACGGCCTCGACCAGATGCGCAGCAAGCTTGACGAGCTCAAGACGAAGCGCAACCAGCTCGTGGCCCGCGCGAAGACGGCAGAGGCCCAAAACCGCGTTCAGGATGCGATCTCTTCGATCAACGTCCTCGACCCCACGTCCGAGCTCGGCCGCTACGAGGACCAGATCCGCCGCCAGGAGGCGCTCGCCCAAGGCAAGGCCGAGGTGGCTGTCTCGTCTCTGGACCAGCAGTTCGCCGAACTCGAAGACCATTCTCAGGACATCGAGATCGAGGCAAGGCTCGCCGCCCTCAAGAACGGCGACGCCCCCGCCCAGATCGAGGCGCGCGACTTCAACGCCTACTGACATCGCCGCGGGCGCCCTCTTAGCGTTCGCTGCGCCCGCGGTTTCGGGCGCAGCGAACATCAAGACGGCGCCCATTGAGTGCGCCCCCGCTGCCGATGCAACGCCCCTGCCGCGCAGGAACCGTTGCCTGCACGGCGGGGGCGTTTTTGCAGACAATTCCCAGGAATGGGTTGTTAGATGGCGGTATGACCGACTCTAAGCTTCCCGAAGCAACCATCCTCGTGGTCGACGACGAGCCGTCGATTCGAGAGTTGCTCTCCGCGTCCTTGCGTTTCGCAGGATTCGATGTTTTGTCCGCGGCCGACGGCAAAGAAGCCCTCGACCATCAGGCCGGCGCCCATCTCGATCTCGCCGTTTTGGACGTCATGCTTCCCGACATGGACGGATTCACGATCCTGCGCAAGCTCCGGGAGCGCGACGCCGAGCTTCCCGTCCTCTTCCTGACCGCACGCGACGACGTCAAAGACAAAATCCAAGGCCTGACCGTGGGCGGCGACGATTACATCACCAAGCCCTTCTCGCTGGAAGAGGTGGTGGCTCGAATCCGCGCGGTCCTGCGCCGCACGCACCCCTCCGAAGCCGACGCCGCCGTCCTGACTTACGGCGACCTCGAGCTCAACGAGGAGACGTACGACGTGCGACGCGCCGGCCAGATCGTCGAACTGTCCCCGACCGAATTCAAGCTGCTGCGCTACCTGCTCATCAACGCCGAGAGGGTCGTGTCGAAAATGCAGATCCTCGACCACGTGTGGGATTACAACTGGAACGGCGAAGTTTCGATCGTCGAGTCCTACATTTCCTATCTGCGCCGCAAGATTGACTCGGCCGAGGCCCTGGGCATCACGGACCCGGAGGAGGCAAAGGCCATCGTCCCTCTGATCCACACGAAGCGTGGAATCGGCTACGTGCTCCGCAACGCGAAATGACGCATGACGGATAACACCGTGGGCAGCGCCCACGTCATGAAGAGACGAACACTGACCTTTCGCCTCCTTATCACGTTTCTGTCGCTTCTCGCCCTGGTCATCGTCGCCCTGGGATTCGTGACGATATCGATGCTCAGGTCCTACCTTGTCCACAACGTGGACGACCAGCTCAAATCCACCGGGCAGGTCGTCGCGAGCAAAACCCTCGCCAATATCGCGAAAATGAAGGGAAGCAGCTCCGCGGACGACGTCGGCCACCTCAACCTGTCGGACTATTACATCTACGTCAAGATGGAGGGGGACACGATCATCGTCCCCTCTCCCGACAGCGACGCCGCCAAGAAGCCCGATTGGGATGTGGCGGGGCCGGAGTACTTCAGCCGGCAGACGTATCAGCGCTACGGCAAGCCCAAGGACCCCGGGAGCTTTGCTTCGAGAAAGGCCGCGGACTTCGAGACCATCGAGGGAACGCAGTTCGGGACCCAGTGGCGCGCGATAGCCTTCAACCTCAACGATCGACGCGGAGTGACGATCGGAACGATGATCATCGCGCTCCCCTTGGCGCCCGTCGACGCGACGGTCGCCCGAATCGCCTGGGTCATCGGGCTGTCGGGCGCGGCGATTGTCATCGTCGGCGCGTTCACGGCGCTGTTTTCCATCCGTTCGTCGCTCAAGCCCCTCCGCGGCATTGAGAGCGCAACCCACGCCATCGCCGACGGCGACCTCTCACGCCGCGTCCCCAAGGGCCAGGAGGGCTCCGAGGTGGGCAAGCTCGCCGATTCCATCAACGTCATGCTCGAGCAGATCGAACAGTCCTTCGACGTCAAGGAACGCTCCGAGAAAAAGATGCGCCAGTTCGTCTCCGACGCCTCGCACGAGCTGCGCACTCCCCTGGCCACGGTTCGCGGCTACGCCGAGCTCTATCGCATCGGCGGCGTGCCGGACGGCGAGATCCCTGTCACGATGGACAGGATCGAATCCGAGGCTCAGCGCATGAGCGGCCTCGTGGAGGACCTTCTTCAGCTCGCCCGCCTCGACGAGAGGCGCCCGCTCTCGCTGAAAGACACGCGCCTGACCGAAATAGCGATGAACGCGGCCATGGACCTGAGGGTCCGCGACGCCGGCCGCCCCGCCGCCGTCGTCGGCCTCGACGGCGGCCCCGCGCCGGAGATCACGATCTACGCCGATTCGGACAAGGTCACCCAGGTCGTCACGAATCTGCTCTCCAACGTTCTCAGCCACACGCCGGCCGGCACCCCGGTCGAGATAGCTCTGGGCAGGCAAGGAGAAGACGCCGTCGTCGAGGTTCGCGACCACGGGCCGGGCGTAGAGCCTGAAGATTCCGAGCGGCTTTTCGAGCGTTTCTTCAGGACGGACTCCTCTCGGTCGCGCGCATCCGGCGGATCGGGGCTTGGCCTGGCCATCGTCGCCTCCGTCATGGCCGCGCACGGCGGAACGGCGCGGATCAGCGAGACGCCGGGCGGCGGTCTGACGGTGCGCTTGACTTTCCCGCCCGTCGTCCCCTCAACGGTGTCGGGCGGCATCACGGCGGCGGAGGCGGCCGCGCGCGTCGCGCCCTCGTCGGAGACGGAGCAGGAGTCAAAGCCCAAAGGCATCGGACGGTTCAAAGGCTCGGCCAACAAAGGCTCAGCCGCCAAGGGCCCGGCCAGCAAAGGCCCAGCTGCCAAAGACTCAGCCGCCAAAGGCCCGGCCAGCTAAGGCTCAGCCGCCACAGGCTCAGCCAACAAGGATCCAGCCAACAGGGGCCCGGCGAAAGCGTGGCCTCACAAGGCAGAGACGGTTTGACAGCCCGGCTTTAGACGGTCCGGCCGCCTCACACGGATATGATCGCGGCGCGCGGGTGAGACTCCGGTTCGGTCTGTCTGCTCCGGCCCTGCAGGAAGGAGTTCAGGCCTCAAGCGGCGTCGTCGAACTCCCCGAAGGGAGACGTTCCGTCCTCGTCGACAGGATGAGGTGTGTGCTGTTCGAGCATGAGCTCAATCGCGTGGAAGACCCTCGCCATATAGCCTTCCGCGGACTCCCCCTCGCGTCCGTTCATGGGCCTGCCGATGAACAGGCACACTTCCGATCGGAACTTCGGCAGAAACCTTCCCACGGGCATGGCTTCGTGCCCGCCGAGCATGGCGATGGGGACGATCGGCACCCCCACCTGCATGGCGAGGGCCGCTGCGCCCGCCTTCGGCTGGCCGATCTTGCCGCTGCGCGAGCGCGTGCCCTCGGGGAAGACGAGAATAGGCACGCCGGCCCGCAGCAGGCGCCCCGTCATGCCCGCCGCCTTGCCATGCTCGACGCTTTCGCGCTTGCCCTTGCGCAGGATCGGATAGGTGTTGAAGAAGACGGACGTGAGCGAGGAGATCCCGCGTTTGCGGTAGAAGTAATCGGCCGCGGCGCCGGTGGCGAGCTTCTCCGTGATCCAGTCGGGCAGAAGCGAGAAGACCATGGGCGCGTCCAGGTGCGAGGAATGATTGGGCACCAAAATGAAGGCGCCTTCCAGGCCCTTGACGTTTTCCTCCCCCAGAACCTCGGTTTTCAAGTAGGTCGACATGACGGGCCGGGTCATGTATCTGCGCACGCGATGGCGCCTTTTGGCCTTCTTTTCGTCGAGATAGCGGTCAAGCGGCTCGAGGTTCTCCGTCACCCGTCGCGCCTCCTCACGATCTTCTGCGTCACGGCGCCGACGGCGCGCTGCGGGGCGTATCGAGCGAGGGCCGAGGCGACCTTGAACTTCAGGGAAGGCGTGACGTAGGTCTTTCCGGCGTCGACGGCTCGAAGCGTCTCCTCGACGACTGCGTCTGCGTCGAGCCAGACGGCGTCGGGAAGGTTCGACGTCGTGATGCCCGCGCGCGCATGGTGCTCCGTGCGCACCCACCCCGGCATGAAGGTCACAACCTGAACTCCGTGGGGCCGCATTTCCAGCGCGAGCGCCTGCGACCACGTTTTCACGAGGGCCTTGATCGCCGAGTACAGGCCCATGGGAACGAGGCCCGAAACCGAGGCCGTGTTGACGACGACGCCGTGGCCGCGGGCCTTCATGGCGGCGGCGGCGACGGCGCCGACCTCGACGACGGCGGTGGCCATGAGATCGATGGCCTCCCTCAGCGGCGCCGTGTCCGTTGTGGCGAGGGGGTGATGCAGGCCCTTGCCTGCGTTGTTGACGAGGACCTCGACTTGCTCCTCGTCGATGTAGGAGCAGACCTTTGCGACGCCCTCCGCTTGCGAGAGATCGGCGGGAAGCGTGACGACGTCGACGCCCCGCGAGGAGAGTTCGGCGGCGACCGATTCCAGTCGGGCCTCGTTGCGGGCCGCGAGCGCGATGTCGCATCCGCGTGCGGCCAAGGCGCGGGCGAAAGCCAATCCGATCCCGGAGGTTCCCCCCGTCACCAGAGCTCTTCCGCGCAGCGGCGACGGCGGGGCCGATCTCTTCGAAAACTTCACATCACTACGTTAGGGCATTTCGCCCCATTGCGTGGACTCAAAGCGCTGACTACGTGAAAGCTCAGGAGCTCCCCAGCCGCCGAATGTGCGATTTCAGCCAAGAGGACTAGTATGGCTGGCCTAAGGTAGGAGGTTTCGATGCACGTCGGCATTCCGCAGTGGCTGCCGCAGGCGTATGTGCGGGCAGTCCAAGCGGCTGGCTCTCCTTTGTCGAAGGAGGAGCTCGCCGTAGCATGTCGTGACGTTCTCCAACGATGGTCGTCCGACGACAGGCACTATCACGGACTTCAGCACTTGATGGACATCGCGGCGAGCGTGGAGACCCTGACGCCGCAGATGCACCGCCCCGAGCTCGTTCGGCTGGCGGCCTGGTACCACGGCGTCGTCTTCTCGACTGAGGCGAAGGACGCGTACACACGCAACGGCGGAGAGGACGAGGCGGCCTCCGCGGAGGTTGCATACGAGGATCTGCTGCGCCTCGGCGTTCCGGAGGACAACGCCCGCCGCGTGGCCGAACTGGTCAGGGGAATCCGCTCGAAGTGCGATCCGCGATCGAGCGACACGGCCAAGCTCGATGCGATCGACATCGACTTGCTGGCCCTGCGCGACGCACACATGGGAACGCTCGCTGTCGAGCCCCAGCGCTACAAAAGGTACATAGAACGAGTTCGCAAAGAGTACAGCCACATTCCCACGGTTCTTTTCCTGCGCGGACGCCAGGAGATCATTCGCCATCTGCTCGGGCGCTCAGCCCTCTTCATCACGCCGCTGGCCCGCCAGTGGGAGGAGACCACCCGGGAGAATCTGCAAGCCGAGTCCCACCGGATCGCCGCCAAGCTTGAAGCCATGTCGGAGCAGGACGGCGCCCCGGCGACCAACGAGCGAAAGGCCATGGCCGCCAGAGTCCCGGAGGTCGAAGAGGACCCCCGGCCCACGCTCGTTCCTCACGCGCGAATCTTCACGCCCGCCTCCGCGCAATCGCCTCTCTCAGCCGTCACGCCTCCCTACCCGGCAAGCGCCCCGTCTCCCGCGACGGGGTCGTTCGCGGCCGTTCAGGCCGCGGGGCAGGGCAACGGCGGGCAAGACGGCTCGGGGCCCGGCGACGCAGGGCACGGCAGAGTCGCGCAAAGCAACGCCGGGCAAAGCCGCATCGGCGCCGGAGGCCGCACGGACGCCCAAGGGCAAGTTTCGGGTTCCACGGGGCAGGTTTCCAGCCTCGAGTCCTGCGGGGAGCGATTCTCGCCGGGCGAGAAGATCCCGACGGACCTGAGCCCCGAAGAGCTCAAGCAGCTCAAACGCGAAAGGTTGGCCGCACAGGTGCGCAAGCGGATTGAGGACCGCCATCAGGCCGGGCGCTGCGCGGGCGAGGCCCAGGCGGGCTCCGGAGGCGCCTTGACCGAGACGGGCACGATGCGCGCCGTCGGCGCCGTCAAGCCGGGCAAGGCGGAGGCGGGCAAAACAGAGTCAGGGAGGACGGAGGCGGACGGCCTGAGCGCCGCCGCAAGCCTCCACGCTTCAGGCAGCCTTAAGGCGGCGAGCTCGCAGTCGGCGGACGCCGCCCCCGCGGAAGCCGGCGAATGGGATGACGCGCTCGGCTCCAGCCTCAGCCGCCTGGCAGAGGAGGACGCCGCCAGGCCCAGAGTCGCCGCCGAGCAGGGAGGCGCCTCTGGGGCAGAGTCGTGGCGATTGGCCTTCCCGAGCGGGAGGCACGGCTACAGAGTTCTCTCGGCCGCCACCCCCGAATGGGTCGACGACGAAGAGGAGGCCGCAGCGCAGGGGGCCCACGCGAGCGGAATGGAGCGCGAACCCGACCTGTGAGGCGCGACTGAGGCTCACCAGCCCTGCGACAGACGCGAGGGGCGGGATGCCTGAGCGGCCGCCGTCCGTCTCTTTGGCTCAGCCCTGCTGCACACGCGAGGGGCGGGAACCCCTAAGGTTTCCCGCCCCTCGACTATGCAAAGAGACTGCCGATGCGGCCTCGCGGCTTAGTACATGCCGCCCATGCCGCCCATGTCGGCGTCGGCGCCGCCCGCGGCGGGCTTCTCCGGCAGGTCGGCCACGACTGCCTCGGTGGTCAGGAACAGGCCGGCGATGGACGCCGCGTTCTGCAGAGCGGAACGGGTCACCTTCACCGGATCCATGACGCCGTCGGAGAGGAGGTCGCCGTACTCGCCGGTCGCGGCGTTCAGGCCGCTGCCCTTGGGGAGGTTGCGGACCTTCTCGGCCACGACTCCGCCTTCGAGGCCGGCGTTCACAGCGATCTGCTTGAGCGGGGCCTCAATGGCGATCTTGACGATCTGCGCGCCGGTCGCCTCGTCGCCCTCGGGTTCGAATCCCTTGTAGGCCTCCTCGGCGGACTGGATGAGGGCGACGCCGCCGCCGGCGACGATTCCCTCTTCGACGGCAGCCTTCGCGTTGCGAACGGCGTCCTCGATGCGGTGCTTGCGCTCCTTGAGCTCGACTTCGGTCGCGGCGCCCGCCTTGATGACGGCGACGCCGCCGGCGAGCTTGGCCAGGCGCTCCTGCAGCTTCTCGGTGTCGTACTCCGAAGTGGAGTTCTCAATCTGCACCTTGATCTGCGCGACGCGTCCCTCGATCTGCTCGGGGGTCCCGGCGCCGTCGACGATCGTCGTCTGGTCCTTGGTCAGCACGACCTTGCGGGCGCGGCCGAGCATGTCGATATCGGTGTTCTCAAGTTTGAGGCCGACAGTCTCGGAGATGACCTGGCCGCCCGTGAGGATGGCCATGTCCTGGAGCATCTCCTTGCGGCGGTCGCCGAAGCCGGGGGCCTTGACGGCCGCGGACTTGAAGGTGCCGCGGATCTTGTTGACGACGAGGGTCGCAAGGGGCTCGCCCTCGACGTCCTCGGCGATGATGAGCAGGGGCTTGCCCGTCTGCATGACCTTCTCGAGGACGGGAAGGAGTTCCTTGACGTTGGAGACCTTGGAGTCGACCAGGAGGACGTAGGGCTCCTCCAGGACGGCTTCCTGACGCTCGGGGTCGGTGACGAAGTACGGCGAGAGGAAGCCCTTGTCGAAGGACATTCCCTCGGTCAGCTCGAGCTCGAGGCCGAAGGTGTTCGACTCCTCGACGGTGATGACGCCTTCCTTGCCCGCCTTGCTCATCGCTTCGGCGATGACCTGGCCGATCTCCTTGTCGCCGGCCGAGATGGCGGCGGTCGAGGCGATCTCCTCTTCGGTCTCGACTTCCTTGGCGTCGGCGAGCAGCTGCTCGGAAATGCGAGCGACGGCCTTGTCGATGCCCTTCTTCAGAGCGATCGGGTTCGAGCCGGCCGCAACGTTGCGCAGGCCCTCGCGCACGAGCGCCTGGGCCAGAACGGTGGCGGTGGTGGTGCCGTCGCCTGCGACGTCGTCGGTCTTCTTGGCGACTTCCTTGACCAGCTCGGCGCCGATGCGCTCATACGGCTCTTCGAGGTCGATCTCCTTGGCGATGGAAACGCCGTCGTTGGTGATGGTGGGGGCGCCCCACTTCTTGTCGAGGACGACGTTGCGCCCCTTGGGGCCGAGCGTGACCTTGACGGTGTCGGCAAGAAGGTTGAGGCCGCGCTCCATGGAGCGACGTGCTTCCTCGTCGAAGGCAATGGTTTTTGCCATGCTTAGTATTCCCTCCAGATGGGATGCTCGGTCGGCGCCCGCGACGGACGACGCCGCGCGAACCGGTCCTATTTCCGGCCCGCCCGACGCCTCGCCGACTGAGAGGTTTTATCACTCTACGGTTGCGAGTGCTAACTAAGATTCTGGCACTCGAGCCCTAAGAGTGCAAGGCAACGCCGTTCACCCAAAGCTGAGTCTTCGCGGCTCAAGTCTGGAGGCCCCTCTCAGCTGAGATTCCCGCGCGACCGCCGCGCTTCGACGGCGGGGCTAGAGGCCGCCCGCAGGCGGGATTCCCTTGTGCGGACGGACGACGCCGCCCAAGGGAAGCTTGCGCCGCCGCCCGAGGGCGGCTTCCTCACACCAGCCTCTGTTGCGTGGAAAAGAAGGCGGATGCGTTCGTCTGATCGGCTGAGGCGAAGTCCTCTGCCGCCTCTTTGGTGGCCTTCGAATACGCCTCCAGGCGCTTTGCGTAGACGTCCACCGCCTCCTCGAAACACCCCGCGGCTTTCTCGGCCACGGCGCCCAGGCCGCCGTTGACGATGCCGTCGTTCGACTCGCGGATGGCGTCGCCGTTGTCGATGCCGCGGATGACGCCGGCCAGGTCGTCCGACGTCGCCACCATCTTGCGAAGGACCGAATCCTCCACTCTGAGATCTCCCATGTTTCCTCCTTTGCGTGATGCCCGGGGTTTGCAGCCGGGCCTTTGGGATTCCCGCGCCTCGGTCAGGCACGCCAATCGAGCCCCCTATTAGAGCTCGCGCATTGGATCCCGCCATTTGAGCCCGCCTTCCTTCGGGCTCGAGGCCTTCGCTGTGACACTCGCCGGCTTCGCCGCGCCCTTCGCGGGTTCGGCCTTCGCGCTCGCGGGCTTCGCCTTGGTTTCAGCGGGCTTTGCCTTTGGGCTCGATCGCTTTGCCGCGGGGCTCGGCGGCGGTGTGACGGCGACGTTCGGATCGTAGGGCGCCCATTCCTCCGGCGAGGAAAGGCCACGTCCCGTGCTGCGCAGGCTGTCGGGAACCACCTCCGTTCCGCGAGGCCAGTCGGCATAACCCTGAGGCTTGTTGTCTTTGCCGCAACCGGTGTCGATCTCGATCAGAAGGAACTCCGGGTGGCTGATGACGGTGAGCTCGGCGCCGGTGCGCGGATTTTTGAGGATTCCCGCGTTGCCCTCGGTGTGTATATAAGGTTTGGGCTTGCCAAATCCGTAAGGCTTGGCGAGCTCGTATATCCTCGCCGTCGCAGCCTTCCACTTTTCGGCCGGAATGGGAGCCGCCGTCGCCAACCTATACAGTTCGGAGGAGTATCCGGCCGGGCAAACGACAAACGCACTCACCTTCGTCTGAATCTGCTCCTCTTGGGGCTTCCATTCGCCCACCCCGTATTCTTGGCTCAGCATCCGGTAAAGCGAGATTTCCAGCCCCAGGGTTTCGCGCCGAAGCTCGACAACGGGCCGCTCGACGGGCGAAGCCGTCGCCTCGCCCCCGCCAAGATACTCATCCGACATGTCGCACCCAGCGGCGCACGCCGCAACCGCGCACAGGGCGGCGAGCGCCTTCTTGCCGACCATCTCACTTCTCCTCCGCAGCCATGCCCTTGCCCGACATGATGCGTCCAATATTGTACGTCGAAGTTTTTCCCTCGGAATTCTTGGACTCGGGCCCCGAAAGATACTCCGAATGACCATGAGAAGCCTCGTAACGCTCTCCTTCGGGACTTGTCCACTTCTCGGTGCTGAAATGCTCGAAGTTCTTGTTGACGTCGGGATTCAGGCCGAACCGCCCGCTCGCCGCGACGGCGTCCCCCTCCGCGGCGCCGACGTAGGTATTTCCAGGAAGGACGTTGAGCTCGTCGTTGGTCGTGGCGTTCACCCCGGCGGATCCCCACACGGCGACCCGATCCTGAACATCGGTGAGGCCCGCGGCGATCGCCGCGGTGAGCGAACCGTACGAGTGTCCGCTCAACGTGAGATTCGGATCGCCCACATGCGTTTGCTGAACGCCTTTCATGAAAGAAGACAGGCGTTCTTTGGCCTCGTTGGCCGCATGGGGGTAATAGACGGCATTCTTCTGATACGGCGCCGATTCGCTCCAGCTGGGGGCGTCGTAGTCAAGCCACACGACCCCCGCGCTTTCCCCGGCATGCTGGCGATCGGACACTTGCAGCGCTCTTTCGAGGCCGATCACGGAGCTCCCTCCTGCGCCTCCGGAGCCGATCAGGCCGTCCCGAACATTCGTCGTCATGCCGGGCACGTACACCATGACGTTCTTGGCCTTGTCGATGTCGCCTACGCCTATGGCCGCCCGCACGTGCTCGTGCCCTTTCCCCGGATCGAAAACCAGAAGGCTGTGTCGGTCCGGCTTCGCATTGAAAAGCGCCTCCGGGCCGCCCTTCGGCATCGGAAACCGCTTGGCCAAGGCAAGAATGTGATCCCGGTTGTTGTGGACGTAAGCGTGGTACTCGCCCGGATTCACGCCGTATTTCTTGAACAGGGCGTCAGACTCCCCTTCGGTTTCAACCTTTCTTTTAAGCTCCTCCATGCGATCAAGGTACTTGTGCAGCAAGACCGTGTTGGCGCGGCTTCGGGCGTCCGCCGGAATGCCGTCGCGATGCCCGATCCACTCGGGATGCTTGAGAATGATCTCCTTCTGCTCCTCGGGCGAGAGCGCCGTCCACCAGTCGTTGACGCTCTGGGCTCCCAGCGTGGAGCTCGGCGGACCTTTAGTCCCCAGTTGGACCACATTGCTGCTACTCTCAGTGGCATTGCTCCACGCCTCTGTGCCAAAATGCGAGTAGATCTGCTTTACGACCTTGAGGAACTGCTCGGCTTTGCTCACACACAGGCAGCCTCGCTTAGTAAACCCCTCCTGCAGCGTGTCCTGAAGATCCTCCTTTGTGACCGGACCCGGATGGCCAAGACGGAAGCCCAGGTCGACGCCGCTGACGGTGCCGTCGTCGTCGACCTCCCCGCCTTTCGCGCGCACTTCGGCGTTGAGCTCGGCCGCCTCTTTGGCCAGTTTGTCCGCCGACGCCCCGGCCAGGTCGAACTTCTGGGCCGCGCTCTGGAAGGTCCGCCCGAGATCCTCCGCGTCGTCCACCATCGATCGGCGCTTTCTCTGCTCGGCCTCGGAAAACTTGCCCTCGAGCCCGGAAGAGCTTATCCCCGCCATCGCCGAGTGCGTCTCGTCGAATCGCTTCGCAGCAGCGCGCAGCATCGTGGCCGCGTCACGAAACTTGCCGCCGCGCCACAGAATGACATCATGAAAAGAAACCATCGTATCCTCCTTCGTTCTTCAACGAGCCTATCAAACTTATGCCGTGCATGCCAGGTCTAAATCGATTCCGTCAGAGGAGTCGCATTGCTTGCTTTATTGAGAAAAGGCTCTAAGGAACTCAAAGTCTACGAACTGGTTGGAAAGCATATCGACGGAGGCGGACACGCGCCTCGGGGCACAGTAAAGGCCCCGGGACGACGTCGAAGCCGATCGTCTCGGGGCCTTGCCTGCCCGACGGTCCGCATCCCGGACCGGCCTAGCCTCGGCCGGTCCGGGATGCCTGCGGCTCAGCCGGAGAGGAGGGCGCGGCCGAACCCGTCGGAGCCGTCGGCGAAGGCGTGGAGGCATGTCCGGCTGTGGGAGTTGCGCTCGGAGCCGCGCCGTCGGCGACGTCGGCCATGAGGGTCAGCTCAGTGTGGTCGCGGACCTCGACCTTGACCTTCCCACCGGCCGCGGGGGCGTTGTACTCGACGCTCGCCTGGTAGCCCTGGCCGGAGGCCTTTGCCTCGACCCAGTCGGACAGCGGCGTCGTCGTCCCGTCGGAGCCGACCGCGACAACCCGCGCCTGGTGCGCGCCTTCGGACACGCCTCCGCGCACATCGACCGTGACCGCCGACTTGCCTTGGGAAGAGGCGGCGGGCCGCGCCGTGGCGCTCATCGGCGTGTACCGCTTGAGCTGCTTGGCCGGATCCATGCCGAAGGCGGACATCTTCTCGGACGCGAGCTTCCAGGCGGATGAGCCCGGCTCGGCCGCCACGTAGAAGACCGCCGAGGCCTTCCATTGCCCGTCGACGGACTCGCTGTCAATGTTGAGCTCCTTGAGCGTGCTCGGCAGAACGAGAACCTTCGGAAACAGGCCCGCAGAGTAGCTGACTTCCGTCATCCCCTCGCCGAAGTACGCGGAGACGGGCTTTGACCGGGGCGCAGCGTTCGTCGGGCTCTCGTCGCTTTCGTCGTAGGAGTACACGAACTTTCCGTTCTTGGCGCCGCGCACGATGATCCGCTCGGGGCACCGGCCTTCGAAGGCGCGGTCAATCGAAGTGATCTGGGCGCCGAAATCGGCCTTGTGCAGCGACGGCGTGTGGAAGAATCCGTCCGCAACCTCCAGACTGTCGGGGAAACGCACTTCGTTGAGCGCCGTCGCATTCTCAAATGCGCGATTCCCGATGCTCTTAAGACCGTCGGGAAGGCGGAGCTTTTCCAGCTTCGCATTGTCGGCGAAGGCACGGTCGTCGATTGCCACGACGCCGTCCTTGACGCGCCGCTCGGGGGTCTGGTCGCCCGGGGCGGAGCGTATGAGATGCAGGCCGTCGTCCCGTTTGGCGTAGAGTATGTTGCCCTCGGCGCTGAAGACCTGGTTGCCTTGGGCCACCGTCACTTCGCGCAGTTTCAGCGTCCCGTAGAAGACGTTCTCCTCCAGCGTGGAAAGTCCCGACCCCAGGCGAACCTTGAGAAGCCCTTCATCGCCATAGAAGGCGCCGTAACGGATTGTGGTGACCGAGTCGGGCAGCGTCACCTCGGTCAATCCGGAGTCTGAGAAGGCATCCGAGCCGATCTCCTTGAGCCTGTTGAGGTCGGTCCGCATGTTGACGGTCTTGAGCGCGGGCGTCTTCCGGAAGGCATAATCGCCGACCGCCGTGGCGCCGCCAAGGTCCACGCTGGTCAGGCTCGCCGCCCCTTCGAAAGCGTTGCTCCCGATCGTCTGAAGGCCGCTCGGCAAAACAATCCTCTTAAGCCCGGAATATAAGAAAGTCCCGTCTTCAACGGTTCGCAGGCCCGACGGAAGGGCGACTTCTTCATAAACCGAGTTGCTGAAGGCGTACTTGGCGATTGCCGTCACACTTGCCGGGACCTTGTAGGTCTTTGGCCCGCTGCTCCCGGTGAGATCCCGGGGGACGACG
Source organism: uncultured Actinobaculum sp. (assembly GCA_938020505.1). GTDB lineage: Bacteria > Actinomycetota > Actinomycetes > Actinomycetales > Actinomycetaceae > Peptidiphaga. The sequence goes on along the minus strand of CALIHR010000020.1, from coordinate 15,791 downwards.
ATGAGCTTGGTTCGCTGCTTGTTGAACAGCGCTTTTCCGACGACCGCGTAGTTTGGGTTGCCCTCGCTGACGGAGATCGTTCTGATGGAGTTGTTTCGGGCGAATGAGCCGTCAAACTGATCGGGCCCCACGCCCTTGCCGATGTGGAGTTTGGCGAGTTCCCTCGTGCCGCTCACGGCGCCGTCGGCCTGGACGACCGAATCGGGAATCGTCATTTCGGTCAGTTTGGTGAAGGAGAACGCTCCGCTGCCGATCGACTTCAGACCCTCGTGAAGGGCCAGCTTCTTCAGCGGCGTGTGGTCGAACGCGGATTCTTCGATCGTTTCCAGTCCGGGAGGAAGCACGGCTTCCCTGATCCCCGACCGCCAGAAAGCCCATTTGCCCAGAACTTTGAGTTTCGAGGGAAATCCCGTCGAGATCCGCCCGTCTGCCCCGATAACCTTCAGAGACTTGAAACTGTAGGTGATGGCGAACGCCCGGTAGTCAATCTTCGTCACGTTGTCCGAAACGGTGACGTCCTTCAAATGCCCCGCCTTCATGAACGCCCTTTCGGGAATCTCCGTCACCCCGGCGGGCAGCGAGACTTTCTCGATTCCGCTGTCGTAAAAGGCTTCTTTCCCGAGGCGCGTCACCGAACGCGGAAGGGCGATTTCTTTAAGAACTCCCGTCCTGCTGAAAGCGGATTCGCCGACCTTGGCCAGTTTGCTGGGCTTGGCCTCCGTGTCCTCAAATTCGACCGCGGCCAGGTCGCGGCAGTAGGCAAAGCCTCGTTTTTCAATTTCGGTCACCGTCGCGGGGACTTTGACCTTGACGACGCCGGTTCTATAAAAGGCCTCCTCGCCAATGACTTTGACGGAGTCGGGAATGACGACGTCCTTGGCCGATCCCTTGTACCGCACTAGCTTGCCCTTGCTGTCTATCTCGAAATCCCCGGTTCGCGGGCTCGGGGTGTCTGCGGGAAGAAGTTGCCTGTTGGCCGAAGCGGCCCCTTTGTTGGCCGAAGCGGCCCCTTTGTTGGCCGAAGCGGACTGCGGCGCGTTATGGGAAACGGTCTGTTTTCCCACTGCCGCCCGCCCGCCCGCTGCGGCGGGCTTCGAGACTGTCGCGGCGGGCTTTGAGACTGTCGCAGGCTCCGCGGCGGCAGCCGGTGAAACGACTATGAGCACGGTCAGAACCACGACGGCGACCGTGGCGGCGAGCGACAGCCTCCTAGTAGAAATATTCATGGTTTCTCCTATGGAAATAGCGCGAATGCGCGAGAGTGAGCGTTGAGACATTGCTGCCTTTTCCAGGTACCACTAACTTTACACAGGATGTACCTAAAAATATACGAGTTTAGGTACCCATGTCGTTTTCCGCCACACGCATCGACTCGGGGCGCACGCCCCGCTTTATAAGCAGTTCCACACTTGTCCACAAGGTCTTACGGACTTCCACAAGAAATTGCAAGCCTGCCCCCGTCGCGGAATGCGGGGGCAGGCTTCGAGAAGGGGCTTCAGGCTTTGCTTCGCGCCTCACCTCGCATCGGCGCGAAGAACGACGACGATCTGGTCGCCGCCCGTGGCCTTCGGCGAAAGAACGACGTTGCCGGGGCGGATGCCGAGAGCCGCGGCGACCTGCTTGGCCGTCTGCGCGTCAGAGGCTTTCGCGTAGAAAACGGTGGAAACTGCGGGGCTTCCTCCGCTGTAGTTGTTCGCAGAGACCTTCGTGTAGCCGGCCTTTTCCAGTTTCTGCTTCCCGGTGGCCGCCAATCCGGGCTTCTTCGATCCGTTGAGCACGAGAACGGGACGGCCGGTGCCCGAATCGGCCGACGTGCTGCTCTCCTGGCCCGACGGAGTGGCAGAAGCGTCCGTCGACGGGCTCCCGCTTGTTTTGCCCGACTCCGACGGCTTGTTTCCTCCGGAGGAACCGGATTCGCCGCCTGGGCCCGCTGTCGAAGAGGCGCCGCCCGGGGCGCCCGAGGGGGGCTTCGCAGAGGCGGTAGGCGCCGGCTTCTCCTCGGAGGAACCGATGTAGGTCGAGATCGCCCATCCCGCGGTCGGGGCAAGAATCACAACGGCGACAAGCGCCAGCCACCATTTGAGGTTTGACTCCTTGCGCCTGTGAGTTCCTCGAATCGTCCGGGTGTCTGCCAGCCGATCGAACTCGTCTGCGGGGTATTCGTTATCTGCCACACTCATAGCCTAACAATCGCCGTCACTACTTCGCTCGCCAGCACGCCGGTCCCGCAAACGCAGCAACCGCCCCACAAGCTCAGGGCGCTCCATTCGCGCCTGCGGATTGGCAAGAACGCGGTTAAGCACGAGATAGTAACGGGTGGTGGTCATTCCCAGAGTCGCTATGGCCTCAGACTTGGTTCTCCCGCGGGTCCACCACGTTTCCTCCAAGTCCAGAACGGCGTTTTCGACGTCGGACAGCCTTGTGCCCTCCTCCAATGTTCCGCCTTTCTCGGATTCGCGCCTCCATCGCGAGTGTGCTCCCAGCCGAAAGCGATCCTGCTTCCTCAGGCATCCTACCCCGCCAGCTCGGCGAGGGGCTCTCGGTCAGCGAATCTCACACACAAGAAGGTTAGGCTTGTGCCATGACCCTGGCAGACATCATCGACCCTGGATGGGCGCGCGAATTGGAGCCCGTCGAGCAGCGCATTCACGCAATGGGCGACTTCCTCCGGTCCGAAAACGCTGCGGGCCGCGGCTACCTCCCCGCCGGCGACCGAGTGCTGCGCGCCTTTTCGTACCCGTTTGACGCCGTGCGCGTGCTGATCGTCGGGCAAGACCCTTACCCGACGCCCGGGCACCCCGTGGGGCTGAGCTTCTCCGTCGACCCTTCAGTTCGCCCGATCCCCCGTTCCCTCGTCAACATTTACAGAGAGCTTTACGACGATCTGGGCGTCTCCCCCGCCGACGACGGCGACCTCACCCCCTGGTGCGAGCAGGGAGTGATGCTTCTCAACAGGGTCCTGACCGTCCAGCCCGGCAAACCCGCCTCGCACAGGGGAAAGGGCTGGGAAGAGGTGACGGCCCACGCCATCCGCAGACTCGCGGGGCGGGGCGGCCCGCTGGTCGCGATCCTGTGGGGCAGGCCAGCCCAGGAGCTCAAGCCCCTGCTGGGCGACGTGCCGACGATCGAATCCCCGCATCCTTCGCCGCTTTCGGCGACTCGAGGCTTCTTCGGGTCGCGTCCTTTCTCCCGGGCCAACGCCCTCCTGACCGACCTCGGCGGACATCCCGTCGACTGGTCGCTTCGATAAGGCGTCCGATCGCTTCGACAGGTCGACTGGCCGCTTCGAGAAGGCCTTACGCCCCGGGGCGTTTTGCCAAACAGCCGAGCCGGTACGGAAAATCTGTGATGCGAAGCGGGCCCTTTCGTCGCCGATGGCAAAAGGGCCCGCTTGTAAGACCGGCGCAAACCGACACCAATGAAGGCGACTGCCGGGGCCGCGAAGGGTTGCGGGCATCGCAGCCGTCTCCTCCGACGTGTTCCGCACCGGTGTCGGTTTGCCGAGCCGGTGCGTGACTTCCGGCTCGTAATTCAATCTTAAACTAGAAGGCCGTGTAAACCCATACTGCGAGAGGCGGATTTCATCACGATTTCCCCTCCGCCTCGGGCATTGCGAAGGAGGCGCACGCGGTTTGAGCCTCCCGCGGCCCTATCCGCGCAGGGACGGACCCGAGGTTCGTAGCGGCGATGGCGTTCGCGTAGTCGCCGCCCTATCCGCGCAGGGACGGACCCGAGGGATTGAGAGGCTGCGGCCGCATAAGCGATTGAAAGGCCGGGGCGGCATGCGGACTAAGAGGCTGCGACCGCGTCAGCCGCCCAAGGGGAATAAGAAGAAGCTCCGTAAACTGTGAGCCACCTAAGGGACTCGAACCCTTGACCGTCCGCTTACAAGGCGGGTGCTCTACCAACTGAGCTAAGGTGGCGTAGGCGCTCCCCGAGTGAGCGCCTCTCTATCTTGCCAGACGCAGGCAGTTTACCCAAGCCGGAACGGCGCAGCCCACAAAGCCGGCCGTCCGAGGCGCGCTCAGGGCGACGCCGCCGCACCCGGTGCGCAAAGGCGGGGCGACGATCGACGTCGCCCCGCCTTTGCGCACGGGCTCGAAGAGCCACGGACAGGCTCCGTCGAGAGAGGCTTGTCAGCCCTTCGGCGTCGTCGACTCCTTCTCGGAGGTTTTCGGCGTCGCCGGTTCGGCGTCGGAGGCCTCAAGCTTGTGGCCGGCGACTTTTTCAAGCTCGGTCAAGAGCTTGCCCTCGGTCCAGTCCTCGAGCCTCCTCCCGTTGATTGTGACGGTCGGGGTGCCTTGGTGCCCGGCGTCGGCGAACTTCTTGGCCGCATACTGGAGGAAAGAGCCGTAGCGATTCTTGCTCAGGGCGCTGTCGAGGCCTTTGAGCACGTCGTCGGGCACGCCGACTTTCTTTGCGACGTCGAGCGCGACCTTCTTGTACTGCGAGGGAATGCCCTTCTGCCGTGCGAAGATCGGGGCAGAGACGTCGGCGAAGTACTTCGTGTGGAAGGCGGCGTAGTACTGCGGAGCCTTTTCGGCGATGTAATAGTCGGCCTGGCTGGCCACGTCCGAGAACTTCTGCCGGAGGACCGACAGGGGAACGACCTCAAGGGTGATCTCGCCCTTGCTGGCGAGGTTCACAAGCTTGTTGCCGTATTCCTTCTCGAGGTCGTTGCAGTGGGTGCACGCATAGTCGGAGTAGATGCGGACCCTCGGTTTGTCGGCGTTCTTCGCGCCCGCTCGAGTTGTGCCTTCAGAAAAGCCCTTCCCGACGGAGATGACGCCGTCGGCCGAAACGTTTGCGCTCGGACTCACCTTCGGTTTCACTTCCTCCCCCTTCTTCGTGCCGTTCCAAATGACGAAAACGACGGCGGCGACGACGAGGATGACAGCGAAGGAGCTGCCCAACGCCACGAACAAGCGCGTGCGCTTGGCGCGTTTCGCCTCCGCCTGCTGAAGAAGGCGGGCTTTCTCGCGGGCCTGCTGCTGCCTCTGCTGCTTCGTCAAATGGGGCGAACTCAGCCCCGGGGTGTTTCGTGAAGCCATGCGCACGATTGTAGGCGAGCAGGCTGTGGAGAAACTAGTAAGCTCTTGTGATCGTTCTGTCACCGTTCGTCCGCGGGGGCGCCGAAGGCAACCCCGTTCGATCGCGCCGCTCTCCGTCTTTCAATCGCGCTGCTCCGTCTTGATGAAGGAAGGCGCGCCGCCGAGCGGCGTCCAATCGGGATACTGCCGGGCGGAGGAGTAGAGGACGCCGAGGCCTGTGAGAGCGACGAGGACCACACCCCAGAAGTACTTGTACGAGCTGACCGGGGCGATTGCCGCCATGAGGCTGCGGGCGCCGAGCCTCGCGGGGGCGTTGAGGCCGTTGAACCACGCGACGGTCATCGCTATGACGACGGCGGCAAAGGTGCCGAGCCGGGGCTCCGAGGGAACCGCGAGGCTCAAGCCCCACAGCGCAGCGCCGCCCAGGGCGACGCCGATTCCGACGCACACCGCCTGTTCGAAGACGGTCTTCACGAATACGCCGGGCAGTCTCAGCGCCACGCCCCATTTCTCGCCCGAGAACTTGCCGCCGCGGGCTCGACGCCGGGCGTTGAGGCTCCGGTAAGACGATCCGACCATCGCGAGCGCGAACGCCGCAAAAGCGTATGCGCTTATCCCGGCTATCGGGAATCGCACGGAGAAGGAGAGAATCGCGAGGCCTCCGAGGAACACGAGAAGGCGGACGGTTGGCAGGGGGCGCATCCATTCGGGGGTTTCTCCCGGCGCGCCGGGCGCCTGCCCGCCGATGAACTCATTCCACGGCGGCGGATTGAAGGCGCCCGGAGGATACGGCTGCGGTTGCCCGGGCTGAAGCCCAGCCTGCGCCTGCCCAGGCTCTTGGCCGAGATTCCCCCGACGCCCGGCCTCTTCGGGAAGCGGCGCCACGGGGACCGACGGCGGCATCTGGGAAGGCGGGGCCGCCATTGGGGGTTCAGCCGAGATGACCTCGGTCGGCGGCGTGGCCCGGAAGCCGGGCCGAGCGTCGTCGCCGCCGAACTCCCCGGCGGGAAGGATCTCGGTCCGCCCACTGCCGAAATCAGCGTCGCCGGCGGGAAGGATCTCGGTCCGCCCACCGCCGAAATCAGCGTCGCCCGCCGGAAGAATCTCAGTCCGCCCACCGCCGAAATCAGCGTCGCCCGCCGGAAGAATCTCAGTCCGCCCCCCGCCGAAATCAGCGTCGCCGGCCGGAAGGATCTCGGTCCGCCCACCGCCGAAATCAGCGTCGCCGGCCGGAAGGATCTCGGTCCGCCCACCGCCGAAATCAGCGTCCCCTGCGGGAAGGATCTCGGTCCGCCCACCGCCGAAATCAGCGTCGCCCGCCGGAAGAATCTCAGTCCGCCCCCCGCCGGGTCCGGGCGCTCCGAGGATTTCCGTTGCCGGCCCTCCCAGTTGGGCTCGCCGCATCCGGAGGGCGGTTTCCGGGCCCTCGTCCCACCCTAAGCCCTTGTCCCGTCCGTAGGCGTCGTCGCCCCGATGGGCGTCATAGTCTGCGTCGCCGTACTGGCCGTACCCGTCGCCGAAAGCGCCGGGAGCCCGAAGCTCCTCAGCGGCGCCGACGCCTCGCGAGGCCGTTTCGCCCGTGACGAGGGGCTCGAAGGTGTCCCCCTCCCTCATTGCGGAGCCCGCGGCCCCGGCGAGGCCGCCGACTCCCCCCATCACCCCCGCGATGCCGGCGAAGGCCGAGTTCGGCCCGGAAGAGGCGTCGTCGAACCGGCCGGTCTTGAGCACCGCGACGAGCTCGTCGATCCCGATCCGATCCTCGATGTCCGGCGCGAGAGCGCGCACGAAGGCGGCCGCCACCGGACCCTGGATGCCGACGATGTCCGGCACCCCCTCGAAAACCCTGCGCATGATCGCCTGCGGGTTGCCCTTGCCGAAGGGCGCCCGGCCCGTGGCGGCGAAGGCGAGGACGGCGGCCAGCGCCCACCAGTCCGCGGTTTCGTCCGGGTTGGCGCCGTTGATGACACGCGGGTCGCAGTACCCCGGCGTGTGCGCGACCGAGCCGGGCACTGTCAGGCGCGAATCCTCGTCGACCTGCGCGATTCCGAAGTCTATGAGCACGGGCCCGTCCGGGCCCAGCATGACGTTGGACGGCTTGAGGTCTCGGTGGAGGACCCCCGCCTCGTGGATCGCCTCGACCGCCTGGCGGAGATGCTCGGCGAGCTCGACCAAGTCCTCCCCTTCGAACACCCCCGAGTCGACGACGTCTTGCTCCAACGTCGGCCCGTCTATGAGTTCCGTCACAATAAAGGCCTCGTCGGCGTCGGTCTCGGCGTCCAAGACCTCGGCGACGTAACGGCCGCGCACCTTCTGGAGCATCGCGACTTCCCGGCGAAGGCGCTCCCTGCCCGAGTAGTCCACCACGAGGGCCGGATGCAAAAGCTTGAGGGCGACGCGGACCCCGGCGCCGTCCTCCGCCTCGAAGACGGTGGACATGCCGCCCGCGCCGATTCGCTTGATGAGCCTGTACCCGCCAATGTTCATCTGCCTACGCACACCTCTACGCTATCGAAGGACGCCCCATGCGCGCTCGTTACGCTCCCTGAGCATGCTGTGCACGAATCGCCAAAAGGCAGATTTGCGTTGGGATTTCGCGATTCTGCGTTCTGCTACACATTTCTGCCCAAAAAGAGGGCGCGCTCAGCGGCTTTCTGTGTAATAATTTTCACGGATGTTCTAAGCATCTGTGTCAGAGTCGACACTTTGGCACTCTTCACTCGGACCGTCCGGCACGTTCCTGCCGGTGAAGGGACCATTTGAATATGGCAACTGTGACCTTTAACGGGGCTACTCGCCTCTACCCGGGCTCGGAGAAGCCCGCAGTCGATCACCTCTCTCTGGACATCAACGACGGAGAGTTCCTGGTTCTGGTCGGGCCTTCGGGGTGCGGCAAGTCCACCTCGCTGCGCATGCTCGCAGGCTTGGAGCAAGTGGACGACGGAACCATCTACATCGGCGACGACGACGTCACCTACGTTCCGCCGAAGGACCGGGACATCGCCATGGTGTTCCAGAACTACGCCCTCTATCCCCACATGACCGTGGCGGACAACATGGGCTTCGCCCTCAAGATCCAAGGCGTGCCGCGCGAGAAGATTCGCCAACGCGTGGTCGACGCCGCCAAGATCCTCGACCTCGAGCCCTATCTCGACCGGAAGCCGAAGGCGCTCTCCGGCGGACAGCGCCAGCGCGTGGCGATGGGCCGCGCCATCGTGCGCGAACCGCGGGTCTTCCTCATGGACGAGCCGCTGTCGAACCTGGACGCGAAGCTGCGCGTTCAAACCCGCACCCAGATCGCATCGCTCCAAAAGCGGCTGGGAATCACCACCGTGTACGTGACCCACGACCAGACCGAGGCTCTGACGATGGGCGACCGGATCGCCGTGCTCAAGGACGGCCTGCTCCAGCAGGTGGGCATGCCGAACGAGATGTACTCCTCGCCCGCCAACGCCTTCGTCGCCGGCTTCATCGGCTCCCCCGCCATGAACCTGGGACGCTGGCGCATCGTCGGCAACGCCGCCGTCTACGGCGACTCTTCCCTCCCCGTTCCGTCGAGCGTGGCAAACTCCCTCACCCGCGAAGACAACGGGCAGATCGTCGTCGGCTTCCGACCCGAGGCCCTTTCGTGGAACTCAGACGAGACGTACACGCCGAACCCCGATGAGGGCGCCCCGCTGGGCAAGATACCGCTCAAGGTGACGCTCGTCGAGGAGCTCGGATCGGACGCTTACGTCTACGGCCACGTGGTCGGCTCCGATCGCGAAATCGAGGAGTTCGGCTCCGGCGACGGTTCGGACTTCGTGACGATTCGCATCGAGCCTGATAGAGTTCCAGCTCCCGGGGAAGTGATCCTCGTGGAGCCGAACCCGGATCGGATTCACTTCTTCTCTGCCAGCACTGGAGAACGGGTCAACTGATGGCGTTCGGGGCCGGGGCTGGAAGAACACGCCCCGGCCCTTGCCGTTTCCAGGCGGGGCTACGGAAGGAGAAAAGACATCTGCTCGCCCGTTGGGCGTACCCCATATTCACATAGAGGCGCCTCAACAGACGAGGAGATCACGTAAAATATAACCAATACGCGCAAATATCATGGATAATTCAATTCAACAACTCAAACCTGTTCCAAAGAAGGAACGGGTATCGTCAAAGCCGACGAGACGCTCGAAGGCCTCCAAGAAGGCGAGGCCGGTGAGCTCCTCGCTGCGGATCACCGCGGCCAAGCCCGATGCGGCCCTTCTCGACCTTCCTTGGGACAAGCCGTTGAGCCGATGGCCGGACAGCATTGTGGCTGCGCTTCCTCAGGGCATTTCCCGCCACGTCGTGCGATTCGTCCACCTGGACGGGCGCATTCTGGCCATTAAGGAGATCGGCGATTCGGCGGCCCATCACGAGTACCAGATGCTGCGCACGCTTCAGCGCCTCGACGCGCCCTGCGTCGAGCCGGTAGCCGTCATCACCGGGAGGACGACCCGTTCGGGCCACCCGCTCAACTCGGTCTTCGTTTCGGAGCATCTGCCGTACTCGCTTCCCTACCGCGCTTTGTTCGGCCAGTATCAGCGCCCGGAGACGGTCGACAGGCTCATCCGAGCCCTTTCGGTTCTGCTCGTGCGGCTTCACCTTCTCGGATTCTTCTGGGGCGACGTTTCCCTTTCCAATGCGCTGTTCCGGCGCGACGCCGGGGAGTTCGCCGCATACCTCGTCGACGCCGAGACGGGCGAGGTCTACGACGGGATCACCCAGGGCAAGCGGCTGTACGACATCGACGTGGCGCGCACGAACATCATCGGCGAGCTCATGGATCTGCAGGCCGCGGGCCACCTCTCCGAGGATTACGACACGATTGACATCGGGAACCGGCTGGTCGCACAGTACACGACCCTGTGGGACGCCCTCACCGGAGAGACCACCTTCTTCACGGACGAAAAGTGGCGGGTGAACGAGCACGTCAAGCGCTTGAACGAGCTGGGCTTCGACGTCGACGAGCTTCAAATCGTCGCCGACGAGGACGGCCGGAGGATTCGGATTCAGCCGAAGGTGGTGGACGCGGGGCACTTCTCGCGCAAGATCATCCGCCTGACCGGCATGGACGTTCAGGAGAACCAGGCGAGGCGGCTCATTCAGGACATTGAGCAGTACCGCGTGGCGGCTAACAAGAGCTCGTCGCTCCCGATAGCCGCGCACGACTGGATGACGAACGTGTTCGAACCGATGATCAACGCGGTGCCGCGCGAGCTCAAGGGCAAGCTCGAGCCGGCAGAGCTGTTCCACCAGTTCCTCGACCACCGCTGGTACATCTCGGAGCAGGCGGGCCGCGACATCCCCATGGACGAGGCGATTGCGAGCTTCATCGACAACGTCTTGCGCCATCAACGCGACGAGCGCTCCTACATCGTGGTCAGCGGGGCGACGCCGATCACCAGCGCCAGCCCCATCACCGGCGATAGCCCGATCACCGGCGACAGCCCCGTCACGGGAGACAGCGCTCCCTCCGTGGAATCGGGCGACGAAGATGAGTTCGACGACGAATTCGACGAAGACAAGTACGACTCGTAAACCGCGTTGCCCGGCCGAGCGAACGCTCCGGTTGAGCAGTTGAACGCAGCGGGGGTGGGACGGCCTCAAAGGCCGTCCCACCCCCGCTTTACGCGATTGGTCTTCTTGCGCGATGGCGGCCCCGCGACTATGAGCTTTTCAGCTCGGCGAGGACGATCTCGGCCAGCTGGATGGCGTTGAGGGCCGCGCCCTTGCGCAGGTTGTCGCCCACGATGAACATGGCCAGGCCTCGGCCGTCGGGCACAGACTGGTCGGTGCGAATCCGGCCCACGTAACAGGGATCCGTGCCGGCGGCGCGCAGCGGCGTCGGCACGTCGTCGAGCTCAACCCCTGGGGCGTCCGCGAGGATCGCCCTGGCTTCGTCGGGCGTCACGGGCTTCGCAAACTCAGCGTTGACGGCCAGGCCGTGGCCCGAGAACACCGGGACGCGCACGCACGTGCCCGAGACGGCCAGATCGGGCGCCTCGAGGATTTTGCGGGATTCGTTGCGGAGCTTTTGCTCCTCGTCGGTCTCCTCGGACCCGTCGTCGACGATCTTGCCGGCGAGGGCGACCACGTCGAAGACGATGGGCGCGACGTAAACGGAGGGCTCGGGAAGGTCCACCGCGGACCCGTCGACGGCGAGCTTGGCGACGTCCTGCTCAACCGCCGAGCGAACCTGCCCTTCGAGTTCCTTGACTCCGGCGAGCCCGGAGCCGGAGACGGCCTGGTAGGAGGAGACGACGAGGCGGGTCAGCCCGTACTTGTCGTGAAGCGGCTTGAGCACCGGCATCGCCGCCATGGTGGTGCAATTGGGGTTGGCGACGATCCCCTTCGGGCGGTCCTTGATCGCGTGCGGGTTGACCTCGGAGACGACGAGCGGAACGTCGGGGTCCTTGCGCCACGCCGAGGAGTTGTCGACCACCACTGCGCCGGCGGCCGCGAACTTCGGAGCGTATTCGAGGGACGTGCCGCCGCCCGCGGAGAACACGGCGACGTCGATCCCGGAAAGGTCGGCGGTCGCCACGTCCTCGACCACGACGTCCTTGCCCCGGAAGGGGAGCGCTTTTCCCGCGGATCGGGCTGAGGCGAAGAAGCGGACGTCGTCGACGTCGACGTTCCTCTCCTCGAGAAGCGTGCGCATGACGCGGCCTACCTGGCCGGTCGCTCCAACGACTGCGAGGGTTGTCATCTTCCAGTGCCTCCGTATACGACGGCCTCAGACTCGCTGTCGAGGCCGAAAGCTGTGTGGACCGCGCGAGCGGCCTCGTCGAGGCGCTCAGGGTCGACCACCACGGAGACTCGGATCTCCGAGGTGGCGATCATGTCGGCGTTGATGCCCAAGTCGCCCAACGTGGCGAAGAGCTTGGCCGAAATGCCCGAGTGGGACCGCATTCCGGCGCCCACGACGGACAGGATGCCGATGTCTTCAGCCACGCGGATCTCGCCGAAGCCGAGCTCCGCGCGGTGGCTCTTCAGCGCCTCGACCACTGCGGCGACCTCCGCCTTGGGGAGGGTGAAGCTCAGATTCGAGACGTCGGGCGCGGCGACGGCCGTGTTTTGGACGATCATGTCGATGTTGCCGTCGATTCCCGCCACGATGGCGAAGATCTTCGACGCCATCCCGGGAACGTTGGGCACGCGCGTGATCGTGACCTTCCCTTGGGAGCGGTCGTGGGCGACGCCGGCGACGACGGGCGCTTCCATGGCCTTGTTCTTCAGAGTTTTCTCGTCCACGATCCAGGTGCCTTCCTTGTTTGAGAATGACGATCGCACGTGCAGGGGCACGTTGAACTTTCGAGCGAATTCGACGGCTCGCAGGTGGAGCACCTTCGCGCCGTGGGCGGCCAGTTCGAGGGTTTCCTCGTGGGTCATGTAGGGCAGCTGCCTGGCCGCGGGGACGATTCGCGGGTCCGCGGAGAACACGCCGTCGACGTCGGTGTAGATCTCGCACACGTCCGCGCGCAGGGCCGCCGCGAGCGCGACTGCCGTGGTGTCGGACCCTCCGCGCCCAAGGGTGGTGACGTCGTTGCGGTCGTTGACCCCCTGGAACCCGGCGACGATCGCGACGGCGCCGGATTTGATCGTTCGTGCGATCCGCTCCGGGACGACGCCGACGATCGAGGCCTTGCCGTAGTGGGCGTCGGTGCGCAGGCCCGCCTGCTGGCCGGTGAAGGCGTGGGCGCCGACTCCGAGCGAGTTCACAGCCATCGACAGGAGTGCCATGGAGATGCGCTCACCGGCCGTGAGCAGGATGTCCATCTCGCGGGCGGGAGCGTCCGGCGCTATGGCGTTGGCGAGGTCGATGAGCTCGTCGGTGGTGTCGCCCATCGCGGAGACGACCACGACGACGTCGTTCCCCGCGTTCTTCGTGTCGACTATCCTCTGTGCGACGCGTTTGACGCTGGTCGCGTCCGAAACGGACGAGCCGCCGAACTTCTGCACGATTAAAGCCACGTGTTACTCCTTCAGTCTCCGTTATGTTAGCTGCGCGCAGCCGCCGGCCTACTACAGATTCTCAAATTTGAACGCGGGCATTCGTCACACTATTGCCTTTGTCTCGGTTCCTTCGCGCCTTTCGTCCCCTGGAAAATCGTCGTTTACCGCCCCGGAGACGCCGTGCCGGGCCCCGCCTCAGCGGGGGCCGTCGGAGCCGGCGCCGCTTCTGCATGCGAGGCCGGGCCGAGCGACGCCGGACGGGCGTCCGCAGCGGGGCCGCCGGGCGCAGCCTGGGCCAGAATCCGCTGTCTTCCTTCGAAGGCTCGGGAGAGCGTGATTTCGTCGGCGTATTCTAGGTCTCCGCCCACGGGCAGGCCGGAGGCGAGTCTGGAGACAGCCACGCCGATGGACGAAAGGATTCGAATGAGGTACGCGGCCGTCGCCTCGCCTTCGATGTTGGGGTCGGTGGCGATGATGACTTCGGCGACGGCGCCGTCGCTCAGCCGCGAGATGAGTTCGCGGATGCGCAGGTCGTCCGGCCCCACCCCCTGGATTGGATTGATCGATCCGCCGAGCACGTGGTAGCGCCCGCGGTACTCGCGGGTTCTCTCGATGGCGACGATGTCTTTCGACTCTTCGACCACGCATATGACCGAGTCCATTCTGCGCGGGTCGGAGCAGATCGAGCACACTTCGGCCTCCGTGACGTTTCCGCATATCTCGCAGAACCGCACCTTTTCCTTCACGCGCAGCAGCGCGGACGCGAGGGCTTTGACTTCCTCGGGGTCCTCCGCGAGGACGTGGAAGGCTATGCGCTGGGCGCTTTTCGGCCCGACGCCGGGCAATCGGCCCAGTTCGTCGATGAGCTCCTGAACGGCGCCGTCGTACACTCCAGCCATCAGTTCCCTCCGTCAGTGCGGGCTGTTTCTTCGATGATCGTGCCGTCGAACGTCGAGAGGACGACGTCGAGGCCGACCAGCTTCGATTGGGAGATCGTGGGGTCGGACAGGCTGACGTCGCTTTCGCCGTCGTCGACTGCGGCGCTTTTGGCTCGCGGTTTCTGCCGCTCTTGCCCGTGCGCGGCCATGATCCGCTCTGAGATCGACGCCGCCCCGCGCGGCGAGGCGCCGGCGCCTCGCGGACGCTGCGGAACAGGCATGCGCCGCTCCGGGCGTTTCGCGCGTTCGTCCGACCCCGCCTGTCCCTCGGCGCCTCGCGGACGCTGCGGAACAGGCATGCGCTGCTCGTAGAAAGGAACCTCGTCGGATTCGGACGGCGCGGCGCCGGAAGCAGACGCGGCCTTCTTGGCGCCGCGGCCGTCGCCGTCGAGCAATTGAGCGAGAACTCCGGCCGGGTCCTCGCTCCCTCGACCGTCAGCGGCGACGCCGCCAAAGGGCTGCGGCTCGGGAACGGGGAAATACGGGTCCGGTTCGTCGTCGAGCTCGACCGGCTCAGGCAGACCGCCGAAGGCGTCGCTTCCCTGGGCGGTTTTGGCGCGCACGGTCGATGCAGATTCGGGGGGCGCCGTCGAGGCAGACTGAGGCGCCGCGGGGGCGGGTTCAACGGGCGCCGCCTCGGGCATGGGCGATCTGGGCGTACTTTCCTCTGACGCCGAGACTTTGCCGCCAGGCGAAGGCTCTTGGGTCTCAAGGCTTGAGGCGTCCGCCGGACGCTCGGAAGCGCGCGCCGCCTGCTCGGATTCGAGCTCTCGGAGCGCGGAAACGAGCTGATCTCTGGTCGGCCGAGGGCCTTTGGGAATCTCGACTCGGTCGGAAGAAAGAACGAGGCCGCGCTCCTCCATGTCCGGCGAGGGCCGCCACTCGCCTTCGATCGGCCGCGTTTTCTCAGCGCTCCGTTCTGTTTCTGTTTTCGCGGCCCGCGGCTCTGGTTTCCGTGTTCCGCGACCAGTTTCCGGGACGTCCGGGCCCCGCGTCTCCGAGGCGGCCGGGCTCTCCGATTCCGGGGGCTTCAGGCTCGGTTCGGCGGACGCGGGACCCGTTTTTCCCGCTTTCGCCTCCCGTTCGCGCCCTCTGGCCGCCGTCCGGGCGACGTCGCCGTCTTCAAACTCGCCCCTCTTCGCAGGCACATTGCCGGACGGCGATTCTTGCGGCGCCGCAGACATGCGAGGAGACGAGGCTTGCGACGCCGCGGACATCGAATGAGGAGGAGCTTGCGCCGCCGCGGGCTGCGGACGCGGCGAGGCTTGGGGCGTCGGACGGCGGGCCGGCTCCGGTCGCTCCGCCCGGCTACGGGCGGGAGGCGCTTTTGGGCCTGCATCACCGCCCACGAGGCCGCGTACGCGCAAGTCCAACCCCAGAACGTCGTGGAGGGCGGAGGCCACGCGGCGCGCATGATCGCGATCGTTGAAGGTGGTGGCGAGCCCCGCCGTGCGGAATTGGAGGCCGAGCACTCCGTCTCGGATCCCGGCGACCATCGCATTGCGTTCGTCGATGAGCGCGGCCGTCGATTTCGACGAGCGGGCGACGGCGGCCGCGACCTCGGCCCAGCGCTGGCGGACGATTGCCGCGTCGCCGCTCGCCGACTGCGCGCCCTCGCGGACGCCGGCGCTCTCGCGCATCGGCGGGACGCCGTTTTCCGCCGCCTTCTTCCCTTCTTGCGCAGTCGCTTCGTTCCCGCCCGCGGCGCGCGGTTCGTCGCGTTGCGGCGCTCGCGAGCGCGTCGGCTCGCTCTGCCCGTCGTCGGCGCCCGCGGCCCACGTCGGCGAGATCCCGCGGCCAGAGAACGGCCCCGATCTCCCGCGCTGCGGCG
>CALIHR010000019.1 GCA_938020505.1 uncultured Actinobaculum sp. | reverse complement strand
GCGCCGGGGTAGTTTCCGCCGCCGGGGCCGGGGAAGCCGCCTGAACCCGGGAAGCCGCCGCCCGGGCCGGGGAAGCCGCCGGGGCCGGGGTACCCGTCTGAACCCGGGAAGCCGCCGCCGGACTTCCTGCGGGTGACGAGGAGGATGATTACGATGACGGCCGCGAGAGCGCCGCCGCCGATGGCGAACCATGCCCACATCGGCATGCCTTTGTTTTTCTTGGGCGACGTCCATGGCGTCGGCGTGTCGTCCGGCGTTGTCTCAGGCGAGGTTGACTTGTTGGTTGTCGGAGGGTCGGAGGGGTCTTCCGACTCTCCGTCCACGCCGATTTCTCCGAGCTCGCCGCCGGCGGTTGCGCTTACGCCTTTCTTCGCGGTGGCGTAGCTGTCCCACTCTGCCGTGTTTCCATTGATTTTTCCGCCTTTGCTCACTTTGGTGACCTCGGACGGAAGGGTGATGCCGATCTTGAACTTGAGGTCGCTCATTCGCGAACGCACCGAGCTCTTGAGCTGGCCGTCCATTGCCGACCAGAACGCTTGGGGAACGGTGACGGTTACGTGCCCCTCCTCGTCCTTTTCAGCCAAGGTCTTCAGAAAGGGCCCGTCTTTGAACGTGAGTTTGCAGCCCATGCCTTTCGCGCCGGGAACGGATTCGATGACCGGAGTGCCGTAGGTCGATTTGAGGGCGTCTGTTTGCGAGGACAGAGCCTGGCAGTTTCCGGCCTTTGTCGAGGGATCCTCGGTGTCGAACGCTATGCTCAAGGAGGTGCTTCCGTCTTCGCTGACCGTGATGTTTGTATCGATTCGACACGCTGAAAGAATCAGCAGGAATGGGAGAAAGAGAAGAAGGGCCCGGCGACGTCCCCTCTTGGCGATGGTTATCATGTACTTGTCCCTATCTGATAAGCGTGTCCATCATGTTCAAGAACAAAGGTAGCGACTCGGGCGCTCGGCGCACAATCGATTGAGGCGAAAGCGACGGCCTTTGCCCTTCGCTTTACCTATAGTTCTCTGGTTTGCCTGCGGACGTGCCGCAAGTTTCTCTGCAAGCCGCGAATTCCGCGCAGACTCGCGTTTTTGAACGGGCGGGAGCGGCCTGGCAAGTTGAAGGGCTCGCGCGTCGCAGGCGAGCGACGGGGCTACGCTTTGAATGTGTTCGGATGAACGAAGGGTTTTGTGCATATCGTGACTGAACTCAAGGCCGGTCGTTGAAGTGCGGGCGTTGTGTTCGGCAACGCCAAACGCCCCTTCGGCCCGCCCGAGCCATACATTTTGCTCGGAGCGGGCCGAAGGTCTGTACAGCGCCCGAGAGGCCGTCAGTAGCCGCCTTGCTGGGGAGGATTCTGCGGGTAGCCTCCGCCTTGCTGTGGCGGGTGCTGGGAGTAGCCTTGCTGGTTCTGCGGCCCTCCGAACTGTTGCGGAGCCTGGGGCTGGCCGAACTGTTGCGGAGCCTGCGGGCCGCTGAATTGCTGCGGAGCCTGGGGCTGGCCGAATTGCTGCGGAGCCTGGGGCTGGCCGAACTGTTGCGGAGCCTGGGGCTGGCCGAATTGCTGCGGAGCCTGGGGCTGGCCGAACTGCTGCGGAGCCTGCGGACCGCCGAATGGGGCTGTGTAGGCCTGTCCGGAGCCAGATCCCTTCCCTTTTCGGGTTGCAAGGAAGATTATGAGGCCCAATAGGACGACGGCCCCGCCTCCGATGGCGAACCACGCCCACATTGGGAATCCGCCGTCGGAGTCGCTCTTAGAAGCGCCGGCTTCGGGTTCGGCCGCCGTCCCGTTCTCGGAGGCGGAGGGTTCGTCGTCGGAGCCTTCGCCCTTCGCTGCCCTGATTTCGGCTCCTTGGGACATGATGTCGAGGCCCTCGTATGTCACCGTGTTGCCGCTGATCTTGCCGTTTCCGGACGCTTTGGTGATCTTTCCGGGCATGACGAGCTTGAACGTGACTTTGACCTGCCCTCTGAAGCTTGAGGAGTTGAGTCTCGGATTGGCGGGCACCTTGAGAACGTAGCCGTCAGAAGTCTTTGCGAGTCCGGACTCTTGCCTGGTTTGGGTCTGAGTCAGCTTGCACTTGAGGTTTCCGCCATTGGAAAGGTCCTCAACCTTGACCTTGTTCAGATCGAGGCCGGCGCTGCTCCTTCCCTGCCCGGCCCTTTGAAGCTGCGCAATCGCCGACTGGCACGTCAGGTTCCGGCCGCTCAGCTTGCCCTCGTCGTCTTCAACCACGATGCTCGATACGGACGTGCCGTCGGCCTTGTACTCTATGGTTGTGTCCGTTTTGCACGCGGCGACCAGGAGCATGAAGGGAAGCAAGGCTGCCGCGAGCAACCGAGACCGCTTCCTCACGGTTGTGCGTGGAAGAACGCTCATTGTTGAATCCTTAGTATTGAAGCGCGCTTGTCGCGCCGTACACGGAACAGCATAGTTGGCGGGGGAAAACGGCACACGTCGTCAGGTGGGGACCTCTCGTTCCTTGGCCGTCCGTTTCTTGCATTCGGGCCGATACGTCCTTTTCCCGGCCCGCACGCCCTCTTGTTCGCACCCGCCTATCCTTTTACTCGGGCCCACGCGTCCTTTCGCTTGGGCCGCCTATCCTCTTGTTTGTGCCCGCCTTTTGTTTGTGCCCGCCTTCCTTTCGTTTCGGCCCCGCGCGTCGCCTTCTCGCCTTCGACGTCGGACGCTATGCGGGGCTTCAGCAGGCGTGGAGAAAGCTCAGACCCCCGTACTGTCTCTGCCGCAATCGTGCACGGGGCTTCGGCGGGCGTGGGGAAAGCTCCTCAGTCATTCGCCTGCCTCTCGTCCGCCGGGCGGTTTGCCGAGGCGCGGCGGAAGCTCCCGCCCGGTTCGATTGGACTGCTTCGACGACGTCGGTGTGTGAAAGATCGCACCCGTCGCACCTATGCCGTTCTGGGACGAAACGCACGGGAAATCCCCAGCCTTTTCCGCAACAATGGATGTCGTTCGCGCCGTGGCGACAAGGCTGCGGCAGCACATCGCAGACTCAGGAAGGAAACGCGATGACGGATAAGACCTACACCGTCGAAGAGGTTCGGGCCGGAGCTCCCGCCGAGGCCCCTGAAGAGCTGATTGAGTTCGTTGCGAAGACGGCCAATCTCGCCAAGCCCGATTCCATTTACTGGGCTGATGGCTCGGACGAAGAATGGGATCGGCTCACCACCGAGATGGTCGAGGCTGGAGTTTTCACGCGCCTCAATCCCGAGAAGCGCCCCAACTCCTTCCTTGCGCGCTCGCTTCCCTCCGACGTCGCCCGCGTGGAGTCCCGGACGTTCATCTGCTCCGAGAAGGAAGAAGACGCCGGACCGACCAATCACTGGTACGACCCGGTCGAGATGAAGAAGATCCTCAACGAGAAGTTCGACGGCGCCATGCGCGGCCGCACGATGTACGTCGTTCCGTTCTCGATGGGCCCGCTCGGCGGACCGATCTCCAAGCTCGGCATCGAGCTGACCGACTCTCCCTACGTGGTCACGAACATGCGCATCATGACCCGAATGGGCGCCAAAGCGCTCAAGCTCATCGGCGAGGGCGGCGAGTGGGTTCCCGCGGTCCACTCCGTCGGCTACCCCCTGCGCGACGCCGACGGGACCGTCCGTGAGGACACTGCCTGGCCTTGCAACGAGGAAAAGTACATCACGCACTTCCCGGAGACGAACGAGATCTGGTCATACGGGTCCGGCTACGGCGGCAACGCGCTGCTGGGCAAGAAGTGCTACGCGCTGCGCATCGCCTCGACGATGGCCCGCCGCCAGGGATGGATGGCCGAGCACATGCTCATCCTTCGCCTGACCGACGAGAAGACCGGCAAGCAGTACCACGTGACGGCCGCCTTCCCCTCGGCTTGCGGCAAGACCAACCTCGCCATGCTCCAGCCGACCATTCCCGGTTACAAGGTCGAGACGATCGGCGACGACATCGCATGGATGCGCCCGGGCCCCGACGGGCGCCTGTACGCGATCAACCCCGAGGCCGGCTTCTTCGGCGTCGCCCCCGGGACCTCGTACGACACGAACCCCATGGCGATGGACACCATGCGCGGCAACTCGATCTTCACGAACGTCGCCCTGACCGACGACGGCGACGTGTGGTGGGAAGGCATCGACGCCCCGCTCCCGGACCATCTCATTGACTGGACCGGCAAGGATTACACCCCGGCCGACGCCGCCGAGGGCAAGAAGGCCGCCCACCCGAACAGCCGCTTCACGGTTCCCGCCTCGCAGTGTCCGATCATCTGTGAGGATTGGGAGGCCCCGCAGGGCGTGCCGGTTGACGCGGTTCTCTTCGGAGGCCGCCGCGCCAGCAACGTGCCGCTCGTCGCCGAGCAGTACGAGAACGCCCACGGCGTGTTCATCGGAGCCTCGGTCGCCTCCGAGGTGACCGCCGCCGCGACGGACGTCAAGGCCGGCTCTCTGCGCCACGACCCCTTCGCCATGCTGCCTTTCTGCGGGTACCACATGGCGGATTACTGGGGCCATTGGCTGAAGCTTCAGGAGAAGCTCGGCGACAAGTTCCCGAAGGTCTTCCAGGTCAACTGGTTCCGCAAGGGCCCCGACGGCAAGTTCATGTGGCCCGGATACGGCGAGAACTCGCGCGTCCTCGACTGGATCGTTCGCCGAGTCGGCGGGCAGGTCGACGCCGTCGACGGCGTGACCGGCCGCTACCCGAAGTTCGAGGATTTCAACCTCGACGGGATCGACGTCGACAAGGCCACGTGGGACGCGCTGTTCGAGATCGACCCCGATGCCTGGGCCGCCGAGATGGATGAGACCGAGGAGTACTTCAAGCAGTTCGGCGACAAGCTCCCCGCCAAGATCACCGAGCAGCTCGCGAAGTTCCGTGAGCGCATCGCTGCGGCGAAGGCCTGATTGGGGCTGAACTGCCTGCTGAAAGGCGCTGCATGACGGTCGGCTGACGGCCGGGCCGCCCTTGGAGCGCCTTCGGCTGATGAAAAGTGCCTGGATCAGTGAAGAGTGCCAAATTCTGGTGCTTTCCTGCAGACAGGTACTTTTCATATCCGATGACGAGGGGCGGACCCGAGTGGTTCGGGTCCGCCTTTGTTTGCTGAAGCGCTGCGGCTGGTCAGGCTCCGGCCCGAGCGCCCAGTGCGCCAGCTATCGCGGCCTGACTGCCGGTCCAGCCGCGCGATGCTACTTCACGATGCAACCTCACAGCGCATTTTTGCGCCTGCGAATCGCGATCAGCGTTCCTCCCGCCGCAGCCCAGAGCGATCGCGCCGAGACCCATCGCGGCGCTGTCCAAGCCCGTGAAAGCGAGGCTCTTCTTTTGCGGCTCCCGAGGTCGATGAATCCTTTGCCCGGTCGCTTCCCTGGCCGGCCTTCGTGGGCGTGCGCCCTTCGGGGTCGGTCCCTGGCATTCGAACGACGCCTTCCGCGGGAAGACCCACGCCCCCAAATCGGTCCGGCCTTGCGCATCCGCCTTGTGGGGCGTTCCGTCGACGGCGCACTGGACGTCCTTCAGCGCGGGCCCTCGGCCGCCTGGCCGTTGACGCAGTAGACGAGGTCGGCGTCGGCCTTGTCGTCGATAGAGGCTGCGGTCCATTCGAGGTTGTCCAAGACGATGCCGTAGCTGACAGCCGATTCGTCCCTAGTTGATGAGAATGCCTGATTCGTCAGTGTCCGTGGCCTCAGCCTGGTTCGGTATCCACCAGCCTTTCTTGGATTCCTCTTCGGGGCCGTTGGGGCCGACGAGCTTGTTGATCCTCACCTGCGTGCCGAAAATGTCGATGTCCGTGGCGTTCGTCGTCGAATCGAATACGAGCGCCCTTTGGCTGAGCGTGGCGTTGAAGTACGCCGTTTCGTTTACGTTTCGGTGTGTTTCCACGTAGTCCGTGGCGAAGGCGATGACCATTCTGTTCGTGCCCGAATCAAATGCGGCCCGGCCGATTTCCTCGCCCGAGGGCGTCAGGACGGCAAAGCCGAGGGCCGAACCCGCGTCGACCACGCGGGAAGCTCGATGGCGATCGTGTCGCCCCGGCTGGCGCCGTTCGGCGCCGCCCATGTGAAATTGAGCCGGACGAAGTCTCATTGCCCCCAAGCAGTCGCTTCGGGCGTCACCTGTTTGATTCCATAGACGCCGTCGTTTGGAATTTCAGCGGCCTGCACGGCGCGCGGCGCCAAAACGACGGTTGCAATGAAAGACACGACGAAAGCGAAGAGCATCGCCTTGACCTTCGAGACGGGACGCCGCGGAGGTATCTTTTTCATATTCATTTCCTGTACCTGTGATGTGAAAGTGAGCATGGAGTTCGGTAGACACGCCTCCTTTGGGGAGTTTAACGACGTCGAATGTATTCGGTAATCAGACGAAGGTATGATTGGCGTTTAGTGATCGTACTATCACCAAGCTGTCTCTTTTCTGCCATAAACGTCCTTTCTCTTTTTACAGAGGCGATTTGTTGGGCTGAGTTGGGTGAAGGGCAAGGGCGGCGAGTTTCCTGGGGGACGCCGACGGGAGGCGCTCGTTCAGTAAGGCTTCTCCTTCGGGGAAGCGTCGTCGCTTGGAAAAGGCGCGCGGTTCAGGAAGGATTCGCCGTTCGGGAGAGGGGCGCCGTTCAGAATGTGACACGTCCGGCGTCAAATCGTCGTTGTCGCGCAACCTGGCTTAGGGTTGTTCCGTGAACATACTCATACTCGGGTCGGGAGGCCGCGAGCACGCCATTGCCCGTTCTCTTCGCAGCGACGACGACGTCCTTTACATTGCCCCGGGGAACCCCGGGATGGCCCCGTTGGGAACGCTCGTCGACCTCGACGTCCTCGACGGGGCGGCAGTGGCCGCATTCGCTCGAAGCAAGGGGGTCGACCTCGTCGTCGTCGGTCCGGAGGCCCCGCTGGTCGCGGGTGTGGCCGACGCCGTGCGCGAGGCGGGCATCGACGTTTTCGGCCCCTCGCGGGAAGCCGCGCGCCTGGAAGGCTCGAAGGCGTTCGCCAAGGAGGTCATGGCCAGCGCGGGCGTGCCGACGGCGCGGTCGCGGCTGTGCGCGAGTCTGGGCGAAGTGGAAGCGGCCCTCAACGCTTTCGGCGCGCCCCACGTGGTCAAGGACGACGGGCTGGCCGCGGGCAAGGGAGTCGTCGTGACGGACGACAGGGACGCCGCCCTGGCCCACGCCGAGGCGTGCCTGGCCAAACCCGACGGGAAGGCGCTGGTCGAGGAGTTCCTCGACGGCCCCGAAGTCTCCCTTTTCTGCCTGTGCGACGGGCACGTCGCCCTTCCTTTGGAGCCCGCGCAGGACTACAAGCGGGCGTACGACGGCGGCAGGGGGCCCAACACCGGCGGCATGGGATCCTACTCGCCGCTCCCGTGGGCCGACCCGGGGCTGGCCGACGCCGTCGCCGCCGAGGTCGCCCAGCCCGTCGTTGACGAAATGGCGCGGCGCGGCACGCCTTTCGTCGGCGTGCTCTACTGCGGCCTGGCGCTGACCTCCGAAGGCGTGAAAGTGGTGGAGTTCAACGTCCGTTTCGGCGACCCTGAAACGCAGTCGGTGCTGGCGCGGCTGGTCACCCCGCTCGCCGGCCTCTTGCGCGACGCGGCGAGGGGCGAGCTGCTGCCGGTCCGCGGAGACCCTGAAACGGCGGGGGGCGGGCGGACGGCAGGCCGAGACGAGTCGCGAGCCGGCGAAGGCGGGCCTGGTCGAGGCGACTCGGAGCTGACTGAGGGCGAGCGGGAAGCTGCTGCGGACGACGAAGGGAAAGCCAGCGGCGGGCGTGGAATCCGACGCCTCGAATGGCTTCCCGACGCCGCAGTCACCGTGGTCTTGGCGGCCCCCGGCTATCCCGGGCCGGTGCGTGCGGGCGACCCCGTCGAGGGCTTGGCAGCGGCTGAAGGAGTGCCCGGCGCGCACGTCATCCACGCGGGAACGAAGGATTCGGGCGGCGGCGTCGTGTCCGCCGGAGGCCGGGTGGTGGCATGCGTCGGAATGGGAAAGGACGTGGCCGCCGCGCGCGCCGCGGCCTACGCCGCCGTCTCGGAAATCCGGCTGAAGGGGGCGCATTTCCGCACCGACGTCGCCGCAGGAATGTGACCGCTGCGCGCCCGCGAATCCGCACTTCGCCTCGACCTCGAAAACGCCCCCGACTTTGAAAACACCGGACAAAATCACTGGATAACGGTCGAACGGCGGGTGTATCGTTGAAACTGCATTCGCAACGTGGCGATGGGGTCGGCGTTGACCCGGCTTGGTCTTCGTGCCTCTGGGGGTGTGTCTAATGCTCCCTTATGGTCATTGGCACACTAGGGCGCGAGATCGGTTGATCGGGGTTTTGCGCCGGTTTGATGCGCAATTGTCGTTCGACGTCGTCGTCGCGGACAAAAACGGTTATCTCAACCTATGGACAAAAGGCAGGTAGCCGTGATCCAATACGTGGAAAGAACTACTGTGGTACACGAGGGAGTGAGAACACAGATGATTGGAATCGGTGCAAGAAACCTGCCCGGGTGGACGCACGTGTACTCGGGTAAAGTTCGCGATGTCTACGTTCCATCGGGCGTGGACGCACACAACGGCGAGGATACATACCTCATCGTCGCCTCTGATCGGATCAGCGCCTACGATTACGTTCTTCCCACCGAGATCCCGGACAAGGGGAGGATACTCACCCAGCTGTCGCTGTGGTGGTTCGAACAGCTCGCTGATCTCACACCCAATCACGTCATGTCGACGAACGTCCCCGCGGCCGTCGAAGGGCGTGCAATGATCACCCGCCGCCTCAAGGTTTTCCCCGTCGAATGCGTGGTGCGCGGTTACCTGACGGGGTCCGGCATGGCCGAGTACAAGCGTCGCGGAACCGTGTGCGGCGTCGCCCTTCCGCCGGGCATCAGGGAGGCCGAGCGCCTCGACCGGCCGATCTTCACGCCCACGACGAAGGCGAGGCTCGGCGACCACGACCAAAGCATCACCTTCGCCGACACCGCCGCGCGGGTGGGAGAGGGCGTGGCCCGCGAGCTTCGGGCGAAGTCCATCGCGACGTATGCGAGGGCTCGCGAGATCGCCGCGGAACGGGGCATCATCATTGCCGACACGAAGTTCGAGTTCGGCGTCTCCCCCGACGCCGGCTCGGAGGAGATCATCCTCGGCGACGAAGTGCTCACCCCGGACTCTTCGCGGTTCTGGATCGCGAACGTCTACGAGCCGGGAAGGTCCCAGCATTCGCTCGACAAGCAATTCGTCCGCGACTGGCTGAGCTCTGAGGAATCGGGGTGGGACGTGAATTCCGGCACGCATCCGCCCGAGCTGCCCGATGAGGTGGTTGACAAGACCCGCGAGCGTTATGTGCAGATCTACGAGCGTCTGACCGGCAGCCGTTGGTCGTGACAGACGCCCCCGGGAACGGATAAAACGGTCAGGCGAGACCCGGGAGCGGTTAGGCGAACCCGCCGCTCGGATTTCGGAAACGCGTGCGCAAAAGCGCCTCGTGCCCGTATCATGGACACGAGGCGCCGCATGGCGTCCGATTTTTGAGACAGGAGGAAGCCCTTGGGGCTGATCATCGTCGAAGTCATGCCGAAGCCTG
>CALIHR010000018.1 GCA_938020505.1 uncultured Actinobaculum sp. | reverse complement strand
CCCGGCGACGCCCTCTACCTGCCGCCCGAGGAGCGCGTGCGCATCTGGTAGGCGCGACCGTCTCTGATAAGTGCGCGTCTGGCAAGCGCCGCAGCGCCGCCCCGGGCGGCAAACGCCGCGCGCCTCATCTCGAAGGCAAACGTTGTGTGCGTCGCATCTCGAACGCAAACGTTATGCGCGTCGCGCGTTGGCCGCGCGCCGAATTCGCCTGGGCAGACGGGCTCTGGGACACTACTCTCATGTCCAACGAAACCCTTGCCCGCGTCCTCGACGGCGCGGACCCCGCTGTCCGAATGCAAGACGACCTGTTCCGCGCAGTGAACGGCACGTGGATACGAGACAAGGAGATACCTGCCGACCTTGCGTCTTACGGATCCTTCGTCAAACTCCGGCTCGAATCGGAGGCGAACGTGCGGGCAATCATCGAGGATCTCGCGTCAAGCGAGCAGGAAGGCGACGCCAAGAAGATATCCGACCTCTTTTCTTCCTGGATGGACACGGACACGCTCAACCGGCTGGGAGTGACTCCCTTGGGCAAAGACCTCGAGCTCGTCGAGGCGGCCTCGAGCCACGACGAGCTCGCAGAAGCCGCGGGCTCGCTCATGTCCACCGGCGTCGCATCGTTTTTCTCCGTCGGCGTCGGCACCGACCTCAACGACCCCAACCGGTACGTGACGTTCCTGGGTCAATCCGGCCTGGGCCTTCCCGACGAGGCCTACTACCGCGAGGATCAGCACGCCGAAACCCTCGCCAAGTACACGGACTTCGTGCCGAGGCTCCTGGGGCTCAGCGGGGTCTGCCCGGCCGCTTCCGCCGCCTCCGACGCCGCCGCCGCGTTGCGCCTGGAGGCGGAATTCGCCTCGACGCACATGACGCTCGTCGACCGACGCGACCCCGAGAAGTACAACAACCCCTTCACGTGGCCCGATTTCGTCGCTTCGGCCCCCGGCTTCGCCTGGGAGAAGGCGCTGAGGGCCGCGGGCGCACCCATGGAGGCGATCGATTCCCTGCTCGTCTCCGCCCCGCGCACGCTCACAGCCTCAGCGGCGATATGGGCGCGCACTGACCTTGACGACCTCAAGGCTTACACGCGCTGGCGCATTCTGCGCGCGAGGGCCACGTTCCTCACCGAGGAGATCGACCGCGCGAACTTCGACTTTTACGGCAAGGCGCTGCGCGGAACCGCCCAGCAGCGCGAGCGGTGGAAGCGCGGGGTCGCCGTCGTCGAGGACGCGCTCGGCGAAGCCCTGGGAAGAGAGTACGTCGCCCGGCATTTCCCGCCCGAACACAAAGAAAAGATGCTCCAGCTGGTCGCCGACCTGCTGGAGGCCTACCGACGATCGATCTCCGCCCTCGACTGGATGGGCGAAGAAACCAAAGCCAGGGCCCTGGCGAAAGTGGACGCCTTCTCACTCAAGATCGGGTACCCCGACGAGTGGCGGGACTACTCGGAGCTAAAGGTCGGCGAGGACCTCGTCGACAACATTCGCGCCGCAAACATGTGGGAGAACGCAAGGGACTTCGCCAAGCTCGGCAAGCCGATGGACCGCTCCGAGTGGCTGATGTTTCCGCAGACCGTCAACGCCTACTACTACCCCGTGTGGAATGAGATCGTCTTTCCCGCCGCCATCCTCCAATTCCCCTTCTTCGACCCCGACCGCGACGCCGCTTTGAATTACGGCGCCATCGGGGCGATCATCGGCCACGAGATCGGCCATGGATTCGACGACCGCGGTTCGAGGTTCGACGCCGACGGCGCCATCCGCAATTGGTGGACGGACGCCGACCGCGCCGCCTTCGAAGAACGCACTCGCGCCCTGGTCGCCCAATACGACGCGTACGTC
>CALIHR010000017.1 GCA_938020505.1 uncultured Actinobaculum sp. | reverse complement strand
CCAGCTTGGCGTCGGCCGATCTGCAATCGGCCGACGCCAAGCGGCGGGAGGGCACCGTCGGCAGGGTCACTGCCACGTCGCCGTCGTCGGGTCGACGCCGTTTGCCCTCGCATTCTCGTCGATGATCGACTTCAGCCAGTCGGTGAGGCCGGGCTCGATCTTGTCGTAGTACTGGCGGAACCGGTCGTCCATGCCGTACCCGCGCGCGATGAGCACGTGCTTGGAATGCGTCACGTCAAACCATGTGCCGAGCGAAGCGCGGTGGGCCTCGGCGAGCTCATTCGCCCGATCCGAGCCGGGCTCGACGCCGTCGCGCTTGGCCTCCGCCAGAGACTGTTCGAGGGCTTGGGTGTCTCTGCCGACTCTGAACCAGTCCTCCGGCGTCATCTTCGCCTTGACGGCCTCGGACTGGCGCCATTCCGGGGTGTCGCCCCACTTGGCCTGAGCTTCCTCTTGCCATGCAGGATCCCAGCCGCCGAAGTAATCTGCCTTCTGGGCGGGGTCGAGATTCGTTCCCATCTTCATCGTCTCCATAATCTGGTCTACTGCGGAGACTTTCTGCCGCAGATGGGAGATGCGTTCGAGGAGCAGTTCGCGTTGCCTGGCCAGGTGCGCGAGCTCGTCCAGGCCCGGATCGTCGAGCAGCTCGGCGATCTGCGCCAGGGCCATGCCGGTTTCCCGGTACAGGCACACGCGCTGGACGCGCTCCACGTCCTCCCGGGTGTACAGCCTGTAGCCGGACCACGAACGCCAGCTCGGCGCCACCAGGCCGATTTCGTCCCAGTGGTGGAGCGTGCGAACGCTGACGCCCACGAGGTCGGCGACCTGGCCCACGGTCAGCTCCTGCATGTTCTCTCCCATGGCTCTAGCTTCCAACCTCACGTCGCGTGAGGGTCAAACGCGGCGCGAAAACGGCGAAAGCGACGCCCAGAAGGCACGCGCCGGAGGCCTAGCGCCGCCGGTATTCCTCTGGGAGCAGCGCGTCGGTGAAGGTGTTGAACACGGATAGGAGGATCCCGCCCAGAATCGCCGTTCCCCAGGTGGCAACGGTCACGGATATGTCGAACCCGGCGGTGAGCGCCGCGGTGAGCTTGAGCATTGCCGCATTGACTATCAAGAAGAACAGGCCCAGCGTGAGGATGTACAGCGGTATCGACAAGATCACCAATATCGGGCGAACCAGAGAGTTGACGACGCCGAGGACAGCCCCTGCCGCCAGAAGGTAGAGGGCGACCTCCCGATTGTTGCCCAAGCCGTGCAGGCCGATGCCCGGTACGAAAAGCACGCATAGCCACAGGCCGAGGGCGTTGATTGCTGCGCGAACTAGGTATCTCATGCCGCAATCCTAAGGCTGAGCGATGGAATTTGCCTGGGTCGTCGGTTTGATTGCGTCCTCGGCAGACCCTCCGTCGGAAAGCCGAGCGCGTCGCCCCGTTGAAGGACAGCGCGCGTTGCCCCGTTGAAGAACCGCTCGCATTGCCCCGCCCGCGCGGGGCACACTAGATGCATGAGCAAGCAGCAGTGGTTCCGCCCCGAGATCCTCGGCCTTCCCGCGTACGTGCCCGGCAAGAAGGGCGCGAACGCCGACGTCGTCAAACTCTCCTCCAACGAGAACCCTTTCCCTGCGCTGCCCGCCGTCCAGGCCGCGGTCTCAGCCGCCGTCGGCGGTCTCAACAGGTATCCGGACATGTTCGCCACCGGGCTGGTCCACGACATTTCCTGGTTTCACAAGTGGGTCGACGACGGCGTCGTCGTCGGCAACGGGTCGACCGCGCTCATCGAGAAGATCCTTCAGGCGGCTGTGACGCCGGGCGGCGAGGTGGTGCTTCCCTGGCGCTCCTTCGAGGCGTATCCGATCGCCGTTCAGGCGGCCGGGGGAGCGGCCGTCAAGGTGCCGCTCAACGCCGACGGATCGCACAACCTGCCGGGCCTGCTCTCCGCCGTCACCGAACGAACCCGCGCGCTTTTGCTGTGCAGTCCCAACAACCCGACCGGCGTCGCCCTCAAACACACTGACTTGGCGGGTTTCCTCGCAAAGGTCCCCGAGCGTGTGCCCGTGCTGCTCGACGAGGCGTACATCGACTTTGTGGACATGGACGACGCCGTCCGATCCGACGAGCTGCTGCGCGAACATCCGAACCTCATCGTGTTGCGGACCTTCTCCAAAGCCTACGGGCTGGCCGGGATCCGCGTCGGCTACGGGCTCGGGCACCCGGAGATGATCGCCGGGCTGAGGGCGATCGGCACGCCCTTCGGAGTCAACGCCCTCGCCCAGATCGCCGCGAGCGCCGCTTTGCACTCACAGGAGGAGGTGCGCAGGAGGTGCGGCGTGATCATTCAGGAGCGCCGGAACCTCGTGGCGGCCCTCGCCGCACACGGCATCGCCGTCCCGGCCTCCCAGGCGAACTTCGTCTGGCTCGCCGGATTCGGCGAGGCCCTCGAAAACGCGTGCCTTGACGAAGGCGTGACCGTGCGCCGCTTCGGCGAGGAAGGCGTGCGAGTCAGCGTGGGCGAGACCGAGGGCTCGCTGCGCCTGCTCAGGGCCGTCGCGTCGATTCTTTGAGCGCGGCGCGGCGTGAAGAACGAGTGCCCAGAAGCTCCGGAAACGAGCGCTTACAAGGTGTTGGAACGAGCGCTTGGAGACCAGAAACAAGGCTCGGAGACGCGCAATGACAAGCCGGAACAACGTGCTGAAGCAGACACTTGGAAAACGGCGAGCGCCAAACCGGTCGAGTGCTGGAAAGCGGCGGGCGTCAAGCGCCAAACAGTTCGAAGCGCCAAACAACCCGAAGCGCTTAAAAGACGGTGAGCACGAAGGCCAGCGAGGTGAAGACTTCGCCGAAGCCGATGGCTTTGACGCCCACCGGCCTGCCCGCGCGTCCGAGGAGCGGGACGACGACGGCGCGGATCGCGATGGCGAGCCACACCGTCACGTGAATCCAGCAGACCTCCCCGCGGCATGCGAGAACGCCCGCAGCCGCCGCCCACGAGGCATGCCACAGGATGGATGCGGCGAGGTAGACGTTCGAGCCGCGCTCGCGGATGTTCGTTTTGACGTAGAAGAGCGTTCCGGCGAAGTACCCGAAGAAGAGGGCGGTCAACAGCCAGGCTCGGGGCGAGGCGGCGAACCCGGGGGCACCGTCGCCGGCGATGTCGAACATCACAGGGATCATGAGGCAGGCGGCGACGATGGTGTCAAGGCCGGAAATCAGCGAACGCTCGTCGCGTTTCCACGCCTCCCACGCCGCGGTGGCTGCCAGCGGCGAAAAGACGAGCGCCCACCGCCACAGATAGGGCGCACTGACGAGCGAAGCCAAGCCCAAAGCCGCGACGATCAGCCCGTAGAGCCGCACCGGCGGGAAGTAGCGTTTCTTACACCGAGATTTGAGCCACACCGTGGCGCTGTAAAAGAGGAAGTATCCGACGAACCACAGCGCGAAGACCACGATCTCGACGGGCCGAAAACCGCCCTCGACGACGCCGACCAGGGGGGGGATCGTCACCATCGCCCACGCGCCATGGTATTGCGGGATCCACAGCCTCGCGTTGCGCCGCTTCTTGCGCTTCTTACGTGAAGCCCCGGGCGAGGCGTTGCCGACGGTCGTGGAAGTCATGGTCTAAGTCTACCGTCCGGGACGCGGAGGAGGTAAGGGCAGCCTAATCGCCCCGGTTCGCAAGGGCGCTGCGGGATGGGAAGGGCCGGCCAGAAAGCCGACCGCGGAGCTCGCAAGGCCCGGTTAGAAATCCCGGCGTGGTCGGAAGGCCGCTCAGAAGAGCCGGGCCGCGGCTCGCTTGAGCTGGAATCCCTTGCCGGAGAGCTCGCTGGTGCAGGTGATCCCCTGCTCCTGAGAGATGGAACACCAGATCCCGTTGTGGGAGACGGTCGAGCCGTAGGCGACCTGGATGGAGGAGTTGAGCGCCGAATTGCAGTCGGCCGTCGCCTCCTTCGCCTGGCTCAGATGGTAGGTGGCTGTCTTGTTCTCGCAGCCGTCGGGAGAGGGATAGTCGTAGATGTAGATTGAGCAGGAGACGCTCTCGTCGTCGTCGTCGAACTTGCAGCGGATGTTGTGCTTCCCGGTGGTGAACTCGGTTACGTCCTTGGCGCCGCTGGGGGCCGGGCTCGCAAGATGCCACCACGAACGGTCCGAGGCGAGGTCGGAGACTTCAGACGTGCTCTTCTTCATCTCCTTCGTCAGATTGACCGTGTAGTCGGCGCCGCAGTTCTTCGACAGCGCCGTCATCGTGGACGTGACGAACTTCCGCTCCTTGTTGAGCTTGTCTTCCTTCTTCGCCGCCTGGATGAAGACGGTCAGGTTCTTGGCGTCGTCTTTCACCGTGCACGAGCTCTTTCCCTTGAGCTGCGAGACGGCCTTGCGGGCTTCCTCCAGCGAGCCGTTGGCGTTGAGCGTGGTCGTCTTCGCGGTCGACGGCGCGTCCGCGGTGGTCGACGACGCTTTCGGATCCTTGTCGGGATCGGCGGCGTCGCGCCCGTCGCGTATGACCTTGATGTAGAAGACGGCCATCAGTGTGAGGAGCAATACTCCTGCCGCGAAAACGAGGAAGTAGAGGGGGCGGCGGGACTCGGGGGGCTGCTCCGACCACTGCGGAGAGCCTTGATCGAGCCACGGATTGTCAGGCGCAGAGCTCATTTGCCTGATCACCGTCCTTTCAGATCGCCTGCCTAACATTTCAAAAGTAACCTACTGAGCGCCCTTCTTGCTAGTTCTGTCCACTGTGAGACGCAGCCTCGGTTTCGGACGCCGTTTCTCACGGGGAGGTTAAATCTGAAAGAATCTCCCGGGCGGACTCCGGCTCTGGGGCGTTCTATCCAAAGCCCTGACCCCGTCGGAGGCAGCTGCTATTGTAGAGTGTGCACGCGCCCAGTTGACTGAGTTTGGAAGGTATGGCAATGAAAGAAATGGCGTCCGGCGACATCAGCGCCGCGGACTTGGCCCGCAGCGCCGATTTGCTTGAGAGGATACACGGGACCTTCAGGGGCCGCGTTGTGGGGCAGGACGCGTTGTATACGGCCCTCGTCACGTCCTTGCTCGCCAGAGGGCACGTGTTGCTCGAGTCCGTGCCGGGCTTGGCCAAGACCACGGCAGCCACGACGATCGCCTCCGCGATGTCGGGGACCTTCTCGCGAATCCAGTGCACGCCGGACCTCATGCCCAACGACATCGTCGGCACGCAGATGTACTCGTATGAGACCGGCACTTTCACGACGCAGCTCGGTCCGGTGCACGCCAACGTCGTCCTCCTTGATGAAATCAATCGCTCCTCGGCGAAAACGCAGTCCGCGATGCTCGAAGCGATGCAAGAAGGCCAAACGTCTATCGGAGGGGCGGTCTACGAACTCCCGCGCCCCTTCACCGTCATGGCCACGCAGAACCCAATCGAAGAGGAAGGCACATACGTTCTTCCCGAAGCCCAAATGGACAGGTTCCTCATGAAAGAGGTGTTGACCTATCCGAAGCCGGCCGAAGAGGTCGAGATTCTCACAAGGACGGCGACGGGCACGTTCAACCGGAGAAGGGGCGAGAATCCGGTCACCACGGAGGACGTTCTGTTCCTTCAGAACACGGTCCAGCGGGTCTACGTCGACGACGCCATCAAGAAGTACATCGTCGCGATCGTCAACACCACCCGCGGCGGCGGGCCGAGGCCGATCCAGGGGCTCATGGAGAACATCCGGGTGGGGGCCTCCCCGCGCGGCGGCCTCTCGCTCATGCAGGTGGGCCAGGCCCTGGCGCTTCAGGCGGGGCGCAACTACGTGATCCCCGACGACGTCAAGCAGCTGCGGCACGCCGTTTTGCGCCACCGCCTGGTCCGGACCTTCGACGCGCTGGCCAACGACGTCACGCCGGAGGCGCTTATCGACATGGTCTTCAACGCGGTGCCGACGCCATGACCCGCACGACAGCAGGCCAGAGGATGGCGCTCATACGCGCCCGCCTGTCGCTTCCGCAGGTCAGGCGGGCGGCCGGCCTCTTCGAGGGCTCGCACACCTCGATCCTCACGGGCAAGGGAAACGACTTCGAGGACCTCACCGACTACCAGCCGGGGGACGAGGTCCGGGACATCGACTGGAAAGTGTCCGCGCGCGCCGGAAAGCCCATCATCCGCCGGTTTGAGCGCGACACAGACGTCTTCACCCAGCTGCTCATGGACACGAGCATCGAAATGCGGGCGCTGGCGCCGTCGGGCGAGGCGAAATCGGCGATCGCCCTCGCCACGGCGGAGACCCTCGCCTATCTCGCCTCGTACCGCGGCGACAGGGTGGGCCTCGTCTACGGCAACTCGGCGGGGGCGATGCGCCTTCCGGCCCGCCACGGCTTGAGCCATCTCGATTTCCTGCTCGATCGCACCGAGCACGCCTTCGAGCAGGCGCAGGCGGAGACGAACGTCACCGCCGTCGTCGACTACCTGTTGAAGACAACGAGGGAGCGCTCGCTCGTCATCCTCGTCACCGACCAGTTCTGGCCGACTCCCGCGGCGGAATTCACCCTTCGCCGGATCCGCGAACGCCACGAGCTCATGGTGGTCCGCATCGAGGACATGCCCCTGACCGCCGAGGGCGTCGCCGCGATGGCGGACATAGAGGAGAACCTCTTTCTTCCTGAGTATGTGCGCGAGGACGTCGAATTGCAGCGCGAGGTCCAGGCGGAGCGCGCGATGCGCGAGTGGGGCGCGTCCGAGCTGCTGGCCCGCTACGGCGTGCTCAATGCGCCGCTGGCTTCCTCCGAGGACATTCTGCCCGTCGTCGTCGGCCTGCTGAAGAGGCAACATCATGCAAGGTAACGAGTTTTTCCGGCCCGAGCCGGGCGCAGGGGCCGTGACGTTGGCCGCCGGCCTCGTCGCGCTCGCGGCGATCTTGTGGTTTGTCGGCTGGCATTTCGCCTACGCCAGGCGGCGCGGGCTGCAGATCGAGCTCGCACCGGTCGTTCAAACACAGCGCGAACGTTGGATTTCCACGCTCCAATCGATTCGGGCGGAGGACTTGCGCGAGCTCCATCAGCTTCTTTCGCGAACCATGCGCGAGATTCTGGGCGAAAGGGCGGGGCGGGACCTGAGCACGTGGACCGTCGCCGACCTCAGGGCCAGCGGAAAGTTCACTTCGGTGTGTGGGCTCCTCGAGTCGTGGGAGCAGCC
The DNA here is from genome assembly GCA_938020505.1 of uncultured Actinobaculum sp. Classification (GTDB taxonomy): domain Bacteria; phylum Actinomycetota; class Actinomycetes; order Actinomycetales; family Actinomycetaceae; genus Peptidiphaga. Next base: position 67,500 of record CALIHR010000017.1, on the reverse strand, counting down.
GGCTTTCGGCCCCGTGAGCCAGGTCGACGCCGAACAGTCCATCCGGTGCGCAGTCGAGGAGGTTTCATCGTGGTAGTGCCCTGGGCGATTCCCCTGATCTGTTTCGCGGCCGCGGCCATAGGCCTTGCCGCGTGGTTCCTCGGAAAGGACCGGCGTGCCCGGAGCGTCTCCTACGTTGCGCACACCCGCTTCCTGCGCCGCGGCGCGAGGTATCGCCGCCGCATGACGAGACTGCGGCTGGCGGCGGCGGTTCTAGTCGCCGCCATGGGGGCGACTGCCGTTTCGTCGGCGGTCATCGTGGCGCGGCCGTCGGAGTTGAGGACCCACTCCTCCAAACTGGCTTCGCGCGACCTCATCCTCTGCCTCGACGTCTCGGGGTCCGTCGAGGCGTTCGACGCCCAGGTTCTCAAGACGTTCGCCGAGATGGCCGATCAGTTCCACGGCGAGCGGGTCGCCCTCGTCGTGTGGAACCGCTCCTCGACGGTCGTGTTCCCCCTTTCCGACGATTACGCGATGGTTAAAGAAGAGCTCGGCCGCGTCAGGAAGGTTCTCCAGGGAGGCCGAGACGACGACGATCTGTACACGAGGACTTCCGCGGGAGACCGGTTCGCGGGCGCCTCGCTCATCGGGGACGGCCTGGTCAGCTGCACGCAGAGCTTTGACTACGGAGACAAGGACCGTTCGCGCACGATCCTCTTCGCCACGGACAACTGGCTTGAGGGCAGCCCGGCCTTCAATCTGAAAGAGGCGGCGGGCATTGCCCAGAAGCGCAAGATTCGGGTTCTGGGCCTGCTCATCAGCGGATATCCGGGGGGCCGAGACGAGTTCCGCTCGACGATTGAGGGCATAGGCGGGAAGGTGTACGACGCTCAGAGCGCCCAGGCCGGCGAGCAAATCGTCAAGGAAGTCCAAGCTCAAGACAAGAAGGAGTTGGCGGGCGCCGCGGATGCCAGCATCGTGGACACGCCGGGCCGTTGGCCTGCGCTCGCGGGAATCGCCGTCGTTCTGATCATCGGATTGGCGTGGAGGTACCGGCTGTGATGATGTGGATATGGCCCGTCTGGCTTGTCGCCCTCTTTCTCATTCTCGGGCTGGGCGCGTGCTTCTTTTGCTGGAATCGCGAGAAAGCTTCGCACAAGGGCGCCTGGAAGGACTGGACGAGGCGGGGCCTCATGGTTGTGGCGGTCGCCTCCATCGGCGCGGCCCCGAGCGTGGCGCTCCCCCAGGAAAAAACGGTGCGAGGGGCGAATGTCTTCTTCGTCGTCGACACAACCGGCTCGATGAATGCGGAGGACTACAACGGCAAGAAGCCTCGCCTGGAGGGGGTGCGGGCGGACATTCGCCAGATAGTCTCCAGGATCCCAGGCGCCAGGTACTCAATCATCTCGTTCAACTCCGGGGCCGTCAGAGAGCTTCCGATGACCACCGACGCCGCCGCCGTCGAATCCTGGGTCCAAACGGTCAAACCCGAGCAGTCGAGCTATTCGAACGGATCCTCGGTGTACCGTCCGGTCAAGGTCCTCAAGCGCGAGCTCAAGCGTTCCCGCAGCAGCCATCCCCAGTCGGTGCAGCTTGTCTACGTGTTCAGCGACGGCGAGCCGCGCGGCGCCAAAGGGCAGGAGAAAACATACGACCAGGTTCGCGATCTGCTCGACGGCGGAGGCGTCCTCGGATACGGAACGGCGGCCGGCGGCCCGATGAAGGAGACCACCTTCTCCGGCGCGGGCAAGTACATTCTAGACCCGCAAACCGGGCAAACGGCCGTTTCGAAGATTGACGAGAAGACGCTCAAAACGGCGGCGGGTCAGATGAAGGTCAATTACATGCATCGCACGGCGCCGGGTCAGACGATCGACGTGCCCGACGTGTCCAAAGTGGAGCAGCGCACCAGCGACGGCCGCGAGGAACGCAGCCCGGTGCTGTGGCCTGCAGGCATCGCGCTTGCGGCGCTCGCGGCCTGGGAGATCGCCGCGACGATGCCGCGTATCCGATTGAGAGTGGGGCGAAAGTGAGCGAGAACGAGACGGCGGTCTACGGCGGCGGCCAGGGCCAGGCGGGTCCGAGCACGGGCGAGAGCCCGCAGACCGCGGGCGGCGACGGGCTGGCTGCGGACGACGTCGGCCTGATGCTGGGCGAGGGCGTCAGCCTGACGGAAGGCGAGATCGCGCCCAGAACCCTGCGCAGAATGAGAGCGTGGAAATGGGGCGGCGGCGCGGTCGTCATTCTGCTGGCGTTGTGGTGTGCCGCCATGTTCCTGCTCCCGCGCTGGGCCCGCATGGCCTATGACTCCGATCCTGAGACGTCCGCGGGACGCTACCGCTTGGCGATGAACATCACGCCGAGCTTCCTGCAGGGCTGGGAGGCGCGTTTCAATCTCGGCACCGCCTTGGCCAAGGGCAAAAAGTATTCGGAGGCCGTCGGCAGCCTTTCGATCGCATTGGACAGGGCTCCGAAGTCCAAGAGGACCGGCAGCCAAATCGCCGAGACGGACGGGCCCGAATGCAAAGTCAGGCGAAACCTCTCTCTCGCCTACGAAAAACGCGGAGACCAGTCCAAGGCCGCCGGCCGCAAGGACGCCGCCAAAAAGGACTTCGCGAAGGCCTCCTCGACGATGGCCCCTTGCTCAAAGAACAACGGCAAGAACAAGCAGTCCAAGGATCGTCAGGACAAGAAGGCGAACCCGCCCTCGCCGAGCCCTGCTCAGAGTCCGGGCCAGAGCCCGAGTCAGAGTCCGAATCAGAGCCCGAGTCAGGGTCCGAATCAGAGCCCGGGCCAGGGTCCGAATCAGAGCCCGGGCCAGGGTCCGAATCAGAGCCCGGGCCAGGGTCCGAATCAGAGCCCGAATCAAGGTCCGAGTCAGAGCCCGAGTCAGAGTCCGTTGCAGTCGCCAGGCTCCGATCCGAACGACCCGGGCGGGGATCCCAACCGAAACCCGGGGGGCGCTTCCCCGACGCCCGCACCGCCGTCGAACGATCCGAAGACGGACGAAAAGGAGAGCAAGCTCAAAGAGAGAAACCGTAAAGGCGACGAAGAGGCCCGCAGAAAGAGGAACGGCGGGGGCTACAAAGTCGATTGGTGAAAGGCTGCGAGGGGTCGAGCGTGAACGGAACGGCGCCGCACGCCGATCCGAAGCGTCTGGCGCCTGCCGTCGGGCTCTCTAGGCCGGGCGAGACGCGTCAGGGTCGGAGCGAGACGAGGTCGTCCGGCACGGAGGCTCCGACCGAACGCAGCACGAAGCGGTCGGTTGCGTCGAGGAAAGCGGAGCGGGCGGGCTCGTCCTTGGGCACGCGGCGGCCCGTCAGCGCCCCCTGGAGGAGTTGGACGGTCACGTCGAGGTTCTGATCGGGAATGACGTCCGCTTCGACGCATTCGTCGAGTATGCGGCGAAACAGCTTGCCCGCAAGAGACGCGTGTTCGCGCAAGGCCACGGCGGTCTCTTTCGAGACGACGTCGCGCAGAGGAGCCCCCGGCGAGAAAAAATAGCCGCGCTTGGCCAGCATTTGCTCGCGCGCATAGACACGCAGCTTGTCCAGGGGCGAGTCTATCCGCGCCAGCTTGGAGTTGATGCGATCCATGTAGGCGTTCACCTCGAACTCAATGTAAGCCAGAAGCAGCTCCTCTTTGTCGGAAAAATGGTTGTATATCGCCGTTCTGCCGATGCCGGACTCGTTTGCCAGATCGCTCATGCTTATCGCGTCGAAGCCCTTTGCGGCCATGAGGCTCGAAAGGGCGGCGAAGAGCGCTTCGCGTGTGCGCTCGCGGTGTTCGGAGAGGTTTTTCCCCGATATCTTCGGCATGGGGAAAGAATACGTCAGCGGTCTGGCGACTTCATGTCACTTTGCTGTGTCTGCGGGTTTGCCGCGCCCCGGTTGCGTGTTCGTCGGCTCGCGGTATGCGTGCCTTTCCAGACGGGCGCCCGCCGCCGCGCGTCACCGCCGCCCGAGTGAGCGCATGAGCCGGGCAAGCGGCGAAAGAATCTGCAGATCGCCCTCGAGCCAGGGGACCGATTCCAGGTCGCCTTCGCCGAGCCACCGCAGCGCCGAGTGGCTCTGGCCTAGGCGCGGCTCGCCCCTCGCATACGCCGCCCACAGCCGCATTCGGCGTTTGCCGGGCAGGGGCCAGTCGCCGTCGGGCCCCGCGATGACGCCGACGTCGGCCGCGATAGACACCTCGATCCCGAGCTCCTCGCGCAATTCACGGCGCAGGGCGTTCTCAGGGTCCTCTCCGGGCTCGACTTTGCCGCCGGGAAACTCCCACAGGCCGGCGAGCTCCTGCGGATACGAGCGTTGCGCGGCCAGAACGCGGAGCCCGCGCGGAGAGCGCGCAAAGATCGCGGCGGCGACGATGAGTGCTGACATCCCGCTTACGATGTCAGAAGAGAGGCCGCCGTGCACGACGCCGCGCCGTCCAGCTCGCCCGCGCGAAAGGCGGCTGACGGAGGCCGGCCTGTCGAACAACGGCGGCTGTCTTGTGAAACACTGGACTGCATGTTGTACGAGCACGGACTTCGTCAGATCAACTGGGTGGCACAGCACGCATGCCTGTGGACGTGGATGGCACAGGAACGATTCTTCCAATGGTTGAAGGAAAACTACGGGGAAAAGTACAGGATGGGGCTCGATCGGAAAACGAACCGGGTGACAGTCGAGTCATCCCGCGGAGTCCTCGTGATGCGCGGCGCCATAGTCGCTTCGGTCGCGTCGCTGCCGACCACGCTGATGTGGGGCTGGTGCCCCCGGTTCAACGAGGAGACGGTGGCCCATCCGATTGCCCTCGCCATGAAGGAATATGGCGAGAAACAGGGGTTTGACGAATTCGCGACGGAGGAGGTCGAGTACCGGTCTGATACCGGCCCGTTCGGCGTCGTCTCAAAGTTGGCGGAAGACGTGGCCTGCTGCGTGAGCGACCTGTTCGGGCCAGACTACCGCTTTTACATGCCTTCGATGAATGTGTTCGGAAATCGGGTGACGATCGCGATATGGGGCATTCCGCGCGAGGCGTTGTCGGTGGACTTCCTCGAAGCCATGGACAGGGTGCCTCAGATGCTGCGGAGCGTCGCGGACCCCGCGTGGTCTCTTGACGGTTTCGCGCGCCTCATGGGCGCTCGGCTCATGGAGGTGGGGCTCGACTGGTGGCGTCTGACCAAGGACGGCGAGGCTGTGGAGGTCGCCGTCAAGCGCAATCGCTCCGGATCCGTTTGCGACGTCGCGACGCGCAGGCTCTCCGCCGACGTCGTGAAGAACCCGGAGATCGACCCCGGCGGTTTTCCCTGGTGAGGGCGCGCGCCGTCTGTGCCGTCAGCCGACGCCGGCGGCCCTCTTCCATTTTCTGACCTTGGCGCGAAACGTTGTAAAGGGGGCGACGGTGTTGATGTGAATCCACTTCCACACCGGCCACGCGGCGGGCGTGGAGGACGCCCACGCCCGCCGCTGCTCGCCGAACAGGTCGCTTTCGGAAAGCGAGCCCGCCCAGTCGCATACGGCGTCGACTCGCTCGTCGAATGCGGCGGTCAGCCCTTTCGGCGAAGCTTCGGCCCATGCGGCGTAAAAGCCCTCGCAGAGGCCTCCGAGCCGATTCCACTTGAATCCCGGCGCGGGAGTGACGACGTCGAGGCCCGCCTGCTCGTCGCGTTCCCATCCCAACAGCAGATCCATCCACCCGAGCTGATAGGCGATCATCTGGCGCGGCGATCGGTCCGCGCCTTCCGGCACATCGTCCCAAGAGCCTTCGGGAATGCCTTCGAACTCCGCGGCGAACAGTTTGGCTCGCTTGCGAATCTCGGCTGTGAGTTCGGCGGAAGACGCGTACGAAGGCATGAACGCTCGCTCTCGTCGGCGGATGGAACCGGCAAACGCCGCGCAGCGGATGGAGCCGGGCGCGTCAGGCCCGCGCGGCACCAGCCGCAACCCGGCTCGAATCCGGGCGGGCAAATGCAGAAAATGGAGCGGGCGACGGGAGTCGAACCCGCCTCTGAAGCTTGGGAAGCTTCCATTCTACCGATGAACTACGCCCGCATGACGCGAATGAGATTGTATCAGATGGAGCGGGAGGCCGCGCCACCCGAGGCTCGCTTTCCGCGGCGGCGCCTATACCGAACCGGAACCCGCGGAGCGGCGAGGCTTTGGCGCGCCGGCTCTTTAGATACCCTTGAACCGTGCTTCTCTCCGACCGCGACATTCGCTCCTGCGTCGATTCCGGCCGGGTCCGCTTGGAACCGTGGGACCCGCAGATGATCCAGCCGTCGAGCGTCGACGTCCACCTCGACCGTTTCTTCAGGCTCTTCAACAACCACAAGTATCCGGTCATCGATCCGGCGGCCGACCAGCCGGAGCTCACGCGCCTTGTCGACGTCTCCGCCGAGGGGTCCCTGATTTTGCACCCGGGCGAGTTCGTCCTCGGTTCGACCTACGAAAAGGTGACGCTCGCCGACGACGTCGCCGCACGCCTCGAAGGCAAGTCGAGCCTGGGGCGGCTGGGGCTGCTCACCCACTCGACCGCCGGATTCATCGACCCGGGGTTTTCGGGCCACGTGACCCTCGAGCTGTCGAACACGGCGACGCTGCCGATCGTCCTCTACCCGGGCATGAAAGTGGGGCAGCTGTGCTTCTTCCAGCTGTCCTCGGCGGCTGAGAAGCCCTACGGCTCGGGGGCCAGCGGGTCGAGGTATCAGGGTCAGCGCGGGCCCACGGCTTCGCGCTCCCATCTCAACTTCCACAGGATCGACGTCGGCGAGGCGCCCGTCGAATGATCGGCGTCGCGCGGCGTCCCCATTCACGCGATAATATGACCAGCGACAAGAAGGGAGTCCCTTATGGACATCGGTTGGAAGCTCGTTAGCGCGGGCGCGGGCATCGTTTCCGGAATTATTGCGAACAAGGCCGTCGACGTCGTGTGGAAGTCGGTCTCCGGGCGTGCGCGCCCGGAAGAGGACGACTTCTCCGAGCCTTTGCGCACTGCCCTGGTCTTTTCGGTGGTCTCGGCCGCCGTGGGCGCGGTCGTCAACGAGCTCGTCATGCGCCGGGCTGCGCGCTGGTACGGGTTGGGCGGCGCGGCCGGCAAGGGCGCTGCGGAGGGCGTGAAGAAAGGCTCTTCTTCCTCGAAGTGACTTTGCTGCGGAGCGACTTGGCTCGTAGGCGCTGTGACGTCGTTCTTCGCTGTTTGCAAGCGCGGCGCTGCTTGGAAGCCGTCCGGCGGCGAGGCGCCTCGAAGCCCGAGCCGTGCCCTTGAGGTCGAAACAAGGCCATGTGATCAAGGTTGGGCTGTGCGCCCGGATGGCTTTTGATCGTCCGGGACGCGGTAGCATTGATTGCGCGACAGGGGAGCGCCACAAGGGCGCTGAGAGTGCGAAAGCAGACCCTCGAACCTGATCCGGTTAGCACCGGCGAAGGAAGTCGAGCTCTCCCCGCCGAAGGCGGCGGGCCCTCCTGAAATGGAGGAAGCAATGACACGCAACAGACTTCGCTCCGTCGCCTGCCTCATCGCGGCGCTCGCGATGGCAGGGTGCTCGGGCGAATCGACCGATTCGAAAGGCGGCGACTCTAAAACGGTCACCGTGCTCACGCACGACTCGTTCAACCTTCCCAAGGAACTCGTCAAAGAATTCGAGTCGAAGACGGGATATAAACTCGTCACGGCGCCCGCGGGCGACGCCGGCGTCGCCAACCAGCTGGTTCTCACGAAGAAATCGCCGAAGTACGACGCCGTTTACGGGATCGACAGCTACACGGCCGCCGTTCCGGCCGGCGAGGGCATGTTCGTCGACTACGCCTCGCCGGCTCTGCCGCAATCGGCCAAGGAGTATGAGATCAAGGGGATCAAAGGGCTGACGCCCGTCGACCGCGGCGACGTGTGCGTCAACGTGGACCACAAATGGTTCAAAGAGAAAGGCGTCAAAGAGCCGACGAGCGTGGACGATCTTGCAAAGCCCGAGTATTCCAGGCTTCTCTCGATCATCGATCCGAACGCGTCGACCACCGGTTTCGCCTACCTCGCGGGCGTGAGAACTGTGAAGGGCGAGGATGCGAAGGGGTATCTGAGCCGGATGGTCGCGGGCGGCGTCCACGTCGCTTCCGACTGGACGAACGCCTACAACGTCGATTTTTCGGCCGGAGAGGGCAAAGGCAAGTATCCGCTCGTTCTGTCCTACGCCTCGTCGCCGGCGTTCGCGAAGGACACCGGCGTGATCGAGTCGACGTGCGTGCGCCAGATCGAGTACGCCGGAGTGGTCAAGGGAACCGACAACGAGAAGGGTGCGAAGGCCTTCGTCGATTTCATGGTTTCGAAGAAGGTTCAAAGCGCGATTCCGACGTCGATGTACATGTATCCGGTGGATTCCAGCGTGCAGCTGCCCGCCGATTGGGCCGCCAAGGCCAAGCTGGCAGAGCGCCCGATCGTGCCCGATCCGGGCAAGGTTGCGGCAAACCGCGACAAATGGCTCGAAGACTGGGCGGCGATCGCGAAATGACGGTCGGCAAATGACGAATAGCGGAAGGGCGCTGCCATTCTGAGGGCGGGAGCCGCCGCGGCCCGGGGTGCGGGGACGCGCGGCCCGGGCCCGGCGGTCGCCGCAGCGGCAGCCGTGGGAGTCCCAATGGCGCTCCTGGCTGTCTTCTTCGCGTGGCCGGTAGGGGCGATGCTGGCCCGAGGCGTCGCGCCTCGCGCCCTCGAAACGCTCGGTTCGCCACGCACGTGGGATCTCGTTGCGACGACGCTGCGGATGGCCGCCGCCGGAACGCTCGGCTCCGTGATCCTCGGAATCCCCGGGGCCTACGCCCTTTATGTGTGCCGTTTCCCCGGGCAGCGTGCCCTGCGCGCTGTGGCGAGCGTGCCTTTCGTCCTTCCAACCGTCGTCGTCGGCGTGGCTTTCCGCTCCCTGCTCGGCAAGGACGGCGCATACTCCTTCCTGGAGCTCGACGGGACCGAAACGGCCGTGGTCGCCGCGATGGCGTTCTTCAACTTTTCCGTGGTCGTGCGAACGGTCGGCACGATGTGGGCGGGCCTCGATCCGCGCTCGGCGGACGCCGCGCGGATGCTCGGCGCCGGGCCCGTCCGAGTCTTCCGCACGGTGACGCTGCCCGCCATCGCGCCCGCGATCGCGGGCGCGGCGAGCCTCGTTTTCCTCTTCTGCTCCACCGCCTACGGCATAGTGATGACTCTGGGCGGGGTGTCCACTTTGGAGTCGGAGATATGGGCGCGCACGAACAGGCTCAACTTCGACGTCGCCGCCGGCCTCTCGCTCGTGCAATTCGTCATCGTGGCGCTCGCCCTCATCGTCTCCTCGCGGTTCTCCCGCTCTGCGGCCCTGCGCATGGCGCGCCGCAAGAGAAGGCTGCGCCTGGCGGACGCGCCCGCCGTCGCGTTCACAGCCGTCGTCATTCTGGCGCTGATTCTCGCCCCCATGGCCTCGCTCATCGCCCGTTCGCTCGTTCACGCGGATGCCTGGAGCCTCGAGAACTACCGGCAGCTGGCGACTTCCGGCTCGGGCTTCACCGGCGGCGTGACCGTGATCGAGGCACTTGGCAACTCGTTGCGCGCTGCCGCATACGCGACGCTCGTCGCCTTGGCCGTCGGCGTCCCGTTGGCCTTCGCGCTCTCGCGGCCCGCCAGAACCAGGCGGGCGCGCATCGGCCAGTCCCTCGCGGAGGCTTTCGCCATGGCGCCGTTGGGAGTCTCGTCTGTGACGGTCGGTTTCGGCTTTCTCATTGCGCTTCGAGGCCCGCCGTTGGAACTGGGAAGCGAGGCCGTGCCCTTCGCTCAGGCGATTGTGGCCGTGCCGATGGCCCTGCGCGCCCTGCTCCCGGTGCTGCGTGCGATCGATCCGCGCCTGCGCGAAGCCGCCGCGATGCTCGGCGCGGGCCCCGCGCGGATTCTGCGGACCGTCGATTTCCCCCTCGGCGCCAAGGGCCTGACGCTCGCCGCGGGCTTCGCCCTCGCGATCAGCCTGGGCGAGTTCGGCGCCTCGAGCTTCCTGGTCAGCGGCGAGAACGACACCCTTCCCGTTCTCATCTCGCGTCTGCTCAATCGGCCGGGCGCCGGCAACTACGGAATGGCGCTCGCGGCGAGCGTGATTCTGGGGCTTCTGACAGCGCTCGTCATGTTCCTCTGCGAGCTGCCGAGAGGGCCCGAGGCGCGGACGGCCGCAGCCGAAAAGGCGGCAAAGACGGCGTCGACGGAGAAGGGATCGGCGGAACCCAGAATCGAGGAAACGAAGGCAATGGCAAGGATCGAGGAATCGAAGTGAGCGAAGTCAACGCGCCGCTTCTCAATGCGCCGCTTCTGCGGGTCGCCGATTTCAGCGTGGTCTATCCCGATGGACACGTCGCCGTCGACGGCGTAGACCTGACCGTGGCCGAGGGCGAGATCGTCGCCTTGCTCGGCGCGTCAGGCTCGGGAAAATCCAGCCTTTTGCGCGGAATCGCGGGGCTGGAGTCCGCTCGCGGCGCGGTGCGCATCCGAGGGGTCGACGTCTCGCGGCTGCCTCCGCACAGGCGGGACTGCGGAATGGTCTTTCAGGACGGCTTGCTCTTCCCGCACAGGAACGTGGCCGGAAACGTCGCCTATGGAATCGAGAAGCGCGAGCGCTGCCGGCGAATCGAGGGCCTTTGCGCCGTCCGGGAACGCAGGCGCGCCAGACGCCAAAAGGTTGCCGAGCTCCTCGAACTGGTCGGGCTTCCGGGGTATGAAAAGCGCGAGGTCACAACGCTTTCGGGAGGCCAGGCGCAGCGGGTCGCTCTGGCGAGGTCCCTTGCGCGATCGCCGGCGCTCATGCTTCTGGACGAGCCCCTTTCGGCCTTGGACCGCGACCTTCGCGAGGCTCTCTCGCTGGAGTTGCGCAGGATCCTGACGGGAACTGGGGCCTTGACGCAAACGGACGCGTTGACGGGGGCGGGCGCCTCGGCCGGAACGGGCAGTTCGACGGGAATCGGCGCCTTGTACGTGACGCACGACCACGAGGAGGCCCGGCGGGTCGCCGACCGTGTCGTCGTCATGAAAGAGGGGCGGCTCGTGCCGGAATGACCGCGCGGACGGCGGGCGTTGGGAGAAGATGAGTCTCACCCGCTCCATTCGCACATGCTCCCACAATCGATGGAGATATGGGTCCCACGTCCTAGTGGCAATAGAATTGGCGGTATGCGCATCGCCGAGATTGCCCCCGCCGACGTGGGGTTGTGGTTGCCGCGCGCAATCGAGCACATGGCTCGGGTGCGTGTGGCGAGCGGCGCGTTGCGCGAAGGGCGTCTCGTCGAGTACAAAACGAGGAAGGCGGCGATGTTTCGCGTCGGGGTGCCGCGCGATTCCCGCATTTTCACTTCGGAGACGGGCGAATGGATGTGGCTGCGCCCGGGCGACGAGCCGGAGGTTGTGGCCTCGCGCATAACCAGCGACCCCTCCCCGTGGGTGCGCAAGATCTTTGCGGCGTGTGACGACAGGCCGGTGGGGATGAAGGTCTTCCCGGGGGAGCGCGGCCTCGCCGAGCTTCCCTCGCGCGAAATATCGGAGAGGCTTGCCGTGCCCATCTCCGACGTCCACCTGACCAGCACGTACGACGACATCCACGTCCGTTCGATGACGGCGGCCGAGCTTGACACGTTCCTGGAGCGAACCATGCGCTCGGCGGGCCGCCATCTCGCGTTGGCGTCCGGCTCGTGCCCGATGCGCGGCTCGTGGGACGTTTTGATGAAGGCGAGGGAGCGGCTTTCCGACGGCGTGGCGACTCCCGGGCACGCCCTCATGGCGATCTGCGTCGATTCGACGACGATAGGCGGAATGTGGGTGGAAATTGACGGCAAGGACGCCCGCATCTGGGACCTTCACGTTTACGAGGGATATCGCGGGCACGGCCACTCGAAGGCAGCATTGCTCGCAATGGCCGAGGGGCTCAAACGCGAGGGCGTCCACTACCTCAACGTCACGGTCATAGCCCCGAACACCGGCGCAATCGACATCTACGAATCCGTCGGATTTCGAGTGACGGCGCGGCACGTCGTGCTGGAGCTGCCCACATTGGCCGGCATCGTCGAGCTGTGACCCTGCGGCCCTGGCTTAGGCTGTGGTTGCGCCCTGTCGCCTGGGCTTGCGCCCTTGCGCCCTGTCGCCTGGGCTTGCGCCCTGTCGCCTGGGCTTGCGCCCTTGCGGCCTGGTTGAGCCGCGCACCTAGGCCCTGGACTGAGCTGCGGCCTCGATTTCGCGCCGAGTGCGACGCCGCGGCGGGCCGACGTCGGACCTCGCCCGTGGGGAAGGGTCCACGCCAAGCGGGCTGAATTTTGCACTGCGGTCCACATACACTTGCGACTGTCAGCCGGCGGTCGCATACGCGGGCCTCATGAACGAATGTCTTGCCATGGTCCCGCGGTTCTTCTTCAGGGGACGCCGGCGCGCTGATTCATCGGACCGCAGTCAGAGGTTAGGAAAATGATGAGTTTCAATGTGCTTGCGAGCATTGCCGCGAACGACGCCGCCAGCAACGCGTCGTCGTCCGGCACCCCGATCGGGGTCAAGATCCTGATAGGAGCCTTCGTCGTCGCAATGATGCTCGTGGGAGCGTGGCTTGCAGTTCTGCAGCAGATGCGGCGCCAAAAGTGGGCCGAATCCCACGGATTCCGCTACATCAAGGCGGACGCGAACTTGGGGAAGGCCACTCGCCACGTCTTCGGGCTCGCCGGGAGGAGGCACGTCGCCCGCGACGTCGTCGTCATCCCCGCGGCGGCTGGAACCGCCCTCTATTACGAAGTCACATGGGTTGAAAGGCACGGCGAGGACGAGGAAAAGAAAAGGTGCACGTTCTTGCGTTACTCTCTGCCTGGGCCGCTGCCGCGCATGCACATCAAGCCGGAGGGGTTCTTCGGCTTAGCGAACAACGACATCAACACCGAGTGGCAGGCGTTCAACAAGGAGTTCGACGTCAAGTCCGAGGATGAGCAGGCTACCCACGCGTTGTTGACCGGGCCGATGCAGGAGTTCCTCATGGCCCGGATGCGGAAGATGCACATGGAGATCGCGGGAGGGGAAGCTTTTCTTCGCCTTTCCAACTACAAATCAGAGGATTCCATTGCGTACGCAAGCCTCATGGACGAATGGCTCGCGAGGGTTCCCGGGTTCTTCTTCGGCCGGAGGTAGAGGCGCCTAGGCGCTTTTCGCCGGTCCGACGAGCCGCCGCCCGGCTCATTGCCGCGCATACGCATCAAAAGCCGGCGCCCGCCGCGCTGATCTCGGCCGCACGCCGATGTGCAAGGGGAGATCTCCACGCTCGGAGGTCTGGTGTGGCTGCTGGCGCCTGCCTAGAATCGGAATCAGTGACTTTCGCGCGGTCGGCGTCGAACCCTCCGGGCCTGCGGGTGGAAGGGCTTGCGGTCGAATCACTGCACTGACACTTGCTGCGTTATATCTCGACCGCTTCGAACGCGAACAGACTGCGCTTGGGCGGCCCCGTAGTTAGGGACAAAATGACTGCTGCAATCACCGAAGTTGACGATCCAGTGAACAAAACGCTGGCCATTGGACTGTTCACGTTTATATTCGTTTCTGTAGGCCTGTATGCCGTCTATTTCTTTATCATCTCGCGTTATCTGAGAGGAAGATGGGCGCGCAACAACGGAGTGCAGCTCATCAAGTCCGACAGGGACTTGGGAAGGCAGACCCGGGATGTGTTCGACCTCGCCGGCTGGGATCATTGTGCTTACGACGTTCTGATCATTCCGACGAACGCAGGGAATGCGAAATACTACGAGGTAAGATGGTTTACCAGGGACTCGCAGGGTTCATTGGGAAGTTCAGAAGGAAGGAAAGTGCAGCATTCAAAGGCTTACTTTTACTATCCGCTTCCTGGCTTTCTGCCTTATATCACGATCGAGCCTGAACGGCGGTTCGGACGTGCCAACGACGACATCAACACGGAGTGGCAGGCGTTCAACAAGGCCTTCGACGTCAGGTCGAGCGACGAACAGACGGCGCACGCTCTTCTAGCAGGCCCCGTCCAAGAGTTCCTCATGGATCGCATGCGCGACTATCGCTTGACGTTTACGGATGACGAGCTCTATCTTTCAGTCGGTCGCTACAAGGCCAAGCGCTCTCTTGCCTACGGTCCGGTCCTGGACGAGTTCGTGTCCCGAGTGCCCGCATTCGTCTTCAGCCAAGAATAGGAGTCCGATTAAGAAGGGAGCGGACCAAGAGGAGCAGTTCGACGAAGGCGAGGAGGACTGACGTTTACAAGCGGTCCGACGCACTCCGGATTGTGTGTTACGTTCATTCTAGAGTGAAAGTAGTCTGGAGGCGGGGTTTGAAATAAACCGCGACGGAGTGGCGTTTACGTGCGAGCGAGGGCTTGTTCGTTCGCGAGTGCGCCTCTTCTTTTAGAAAATGACGGCAGGGGAGATATATTGTGAATCTCGCATCCGAACGTGAAATGAGTGAGACCATGCCCATCGTGATCGTGATGATCGCCCTGGTCGTACTCTTCGGTGCCCTTGGATTGGCGTATGAGCGGCAAAAACGCGACGAGCGGCGGCAGTGGGCGAAGAGCCGGGGATTCGGTTTTACGGAATCCGACAGGGACCTGGGCCGGCAGACGGGTCGGCTGTTCAAGATCGGCGGGGCGACGGCTCGCGATATTCTGCGCATCCCAGTGCGTGCGGGTGAGGCGCTCTATTACGAGCTCGTATGGACGGAAAGCACCGGTGAGGACTATTGGTCGGAAGCGTGCGCCATTCTGCGTTATCCGCTTCCCGGGCCGCTTCCTCTCATGCGCATCAAGCCTGAGGGCCTCTTTGGTTTGGCTGACAACGACCTCACTGCCGAGTGGCGGGAATTCAACCGAGAGTTTGACGTCAAAGTGGACGACGAACGCGTGGGCCGGGCCGTTTTAACCAAGCCAGTGCAGGAGTTCCTTATGGATCGTCTGCGCGGCGAGCACTTGGCCCTCGACGGCGACGGCGTCTTCCTTCAGGTTGATCGGTACGACGTCGAAGAAGCGGCTCGGTGCGTCAAACTCATGGAGGAACTGGCGGCTCTCATCTCTGCGGCCGCTTACGAGCGAGAGCGGCCGCAGGCCTCTACCGGTGGCGCAGATACGGGTTGTACTTGAGCGAGTTGGTGCGGCAGGAGCATTCTGTGGCTATGCTGATGCCCGAAGCGAGCTTGCCCTCGGCACGCAGGTCGAGCAGCCGGGGCACCACCTTGTCTCTGAGCGTCCAAGGATCGACGGTGTTGACGTAGATCTTCGTGCCGCCCTCGAAGCCCGCGAGTGTGGAGACCCGCCACTTGACGAGGATGCGCCAAGGCATCGCCACGTCGGTGTCGATGGGAGCGCAATACCATTCCTCGTTCGTGGGGATCCCCCCGCCGGTCGCGGCGTGCATCGCGTGAACCAGATCGGACATGTGGCGCGCCTCGCCGGGAGTGTGCTCCCAAGGCTGGATCGCCGAAGACCGGCTCCACACTTCGAGCGTGGGGTAGCGATGGCCGAAGCCGACGATCGCTACGGCGCCGTCGTTCTCAGCGATGACGAGGTTGTGCTTGGCGCCGTAATCCACCCCGGACTCGTTGTAGAGGTTGGGGTTCGCGCGCACGCGTTCGATCTCCACGGTCTGATTGACCGTTCGCTCGTCGATGGAGACGAGCTGCTTGTGAAGGTGGTCGAAGGACGCGCCTGCGGGCTTGAGCCAGTTCTGAAAGACCTGCACGTACGAAACGTAGCGGTTCTGCTGGTAAAGATCGTGCATGGCGTCGATCGTGAGCGTCCAATAGTGGGAATGCTCCTCGGGGGTGAGGGAGCCCGCCCAGGCCAGCTGGGACTTGTCGGTGGCGCCGTCGAGGTAGTGGCGCCGCCCGAGGATGAGGTCGTGCCCCCCTCCGAAGAAAGCGGGGGCGCGTTCGGCCATGGCGTCCTCGTTCATTCCCGACCCTCGGAGAACCGCTTGGATATGGGCGCGCCCGGCGGGGTCCGCCATGTAGCGCTCCATGCGCTCGCGGGCCGGCCCCGGCATCTGATAGTCGTAGTTCTTCTCCCAGTAGGCGTAGGAGACGATCTCGAAAAGGTTAGGGACCCTGCGAAACTCCCAAGGGTCCGCCAAGCCGTCGACCGGCATTCCTCTGATGATTTCCCCGCTGGAAAGGATGCGCGCCTTCTCCGGCGGGGTCTCGAGAACGCGAGACTCGCAGAAGGTGCACGTGTATCCGAAGTCGGTTATCGGCCCGGAATCGGGGGCCGAGGTGGGAAGCGGCCGGTTGCCGCGTCCGGGCACCGTCCACACGACCGTGCCGGTGAACGGGTTGCGTTGCTTGAGGGTTCCGTCTGCCATCCGGGTGAGGATGTCTGCCATTTAGCGCCTCGCTAGGTCTGCGGCACCGATGATGCCGGCGTTGTTTCCGAGTGTGGCGAGCTTGACGAGGGGAGCGGGGCGGAATTCCTTCGCGGTCAGCGACTTCTCGAAGGCAGCGCGCGCCGGAACGGCGAGAAGGTCCCCCGATTCGCTGACGCCGCCCGCAAGGACGAAGACGTCCGGGTCGATCGCCGCGCTGAGGGTGGCCATTCCTATTCCGATCCACTCGGCTATCTCGGCGAAGCACTCCAGCGCCGCCGGGTCGTCCGCCTGCGCCGCGCGAGTGACGTCCAGCCCCGTGATCTCGCGGTCGCTCGCCAGTTTGAGCATGCGTGCGCCGTATACGGGCGAATCCGCGGCCAGCTTGCGCGCTATGCGAACCAAGGCCGTGCCGGAGGCCTGCGCCTCCCAGCAGCCTAGGACGCCGCAGCCGCACCGCTGGCCCCCGGGGTTGACCACGATATGCCCGATCTCCCCCGCAAATCCGCCGGCCCCGCGCAGAAGGCCGCCGTCGACGATTATCCCGCCGCCGATCCCCGTCCCCACGGTGACGACGACGGCCGACGAATGCTCGCTCGCCGCGCCGAACTTGAACTCTCCCCATGCCGCTGCGTTCGCGTCGTTCTCGACGACGACGCGGTGCCCGGTGGCCTGCGAGACCTTCTCGGCCAGCGGTTCGTTTCGCCACGCCAGATTCGGGGCGAAAACCACGGTTGTGCGCTCGCGGTTGACAAAGCCGGCGGCCCCGATGCCTATGGCTTCGACGTCGTACGATCCGGCCAGTTCCTTCACGCACTCGCCGATTGTGTCCGCCACCGCATTCGAGCTCGACGCAGGCGTCGGCTTCCGCACGAGGGCAAGTATCTCTCCATTGTCGTCCACGGCTCCCGCGGCAATCTTCGTGCCGCCGACGTCCACGCCGATGTTCACACGCATAGCTTTAGTCTAGCTGATTCCGGACCTCGAAAACGCCGCGATATGGTTGAAGTTCCAACGACTATCCCAGCTCGACCCGCGCGGCGAGGGCTTTGTGGTCGGAGCGCCTGAGTTTGATGACCTCGACGTCGGACGCCTTCGCCCGGCCGCTTGCGAATATGTGGTCGATCGGAGAGGCAATCCAGCTGAAAGCAGAGCTTGGCCACGTGCCGGATCGAGATCCGGAGGCCGCCAGCGCGTCCATCCAACCCGTGACGGGGCCGATGTGCCGCAAGGTTGCATTGAAGTCGCCGACGACGATCGCCGGTCCGCTCGTTTTTTCCATGAAGGCCTTGAGCCTCGATATGTCCGCGCGCCAATCGCCCATGAGCCCGGGAAGCGGGGGCGAGGTGTGGACGGCCAGGATGAGCGGCCTCGTTCGATCGCCGACCGGGCTTGTTCGATCGCCGACCGGGCGCAGCATGACGCTGCCGAAGGTCGTTTTCACGGCGTCGACCTTCCTGTATTCTCCGAGCCTTTTGTGGACGACGAGCGTCGTCGGCGCGATCTCCCCGGTTGGAAGCGACTCGAATATCGAGCAGTCCTCGGGATTCTTGCCTGCCTTTGCGAGCATGTTCTGGAGTCGCGTTCTTGAGCCTTCTCTGTAGTCTCCGTACTCTGGAAGTGCGATTACATCCGGGTCGCGGCGTCTCGCCAAGGTTCCGATGTCCCCCGCATTGCCGCGGTCCTCGGCATTCCACGTGACGATCGAAACTGTCTGCCGGGGGTTCGCGCCGTCTTCATTCTTTGCGAAGCCGCCTTTCTTCGCGCCGCCGTCATTCTTCGCCGAGTCGACTTTCTTAGCGCCGTCGCGCGCGTCGGCCTGGCTTGCGGAGGCTCTGGCCGGACTCTTCGCGGACGTCTCATCGTGAGACCCGCCGCCTTGCAGCCCGAAATTGGGGTCCACTGCCAGAACGACGCTTGGAATTGCCCATATGGCGAGGCAGATCGTTGTTGAACGCGAGAAGAGCGCCTTGCTTTTGCCGCTTTGTCGCTTTTTGCGATGCACGGGCGCAAAGAGCCTCCAAAGAGCAATCGCCGCAAGAACGCCGAGGGCGACGACGGCAAACGCAAAGGGGAAGGCCGCCGCCTGGGCGAAGCCAATCCTGCCTGCCAACCTCAGGGACCAAGAAGAAGCCGGCGTGAACGTCATGGCTCCGCAGACAATTCCAAACGTCGCAGCGCCAGCGGCGCAGATCGTCTTAAGTGTGGTGCGCACGAGGGATCCTTCCTTGACGGCATTTCAAACGTCCCTTTATTTCAATAGGCGCTCATAGTCTCTAATAAGGAGCCCGCACTTGCTGTAGGCGGGGAGGTTTCGCGCGATGTGCCGGAGCTGCAATGTGAACGGCAATCGCCTGTAGACAAGCGGGTTTCCCGCTTGTCTACAGGCGATTCGGTTCGCCCTCAAGCCTTCATTGAATTTCTAAAATCATTTATTTCTGAAAAATCAATGGGCATCATTGCCCATAGTGTCGGCTTCGTAAGCGGAGTAGTTTCTTCAGCAATTCGGAGGCCGGCGAATCCTCGCGGTTCGACGGGCGGCCACCGAGTTTATCGTGAAAGGGAATGCATCATGGTGGCGAAGGACTATTCGTCGTTGGCGGCGGCGTTGGCGACGGTTGACGGGCAGGTCGCCCAGGCCCAGGCGGACCTGGCACGGGCCCGGGCTTTGCGGAGTGCTGTGGAGCGTTTGCGCGGGCACGGCAAGAGCGCTGGCGGCGAGGTGGCGGCGACGGTCAACCAAGCCGGGGCATTGACGGCGATTCAGTTCTCGGCCGGGGCCTCCGGCCTGTCCTTGGACAGGTTGGCCGAGCTGGTCGTGGAGGCGTCGCGTCAGGCCCATCGGGATGCGGCGAATCGTTACGCGCGCTTGATGCATGAGACTTTCGGGGCCGATTCGGCCACGGCTGCTGCGGCGTTGGCCGAGGCGGACCGTCTGCTCAATGCCGGTCGAGGTTCAAGCGAAGCGCTCGGGGTCTCTGCCCGCCAGTCGGGTGTGTGGCATCCGGGCGCTCCGAAAGAGCCGACGGAAAGGCCTGCCGACGCCGAGCCCCGGGCGGCTGGCGTCAAGGAATCGGGGACGCCGAGGCGTTTGGGGCAACCGGGCGGCGGACTGGCGGGCCTGACCGGACGGTCGGGGAGCGCCGGCGGACTGGCCTTCCTCCGCAGCGGAGAGGACGATGACAAGGGCGGTCGGCCGTGAAGAATCTCAATGTCAACCCGCAGGGGCTGCGTGATCATTCGCGGGCAGTCGACGACGTCGTCGGCGGGGTGTCTAGCGCCCGCAAGGCCTCGGGGGCCACGCTGTCCTCCGGCGCTTTTGGGATCATGTGCCAGTTCTTCGTCCCTCCGTTGACGATTGTGAAGACCGTGGCCGACGCGGCGATTGAGGCTGTGGGCGAGTCTCTGGAGGAGACGGCGGCCGGGCTGCGGGCCGCAGCCGACGATTTCGAGTCGTCCGACGCCGAGCAGGCCGCCCATATACGGACCGTCGAGACGCGGCTGGCGTGAAGGCCGCGTCATTCGCCGAATGCAGGCGGTTACTGGCTGACGCAAGCAAGAAGTTCTTATAGGAGGCAAGGCGATCATGGCTGTTTATGCGAAGGCGGCTCGGGGCGAGGATGAGCCGTCGGCCCTGGCGGGGCTGGGGCTGATCGAGGACGGGGAAAGCCTGACCCAGGCGTTGCAGGCAAAGTCCTGGCTCGCGGGCTCTCTCGCCGGGCTGGGCGGAGCGCTCGACATGGCCGACGTCGCCCGCGACCCTTTCGGCAAGCTGCTGTCGTGGGGGCTGGCGTGGGTGATCGAGCATTTCTCGCCTTTGAAGGACTGGCTCAACGAACTGACGGGCAACCCCGGGGAGGTCCGCGCCTTTTCCCAGACGTGGTCCTCGATCGGGGGCAGCCTGAATGAGAACTCGGCCGTCCTCGCCCGCGCCGTCAACGAGGACATGGACGGTGCCGAGGGCGTCACGATCGCCGCCTACAGGTCCCATCAAACGGACATGTCCCGGCACATCGGCATGGTTGGAGGCCTGTCCGAGGGCATGGCGACGTCGTTGCTGGGGGTGTCGGTGGCGGTGCAGGTCGTCCACGACCTCGTGCGCGACCGCATCAGCGACACCGTCTCCTCACTGGCGAAGTACACCGTCATGGAGTTCCTGTCCCTTGGCGCTCTGACGCCGTTCATCATTGAGGACGTCGCGAGCCAGGTTCTTCGTTCGGCCACTGTGCTGCGCGGGCACATCAAGGATCTCTTCCATTCCGGCCACGCCCTCGGGCAGCTGGCCGACGGGGCGAAGAACGTGCTCACCAAGTTCAAGAACGCTCTGGCCAACCACTCCGGCGCTGGCGTGCGCAAGGCCGCGGGGCAGGCCGACGACGCAGCCCCCGCCCTCGCCAACGCCCTCGGCCGAGGCAAATCTTTCAACCCGCCGCCGCCCAAGCCGCTGGTTCCCGGCGGCAGCGTCGAACGCCGAGCGCTCTACAAGGGAGGGGCGAAAGGTAATAAAGCCTGTGCGGACTTTCATCTCGACGCCGACGGCGTTGTTCGGCGTATTGAGAAATGGCATACACCAGAGAATGTGGCTTCTAGCCGTATTGGGGGTTCCTCAGACAAAGCAGAACGTAGCTTATACCGACGAGTCCATCCCGAGAGCGTCAGCCCGCTACATGATTCAGTGACTGGCAAAAAGTATAGCTACCAGGCTGGACACCAAGTCGATGCCTATGAAATACCGCCAGCTCGTGATCGCATCCTTGACGGCGATAACTACGATGTGGAATCGGTGTTTAAGGGTGAGCACAAGGATGCCGTGCCACATGTTGAAGAAATGCGAGGCATGATTGCTGACCCTTCTAATCCCGCACATGATTGGCAAAGCTCCTACAATCAGCTGAGTGAGGAAGGGCAAACCGCAGTAAAGCGGCTTGAAGAAAGAGAAACGTCGTTGAACCTCATGGGGCAGCGGCAAGATATAAACGGAGGGGATTTCTACAGAAAATTCGAAGAACCACTTCGCCGGAATGTGCCTGATGGGTCCTGGGCACATTCCACAATAGTTAAAGAACCTTCGCCTTACGGCCGTCCGGATTCTCTAACTACACAAGCGGATCTCATTAGAGAAGGCACTGTTGAATCTTTTCTAGATAAACAGAGCTTCCCCAATCTTCCGCCAAATGGGCCTACACCGACCGGATGAGTGCTAACGGTTCGTTTGCAAAATTCATGTTACGCTGTCCTCCGACAGCCGAAAAGAAGAGGTAAAAATGGATAACTCTCGCAGCGCGCAAGCCCAGAAGCTTCACGGCCTGTATTCCACAGAGGTCGACAGTATCCTTGAAGCAGCCGCTGACGCCACGGCCCCTAATTGGGTTAAAGCAGGAATTCTCGTGAACCAAATCGTTGACGAGGGTGACAAGGGCAAACTAGTGGGTGTTCACGTGTACGCAGCTCTCATTCGAGACAGTCAATTACTTGAAAACTGGATGCCTAGTGAGGCTCAAGAAGACCTGAACAATGTTCTATATGCTTGGCAACACGATTTAATCTATTATGACATCGAAAACTGGATGTCGATGTTCATTGGGGTCGCGGATCATGACGGCCAAAGGCATTCTGTATGGATTCCTGACTACACTGACACATACGGTCCTTGGAAGATCGAAGTTACGGCCTCCGCGAACAGGATGAAGATCGAAGGGGCCCTCGCGGAAGTTTAATTCATTATGCTTGTTTTAGTTAGATCTACATGCTTTTCGACCTCTTGAAAGTTTGTATTACCCTAAAATGAGTTTAGCAATCTAATTAGTAAATATTAACTATGAAAGGGTTATTCATTTCTAGTTCGTCTCAAAAGATTGACACCCGCTATGCGGGGCATGTCTTACAGATCATCGAAGATTGCGTGGACGATCGCGCTGACGGGTGGAGTAGACCCGGCTTTCTAGTCAACCAGATCCTCGATAAGCCTGGTACGACAATGTATGCGGCCGTTGTCTGGAATGGTCAGAAGTAAGACGAGTGGTTCCCGGAGTTAGCTGCAAAGGCACTTGTCGAAATTTTCGCGGATTGACAGGATGAGTTGATTGCCAGTGGTCTTTCAAATTGGACTTCTATGTTTTTCGACGCTGTCCCTCAATCTGACGGGAATATTCGCACTATTTGGCTCCCGGAGTACGCTAATGGCGGCGGGAGATGGAGGATTATTCCCGGTGTGCCGAACTGGCCAAAGGTTGAGGCTGAGCTTCGCAAGCTCGCTGACAGGGAAGAAAAGTCTCTGTCGGATGATGCGGCGTCTGGTCGGGGTGACGCACATCTGATTGACTCGGCTCGCCGTCGCATTCTCGGCAGTGATTACGACCCGGCGACCGTCTTTGGCGGCAAGCACGCCGACGCCGCCCCGCACGTCGAACAGATGCGTCAATCCATCGCCGACCCATCCAACCCGGCCCATGACTGGGAAAGCGCATACAAACAACTCGATCCAGACGGAAGGGAGATTGTGAGCAAGTTGGAGATGAAGGAGACGAACCTCAATCTCACCAGCCACGAGAAACACATGAATCATCCAGACCTTTATCAAAAGTACGAGCGTTCAATCACCCGCGACCTGCCCGAAGACTCTTGGGTCCACACCTACATGCAAGAAACCGGCTCCATACATGGACGGCCTGAA
Organism: uncultured Actinobaculum sp.; assembly: GCA_938020505.1. GTDB lineage: Bacteria > Actinomycetota > Actinomycetes > Actinomycetales > Actinomycetaceae > Peptidiphaga. Next base: position 44,532 of record CALIHR010000017.1, on the reverse strand, counting down.
ACCATCGTGACTCACGTTGATTCGATTGCCTCCGAAGGGCTGGAAGAACTCTGTTCCTCGCGCTCCTTTTCCAACGTGGAGCGTGGTTTGGAAGCCATGCAATAGCGTTGCTTTCCCATACTTTTGTGGGAGAATAATGCTTGTTATCATAAATGAAAACTCCTAAAGCGAAGGAAGATTAATCATGACAATCAATAAGCTACCTCCGTCCCATGAGATCGATACTCGTTACATGGGTCATGTTTTCCAGATCATGGAGGACTGCGCGGATGAACGAGCCGAAGGGTGGACTAAACTTGGTCTGTTGGTGAATCAGTCTCCAGATAATCCAAGCGTGCTCACTTATATCGCTGTAGTCTGGAAGGGGAAAAAGTACGATAAATGGTTTCCTGAGCTTGCTTTAAAAGCATTAGCCGACATTTTCTATGATTGGCAGCAAGAATTGATTGTTGGAGATTTTCCAAAATGGACAGCGATGTTTTTTGGTGCGGTTTTGCAGTCCGATGGTAACGTTCGCACTCTCTGGCTCCCAGAGTATGCTACCGACTATGGTAAATGGCAGATTACTCCCGGTGTTCCGAATTGGCCGAAGGTCGAGGCTGAACTTGACAAACTAGCGGCTAGGGCGAAGGGATAGAATCTCGAGCTTCAACTTCTCGGCTTGGTCGGGAGTGATGCGCGATCACTGGATTTCGCTCTAACGAGTCTAGAGACCCTGGGTTCGAGCTAGAAGCCCGCGCAGCTCTGCCAGCTGGACTGATGTGGAACTGATATGGAACCGTCGAATGAAGAATCGGCCTTGCTAACCCCGCTTCAGGAGGTTGATACCCGTTACATGTCGCGAATCGTCGAGGTTCTGACTCGCAAGGCGAATGAGAACGCCAACGGTTGGACGAAGCTCGGGCTTCTCGCCAATGTCAACGAGGAGGCCGGCACCCTTCTGATGTACAACATGGTGGTCTGGAGAGGCGAGTCGTGGGACGACTGGCTGCCGGACCTCGAGATCGAGACGGTCAGCCGTGCGATCGCCCGATGGAGGGAAGAGTCCGGCACCATTGGCGAAGCCACGCTGTGGACGTCTATGTTCCTCGGGGTGACTGCTCAAGGGCACGCCCGCTGGTCGCTGGGTTATGGTGAGGGCTTTGGACAATGGAAGATCCACACCGATCGTCCGAACAGGCTTGTGGTGGAAGAGGCGTTGCGGGGGTTTTGACCCCTGTTGCGTACCTGCGTGCTTAGCGCGTCAATGTCCGTTGACGGCACGGTTCAGAACTGGCTGAAGGCGCTGCCTGAAGCCTGGCAAGGAAACCGAGAAAACGAAGATGCTTGCGAAAGGCAAACAGATGCAAAGTCTGCCCCCGTCTCACGAAATCGACGCCCGCTACACGGGTCGCGTCTTCCAAATCATGGAGGACTGCGCGGACGAACGAGCCGACGGGTGGACGAAACTGGGGATGACCGTCAATCAATCCGCCGAAGACCCAAGCGTACTTACTTATATCGCTGTGGTGTGGAAGGGGAAAAAATACGATAAATGGTTCCCTGAACTTGCTCTTGGAGCGCTTGCAAACCTTTTTTATGATTGGCAACAAGAATTAATTGCGGGTGGATTCCCCAATTGGACGGCGATGTTCTTTGGTGCTATTCCGCAGTCCGATGGTAACGTTCGCACTCTCTGGCTCCCAGAGTATGCTACCGACTATGGTAAATGGCAGATTACTCCCGGTGTTCCGAATTGGCCGAAGGTCGAGGCTGAACTTGACAAACTAGCGGCTAGGGCGAAGGGATAGAATCTCGAGCTTCAACTTCTCGGCTTGGTCGGGAGTGATGCGCGATCACTGGATTTCGCTCTAACGAGTCTAGAGACCCTGGGTTCGAGCTAGAAGCCCGCGCAGCTCTGCCAGCTGGACTGATGTGGAACTGATATGGAACCGTCGAATGAAGAATCGGCCTTGCTAACCCCGCTTCAGGAGGTTGATACCCGTTACATGTCGCGAATCGTCGAGGTTCTGACTCGCAAGGCGAATGAGAACGCCAACGGTTGGACGAAGCTCGGGCTTCTCGCCAATGTCAACGAGGAGGCCGGCACCCTTCTGATGTACAACATGGTGGTCTGGAGAGGCGAGTCGTGGGACGACTGGCTGCCGGACCTCGAGATCGAGACGGTCAGCCGTGCGATCGCCCGATGGAGGGAAGAGTCCGGCACCATTGGCGAAGCCACGCTGTGGACGTCTATGTTCCTCGGGGTGACTGCTCAAGGGCACGCCCGCTGGTCGCTGGGTTATGGTGAGGGCTTTGGACAATGGAAGATCCACACCGATCGTCCGAACAGGCTTGTGGTGGAAGAGGCGTTGCGGGGGTTTTGACCCCTGTTGCGTACCTGCGTGCTTAGCGCGTCAATGTCCGTTGACGGCACGGTTCAGAACTGGCTGAAGGCGCTGCCTGAAGCCTGGCAAGGAAACCGAGAAAACGAAGATGCTTGCGAAAGGCAAACAGATGCAAAGTCTGCCCCCGTCTCACGAAATCGGCGCTCGCTACATGGGGCATGCTTTAACCGTTCTTGAAGACATGGCCGATGATGTCGCCGAAGGATGGAGCAGACTTGGTGCCATTATCAATCAACATAAGGATCTCCATGGTGTTCGGGTTCATATTCCTTTGATTTGTAGTGGTCAGTTATTTGACCAATGGTTTCCTGGAGGTGCGGTTCAAGCATTTGTTAGTATTTTCAAGGATTGGCAGAAAGATTTAACTGCCAATGGTCTTCTAAACTGGACGGCGATGTTTTTTGGTGCTGTTCCGCTAGCTGATGGGAACATCCGCACTCGCTGGCTCCCGAATTATGCCGAAGATTACGGCAAGTGGAAGATCACTCTCGATGTTCCAAACTGGCCAAAGGTCGAAGCCGAGCTGGATAGGCTCGTCGCCAGAGCGCAAGGGTAACGTTCAGACCTAGACCCGCACCTTCACTCAAGGAGACTGACACATGCCAAACCTTCCCCCGTCCCATGAGATCGACGCCCGCTACACGGGTCGCGTCTTCCAAATCATGGAAGAGTGCGCGGCCACGCAAGCCGGAGGCTGGACGAAACTCGGTCTGATCGTCAACCAGTCCCCTGACGATCCGAGCGTACTCACATACATCCCCGTCGTCTGGAAGGGAGAGAAGTATGACAAGTGGTTTCCAGATCTTGCCTTGGTGGAGTTATCCAACGTTTTCTATGACTGGCAGCAAGAGTTAATTGCTGGCGGTTTTCCCAATTGGACAGCCATGTTTTTCGGCGCTGTTCCGCAGGGCGAAGAGGATATTCGCACCATTTGGCTTCCTGAATACGCCGACGACGAAGGAAAGTGGAAGATCGTCCCGGGCGTGGCAAATTGGCCGAAGGTGGACGCCGAGCTCGACAAACTAGCCGCCAGGGCGTGACGACAGGCTCGGACGTCTAATCTGAATACCCGCACAAGAAAAGGACAAACACATGCCAAACCTCCCTCCGTCCCATGAAATTGATACTCGCTACATGGGCCACCTCCTGACCGTCCTTGAGGACATGGCCGACGACGTCGCTGAAGGCTGGACCGAATTCGGCGCAATCATCAACCAACACAAGGACCGCCCAGGAGTGCGAACCTATATCCCTTTGGTGTGGGAAGACGAGATATATGATCGGTGGTTTCCGGGTGGTGCAGTCCATGCTTTTGTTGAGATTCTTGCCGATTGGCAACAAGAACTGACGGATAACAATTTCCCTAACTGGACAGGGATGTTTCTAGGCGCCGTCGTTCAATCTGACGGGAATATTCGCACTATTTGGCTTCCGGAGTACGCTAATGGCGGCGGGAGATGGAAGATTATTCCCGGTGTGGCGAACTGGCCAAAGGTTGAGGCTGAGCTTCGCAAGCTCGCTGACAGGGAAGAAAAGCCTCTGTCGGATGATGCGGTGTCTGGACGGGGAGACGCACACCTGATTGACTCGGCTCGCCGTCGCATTCTCGGCAATGATTACGAGCCGACGGTCGTCTTCGGCGGCAAGTACGCCGACGCCGCGCCGTATATCGAGTACATGCGCGAGTCTATCGCCGATCCGTCTAACCGGGCTCACGACTGGCAAAGCGCATACAGACAGCTTGATCCTGACGGCAAGGAGTTCGTCAATCAACTGGAGTCAGAGGAAGCCGGTCACGACCCTTCTCGCCGTGAGCCTCGTATGAGCCGGCCCGAGTTCTACTGTGATTTTGAACGCCCTGTCGTTCGCGAAGTTCTCGACAGCCCTCGGGATGCGAATACGGGTGGACTTCGTTTTGTTCATGGTGTGCCCGAGAACGTCATTTCCCACATTGATCCGATAACTTCTGAAGAAGTGTATAGAACCTACCCTCCGCATTCCTTCCAAGGCGCCGGCCCCGGTGTGGGGCCTTTGGATTAGACCGTTGCAAGGCCTCCCCAGTGCGGTTTTTTGGCAATGGAAGATCACTCTCGATGTTTCCAAACTGGCCGGGGGTTGAGGCCGAGCTCGGCAGACTGGCGGCCAGAGTGCAGGTGTAAAGTCTCTGGTTCATCCGCCCGAGTTTCCAACGGGTAGGCAGATATGCGAGCGCAGTGCCTTCAGTTTCGTCCGAGCGCTGGGGAAGCGGCAGGTGCACTGACGCCAGCAGTGTCACGAACAGCAAAAACCCCGGCTATAAGAAAGGCCGGGGCTTGCGTAGGGCCGTTAAGGCTCCGCGGAGACGGCGGGATTTGAACCCGCGAGGGGCTTTGAACCCCTACCTTCTTAGCAGGAAGGCGCACTCGACCGGACTATGCGACGTCTCCAACACCATCAAGGATAGCGTGTTTGTTTCGCTCGATCCACCGGGCCTATTGCCCAATGAGTTGCGTGCAGAGTCCGCCCGTCGGCGAACCTAAGCCCGCCCGTCGTCGGCGAATGAGGCCCTGAAACTGCATCTCGCGATAGCGGCGGAACGGCGAGCCGGATTGGCGAGCGCGGCTTGAAAGGCGCTTCGTCCTCAGCTCCGCGTGGTCCGGAGGCGGCCGTCCGGCGGCGGAAAGTCTTCGCCGCCAGCGGCTCAGCTCCGCGCGACCTGGGAGAAGGCCATGACGAGCCGGCATGAGACGGCGCGCGAACTGTTGGGTGCCTTGAGGTCGGTCGATTCGGTCGTCAGGTCGAGTCGCGTGACGGCCTGCGAGGCGGAGTCATACTCGATCGTGGCCTCGCGCACGCGGAATGTGCCGTCTTGGGCGCACGGCGCGAAGCCCGCTTGCCGTTCCTGCGCGAGCGGCGCGTTCACCCGCCCGACGGAGAAGACCGTCCTCCCGGCCTGCACGGTTCCGCGTTCCGCGTGCCGCAGAAGGTAGGCGAACTTCCCCTTCCAGAATATGCGGCCGACGTCGGCCTTCGGATCCGACGGCGAGACCGACGCCGCCTCCTCCCCGTTCCATGTGACGTCGTAGACCCCGCCGAAGTTCTTGTTCGTGGGGTTCGCGTTGGCGGCGTCGTTCGAGAAGACCTGCATCGTCACGCGCGCGGACGCCATCGATCTGACGGACGCCAGAACCGAGCTCTTGCTCGCCTTGAAGGCGCTGCTCGCCGGCGAAGGCGTCGGGTTCCGCCGGTTGCGTGAGGAGTCGCCGTCAGCGGAGCCGCTGTTCGAGGAGTCCGACGGCGCCGGAGCGCCGCCCGCTCCCGGCGTTCGGGAATCGCCGTGCGGCGTCGCGGAATCTGCTCCCGACGGAGCTGAGCCGCCGTTTGATGCGGCGGTGGCCGCGACGTTGGAGGCGTCGTGCGCTGCAGGGGCGGAATCCGAGCCGCAGGAGGAAAGCAGGAGACAGATGCAGGCTGCGCCTGCGGCAAAAGCCGAGTTCTTCATCGAAGCCCTTTCGAAATGGGTGAGTCACTTCATTCAAAGCGCGGTGAGCTACTTGATCGTACACCGAGTGCCGCCGAGGGCAAGCGCATTTGGCCAGCCGTGTCGACGCCGATTTTCGCTGTGCGTGCCGCATTCCGTGGTCTCCGCATCCGCCGGCTGTCGCGGCTTGCTGCGCTCTCCAACCGTGTCGACGTCTCCAACCGTCGAACACTCGTGCTAGAATTGACGCGGAAATCAAGCCGAAAAGGAACCGGAAGATAGCCGGACAAGGAAAGGGGCAGCGACACCGGAGATGGAAGCAAAGCAGATGACGGTGAAAAGCCGCGGCATCCAGATGGTCAACGCCCTGGCAATCATCTTTCTGGGTGTGACGGGTATTTACGTGCAGATGTATCCGTTCAAATGGTTTCAGTTTACCTATTACACGGTGCTGTCGAATTCTTTGGTCGTGCTTTTCTTTGGCCTGCATTTGGTCTTGCTTGCCACCGGTGGCACGGGCGTCCTCAGGTCGAAGGGGTACATCCGCGTGAAGGCGGCGGTGACCACCGCGATCCTCATGACCTTCTTCACTTTTGGGATTCTGCTGCTGCCGAAGACCGCCCCTTCGGAGGTGTTGGCCTATGACAATCTTGCAGTCCACTTCATCGTTCCGATTCTCGTGGCCGCCGATTGGCTCCTCTTCGACCCGCGTGGCTCTTACCGCCGGATCGAGCCCCTGCTGTGGACGGCCCTTCCCCTCACTTATCTCTTCTACGCCTTGGTTCGCGGAATTGTGTTCAACGTCCCGATCCCCGAGAGCGAAGACAGCCCGTTCCCGTACTTCTTCCTCAATGGACGCCAGATCGGCTGGGGCGCCGTGACGCTCTACTGCGTGGTGATGCTGGTCCTCTTTGTGCTTCTCGGCTATGCAATGTACTGGGTCAAGCGCAAGAAACGGACGTAGGGCCCCTAGTAGAGGGCGTAGGGCCTCTAGAGCGGGGCGACGCAGGCATGAGGCGGGCGCTGTGAAAGCCGCCGCTAGTCGGCGCGAGGAGGCCGGGGCGATGGCACGATCGACGTCGTCGCCGCGGGTCCCTCGGGCCAATGGAAGGCCTCTTAAGGAAGCGCGATGTAGACGGTGCAGGTGGTTTTCCCGCTCTCGACCTCGCTCAGCTCGTAATCCACGGTGAATGCGCGCTTGAGCTCGCCGGATTGCGTGTCGTTCCACACCCGCTGCCAGGCGAGCTCGGTGGCGGCTGCGACGTCGCCGTCGTCGGTCTCCCCGCGGTAGACGCGGAAACGCCCCTTCTTCGCTTCGGCTTCCAGCTGTTCGACGAAGTCCTTCTTCACGCCCATGACGCTCAGGTCGTAGTTGCCGGATTCGTCGCTTTCATAGTTGGAGTAGCGGGAGATGATCGTCCCGTTCGGGGGGAGGTCCAGATTGAACTTGCCGTTCATGATGTCCGTCCACAGATTGCCTATCTGCGTCATGCCCTCCAGGGAGTTGTTGGTTCGAATGGTGACCGCTCGCAGTTGGTAGTTCATGTCTCTCCCTCGGTTGCGTGTACGTCCCTTTGTCCGCGGAAGGTAAGGGATTCGAACCCTTGGTGCGGGGTCGCCGCACAACGGTTTTCAAGACCGTCACATTCGGCCGCTCTGTCAACCTTCCATTGTTTGATAGGCATGTCGATTCTAGCGCATACCTTCCGAACGCGCACGGGGAGCGGATTCTCCTCCCCATTGACGACGTCGAACATGCGACGATAGCAGGCCTTGCGAACGGAATGTCACGCTTTGGTCATTTCGTTTCTGCCGCCTTCACGGCTTCTGTCTTCGGGTCTGCCGCCTTCGTGTCTTCGGTTCTTCCGCCTTCCCGGTCCTCTACCGCGGCGAGGGCGATTCCGGGTATGACGAGGATCGCCGCCATGCCCGGCAGGACGATGCCGGAGTCGTTGAGACCGAAAGCGAGCGTCATGCATATGCCCAACGAGATGAGGCCGAGGCGGAGGCCCTCGAACGTTCGGCCTTCCAGCGGCCGGAGTGACCAGCTCTCCTCCGCCCGGATCCTCGTCCGCCGCGCCCATTCCCGCAGGCGAAGCCAGACAAGCTCCGCCCACATGTGGCACCACGCGATCGCGCGCCTCAGCTTCGACCTTCCGTCGACGGCGTCCTCTCCCAATGCGCCGGTCTCCGTTCCCGATGCGTCTGTCTCCGTGCGCTCTGTGCGGCCTTTCTCTTGCGACGCCACCGTGCGGCCTTTCTCTCCCGCTGAGACTGTGCGGCCGTCTTCTCGCGCTGTTCCGGCCCATTCGGCCGAGCGCCGGGCGTCGGCGGCGTCGAGGGCTTCCGGCTCACTTAGGAGGATTGTCTCAGTCCGGGCGCTTCCCGCAACTCGAACGCCGCCCGCGCCGTCGGGATTCTTGGGAATGTGCACGAGGTGGATGAGGCAGAGGAAGAAAAGGAGCAGCGCGGCCAGCACCACCCACCGGTGCGTCGAGGCCGAGAGAAGCCGTATGTTCGTGCTGAGTTTGCGGCCGACGACGTCGAACAGGTCCCCGTCGGCCACCGATTGGACGAATCTTCCAAGGTGGGTGCGGGCCTCGGCCGGGCGCATCCAATCGACGACGGCGATCGCGACGGCGGCGCCCATCGTCACTGCTCCGACCACAAGGAGCCGCCGCCACGACAGCCGCAGCTTGGCGACCAGCAGAACGAGGAGGCCGAGCGCGGGGACGAAGGAAAGGACGCCGCCGAAGTCTGCGCCCATGGAGGGCAGGGCGTCTATCGCGCCGATCGCGAGGCCGATGAGGAGGACGGCGCCGCCCGCCGCGAACCTGCCCCACCTTCGCAACCACACGCCCAGGAAAGCCAGCCCGATGAGCGCCCCGGATGCGAGGAGGGCGTACGCTTCGTTGCCTATGCCGTAGAACCGGGCGGCGGTCAGGAGGTTGAATCCGACGGGGGAGTCCGCCATGAGCTCAGACCCGGTTGCGGCGTCGATCGCCACGAGCGCCGCCGTCGAGCAGGAGACGACCGCCAGCGGCGCGAGCGAATGCAGGCGTGAAAGCGGGAGGGCCGCGGCGGCGACGGCGGCCGCCCCGATCCAGCTGCCGCCGAAAAGGGCGATGTATGGCCTGGAGGCGGACCACCAGTCGAAGTAGTTGGCGACGAGGCTCGCCAGCGGCAGCGCCGAGAGGGTCAGCCCCAGCCACTGCCACAGCTTGGCGTAGGCGCGCCTTCGCCCCAGAGTGGAGGCGTAGAAGCGCCGCGCGAAGAAGAAGAGCGACAAGACGAAGTATCCGATCGCGGCCCAGGTCATGTACTGGACGAATTCGCCCCGGAAGGTGCGCATCTTGTTCGCGTGGAGGGATTGGTCCGCAAGCTCATCCACCCGGTTCGTGTAGCAGGGCTGGGACTGCTCGCAGGCGGCGGCGGTTCTCGCCACCGAGATGGGGGATCCGGCGATTCCCGTTCGATCCGCGCCGACCCATTCGAAAAGCGTGGGCACGACGTCGAGCATCTGGATGAGCCCTTCGTGGCGAACCGAGTCGCTGCCGGCCAACCCGACGGGGATGAGCCGGCCCTTCGCGGAGACGTCGGCCATGACGAACAGCTGCATATAGGAGTATGTGTCGATGTCCACAGCGGACATGATGACAACCCGTGTCCCCGCCGGCACCCGTTCGAGGATCGACTCGACCCGCAGCGTGTTGATGGCCGAAAAGGCCCGGCGGTCGGGCTGGAGGGTGGAGCCGTCCACCGTGTCGGGCGGCGTGGGGTTCTCCGGGCCGATGCCGTCAGTCGGCGTCGGGGTGGGCTGCTGCTGGTCGTTCTCCAGCTCCTTGCGCTGCTCCTGGAAGAGCTGGCGCGCCGCGTCGCGCTCCTGGTCCGAGGCATAGCTTTCGGCGTCGGCGTCGACGATCGTGAGGTCGTACTTGGCCGCGCTCCGGGCCGTTTCTTCGCCGAGCTCTTTTACGGTGAGCGGGTTCGGCGTGTGGTTGGCGGGAACGTCCCCCGAGCCGTTCGCCAGCACGTAGGCGCCGCCGTCGCCGATGCTGTGAGTGGAGACTCCCGCTTTGCGGAGGGACTCGGCGAAACGGCCGAGCCTGGCCTTCGGGTCGGTGGCCGCTAGCGCACGCGTGTAGCGGTCCCAGTTGGGGAGCACGTCGCCGGCGGCCGCGGGCGGCTGGGCGCACGTGGGCGTGGTGGATATCGCGCGCTCGGAGATCTGGCGCCCGGCGGAGAACGCGAGCCACGTGTCGACGGGGCATGGGGCGCCGCGGGTGGCGAGCGGGACAAGGTTGGCCATCGCCCCCGATGCGCCGAGCTGGGCCAGGTTGGGGGCCCTGGCGTGGTCGAGTTGGTCCCAGCGCACGCCGCCGGTTATGACGACGACGGTGCGGCGCTTGCCGCCCGTCGCGGCCTGGGCCGTGGAGGCCGCGACGGGCGATCGTGCCGTTGCGCCCTGCTTTGCCCCGGCTGGCTGCGCTGTTGTTCCCGATTTTGCTGCGGCTGGCCGCGTTGCTGTTCCCGGCTTTGCTGTGGCGCCGGGGTGCGCGGCGGCTGCGGCAGATGCGCCGTTTGCGGCCCGAGCGGAGCGGGGGACGGCGGCGAATACGGTCAGCGCAAATAGGAGGAGAACCGCCCAGGCGCCGAAGCGCCGCGCATGCGCTGCCATAGAATTCCTTTCGCCGTCGGAACTATCCTATCGCCGAGAGGTCGGTTTGCGCGGCTCATCGCAAAGATAAGCGTGCGAGCCCCAGGCGGCGCACAGGGAAAACGGCCGATGCGCCTGCCGGCGGCCCGACCGCTCACCACGGGCCCTTCCAGGCAAGCGAGATTCCGGCATCGATAGGGCGAGGCCGCCTCCGCTCCCCGCAGGCCCTTCGCTTCAGCCGCCCCTCACGGATTCCTCGGTTCAGCCGCTTTTGGCTCGCTCGGGTCTGGCCCGTTCGAGTCCGGCTCGATTGATTATGGTTTGACCGGGTCCGGCTGGACCGGATCCGGCTGGATCGGGCGGCCGGCGTTGAATTCGGCGAGGGCGTGGGCCGCGACGGCTTTGAGGTCGCCGTCGGGCCCCGCCGCCGCGCGCAGCCTGTCCGCTGCGGGCGAGGCGATCAGGTCGGGCACTGCGGCCAGGTCCTCCGCGCAGCCGAGGAATTCGGCGGCGGGCTCGATCCACGCGAGCAGATCGGGAAGGGTCTTGGCGAGCGGCGCGCATTCGCCGTCGGCGGACTCGACGAGTTCGGCGTGCGCTCCGTAGCGGGCGCCCCTCCACTTGTTGGTCTCCAGGAAGTGGAAGGGCAGGGAGAGAAGCGGGCGCCCGGCGTCGAGCTCGCGCGAAGCCGTCTCGACCAGGGCGTGCACGAAGGCCGCTATGGCGCGGATTTCCGCGAGGTTCGTGGCCGAGTCGCAGGCGCGCACCTCGATCGTGCCGAAGCCGGGGGAGGGCCGGATGTCCCAGCGGATTTCGTTGTATTCGCGAATGGCGCCGACGTCGACGAGGCCCCCTGCGATCCTTTCGAGGTCGCCCCATGAGTTCAGATGCATCGGCAGGCCGGCCGTCGGAAGCTGCTGGAACATCATCGCCCGGTTGTCGGCGTACCCGGTGTCGACGCCGTCCCAGTAGGGCGAGGCCGCCGATATCCCCAGCAGATGGCCGATTTTGGCGCTGAGGAAGTTGTGGATGGGCGCGACCTTCCGGCGGTCCTCGACGCCGACGTGCACGTGCGTGCCGAAGATCACCATCTGCCGACCCCAGTAGCGGGTGCGTTCCACAAGCTCCTTGTAGCGCGCCGTCTCGGAGACCGGCTGGTCGCTCGGGTGCGCGAAGGGGTGTGAGCCTCCGCCTGAAAGGCCGACGCCGAGCTCCTCCGCGTAGGGCGACGCGGCGTCGATCGCCTCCTCCATGTCGGCCGCGCATTCGGCCACGCTCACACGCTTGCGGGAGACGAACTCGAGCATATTCTGGTGCATCTCGCCTTTGACGAGGCTGCATCCCCGGCGGCGGACCTCCGCCAGGATCCACTTGGCGTTGTGGGCCAGTTGCAACGTTTTCGGATCGACGATCTGGACTTCCCATTCGAGCCCGACCGTCGAGCGCTCGGAGTCGCGAAAAGCAATGGACATGCGATCACCGCCTGTATCTGGCTATGAACTGTATCTGGCTACGAACTTCGTGATCAATCGGTTGGATTCGTCAACCTCGGCGGCGTCGCAGCGGGCGATGACCGCCGCTCTCTCATCCGCCGGGTAGTAGGTGTCGCCGTAGGTGTTGATGCGGATGCGCATCCCTTCGCGGGTGATCTCGGGATGGAACTGGGTCCCGTAGACGTTCTCGCCCCAGCGCACCATTTGCACGCGACAATAGTCGCCCGTGGCGAGCACGACGCCGCCGCCCGGCACGTCGCCCACCGCCTCGGCGTGGCCCGTGTACCCGTAGAAGACCTGGGGCATGTCGGCGGTCAGGGGGTCGGCGGCGGCCTCGGGCGTGAGGGTCATGCGCGGGGCCTGAAGGTCCTCGCCGTATCCCTCGACGAGCTCGCCGCCGAGCGCTTTGACGATCGCCTGGAGGCCGAAGCAGATCCCGAGGGTCGGGACGTCTTCTTCCACGAGACGTTTGCTAAGCGCAAGGATGCGGCGCTCCATGACCTGGTGTTCGCGGCTCTTGCGGTTCTCGTCCTGCCCGAATCCGAAAGGGGAGCCTGTGATGATCACTCCGGAATACCGTGAGAGATCGAGGCTTGCGGGGTCGACGGCGTCTTCGTCGACGAGGGATATCGCCTCGATGCCGCTGTTCGGGTCGAGGCGGCCCCAGTCGATGATGGTTTCAAGCTCGTCGTCCGCGATGGCGCCGGGCATCCGGCAGACCGCCAGCAGGAAGGGCTGCGCGGTCTGGATGATGCTCGGCGTATTGGTCATTCCGTTAGTTTAGACGGCCGACGCCGAAACGGGGAAAAGTGTCCAAGGGACGGATGGTTTGCCGAACGACTTGCAAACAAACCGACGTGGAAAAGTGTAAAACTCTGCAGATTTTGTGAACAAAGGCTTTTGGGTTACTTGATAATTGACAAACAATCGAGAGTCCCGCAGAGTTTCATTACTATTTTTAAAGTAAGAACTTTGCCTTGCCGTAGAGGCCCACCCAAGCCCGTAGTCCCTTGCGCCTGATCCGGAGCATTGACCGCGATCTAGCTTGCCGTCAGACCCGGCGTCTTTTCATGTAAGCTCGACTGCTTGGACCGAGGCTCTTCCAAATAGTTCCTGAACTCCGCGCAAACTTACCATACCCTTTTCTTGTGCAGAGAGCCCAGGTCAATGTGTCAAATAACAGGGGCCAGTCCAGCCTAGGGGATCTCTCCCCGTTTTCTTTCCCGCGAACTGCGTGATAATATATAAAGGCATTAGAAAGCCAACATACGGAGGATAAAATGTCGGACAAAGACTACCCTCAAGGCGATTACGCCAATCTCGATCGACTAATCAAAAACCTCAAGGCGTCGGCCATTGACGCTTACATGAAGAGTCAAGGTTTTACAAGGTCCCCTAATGGATATAGATCTGATAAGCCTAACGCTCCAGGGACGGGAACCTCTTCCGCTGATGTCGAAGTGGTCTCCTTTCCAAATGCCGATGGTGAGGGAGGCGGCGATTGGAGTTCTCCGAATCCTGTTTGGAACTGGTGGAGTTCGTCAGAACAGTCTAAAAGCTACAAAGAGGCTTTCGCTCATGTGAGAAAGCGAATTGACGACACCGTCTTGAGTCTAACGGGCCTTCCTGATCCGGAGTCGCTTGAAAGTCACATAGTTTCTTGCAGGAACATTCTGTCCAAGCTAGCTGCTTCACCGCAAGTGACTGATGGGATGGTTCAAGGAGTCGGTGATATTTCTTCGGATGTTTCGTCTGCGAACACAAACGCAGCGCAAATGAGCGGGACGACATTGGAGAACTTTAAAGCCAACTTTCTGAGTAAGCTTGATAAAACTGTTGGAGGTCTTTATTCGGCTACTGTAGTTTTAGGTAATGGTTTGGCTGGTGAGAAGTCGGTTTTGGCGGAAACAAGGCGTTCTGTAGCAAACGCTTTGGTTTCGGCCGATGATGCGTGTAAGAAGGTGGCGGAAAGTAACGGTGCCGCTCTGAAAGTCTTAATTTCTATTTTGACCTCTGCGCTTTCAGGTGTGTCTGGTTTGTTTACCGGAGGTGTGAGCACTGCTACCGTATCGGCGTCTTTGCTTCACGTCGGCCTATCGGTGGCGAAGGATTTGGAGGATCCTGACCAACTATTTGGAGGAGAAGGGCAACCAGTTAAGAACTACGAAGGCGCTATGTCCGCGTTTGAGGGTGCTTTTAAAGAGATTAAGAGACAATTTAAAGAAGCTGAAGGTAAAATTAAACAGAAGCTGTACGACAACGTTAATTCAATGAAATCTGACGCACATAAGGAATATTTTGATTTGACTTTAGATTCGATGCACCATTCGGATATTGATGATCGCGGTTCGGCGGACCCATCTAAAAACGAGGCTGTTATTATCCAACCAGATCTTGTTTATGCGATATCAAATACGTATTTACCGAGGGTCTCATCGGGCCTTAAAGATTGTAGCGACAACGTTGATAAGCTCGAAATGAAGGTTGAACGGGGCGCGAATGTTGGCGCGGGCCACAGGGGGGCGGCCCCCGCCTTTGAAGATCTTAGAGTAATTGTTCGGCAACTGCTAAATGATCTGGGTGATGAGGTGAGTTTAGCGAGCTCTAATCTTTTGTACGCAGTTCAGGATATTCTAAACACAGATGCTAACGCAAGTACAAGTATCAATCAGGCAGCGGATCAGATTGATAATAGAAATCGAAAGGATCCTGTTACAGGAGACAAACATTCTAATCCTTGGGACTATAACCCAAGCCTCGATTGGTAGGAGCGTGCACATATTTTAGTTTAGAAATCTCCGTTACCTTGGTAGTGGTTTCCTGTGAGGGATGCCGGGGCTGAGTCGGTTGCTGTGGGCATGATGTTTTGCCCCTGTCCGTGATGGTCCGGGGGCGTCACCCGCCGCAGCCGGGTGCTGGCCACCACTGATAAGGGGAACAGCCCACTTTGTGTGAGGCCTTTCGTAACGTGGATGCTGGGATCGGTCGTCCTCTGGCTGGCTCGACGCTATGCGACGAAAGGAGCCACGGAAATGGAAATTGGGGATATCGATGTTTCTATCGGCATTGATGTCGGCAAAAGCGGGCACTGGGCCACTGCTCTGACTTGGGACGGGCAGAAAGTCTTAGATAAAGGCGCTCCCCAACGATGAAACGCGTTTGCGAGGCCTGTACAAGAAACTGTCAGGCCGCGGGCGCATCCTAGCAGCGGTGGGCCAGCCCGTCGTCGTCGGGGAGCTGGCGGTCGCGGTGGCCCATGTGACATAGACAGCCCAGTGGGGTGCTTGCCGGGGCTGTCGATGCGCCGCATCGCCGACCTAACGCCGAGGTCCGCCAAGACTGACGCAAAGGACGCGGCCGTGATCGCCTAGGTGGCCCGCACCATGCCTCACCCTCTCCGAGCCGTCGGCGCATCCGATGAGGACACTGCGGCGCTGAGCATGCTCACCGGCTTTCACCTGGGCCCGGCCCGCCAGGTCAACCAGAGCGACAATAGCATCCAGGTTATATGCGCCCAGCCTCCGCCTTGGAGGCCGTCCTAGGGCCGTGGCTGGAGCACGATGCCGTCCTAGAGGCCATATAGCCGCCTGGCCCACCCCCACCGCCTTGAGGAAAGCCGGCAAGGAACGCATCGACGCCAAGCCCAAGAATCACGGGTGCAGGCGTCACACCATCTGGGCCAGTCAGATCGTCTCCGCCCTAGATCAACAGACCGTTGTCATCGCCGGAACCGACGCCGGCGCAACGCTGCTGCCCCACCCGGCGACTCAGCTCATCGCCCTGCATTCCCAGAGGGCCGACGTCGCCGCTCAGGTCGAGCCCCTGGTGCAGGCACTCTCTTTGCAAGGTCCCGACCTCCATGTCCGGGATCGGGGCCCCGGACGCCTCCGTTTTCCTGGCCGGGCCCTGGGCAAGACATTCGACACTGAGGCCCAGATTGCCTTCTACGCCGGACTGGCGTGGGCGACTAGGGATCGGGCTCATCGATCCGTGCTGAGCATGTCTCCCACGCCGGCAACAAGCGCCTCAAGCGCGCCATGTTCCTGCTCGCCCTTCGCCGCACTGCGCCGACCCTGTCTACAGCGCCCACCATCAGCGCAAACGAGATCAAGGGAAACGCCACAACCAGGCCGTCCTCGCCCTGGTCCACCGCCGCATCCGGACCCTGTACACCACGATCCGAGACAACACCCCGCAACTCTACCCGCCGCGCCGCTTGACACGCAACATGGGAGCATCCCCCGTGGCGAAGACATCCCCGGTAGTCGCATATGCTTTTCGAACACGTCATCTTTTTCTCTGGCTTCGACAGACCAAGACCGACAAGTGTAGTAAAAGCTTAATAGCTAGGAAAGTCCTTAGATCGCCGCTTTTCTGAGTGATGACGAGCCCTGAGAGCATGGAAACGTTTCAAGCGCTTTGGGGTCTAAGGTGCCTGTCCCCTCCGCGGCTGTTGCGATTCGCTCATCTTCTAAGCAAACTTACAGCTAAAGCATTGATTGTACTGGGCTAGGGTATTCACATTCATTGCCGACTTAGTTCGGAACTTAAGGAAAGAAAACGATGTCCGTTTATCATGAAAACTTAGATACAGTATTGAAAATCTAAAAATGTATGCCATGGATGCATTTACGGCCAAAGCCATATTTGCTTGTCAATCAAATGCTTATTTGCATTGCAATGCCCTTTTGCTCGCCGATTTTGGCTTATAAGTCATTTAGTAGGCACAAAAATCATTATAAAGTTAAAATGTGTCGGATTGAGGGTGCAGATTCAGCTAATGCAGTAATTAGAATCAATCGTCCCCATGGCAATGTGGGAAAATGAACGATTCACATCGATACTATTCAAGGTTCCATTGTAAATAGTGACAATTTAACTGTTTTTAAGATATGACTTTGTCCAAAATTTCGGTGCATCAAGCTATTAAAGAGTTTGCAGTGCCTTGGCTATGTTTTCCCAAGCCACAACTATTAGAAACGTTTATGATAGTAATACTCAAAATATAAATACGGTATTGGTGGTTCTCGATGATTTCGCGAGCGTTGATCTCTACAAAGAAATCGTATTTATTCCAATCTCAATATGGTGAAAGATGCAAGCGATGCGATGGCTGGTATTAGTTGGGATGCTTTTAGGAGTAAGTCCTACGAGCTACTCCCTCCGCAATCAATGCAAATAATGCACTTTTACGCTATTTGGCTTCCACAATTGAAGCTGAAAATGCTTTCTTTAAAAGGACTTGCCAATTCATTGCCGAGTTAGTTGAGAATGCTTCCTGTGCTTTTGATACTGCTGGGAGAAAGTAGTCCACTGATACTCCCTTTGATTGGAAGATAATTCTTGATACTGCGGTGCTTGTCGCGGGCGCAGCGGTAGAAGTCGTATCTGGAGGGGCGGCGACAACTGTGGTCGCTACAAGAGCCGTCAAGCTGGGTTTGGATGTCGTGCAGATGGCGGTTGATAAAAAAGAGGACGGGCTAAGGGAGGGGCGAACTTTGACAATGTTCTCAATAGCTTTGAAGATGGCCTGGAAGCGAATTAGTCGCCACGTTTATGAAACCAAGGAAGAAACGGGAAATAATTTAAGTTACAACTATATGCAGGCTATACAGGACTCGGGGCATTACGACATAAAGTTAAGTGAAACTACGATTGAAAGTTCCACGAAACTTTCAATTAAAGACTGTGATAAAGTTCAAACGATTTATCGAACGGTTATGCCCGATATCGGGAAAAATCTAGCTGGCATTGCTGGCAAGGTTGGAGAGCTGGCGGTACCGTTTGCGAAAGCTATTGCTCGACATGAAAGTGTAGGCATCGAAGAGCTTGGGACATTCAGTCAGTTTCAGAATCTTGCTGATGTAATTGCTAGTTATCTCGACGAGCTGAGCGAAAAAGCAAGGCTGGGCGGGAAAAGTTTTGAAGCTGCGGTTAACGACATTGACGCTCAGGATGAGGCCAGCCAAAGAGCACTTGATTCGATTATCAACGATATTGAAACCTACACCGAAAGAAATGACTGACGGCTCATGGCAGGAGTTCGAGGCCGGCCCAGCCGAGCATCTCGACGTCGTTGCCGCCGTCGCCCACCGCAAGCGTTACAAAAAGCGCGGTGCCGTTTGCTCCGATTTGTTTTAAAGTTTGGCCTGGGTTACTCAGCGTGTTGAATTTTAACTTTCGAAATTCGAAGGAGGGCCAACTTATCTTTGATGGTTAAAAGCGATTCAGAGGGGGGTGACCTCAGGTGGTCGCGTAGTTAGTTGTGAAAGCCCGAGGGGTGCGAGGTTCTGTTCGATCCGAGTTAGAGTCTGGTCGCTTTCGCGTGAAGACCTGCATGACAAAAATGTTTCTCAGGCTAGTTAGCTACGTTCCTGCTGCACTATCGGCATCCTCGCACGTTTGAGGTCTTTCTGATTGACGCCCCACTCGCGCAAAGTCATGCGGATCGGTGTCAAACTCTTCCCCGACCCGGACGAAACAGCCCTTCACCCAATCCGGGTACTTCGACACCTTCAAACACAAACGGATCGTGCAGGCCGTCACCCCGTCAAGGACGCTTCTCGGGAGCAGTCACGATAGATAGTCATCCTTTTCAATAATCACCGTCTCCACCAACCCGAGACGATTCAGGATTTCGGACTCAGTTGGTACCAGAGCATTTCGTTTCAACCTTTTGACATCCCTTTTCACCGTTAGTAACTGCCCTTTCAGAGCGGCACAGTTCTGTACGCGCCGACTATCAACTAAACCTGCATTTACGACCTTTGTCCACAACGCAAGGGCGATGCCTGAGAGTACTATTTATCAAGGGGGAGGGGAGGAGGAGGAGGAGGAGGGATAACTCCGCCACGGAAGACTTTCTACAACCGCACAAAGCCGCCTTCCAGGTTCTCTGCATTGAAAAAAATGCAAGTCACTGTAATATCCCTTGCTTGAAGAGTGTATAAAACGTTAGTGTGAGTATAGCAAATAAACATTATTTTAAGGAAGGAACAGATAATGGCAGTGAGCGGAACAGACTAATCATACGGAAATCTTAAAGCGTTAGCGGCGGAACTTAGGAAGACCGCTATTGACGCATACATGGCCGAAAGAAGTTATGACAAAGATGAAGCACAAGGACATTATATTAACCGAAACTTGTCCCAGATTCGAGGGGTTGAAACAGTGACCCTTCCGGATGCCGATGGGTATAATGGCGGTGCCGGCGGTTCGGGCGGCCTTTTTACAGGAGGCAAGTCGTACTCCGAACAATTTAAGGAAATAACTGATAAAATAGATTCAACATTAAAACGTTGGTTCGGCGTACCGGATCCCTCTGGTTTTGACACTCCGATTTCTGACTACAAAAAAGCCATCGGGAAAATGTCTTTGAGCGGTTGCGGTATTGAACTTCAGGGCGGCGATGTTGCGTTGCCTGATGACGCGGAGGCAGGAATTATTGGACCGAACATGGATGCTTTGGGGAAAAGCTCGGGAATTATGGCGGGTAAGGCTATGACTGCTTTTAAGAATCAGTTTACTATCACCATGCCTCGTGTCGTTAAGAATCTGTATCTAGCTATGAACGTCCACTTGGCATATCTAATTGCCGAAATAAATCTTATGGATCAGGCAAGGGAAAAAATAACAAATATTGTGGTAGGTGCCATCGAGGTCTTCACGCAACTTGCAAATAAGAATAAAGGTATATCAAAGGAGCTGGCTATGGATTTAGGCGGGGTGGCTCTTGGTCTTGCTTCTGCCCCTTTCTCGGGTGGGGCAAGTCTCTCTCTCGCCGTTTCGGGGGGCACCGCTGCATTAAGCACCATCAAAGCGGTTGAAGACGAAGTGAAGAGAAGAGAGGAGAAATCTAGGAACATAGGCGCAGCGGAATATAAGAGCGCAATGAATAACTTTGTACTAGCGGCAGATGGCCTTAATGCGAATTTAAAGGAAAGTGAAGAGAAGATATATGATCAGATACAAAGCAATACCTCCGTTATTTGGAGTGACGCAAAGAGCAAGACTTACGATACGGCTAATTTTCATGTGCTTCCCGCTTCTATTAATGATCTGACGGGACAAGAGGGAGATCTTGTCCTGGGGAAGGATCTCGCGGTTTCTCGAAGTGAAGTTGATTTAATCACGCTTAAATCTGATCAAGGAGGATACATGCCGAAGATTTATGACGAGGTCGTTTCGGCGGCGAACAGCATCAGTGGTCTGACGATGGCAACTGCCGCGCGCCGTGAGCATGCTACTCTTGGACGGGGTGCTACGGGGCCAAGTTTTCGTTTTGGAGAAATGAAAGATGCCATCTATGAACTGCTATTGGATCTTTCTTGGCGCATCGAAGTGGGGATCGTTAATCTTAGAGCGGCGATGGACGATCTTGAACAATAAGACGATGCCTCTTCGAAGCGAATTCAGGCGATTGCCGATTTATCCGCTCAGGGAAGTGGTGTAAATCCGTGGGATAAATCCCCGCAAAGTGGTACGAATCTCAAGCAACTTCCGCAAGATGTCGATCCGACCACGATGGCGCAGATACAGGAACTTATGAAGCCGAAGTGATAGATGTGCGGTTTTGCGCCGCCGACGCGGGGATAGGCCGCCCCGGGGCGATGGCAGCCGAGCTGGGCGACGGAGCCGGCCAGGAAGACGGACTGCAAGCGCACAGCCCGCGCCTTCGCGCCAGTGGCGGTTGCCGTCGACGATGCCGGATTCGGTGGGCCGTCCCAGCGGCGTCGACTGGCCTGGCGGGTCGACGAGTCTCGCACGCGACTTCACCACCGCTGCGCCGAACTAACGTCACGTCGCAGACTATTGCGCACTTTCTCGTCGCCGAGGGCTCGCCGTCCTTATCCGGCTGAAGGTTGTCGACTGTCATAGGCAGACGCCTGGTGGCTGTCTGTCCGGTGCCCATGTGCACCGGTGTGGCGGCGGGGCTGGCCAGGCCCGCCGCCCGGAGTCGGTCAGGGACCGGCGCTGTCTCCGACACTCGATTGCGGATCGCCTCTACACATCTCGCCGGGCGCGCCAATGTGTGCAAGAAGCCCGCGGAGGCCTTTTCAAGCCATGGAAGCCGCCTCGTCCTGGACGACGACGCCTGACCGCGCCGCTTCGGTGTCCTGACACGCGAAACCCCGCCGTTAAAGTCTCACAGGGCCCCCACACACACAAGCCCGCGGCGACGCGCCGTCGCCTGGATCGCCCGCCACGCTCTCCGCGCGGCACCGCCCATTCTGCGGACGCTCCCAACAATCTGCGAGAAAACGACCACCGCCAAACTCGCAGCCTAATACCACCCGGCCTCCGCAACACAGGGACAAGACCCGATCGCTGTGTTCGAGCGACGTGTGTGGCGCCCATGTCCATGCTACGGAAGCGGAGCTGGTTGGGAGTGTCCCAGACGTAGCGGTTGAGCCTGTTGTTTCCGGGGGCAGGCAGAAAGAAGGATCCCCGTGGCTGCGTCGTCGGCGCAGATTCCGACGGCTCCCACGGAGGAGGCCAAACCGCGCGGGTTTTGATCATAGCCGTGAAAGCCGCTGGGCGGAACTGGGATCCGCAATCGGAGTGAACGATTGCGCCTGTAGGACGGCCTCGGTGGGTCAAGGCCATCGACAGCGCGTGGCTGACAAGCCTGAAGCCGCCGACCGGCCGATACTGTAGCGGGTCTAGAGCAAGCTTAATTTATGGTTGCTTTGCGTGATCCTGTGCCGCGCTAAGAGAGACAGTCATTACTGGCCCGTCAGCGTATTGAATGGTTGAAGCGGGGTGTTGTGGCACTGGCCAAGTCTGAGAGTTTCCTCAACGGCGGGTCGTCGCCGATCTGGAAAACTCCCGTTCGAAACTGGAAACTCCATCGTTATATTGATGTAGATGCTTAAAAGTGGTAGCATAACTACTGTCAATTACGCGACTACAGCGGACAGTCCATCTTCAGTCAATCGTTCCAGGAGGAAAACGATGGGCATTAACGATCTTGAGAACATGCGATCCGACAACACAGCTTACAACGGACTGTCTTCCGGGCAAAACGGAGGGCAGAGCTCTATCGCTAAACTAAAAAAGGCTGCTATAGACGCCTATGTCTGGCAAGTGGTTAAAGACCATGTTGATGCGGCTAGCTATGTCAAGGATGACAACGGTTACTCCTTTATAAGCAGGGATATGCCTGTAATTGTCATCAATCCTTCTTACCCTGGTCCTTTAACGCCACGTCAGATCTACAAGCTCACCGCTCCTTCCTTTTCAGGGAACTCGGTGGTGGGGGGCGGAGTTTTGACGCCGAATCAAAAGGGCTTTCAAGCTGGTGATAGTATTCATGACCTAGCCATTAAGGAGCATAATTTCGCAGATGGGTTTCAACAGGTCAGCAATAGGATTGATCAAGCACTAGATTCATGGTTAAATTTGCCCGATCCAAATCCGATAGTGGATGAGCTCGCAGGGAGTGACGGGTATTTTAAAAAAGCCTACAATTTGCTTGCGGTTGCAGGCAGCGATACGGGTGTTACGGGGGCTAGCGAACTCGCTTTTTATCTTCGCACCTTAATAGTGGATCACAGTGAGGCTATGGCAGGTGCTTCTTGGTACGCGTTCAGAACGAACTATGCGCATGCGATGCCTGGCGCTGTTAACGGGAATTTTCAATTGCTTTGTGCCGGTGGAAGCGCTTTGGCAGGAGAACAACAGGTTTTTGTAAAGGCTCGACAAGGAGTCGTTAACATCGTCACCAGTGCAACGGATGTGTTCAGCAAGGCCGCTACCCCTTCGACAGCTCAACCTGGGCTCAAAGTCTCGACAGTGGCCGCCATAGGTGCGGCGGTGGTTGCGGCTGTGGCGACCATCGCGACGGGGGTCGGTCCGGCGGGGGTAGCGCTTGCAGTCGGAGGTGCGGGCCTGCAAATTGTGGAAAAGGTAGCTGGTGACAGGGAAGAGGTTAGTAAAACTGACGATAATGGAAACTATGATGGCGCAATGGCGGCATTTGAGGGATGCCTGACGGATTTGAATGAAGAGATTAAAAAAAGCGAAACAGAGCTAAAAGCTAAACTGGACTTTAACGTCGCGAACGTTACTGGTGCAAATTCTACCGGCGGCAAAGGTGCGCCTACCGAGGAACAGCGTCTTGCGGCCGAGAAGCCGTATGGCGTGAATTTCTCGGCTATAGATCCGGAAAATGGCGGAACGTTGTCTGTCAAAAAGGACGATAGTGGTAATGGGACTGAGGTGAAGGAAGGTGTGATAGGCAACGATCTGCCGGGAATAGAGAGAAATCTTCTCGATGCGGTTGAAGCGGTGAAGCAGCACGGTCAATTGTGTGGAGGCTTGATTAAGAAGGATTCGAGAATAGGTATTGGAGCCGATGGTGCTAATAATAATACTTTGATGGTTTTTGTGCGCAAGTTCGTTAACGAACTTGCGACGGAAACCAATCTTGTTAAGCAGAATTTGAACTTGACTGTCGAATCTTTGGAAACTCAGGATGCGGCTTCTGCGGCCGAACTCAAGAGGATTATTGCAGATATAAACGAGCGCGAAAAGAGGAGTGTTTTGCCTGAGTAAACATTCTTAAACAGGACTGATGTGTATCTTCTTAAAATAGATCTTCAGGACCTGTTGTTTATCTAAAAACATAGTTGCCTTGTTTAAATCCACTAAAGGTAACTAAACATATTTTGTAGCGTTTAAGTCCAGGCACTACAGCAGAAGCTCGAGGACGAGGGCCAGGCCGTCGGCGTCGACGCCTGTGGTGACGGCGTCGGCGGCCTTCTTGACCGACGGGCCGGCGTCGCCCATCGCCACGCCGAGGCCGGCCCAGCCGAGCATCTCGACGTCGTTGCCGCCGTCGCCCACCGCAAGTGTGGAAGACGGCGCGGCGCCGCAGCTTTGCCTGACGTCCTCCAACGCGGCGGCCTTTGAGACGCCTTCGGGGGAGACGTCGAGCCAGGCCGTCCAGCCGATCGCGTACTCGGCGCCGCGCAAGCCCGCCGCGTGCACCGCGTCCATGAGCTCGCCCGCGCCCATGCCCGGGTAGCGAACCGTCAAGCGGGTAGCGTCGGGAATGGCCAGTTCGTCGATCGGCACGACGACGGACGGCCCTGTCAGCTCGCCGTCCGGGAAATGCGCGGTCAGGCGCCGCGGCTCGTGAAGCGACTCCACCGCGTACAGCGCCTCGGGAAGCTCGGCGTGCAAAGCAGCAACCTGCCGGGAAGGATCGAAGGTGTGGACGTTGAATGCCTCGCCCCGCCCTACATCCAGCGTGATCGCGCCGTTGGAGCACACGGCCAGCCCGTTGGCGACGTCGATCTTCTCCAAAGCCTCGCGAGTGCCGTAGATGCCCCTGCCGGTGGCCAGGCAAATCCGCGTCCCTGCCCGCATGTGCGCCGCGATCGCCTCGCCCACCCGCGGCGAAAGCGTGTTGTTGTGCCGAAGAACCGTGCCGTCGATGTCGAGGGCCACAAACAGATCCGGCCCCGCCCCGGGCAAGCCGGATTCCTCAACCGCCTCAGCGAGAGTCTTCCGCTCGGCGAGGGACTTCCGTGTCGCTTCGAACGAGGGTTTGGCGGCCGAAGGCTGCTGAGCCGATTTCGGAGCCGAACCTTTCCGCGAAGCACTCGACGCAAGGCAAGGGCCTTCGCGCTCGTCCGACGAACCGTTGTAGCCGCGGGAAAGGCTTACTCGATCGCGGGGAGCGGGGCCGTGCTCGGAACCTAGGCGCTCGTCAGGCAACGGGCTCGAAGCTCTCGCGCCCGCCAAGGTATGGCCGCAGCGCCTCGGGGATGTACAGCGAGCCGTCGGAGCGCTGGTGGTTTTCGAACAGGGCGACCAGCCAGCGCGTGGTCGCGAGGGTCCCGTTCAGCGTGGCCGCCGTGCGGGTCTCGCCGTCGAACCTCTCCCGGATTCCGAGCCGCCGCGCCTGGAATGTGGTGCAATTCGACGTCGACGTGACCTCCATGAAGCGATTCTGAGTGGGGAGCCAGGCCTCGCAGTCGAACTTCTGCGCGGCCGAGGAACCCAGGTCGCCGGCAGCGGTGTTGATGACGCGGTAGGGCAGCTCGACCTTCGCGAGCATCTCCTCCTCCCACGCAAGGAAGCGGCGATGCTCCTCCTCGGCCTCTTCCACGCGGCAGTAGGAGAACATCTCCACCTTGTTGAACTGGTGGACGCGGATGATCCCGCGCGTGTCCTTGCCGTAGGAGCCGGCCTCGCGGCGATAGCAGGAGGACCATCCGGCGTAGCGCAGCGGGCCGTTCGAAAGGTCGACGATCTCGTCCTTGTGGTATCCGGCCAGGGCCACCTCCGAGGTGCCCACAAGGTACTGGTCGTCCGCGGGAAGGTAGTAGATCTCGTCCGAGTGCGCGCCCAGGAAGCCGGTTCCGGCCATAATGTCGGGATTGACGAGGGTCGGCGTGGTCATCATCGTGAAGCCGGCGGCCTCCGCCTGGTCCACGGCCATCGTCAGCAGCGCGAGCTCGAGCCGCGCGCCCACGCCCTTGAGGTAGTAGAAGCGCGAGCCGGAGACCTTCGTGCCGCGCGCCATGTCGATCGCGTCAAGCGCCTCGGCGACGTCGAGGTGGTCCTTCGGCTCGAAATCAAAGACCCGGGGCTCGCCCACGTGCTTGAGGACCTCGTAATCCTCCTCGCCGCCGGCCGGAACGCCGTCCAGCACGATGTTCTGGATTGCCGCATTGGCCTGAAGGCAGGCCTGCTCGGCCTCGTTCGCCGCGGCCTCCAGCTGCTTGACCCGCTCGGCCAGCGCCTTCGCCTCGGCCAAAATCGCCTGGCGCTCCTCGGGGCTCGCCTTTCCGATCGAACGCGAGAGCTCCTTCTGCGAGGCGCGGGCGGTCTCGAAGGCCTGGAGGGTCGACCTGCGGGCCTCGTCGGCGGCCAGCAGCGCATCCACCGAGGCCTCGTCGTTGCCGCGGCGGCGCTGGGACTCGCGCACCGCGTCGGGATTCTCACGTACAAAGCGGATGTCGATCATGTGGCAATTCTACGTCGTTGCGCGCAGTGCTCGCAGATGACTCCTCTTACTCTTCGATCGCATTAACCTTAGAGCATGACTTGGCATTGGTGGCTGACGTTCACACTGGCTCTTGCGGCTCTCGGCCTCTCGCTGCACAATCGCGCCTCGATCGGCGCCCTGAGGAGCCGGCTCGTGCACGCCAACGCGGCGTCGGCGGGGATCCTGCCGCAGGAAACCGAGGGGACGGGCGAGAGAACGGTGGCCGTCGTCGTCAACCCCACGAAGATCGGGGACATGGGGGACCTCAAGGCGGTGGTCGAACAGGCCGCGGCCGACGCCGGGTATTCCGCCACCCGCTGGTACGGCACGACCCCCGACGATCCGGGAGCGGGCCAAACCCGCGCCGCCTTGGCGGAGGGGCCGGCCGTGGTGATTGCCGCGGGCGGGGACGGGACGGTGCGCGCCGTCGCCGGGCAGCTCGCCGGAACCGACATTCCGCTCGGTATCCTTCCGCTCGGAACGGGAAATCTGCTGGCCCGCAACCTCAACCTTCCGCTCGGCTCCTCGCTGAGCAACCTCGCCATGGTGGCCTTGACCGGAAGGCTGCAGCGGATCGACGTCGGACGGATCAGCGCCCCGGAGCCCACGGAAAACGAGCTGGCGAAGATCGCCGACATGGGGCCGGACGCGCGGCCCTTCGCCGGGTGCGAGCCGTTCCTGGTGATCGCCGGGATGGGCTTCGACGCCGACGTCATGAACGACGCCGACCACGGGCTCAAGCACGCCATGGGCTGGGGCGCCTACCTCGTTTCCGGCTTCAAGTTCATGCGGCGTTCGCGCGTGAACGCGACGGTGGTGGCCGGCGACGGCTCAAACAGCTTCGGAGTTGAGGCCAGGTCGATCCTTTTCGCCAATTGCGCTCGGCTTCCCGCGGGTTTCGTGCTCGCGCCGGACGCCCGCATCGACGACGGCTGGCTCGACCTCGTGCTGCTGGACACCAAGGGCTGGATCTTCGGCTGGGGCGACGTCATGCGGCGGATGGGCCTGCAGGGGATCGGCGTGCGCCGGACGATTCTGCCCTCGGCGGGCACGATCGACCTGCGGCGCATGCGCTCGGCGACGGTCACCGCCGACCGGCCCGAGTTCGTCGAGGCCGACGGCGACGCCCTCGGATACGCCACGAAAGTCACAGCAGAAATCGACCCGCTGGCGCTCACCGTCCACGTGCTGTGAGGGGTTTACGCCCGCCCGTCCAGCAGCCTCTCGACGAACTCGCGCCCTGCCCGGAAGTCGGCGTCGGACGTTCCGGGGCGCGGCCTGATCCTCTCGCCGCTGGCAGAAGGGTAGGAGCCGAGGAAGACGATCTGCGGGCACACGCGGTGCAAACCTATGAGAACGGCCTGGATGCGCTCGTCGCACAGGTGGCCCTCGGCGTCGATCGAGAAGGCGTAGCGGCCCAGCGAGTCGCCGATCGGCCGCGACTCGATCCGCGAGAGGTTGATCCCGCGGGCGCTGAACTGCTCGAGCATGCTCAGCAGCGCGCCGGCCTCGTCGTGCGGGAGCTGGACCAGCAGGGTGGTTTTGTCCGCGCCCGTCCTCTCCGGCTGCGGCCCGGGAAGGCCCACCATGATGAACCGGGTGACGGCGCCGGGTTTGTCGGCGACGTCGTCGGAAAGCGACTCGAGGCCCATGAGTTCGACGGTGGCGGGCGGGCAGAGGGCCGCCTCGAAGCCGGGATTGTCCGATTCGGCGAGGGTTTTCGCGCCGGCCGCGGTCGACGTCGCCGGCACGTGGACCACCGCGCCGAGGCGCTCGGCTATCCATCCGCGGCATTGCGCCCACGCGTGCGAGTGGGTCGAAATGGCGCGGATGTCCTCGCGGCGCGTGCCCGGCCTGACCGCGAGCGAGAACGCGATCGGCACAAGCATCTCCGCCTTGATCTGCAGCGCGGAGCCGTCCGTCAGCGCGTCGAGCGTTGCGTTGACCCCGCCCTCGACGGAGTTTTCGATTGGGACGACGGCGTAGTCCGCCTCTCCCGAGCGCACGAGCCTGAGCGCCATCGGGACGTCGAGCGCCGGAATCTCGACCGAATCCGGCGAGGCCACCTGTCTCAACGCCGCGTATGTGAACGTTCCGGCCGGTCCCAGGAATGAAAAGCGCAGGGGGGCCTGCTCTGACGCGCTCATCGGTCTCCTTCTGCTCGCTCGCGCACCTTGTTCTCGCTCGCACACTTTACCTGCCGGTTTCCGCGCGGACGGGCCAACCCTCCGAAATGTGGGCGACGGCTTGGCCCGGCCGCGGCACGCCGCATGCCGGCTCTCTCCGCGGTTTCGCGTGTCCGCGGGAGGCTCTGAGACTCGGCGCAAGCCGCCGATTCGCCGGGCGGTCTCACAGATTTGTGGGGTACGCGCGCTTGGCCGCAGTGCATGCCGTTTGCGTCGCTTCCGATAGGCTGGTCTCATGGTCCTTCGCTCCGCTCGCCAAACGATCCTCTTCGTAGTGGCATTGCTCGCGGTTTTCGCCGGGGTGTGTGCGCCAGCTCGGGCGGGGGGAACGGCTCGTGCGGGGAAGCCCACGGCCGAGGGCGGCGGGAGAGGGCCCGTCGTCGTCGTCGGATTCTCGGGCGTCAGCTGGACGGACGTGACCCGGAAGACCGCCCCTCACCTGTACGAATTCGGCAAGAAAGCGGCGGTTTCCAACATCGTGGCGCGCACGGTCCGCGAGACCGCGTGCCCCGTGGAAGGGTGGACGGCCCTCGGGGCCGGGCAGCGCACGATCGACGACGGCTGCCGCCTGCCGACCGTGGCGGGCAAGGCCCCGGCCCGGTGGGCCCGTCTGAAAGAGGCCAACGCCTCCAGCAGTTACAAGGCAAAGATCGGCGCGCTCGGCGAGGCTCTCCGAGGGCGCAGCGCCCTCGCCGTCGGCTCGGGCGCGGCCCTCGCCCTCGCCAAGACGGACGGCCGCCTTCCCGGCGGCTATGCGGCCCTCGCCCCGCTGCCGGTTTCGGGGGAGGACGGCGACGTCGGCGGCGCGGCGCGAGCCTACGCCAAGTCCGATGCGGACGTCACGGTGATCGACCTCGGCGCGGTCCGCTACCCCGGCAGCGAACTGAGCGAGAACCATCCCGTCCAGGCCCCGGGAATCGCCCAGCGCCTGCGCGAGTACTTCACGCCCGAGGGCGCGGCGCCCGACGAGGTGAAGCAGCAGATCTCCTACGTCGATGCGCGGTTCGGGATGCTTGTCAGGCAGATTCGCAAAAAGTCGCCCAACGCCACCGTGCTCGTGGCGAACGTCGCCGACGCCGAATCCTCGCGGCCGCATTTGGGCTATTTCGCCGCCGCCGGGCCTCGCATGGGCGGGCCGGCGCTCGCGACGTCGGACTCGACGCGGCAGCCGGGGCTCATCCAGGTCACTGACATCATGCCCACGCTGGTCGGCTGGCTCGGCGCGGGGCCGCACGCCCGCGGCAACACAATAGGCTCGGCAATCACAACCGTCGAGGCCTTCGACGGGGAGGCGAACATCGCCCGGCTCGACGCCGAACACACCCGCGCGCAGGTGACCCGCTCGCTTTCCGGCTCCTTTTACGTTCTGCTCGCTGCGCTCTCCGCGGCGATCCTCCTCATGTGGGCCAAGCGGAAGTCGTACAGGTGGACCGAGACAAATGAGCGCTTCTTCGTGCAGTTGAGCGCCCTCACGGCCGCCCTTCCGGTCTCGACCCTGCTCGTCAACCTCATCCCCTGGTGGAGGATGTCGAATCCCCTCGCGAGCCTGCTCATGGGGGTCGTGCTCATCGCCGCCGTTCTCGCGCTCGTCGCTTTGCGCGGAAAGTCGCCTTTCGCCCCGTTCGCCGTCATAGGCGGCGTCACCGCCGGGACCTTGGCCCTCGACGTGCTCCTTGACGGCATATGGCACGGATATCCCCTCCAGCTGGCCGCTTTGCTGGGCATGCAGCCGCTTGTGGGCTGGCGTTTCTACGGCTTCTCGAACAACGCCGTCGCCATGTTCGTCGCCGGACTCGTGCTCCTGCTCGCTTGGCTCTCAGCGCGGGTCCCGCGCAAGAGGGCCGTGGCGGTCATCTTGGGCACGGGCGCGCTCGCCGCGCTCCTTGACGGTTCGGCGAAGTTCGGCGCGGACTTCGGCGGGCCGCCGGTCATCGTCGTCGGCCTCGGCGTCCTCGCCACGATGGTCGCCGGAAAACGGCTCACCTGGCTTCGCTTCGGCGCCGTTCTGGCCGCCGCCGTCGCCGTTTCTTTCGTGTTCGCCCTCTTCGACTACCTTCAGCCGGCCCCCAAGCGCTCCCACCTCGGCAAGTTCGTGGGGTCCTTCTTCGACGGCGGCGGCCTTGCCATCATCTGGCGCAAGTTCACCCAGATATTCGGGGGCAATGCGCTCTTCATCCCCGTCGCCCTCGCGATCGTCGCGGCGATCTGCGCGGTCGCTTGGCTGCTGGCCAGGCGCGGGCACTTCGCAAGATTCCGGATCGAGGACGAAACCGTGAGGCGGTCGGTGGTTTCGCTTCTCTCGGCGCTCGTCGTCGCCGCGCTGCTCAACGATTCCGGGGTCACGATGCCCGCCGTTGGGCTGATCGTTGCCGTCCCGCTGTGGTTCGTCGCCACGCTGCGTCGCGAGGAAGAAGCGGCTGCCGGTCAAGGGGATGCGGCCGGTGTGCGAGAGAAAGAAAGCCCGACAACGGCCTCTCGCGAGTAGGGAGCCGCAGGCCCTGACGTCGCGGCGTGAAACCGCGGCCAGCAAGAACCCGAACGAGTGCACGCGCTGGACCGACGGCAAGAAGTTCGGGTATCCTATTCTAATGTATTTGAATCCTTGACGCCACCCGCAATGTATGTTGCTCGCCACAAACGAGATGGCATTCCGCGTGACATCTTCCCCTTCGTTGTGCAGCGCTCTTTCCTCGTTCTTTTCCAGGCGTTTTCAGGAGCCGGAGTTCTCTTGATCAGAAGCCGGGGCCCTCTTGAGGCGTCCTCTCCGAATCGGAGAGCTCGCCCGCGGTCTTTGCGCCGTGCGAGATCGCGCGAACGATTTGCCGCGGAATGCCGCAGTTCCGTCCGAATGCGAACAGACGTGCGCGACGACGGAACGCGCGTCATTTCAAGGGAAAGCCGGCTTTCGCTGCACTTTTGGCGTGTGAATCGCACCAATGGAGGGAAGATACGGTTTTCATCTGGCCCGCCCATCCTTTAAGGTACTTTGGACCGCTTAAGGGCGGCGTCGTACTGGGAGCCCGGCTGGATTGTGCCGTCCGAATGACGGCTCCTAAGAGCGACGTCGCACCAAACGTCCAAGAACTTGAAGGGAGTTTCGCGCATGGGACCAGGTGGGGCGGACACGCTTTCCGCGGATCCGAAGGAGCTGGCGACGGAGGCCGGCAACGCACAAGACTGCGCAGCTAAAAGCCAGCGGATGCGGACGGAAGGCACGGCCGACAGCATCTCGGGGAAGATTTCAGGGGGCAAGGCGGCCTCGACCGTCAAGACGACGTCCGAGCATCTTTCAAACGAGCTCAAGGGCATCGAGCATCAGCTGAGCGACTACTCGGACGATCTCGCGGCGACGTTGAAAACGATCGAGCAAACCGATCAGGACGAGGCGAGGATGTATCAGGACATGACCCCCTCCGGGGACGACGGTAGCTTTGTGGGCGAAATCGGCGGCGGAGGGGACAGCGGCGGCGACGTCGGCGGAGGGGGCGGTTCCGCCGCCGACGGCGGACATTCTTACGGATCGGCCGGCGGCGGGGCTGGCGGCTCGTCCGGAGAAGGCCACTCGTACGGCCCCGCCGGCGGCGGCTCAGGCCAGATCTTGGGTTCGCCCGGCAGCGGCGACATGAGCTCCCTGCTTGGCGGAGGCGGCGGCGGATCAGTCGCGGGCGGCCACTCGTACGGTTCGACTCAGGGTGGGCAGATCGTCGGCTCCCATAGCGGCCATCACTCGCTGGGAGGCGCTCTGGGCGGCATCCACAGTTTGATGAGCGGCGGCTCCGATTCCTTCTCGTCTGACGCCGGAGGATCGGCGCACCCCGCGCCCATGCCCCACGTCGAGAGCTCGGGCAATCCCGCGCCCATGCCGCATGCGGAGACCTCGGGAAACGCCGCCCCGATGCCCCGCGTCGAAGGCGAAAGCGGAAGGATTCTTCCCTCCGTCGAGCAGGGGCACAGCTACGGGTCCCAGCTTCCCGGCGGCGGAAGCTCTCACGGGGGCTCTCTGGGCCCGGCGCCTATGCCGCATGCGGAGACCCCGGGCAATGCCGCGCCCATGCCGAATGTCGGAGGGGCGGGAAATCCGGTTCCCATGCCCAGAGCGGAAGGCTCGGGCAATCCCATCTTCACGTCCCACGGCAGCGTCCATTCGGTCACGAACTCCTCCGGTTCGTTCGCCCCGGCGCCGATGCCGCACGCAGCGCACTTCGGCGACGCCGTTCCGATGCCGCACGCCGAGACGTCGGGAAATCCGGCTCCTATGCCGCGAATCGAGCCTTCTGACCCTCCGGTCTTCACTCGTGGGGGAGAGGCGAGCTACGGCCCGCAGATTCCCGGCGTCGGCGGCAACGGGGGCGCCTTTGCTCCGGCTCCAATGCCGCACGTCGAGCATCCGGGCAACGCCGTCCCGCTTCCCAGCGCGCAGGGATCGGGCGCCCCGGTTCCCATGCCCAGCGCGGAAGGCTCCGGCGGTTCGTCGTCGGCCGCTACCGCGTGAGGCTGAATCGTGCGCGAACTTAAATCGCGCAACCCGAAGCGCGCAAACCGACAGCGCGTCAGAGCTCAATTGCCGACGTTTCGGCGCTAAGAAAGGACTTTCTCCATGCAATGGAGCGACATCACCGATTGGGAAGAGTCGACCCTCGAAACCGAGTATCAACAACTGTGCGTTCGAGAGAAGGCGGCGGAAGAATGGGGGCGTGAAATCCTCGAGCTCAACAAGTCGACGAGCTGGCAGGGCGACGCCCGCAAGGCGGCGGATAAGAAGGTCGAAGAGATCGACAAGGACGTCGCCCAGTTCATCGTGAACCTGCGGGCGATGAAAACCGCGACGTCCACGATGCAGCAGGGCATGGGCACGGTGCAGGGCCTGGTGAGGGACGCGAAGGCGCACGCCGAAGGCTCGGGTTTGACCATCTATTCGGACGGAACTGTGGAGGACACGAGCGGCACCGATTGGGGCGACGTGGCTCTCAGCACCGCGATGAACCCGTTGAGCTACGCCGTGCCGGTAGTTGGCCCCGCCATTTCGGCGGGAACTTCCTACGAGATGAACAAAGCCGCCAGGCAACAAGCGGTGAACGAGTGCGCCGACCGCGTCGACAAGGCGATCAAGAAAGCCGACGAGATAGACCAGGCGTATTCGAAAGCTCTCACCGACATCGAAGAGGGCAAGGTCAAGCCCGAAGGATCCCTCAAGCACACCGTGGACGGGCCCCTTCCCATGCCTCAGGACACCAGCGACACCCGCGCCGTCGCCGAATGGTGGGACTCGCTGAGCCGCGAGGAGCAGGAAAGGCTCGCCGACGAAGAACCGGATCGCATCGGCAACCTCGACGGCGTCGACGCCTGGGCCCGAGACAGGGCCAATCGCCATCGGTTGGACAGGGATTACGCGGATCTGAACAGCAGGAAAGAGTCCAACGAGAAGAAGGTCGCCGCCTATCAGGCGTGGGTGGCCGGCGGTCGAGAAGGGGCTCCGCCCTGCAGCGACGACGAGTTCTCCCGTGCGAAGAGCGAACTCGACAGGCAGGCGGAACTCGACAAGCTCAAGACTGCTCTTAAGCAGGGCGCCCAATACAACGGCACGTCGCAGCTCCTTCTTTACGACCCCGTCGAACCCGGCGAGAATCAAGATCAACTCCATGCGGCCGTGACGGTAGGCGACGTCGACAAGGCCGACAACATTGCGGTTCACGTGGGCGGGTTGACGACGAGCGTCGACAGCAACGTCGTCGGGTACACCGCCGAAATGGCCAATGTGGCCGGCACGGCAGGAGGAAACACGGCCTCGGTCATGTGGTTCGGATATGACCCGCCCCAGGCGGGAACAGGCTCGAACGGCCTCTTCACCGTGTCCGAAACCGAACGTGCGGCCGCGGGAGGCGCCGACTTGTCCCACTTCCTCGAGGGGCTGCACGATTCGCGGCAGGGCAGCGGGGAAGGCGGCGATCCGAGAATCACCGCTCTAGGCCACTCCTACGGTTCGACGACCCTGGGGTACGCCCTGACGCAGGTGCGCGACGGCGTCGTCGACGCCGGAGTCTTCTACGGGCCGCCGGGAGTCCCTGCCAAGGACGTCTCCGATTTCAACGTGCCCTCGGACAGCGTCTACGTCATGAAGAACGACCAGGACATCATCGGCGCCGTGCCAAACAACGGGCCGATGGGCTTGGCGCCCGGCTCTGACATGACCCAGCTCAGCGATCCCACGGAAGTGCCCGGCATCCAACACATCGAAGGGAACCACGGGCTCGACCCCGCCTCTCCTGCAGTCGGGGCGGTTGGGTCGCTTCTTATCCCTGGTTTGGGTTCCTTGGCCGGAGCAGGCTACGAGGGCTACAGCGACCACGTCAATTACTTTGACAGCACCAATTACCAGGACGCAGACACGCAGAAAGAGATCCATGAGCATCTGCGTCAACAGGGGCTGCCTGAGACCGACGAGAACGTCCGGGCCGAAATCCAGCGCCGCCAGCAAGAGAATGCGACCTCTCAGCAAAGGGAAGTGTCCAAGGTCGTCAACGGAACCAAGTAGGCGTCGGCGCGGAACCGAGCAGATCCCGAAACCAAGCAAACGCTGAAACGAACCTAGCGCCGAGACGACAGCAGGCGGGCGCCGAGACGGAACCGCGTAAGCGCCTGCGTGGAAGCGCGTAAGCGTCGACGGCGCGGCGCGAACGGGGCGTCGAAGCGAGGCTTTCCGAGCTGGCGGCGCTCTGCGTGCAAGCCGCCGGGCTCCGAAAAGCGGCGGGCATTTTGGAGGGGCGATACGGCTCTTCCGGGGTGCCCGCCGTTGCGGGTTTCAGGTTGCCGATTGTGGAGAGTGAAATGCAGCCCGTTGCGGACGGCCCGCTGTCAAGCCGAGGGCAAGGCCGCTGCGGACGGCCGCCGCCCGAAGGAAACGCAGCCTGCCGCGAAGGAAAAACGCTCCCTCGGCTGCCTCGCCGTCAGCCCTTGTAGGCGTTGTACGGCTCGTAGGGCTTGGAGGCGGAGTTCCTCTTGCCGTGCGGCACGTGGATCCTGCGCAGGCGACGCGCCAGCACGGCCTTGGCCACGCCCTTGTACTGGTCGGCCCGGTGCAGCTGGCCGGCGAAGTTGTTGCCCGACGCGCGATGCTTGAGGTCGCAGACGACTTCTTGGACGGTGAACCCCGCCACGAGCAGGTCGATTGTCATTCCGGTTTCCACGCCCCAGCCGCTCGCCAGCGGCAGAGCCGCCATGAACGCCTCGCGCGTCATGCACCGCTGCCCGGAGATCGGCTGGCGCGGCTCCCATCCCGTGGTCCGCTTGATCGCCTTGAAAGCGGCCCCGGTGACCAGGCCGAAGCCGCCCGCCCCCTCCTGCGGAGGCAGGGCCGCGACGGTGAAATCGGCTTTGCCTTCGAGCACCGGCGCGACCAGCGGCGAGGCCTCGACGGCGGTGTCGCCGAGGTCGGCGTCGAGAAAAAGCAAAAGGCGCGGCGGGCGGTCCCTCGTGTCGCGCATGGCGACCACCTGCGCCCCCGTCTCCATGGCGGAGGCCTTGCCGCGGTTGACCGAATGCCGCACGACCGTTGCGCCGGCGTCGCGGGCGGCCTTCTGGGTGTCGTCCTCGGAGCCGTCGTCGACCACGACGACCAAGTCGACGTGCGGGATGGCGCGGGCGGCGCGGATCGTCGCGGCGATCCTGTCCTGCTCGTCCTTAGCCGGTATGACTACTGCTACGCGCTGCTCGGAGGTTGTCACACTTCTAGCCTAGCCTTCAATGTTGAGATATAAGTGCTTCGACAGTCGGATGCTCACCGCAGCGTCACTTGACGGGAAACGATACCCGCCCGCGCGCGTTTCTCTTCGGGTGTGAGCGGATCCGACGCCGCGATGGCCGCGTCGAGTTTCGGTGCAAATTCGGCCATCGGGGCGGCGAGTTCGTCGGCTTCTGCGCCTTTTGGCAGTTCCCACACCGGGATGATGAGCCCCAGCGCCCTGAAAGCGCCGACGAAACGGGAATCGTCGAAGGAGAAGTCGTCGGCCGCGCGGAGCCGCGCCAGCCCGTCGAGAACCGCGTCGCGAGGCTCGGGCCTGACCCACCTGACGAACTCGCGGCTCATGCGGCACCAGTATGCGCCGCGGACGCCGTCGACGGCCTTCATCGGGACGAGCTGGGACCGCGAATCCTCAAGCGCCTCCTTGTTCTCCGGTTTGGCGGCGTCCTCTTCCGCCATCCAGAACGACGGAATCTCGTGCAATTCGAGTTCGCCGAAGCTCGCGACGACGTCCTGCAGCCGAGGGCCGGGCTCGGGCAGGTCCGAGACCTGGAGCGCCTGGCCGTCGGGGAGTGTGACCCCGTCGATGATTCGCGCGGCGATGTCGCGCGAGGCGTCCCCGGAGCTCATGACCGTCTGCGCGGCGACCAACAGCACGCCGTCGGCCCGGCGCAGCGCGCCCGCCATTGAGGGAAGGATCGTCGTCAGGACGACGTCGGCCGAGCCGTACTCCTCCGTTGTGGTTGCCGGGAGCGTCGCCAACGGCAGAATTTCGCGCATGGCGACGAGCTCGGCCTCCGCGGGAAGGCCCTCGAAGGGGCGCTCGACGAAAGCCACGGCCGCCTTGGGCTTTTTCGGCGCGGCCGACGGGCGGGACTGCGCGGACTGCGTCGATTGCGCGGACTGCGCCGACCCGGCCGAGGCCGCTGCTCGCCTCTTGGATGCCGCTCGGCGGCTTTTCTTCGACATGCTGTCCTGCTGTCCTTTCGGTCGGTGGGCGCCGCGCCCGGGGCTGCACGGCCTGAAAAACCGCGCGGGGACTTGTTCAGTCTCCGATTGTATGCGCTCGCCGCAGTCTGCGGCCGGATATGTGCCGCACGAGTCGAGTTGCGGAATTCACGCGGTGGGATGCGCGACGTCGATTTGAGCGGCGGGACGAGCGGCGAAGCGCCCGGCGCCGCGGGCGGCCGAAGACGAGACGCGCTGACGGCAGTGGCGCAGAGCGAGCCCGGGGGCGCGGTGAGAGCCGGGCGGCCCTATTCGTCCCAGAAATGCTCGACGTCGATGACGCCTCCGGCCTCCTCGAAGTCGCGGCGCACGGCGGCGCGGAATTCGGCGTCGTGAAGGTAGTCGAGGGCCACCGAGGCGAGGCCGTAGGCCCCGTCCGTCGCTGCGGCGTCGCCCGAGGGGGAGCCGGCGGCCGCCGCCATCTCGCGTGTGTGGAGGGCGACGTCGGAATCGGCCACTTTGATGAGCGGGTGGATGCCGGGGATGCGAACCGACACGTTGCCGAAGTCGGTGCCGGCCGCGATCGTTTCGGTCACGACTCCGGCGGGCAGAGGGTCGCGCCCGCGTTCGCGCTGGGACCTGACCCAGGCGCGGGTGAGCGGGCCGTTTGTGCGGACGGGCATCTCGTTCGTGGTCTCGGAGGTGACGATTTCCAAGCCCGTTCCGGTCATGAGGGCGGCCCCGCGCAGGACGTCCTCGACCCGCGCGACCAGGTCCTTAAGCGTCTCGGGGTACTTCGACCGCGCCAACAGGCTGATTTCGGTCCTTTCCGGGACGATGTTCGGCACGTCGCCTCCGTCGACGACGATTGCGTGGAGCCTGTCCATCGGCAGTATCTGTTGGCGCAGCAGGCCGAAGCCGGTGAGCGCGAGGGTGGCGGCGTCCAGCGCGTTGCGTCCCATGAAGGGCTGGGAGGCCGCGTGGGCGGGCACGCCGGTGAAGATCGCGCGTATGCGCCGCACGCCGAGCCACGTCTGGTGCGTGAGGTCGTAGGAGTAGGAGTGGGTTTGGACGGCGGCGTCGACGCCGTCGAGCATCCCGCGGACCGCAAGGACCTCCTTGGCGGTGGAGCATTCCTCGGCGGGCGTCGTCTGGAGGACGACGCGGCCCGGAACCGATCCGGGGCACCTGCGTTCGAGCTCGTAGAGGGCAA
Organism: uncultured Actinobaculum sp.; assembly: GCA_938020505.1. Classification (GTDB taxonomy): domain Bacteria; phylum Actinomycetota; class Actinomycetes; order Actinomycetales; family Actinomycetaceae; genus Peptidiphaga. Next base: position 6,451 of record CALIHR010000017.1, on the reverse strand, counting down.
GGAAGGCGCCGACGGAGTTGCCCGCCATGACGTTGTGCCCGCAGCCGTGGCCGATGCCCGGAAGCGCGTCGTATTCGGCGAGGATGGCGATCGCGGGGGCCGGCGAACCGGCGTTGCTCGTGCCGGCGGCGCCGGTGAACTCGGCGCGCAGGGCTGTTTCCATCCCGTAAACGCCCACATCGGGCTCGATGCCGTGGGCGCGCAGCAGGTCGGCGACCGTGGAGACCGCGAAGCGCTCCTCGTATCCGACCTCGGGGTTGTCGTGGACGGCGTGCGAAAGCGCGACGATCTCGCCCGCAAGCCCTTCGACGGTTGAGGCGAGGGCTTCTCGCAGTTCGGCGGGGGACCCTTCGCCGTCGGCGAGCGAGGCCGCGGGTCCGGCCGCGGCCTTTCGCGCCCGAGTCTCTTCGGCGAAACGATGCTGGATGGCGTCGGATGGAACTGTGGGTTTCGACAAATCGCGCATGGTTCGATGGTACTCCGATGCGGGCGGGTCGGCGTCGCGAGCCCGGTGCCGCCCGCGGCCCTGAGGTCACAGGCCGAGCGTCTTGCGCACCCAGTCGACGACGCCGCGGGTGTAAGCCTCCCGAGCCGGCTTGGCCGACAGCGCGAGATCGTGCCGGCCTCCCGGAATCTCGAGCATTTCGACGCGCTCGGACAGCAGCGGCGCCAGCCGTTTCATGTCCTCGACCCCCAGCACCGCGTCGCGCACGGCGACGTCGTCCCGGCTGGGAAAGCGGGGACGGCGGGAGGAGGCGTCGGAATGGGCGACGAGCAGCGGAACGTCGATTCTCACGTTGCCCGCGGCCACGCGCGCGTGCGCCCGGCGGACGGTTCGGATGAATCCCATGCGCGCAACGGTACGGCGGAGCGGCTTGTAGCGCGGGTCGAAGGAGAATTCACCGCCGAAGTCCGCGTGGAGCGCGCGGGCGTAGCGCGAGAAGAGCGGGCTGAAGACGAGGTGAGGACGGCGAGCTCCGACGCGGTCGACGAACCGCGTGAGCGGGCCGCGCTCGAAAGCGCCGCCGTTGTGGTCGAGCCAGGGCGAGTTGAGGACGACGGCGTCGACCGTCCCAGGATTGTCCGCAGCCCACAGCGCTGCCTGAAGGCCTCCCGTCGAATGGCCGATCAAGACGATTCGCCTTGCCCCGAGCGACCGCAGGCGCCCGATTGCCAGGCCGATCTCTTCCTCCCGCACGTAGATGTCGCGCAAATCGTCGCGGGAGGCGTTCGAGCGCACGGACCTGCCGCAGCGGCGCATGTCGAGGCCCGCCAGCGGGATTCCGGCCTCGCGGAAGGCGGCGGCTTGCCCGACGTGGAAGAACGAATCGAGGAAACCCGGCAGGTACAGGGCCGCTGCGCCGGATTTTTGGGCGAGCTCGCCGGCGTCGGCCTCGTGAACGAGCACCGCGACGTCGGGGCGCCCCGGCGGGGATCCGCCGTCGTCCTCCGAAAGGGCGAAGGACGTGGCGACCCACGTCGGCCCCAGGTAATCCGGGCGAACCGAAAGGATGTCGGACGGGGAAGGGGGCCGCACGGATGCGGGCGCGGGAGGAAGCTCAGCTGTCATGGGCGGAAGGACGGTCGTTGGAAGGGCGCTCAGTCGACGATGCCGTAGAGCCGGTCGCCGGCGTCGCCCAGCCCGGGGACGATGTAGCCGTTTTCGTTGAGGCGCTCGTCGAGCGCGGCCGAGACGATCGTGACGTCGGCCCGATCGCCGACGGCCTCCTCGAGGTTCCGCAGGCCCTCGGGTGCGGCCAGAAGGCACACGCAGGTGACCTCGCGCGCGCCGCGCTCCAGCAGGTAGTTGACGGCGTCGATGAGCGTGTGGCCGGTGGCGAGCATCGGGTCCACCACGTAGCACTGGCGGCCCGAAAGGTCTTCGGGCAGGCGGTTGGCGTACGTGTGCGCCTCGAGCGTGGTCTCGTCGCGTTTCATTCCGAGGAAGCCGATTTCGGCGGTCGGCAGGAGCTTCGACATGCCCTCGAGCATCCCCAGGCCCGCGCGGAGGATGGGCACGAGGATGGGGCGCGGATAGGCCAGGGACAGGCCCTTCGTCGGCGCGACGGGCGTGACGACGTCGACCTCGCGGACGGCGACGTCGCGCGTGGCCTCATACGCCAGAAGGGTGACGAGCTCGTCGACGAGCTGCCTGAAGACGGGCGAGGGCGTGTTTCGATCGCGCAGAAGGGTGAGTTTGTGAGCCACCAGAGGGTGCTCGATGATCTGAGTACGCATGCGTTGACTATATCAGCGCGGTCCGACATATTTGGGGCGCTTCGAGATTATTGGCGAGCTTCGAGGCGTTGCCCTCGGACGCCCGCCGAACCGCGCGTGCGGCGCAGGGCGGACTGCGCCGCGAAGGCAGGCCAAGTAGGGCGCGACAAACCGCGTGCGGCAAAGGGCCTGCCCGGGCACAATGGGGGCGTGCATGAAATTGAGCGGGAGTGGATCGGCCGGGCCATGGAGTTGGCCGACCGTGCGGCGCTCGCGGGCGACGTTCCCGTGGGCGCGCTTGTTGTGCGCGGGTCGGCCGTGCTCGGCGTCGGCTGCAACACGCGCGAGGCGTGCAACGACCCCGCCGGCCACGCCGAGATCGCGGCGCTGAGGGAGGCGGCCCGCGCCGCGGGGGACTGGCGGTTGGAGGGATGCGATCTGTACGTCACCCTCGAGCCGTGCACGATGTGCGCGGGGGCGATCGTCGCCTCTCGCGTGGCCAGGGTGGTGTTCGGGGCGTGGGATCCGAAGGCCGGGGCGGCCGGCAGCGTTCGCGACGTTCTGCGCGACGCGCGGCTCAACCACAGGGTCGAGGTGGTGGGAGGCGTCCGCGAAGACGAATGCTCGCGCCAACTTCGGGCCTTCTTCGGGCGGTGACGGCGGCTGAGGCCGCCGCCGCGTCACCCTTGGCGGCCTCGTTTTGCGCCGCGTCGCCCTCGGCGGCTTTGCCTTTGGCTGCGCTCACGGTCGCGGAGTCGCCTTCACTTCCTCGCCTCCGGGCCTTCCGCCGCTGCGGCGGCGTCGATGACTCCCTGCAAAAGGTCCCCGTACACGCGAATGGCCTGCTCACGGGTGAGGGAGGCCGCGGGTTCGAGTTTGAGCAGGTGCCTGCAGGCGACGAAGCCGGCGACGACGGCGATCGCCTGCGCCAGGCTTTCCTCGCGCACGATTCCGTGGGGGAAGCCAAGGATGTCGGCCGCGCGGCGCCACTGCTCGACGATGACCCCGGCGTACTGGCGTGCGAGGGCAGGATTTTCCCGCGCGGATTCCACGACGAACTGCGCGACCTCCGATTCCCAGAGGTCGGTGAGGAAGGCCATGAGCCTGCGGCCGAGCCCGCGCCTGCCCGGTGCGATGACCTCGGCCAAAACCCGCTCGGGATTGATGCCGATTCCGACGGACTGCGCGTAGAGCTGGACCTTCGAGTCGAAATAGTAGTGGACGAGGGCCGGATCGACGTTTGCCGCCCGGGCGACGGCGCGCAGCGACGCCGCCCGGAAGCCCCGTTCGTCAAAGACCTTCCGGGCGGCGTCGAGGATCTGCTCCCGCGTTGCGGGAGAGCCTCTGCGGCGGCCGCGGGTCACTCCGTCCTCCGCCTGAGCGTGAGCGAGGCCAGACCGAGTGCGGCGGCTGCGAATGCCGCGACGATGGCCAGGCTGGTCCAGTAATGGCCCGTCAGATCCGGGAAGCTTGCCACCTCTTTCAACGCCTCGACCGCCCAGGTGAGCGGCATTGCGTTCGACAGGCCCTGAAGCCACCCGGCCATGTCCTCGCGAGGGCCGAAGAGCCCGCACAGAAGCACCTGCGGCAGCACAATGATCGGCATGAACTGGACGGCCTGGAACTCGCTGCGGGAAACCGCCGACGCGAGCAGCCCGAGGGCGATTCCCAGCAGCGCCGTCGCCAGGGAGACGAGCAGCATCCACCCGATACCGCCCTCCAGCTGCATGTCCAGGCCCCAGTAGCAGACGGCCGTCAGCAGCGAGGACTGCCCGACGGCCAGCACGCCGTAGGCCAAGGCATACCCTCCGATGACGTCCATTTTGCGGATCGGGGCCGCCATGAGGCGTTCAAGGGTTCCGCCGGAGCGCTCGCGCACCGTGGCAACGGCTGTGAGCAGGAACATGAGGAGCAGGGGGAACATCGCAAGCAGCGTCATCTCGACTTGCGAGGAGATCGGCTCTTCGCCGTCGAAAATCTGATGGACCAGCCACGCCAGGATCGACGGGACGCAGGTGACGAGGGCGAGTGTGCGCGGGTCGTGGCGCAGCTGGCGCGCGACGCGCGCCGCGATTGCGAGAGTCATTCTTCTTGCTCCTTCGCTAGGGCGAGGAAGGCGGCGTCCATGGACGACGTCGCCGTCTCCTCGAGGATGTCGTCGGCCGTCCCCGTCGCCAGGATGCCGCCTTCGCGGATGAAAATGAGGCTGTCGCAGCGCTGGGCCTCATCCATGACGTGCGAGGAGACGAGCACCGTTGTGCCGGCGGCCGCGCGTTCGCGGATGAGGTCCCAGATTTCCTCGCGGAGCACGGGGTCGAGGCCCACGGTGGGCTCGTCGAGAAGCAGCGCCGGCGGGTCGCCGACCATCGTGCAGGCCAGGGAAAGCCGGGAAGCCTGGCCGCCTGAGATGTTGCCGGCAAGGGCGTGTGCGCGGTCCGTCAGCCGGAGCTGAGAGATGATCTCGTCCGCAGCCGACGCCGGCGCCCCCGCTATTCGCGCCCAATGGGCGACGTTCTCGCGCACCGTGAGGTCTCTGTATGCGGCCGAGGCCTGGGTCATGTAGCCGAGCGAGGCGCGGGCGGCGCGGCTTCCCGCGGGCTTGCCGAGAACCGTGACCGTTCCCGACTCGACTTTCTGCACGCCCGCTATCGATCGGATGAGTGTGGATTTTCCTGAACCCGACGGTCCCAACAGCCCCGTGATCGAGCCTTTCTCAAGGGAAATGCTCACTCCCTTGAGAACGCGCCGCGAACCCCGCGTCACTTTGAGATCGTCGATGACGATTGCTTCGTTCATGGCTTCAGGCTAGTGAGAGACCATGCCCCGCCTCAATGGGTGATGAATTAATTTGAAGTGTTGCTGGGACGGTTATTTTGGCTGAGTAAGAAGTGTAAGTGTGCGTATGCGACGACGTCGGAGCAGAATCTCTTCTAGATGATGAAATATTTGTTGCGACTGGGCGGATGCCGCTGTCGGCCAAGGCGTTTGGCGACGTCGGCGGACGCCTTCAGGCGCGGTCTGCGTTTCGGCAGGCGTTCGTGTCGGTCTGCTTGCGGGACGGCTCTGCGTACGCGGGGCGCCGAAATGGGCTCTCGCACTCAACATTTAGGTTACGGGGACGGCTCTGTGTACGCAGGGCGCCGACGGCGTGGAGAGGCCCGAAAGACGGGTCGACGTCGGCGGCGTGCGGCGAATACGCGACGCGACGGCTTGACGCGTGCTCCGGTCGCGCGGACCCGGGCATTGGCTCCACAATCGACGCGCAGCCCGGCGATGTGTCCCGGCCTACAGGTTGCCGAGTGGCGCTGCGCGGGGTTATGCCGCTACGATAGTCGGCGGTAGCGTGTCCGAGCGGCCGAAGGTGCAGCACTCGAAATGCTGTGTGGTTAATAGCCACCGCGGGTTCAAATCCCGCCGCTACCGCCACAATCGTCTTATGCGAACCCTGGTCATGGAGTGACCAGGGTTCGTTTGCTGTGGGGTCGGTTTCTTGGTTGTTTTGTTTGTCCGGTTTGTCGGCTGCGCTTCGGTTTTGCCGGGTGTGCGGGGTCTGGCAAGTGCGTTTAGCTGGGCGAAGGGCGGGTTTGAGGCAGTGGCGGTGCAGGCGTTCGCGCTGGCCGCGCCGACGGGCGTCCAGCACGGCCTGGGCCTGCTGCCAGAGGGCCTGCTCGACCAGCGACCGGTAGGCTTACAGGTTAGGCGATCCAGGTTGCGTGGACTCCGGGGGTGATTTCGAGGCCTGTGGGGACGGTGAGGGTGGGTCCGTAGACGATGGTTTCCTTGCCGACGTGCTGGATGGCGGCGGTGTGGGCGATGTTGAAGCGTGCGCAGCGGGCGGCGGTGTAGAGGTCGGCCCAGATGATTTCCTGGTCGTCGTAGGTCAGGAGCCATGGGTAGGTGGCTGTTAGGAGCTTGTCTGCCAGGGCTTGGTGGTCATTGGCGTTGAAGGCGTGGAGGTAGAGGCTTCCTCCTTGCTCGACGTAGGGAGGGTCGGCGTAGACGAGGACGTCGGTGGCGTGGGGCTCCATGGTGGTGAGGAAGTCGAGGCCGTCGAGCTGGGTGACGTGGATGCGGTGGCCGAGTGCGGCTACGTGCTTGACTCTTTCGATGAGGGCCGGCTTGTTGTAGCGGGCGTCGATCTTCCACTTGCCGGTCTGTTCGAGGCCGCCGATGGGGCGGGCGTCGAGGATGCCGGATCGGTTGGTGCGGTTGAGGTAGAAGGTGGCGAAGCCGA
>CALIHR010000016.1 GCA_938020505.1 uncultured Actinobaculum sp. | reverse complement strand
GACGGACATATCAAGCCTCCAAACACTCCGCCGGCAAAGACCGCCGGGCACATGCGTCAACCCTACAGACCCCAACGTAGCGCCTCAGTCCCGCCAACGCACCGGCAAAACGAAAACACGAGACAAACACCAGCCCATCCGGACGCCCAAGCCCCGGAACGACCAACGGACGGTCTGCAATCGAGGGTGGTCCACGCGACCCGCCCCTTTCACTTGAGACATCCTCTCTTCGACGGACAAACTGTCTAAGCCAACCGCGCAGACGCCAGTCTGATGCCTGTAAGCGCTGCATAGGCAGAACCGACCGTCGCAGCCTTTCCGACACAACCGCAGCCTCTCTTTAAGAGAACGTCGCCGGCTCGCTGTCTGGCGAGTGCCCGAGCCCGGGCGCCTCGGCGATGGGCAGGCCGCCCGCATATTCTCTGACCAGTTCGAGTGCGGCGGCGCGCTCGCCCGCCTCGTCGATCTCCGTCAGCTGGCCCACCACGATTCCTGCAATTGCGTCAAAGGATCCGATCTGCTTGTGCTGTGCGAGGCCTGCCGCAAGAGTGAGCAGGCTCCCGCTGAGCGACTCGACGACCAAGGCCTTTCCTTTCAAATCCGGCCAGTATGGCGTTCCCGCGAGCTTGAGGAAGCAGCGAAGGTTGCCCCCGGCCCATCGCATTTGCGCCAGATCTTCCGCGCCGGTGAGCGCCGGGCGGAGGATGCGGCCGGCCAATGCGGCGTCGACCGCGTCGAAACCCCGCTCCACGCCGGCCGCGGGATTCCACAGGACTGCTGGCTGACCCGTCACGGCGACGATCGAGTTGACTATGCAGCTGTTGTCGGAAAAGCCGAAATACGGTTTGGGGTGTGCGGCCACGGCGTCCCAGTCGACGTGGGGGAGCGCCTCGTTCGCAAGATCGCCCCCCGAGACGTCGAAGACGGCGTCGACGGCGTCGTCGGCGAAGGCTTCGGCCAACATGCGCGCCCGCAGCTGAGGGCTCCACCGCCAGCTGTCCTCCAGCCCGAGAACCTCCGCGCAATCCAACTCGTGGCCTCGGTTTGCGAGAGCGTGGACGGCGGCGGGCAGCTTCGGCCGAGCCCATTCCGGCAGCGGGTTCGAACAGTTCACGAGACGGAGAAGAGCCATGGCGCCAGGCTAGATTTCCGTCTTCGGGCTGTCAACAGGGCTCCGGGCCGTCGTTCCCTTGTCAGCTTCGGCAGGCAAGGGGTGCGCGCTCGCCTTCGGCGCATGCGCGTCTGCCGCCCGGCTGCCGGCGACTCGCACGCATGAGTGTCAGAGGGTCATATGCGTCAGAAAGTGTAGTACACGTACATGCCGCCGGCCAGAGCGGCTACGCCTATCAGCCTGAAGAACGTCACATGCGCCTTTCGGGCGCCGAAAAGGGCGAAGTGGTCGATGGCCATCGAGCCGAGCAGTTGGCCGATGAGGACCACGAGCAGGGTGACGCCTGTTCCCAAGTGGGGAACGAGCTGGGCCATGCCGACCACGAAAAGGGCGCCCACCGGCCCGCCAAGCCACATCCACCATCGCCCGCGGGTTGTTTTATGCGGAAGCTGATTGCTGAAGACGACGAGAAGCAGAAGCAGGATCGTGCCCGTGGCGTAGGAGACGAAGCCCGACGCGATCGACGAGCCCAGCATCCTCGTGAGGTTCCCGTTGAATGCCGCCTGCAGTGCGGCGTAGACGCCCACGAGGATTCCCATGACCCGCCATATGAGCTTTGGGCGCGGGCCGACCCGCGAGGATTTCCCGCGCCCGTAGACCGCGAGAAGCATTCCCGCGGCGGCCAGTCCGGCCCCTGCCAGTCGATACGCAGAGATCGGCTGGACCTTTGAGTTGAACAGGCCGAAATGGTCGATGGCCAGCCCCGAGAGGATCTTTCCGCCGACGGGCAGCACCACCGTTTCGACGGCGCCGACGTGTGGAAAGATCGTGATAATAGTCAAAAGGGCGAGGATTCCCATCGCCCCGCCCAGGTAGGACCACCACGGGGTGCTGACGGGAGGAATGATGTTCAGGCTCTCGCTGACGACTATCGCGCCGAGGAACGCCGTTCCGATCACGAAAGAGACGAAAGAGGCCCCTATCGTCGTTCCGTAAGAGACTTTCAAGCGCGTGTTCATGGCGCTTTGAACGGGAACCAGACAGCCGACGGCGATGGCCAGCGCGAAATATTCGATCACAACAGCTCTTTCAGTAGTTCAGTAGTTCAGTCACAGCAGCTCTTTCAGCAGTTTGGCCTCGGCGTCTGCTTCTGCAGTTCGGTCACAGCAGTTCTTCCCGCAGAGGGGCGGCGAGCGTCGACCAGCGCCACTCTTCGTCGACCCAGGCGAGCCCGGCGCGGCCCATCTCTTTGGCGCGCGAAGGGTTCTCCAACATGTATGCGAGCGCGGAGGCCACGGCCGCCGGGCGATGTCCCGCGCAAACAATGCCCGTTTCGCCGTTGAGGACCGCCTCGGGCGCGCCGCCGGAGTCCCCGGCGACGACGGGAAGGCCGGCGGCGTAGGCCTCGAGATAGACGATTCCGAGCCCTTCGAGGTCCATGCCCGCCGCGCGGGTTCTGCACGGCATGGCGAAAACGTCGCCCAGGCTGTAGTGGGCGGCAAGCTCCTCGAACGGCGCCTCGCCCGTGAAGACGATGCTTGCCGCGGCGGGGCTTTCCCGCGCCATCTTCCGCAGATCGCCCTGGTAGGGGCCCTTGCCGACTATGACGAGCTTGGCCCGCGGGCAGGCGGCGAGGACCCGGGGCCAGGCGCGAATGAGCGTGTCCTGCCCCTTGCGCTCGACCAGTCGCGAAATGCACACGACCGTTGGCTCGTCGCCGATTCCGTAACGTTCGCGCAGCTTTTGCCGCCACGACGCCGAAAACGCGAAGTCCTCAGGCGAGATCCCGCCCGGCAGGCGCACGATTCGGGTGTCCCCGATGAGCGGGCGGAGCCGACGGAGGGTCGCCTTCGTCAGGTAGGTGACGACGTCGGCGTCGTGAAAGATCTTTCGCAGAGCCAGGCGCCCGGCAGGGACCCTCGCCCAGCCGACCTCGTGCCCGTGGGTGGTCGAGATGACTTTGCCGGCCCCGGCGGCCTTCGCGGCCTTCGCCATAAGGCCGAGCGGCGTCGATGCGCCGAACCAAACCGCCTCGATGGACTGCTCGCGAATGATTCTCTGCATCTCGCGGCGCACGCTTGGGATCGGAAGCATGACCGTTCCCGGGTAGCGGACCGTTGTCCACGGCTGCGCGGCGTCATACTCGTCCGCCCCGCCGTCCGGGGGAGAGGAGCAGTAGACGACGAGGGAATCCGGGTCGAGCTCGCGGGCGAAGCCTTCGAGATACGTCTGTATTCCTCCCTTGCGGGGCGGAAAGTCGTTCGTCACGAGGAGCGTCCGTCTCATGCGGGTAATCGTATCTGGTTTCGCCCGCCTAGTTCGGCATCGGATTGCGTGAGATCGGCATCGGATTGGATGAGATCGGCAACGGGCTGCACGAGCCTGAGACGGCGGTATTCACGGGTGTGAAACAGCGCGACGGGGGCTGATCTTGGCGCGCGAGCTTCGGGGATTCACCCTCGTCGGGTGACATTGCAGTCTATATCGCATTGCTTGCTGTAGTTGCGAAGACTACTCTGAAAAATATAAATAGCAACGGGTGGAGATAGGGGGAAATGATGAAACTCATCCGTTTCGCAGCTTCGCTGTCAGCGTTGTCGATGGCGATTGCGGGGGCGTCGGTCGCCCACGCAGATTCTTCAGATCAAGGTTCGGATGCGACGTCAGGCGCCACGGCGCAACGCGCCTACAAAGCTGTTGCGGGAGTCGACCGCGAGTGGACAGACGCGGCGGCCGACGTTCCGGCGAACGCTTCAAGCAGGAACGCGATCAAAACGACGCAGCAAGGCGTGAGCGTCTCGGTGCCCAACGATCCGAGCTTGAAGATGACGATCGAGGGACGCAACGGCAAGGTCTCGGTGGGCCTGCCGTTTTCAGACTCGGCATCGAAGGCGGCGTCGTCGCACGCCGGCACGGCCACGTTTGACAATAAAAACGGCTCGTCCACAACGCCAATCGTCCGCAAAGACGGGAGCGTCCAGATTAACACCGTGATCAATGGCGCCAAAGCCCCCAAGCGCTATGCGTACAAGATGCAGGTCCCTGAAGGGGCGAAGATTGAGCGCGTCGGTTCGTCCATTCTGGTGGTGAAGGGCAAGAAGATGGTTGCCGGCATCGCCCCCGCGTGGGCGAAGGACGCCAAGGGCAAGAGCGTTCCGACCCATTACGAGGTCAAAGGCAACGTCGTCACGCAGGTGGTCGATCACGGCAGCCAGTACGCTTATCCGATCGTCGCCGATCCTTTCCTTGGCCGGAATCTATTTGAAACAATGCAAAAGAATAGAAAAGGTCAGTGGGAAGGTGAAGACACATACTCTGGAGAACTCTCGAAATGGGGGTTGGCAGTTTACTGGGGAATCACTGGTCCTGTTGTCAGCGGCAATGATGTGATGCTGAATCAGGGCTGGCAAGAATGGAAGGATCGTCTTCTTGGCCAAAATCCTCCTGTAACCTTGTGGCAACAGTATCAGTGCCACGTCAAGTATGGTTACGATCACTATCATGCGGGTATTCATTGGGACCTTGAGCTTGCACGGCCGTCCAATCCCGATTGGTCGAATGTCCTGGAACACGGGTGCAATTGGTGACGGCGATTTCATCTGGTCCTAGAAGCGGTGCACATTGACGATTTAGGTAATCGGTGTGTCCTTTGAAAGCTTGGGGAGCGAAGTGCATATTTTGCTCCCCAACCTTTCATTTCTCCATGCGCTTCTTGAAAGCCTATTTAGAGACACGCAGGGGCAGGGCAAGGTCTTTGGCTTCTGTGGCAAATGGCAGATAGGGCAGTCTTCGTCCGCTCGAGCAGCTCGTGTTTCCGTTGCGGGTGATGCTGCCGCTCTAAGCGCGACATCGGCATGAAAATTACCTGGTTCGGCATGGAAAGTACCTGGAGCTATTAAAGTGACCATATTTTGGTCGTTATTTTGTGTCCAGGTGTTTTTCATCTTCGCAGACATGATTTGAGGTACTTTTCATGCATGAGGCGAGGTGGCGAGGTGCTTTTCATGCTGCTTTTGGCGGTGCCTCGACGGTGCTAGGTGCTTTTCATGTGGTCTTTGGCGGCGTCGGGCAGCGCTAGGCACTTTTCATGCCGAGGAGAAGCTCTGTGCGTGGCAAACTGATGCGTAGGCGAGGCCAATGCTTATAGAGAAGGCTTCTAAGAGCCCTTTAAGACGACGCCGCAGCTTAGGACGACGTCGGAGTGCAGCCTCGCCAATTCGTGCCCGACGCCGAGAACCCGCGCCCTCACAGATCCGCGCCGAGGCCTTCGGTCGCCTGGAGGACGTCGGTCAGGCGCCGGGCCGCCGTCACGACCGCTGTCGCGTGCTGGCGTCCGGGCTGGTGCCCCATCCGCTCGACGGGGCCGGAGATCGAGACCGCCGCGATGACCCGGCCGGACGGCCCGCGCACGGGGGCCGATATAGAGGCCACCCCGATTTCGCGCTCAGAGACGGACTGCGCCCACCCGCGCCTGCGCACGGCCGAAAGGTTCGTCGCCGTGAAATTCGCCCCGTGCAGACCCCGGTGAAGCCGGTCGGGCTCCTCCCACGCCAAAAGCACCTGCGCGGCCGACCCCGCCTTCATCGACAGGGTCGCGCCGATGGGAATCGAATCGCGCAAGCCAACCGTTCGCTCGGCCGCTGCCACGCACACCCGCTGATCGCCCTGGCGGCGGAAAAGCTGGGCGGATTCGCCCGTGTGGTCGCGCAACGCGGTCAAAACCGGGCTGGCGGAGGCGAGGAGGCGGTCCTCGCCGGCTGCCGAGGCCAACTCGCCGAGCCGAGGGCCGAGGATGAAACGCCCCTGCATGTCGCGGGCAACCAGGCGGTGGTGCTCGAGCGCGACGGCGAGGCGGTGGACGGTCGGCCGCGCCAAATGCGTCGCGGACACCAGTTGCGCGAGCGTTTGGGGTCCGGATTCGAGGGCGCTGAAAACGGATGCGGCCTTGTCGAGCACTCCGACGCCGGAGCTGTCGTCTCGTAGCGTGTCGCCGCTGCGGCCATCGGCGTCGTCCTCGGGTACAGTGTCCATGTATTGATACTTGCATCTCACGCTTTGAGATGCAAGGACAAAAACCCCTGTATTTGCGGGATCCTTTTCTTGACTCTTTCAACCGAATATGACAAAGGAGGGCACAATGGGTGCGACGCTCGCCGAGAAGGTCTGGGCCGACCACGTTGTCAAGCGCGGAGAGAACGGCGCTCCCGACCTTCTTTTCATCGATCTGCAGCTCGTCCACGAAGTGACGAGCCCGCAGGCTTTCGAGGGGCTTCGCCTTGCCGGGCGCCCCGTGCGCCGCCCGGATCTGACGGTGGCCACGGAGGACCACAATACGCCGACGCTGGACATCGACCTGCCCATCGCGGACCTCACGTCCCGCGCCCAGATCGACGCTTTGCGGCGGAACTGTGAGGAATTCGGCGTTCCCATCTATTCACTCGGCAACGCCGACCAGGGGATCGTCCACGTCGTCGGCCCGCAACTCGGGCTGACACAGCCGGGCATGACCATCGTGTGCGGCGACTCGCACACGTCCACCCACGGCGCCTTCGGCTCGCTCGCCCTCGGGATCGGCACGTCGGAGGTCGAACACGTGCTGGCGACGCAGACCCTTCCGCTCGCGCCGTTCAAGACGATGGCTATCAACGTGAACGGCAGGCTCAAGCCGGGCACGACTGCCAAGGACATCATCCTGGCGATCATCGCGCAGATCGGGACGAACGGCGCCCAGGGCCACGTCATCGAGTATCGCGGAGAGGCCATCCGCTCCCTGTCAATGGAGGCCCGGATGACGATCTGCAACATGTCGATCGAAGCCGGCGCGCGGGCCGGAATGGTCGCCCCCGACGAGACGACGTTCGCCTACGTCAAGGGCAGGCCGAACGCGCCGGAGAACTGGGACGAGGCCGTCGCCTACTGGCGCACTTTGGCCACCGACGACGACGCCGAATTCGACACCGTCGTGGAGCTCGACGCCGACGGGCTGGAGCCCTTCGTCACCTGGGGGACCAACCCGGGCCAGGGAATAGGGATCTCCGGAAAGGTTCCCGAGCCTGCCGACATCGCCGACGAGACCCAGCGCAAAGCCGCCGAAGGCGCGATCGAGTACATGGGCCTGACCCCGGGAACGCCGATGCGGGAGATCGACATCGACGCCGTGTTCATCGGCTCGTGCACGAACGGGCGCATCGAGGACCTGCGGGCGGCCGCAAAGGTGGTCGAGGGACGCAAGAAGGCTCCGAAAACCCGCGTGATGGTGGTTCCGGGGTCGGCCCGGGTCCGCCTCCAGGCCGAGGCCGAGGGACTCGACAAAGTCTTCCTCGACTTCGGGGCCGAGTGGCGCAACGCCGGATGCTCGATGTGCCTGGGCATGAACCCCGACCGGCTGAGCCCGGGGGAGCGGTGCGCTTCGACGTCGAACAGGAACTTCCAGGGGAGGCAGGGGCCGGGCGGGCGAACCCACCTCGTATCGCCCCTCGTCGCGGCGGCGACGGCGGTCAAGGGAAAGCTCGCCACGCCGTCGGACCTCGGCTGAAGCGGGAAGTTTAGGGCCTTCAGCCGGGTTGAACGGCTCAGCCGAGCCAGACGCCTCAGCGGCCAAGAAAGGAACACGATGGAAAAGTTCACGCAGCACACCGGGATCGGCGTCCCGCTCCGGCGCAGCGCCGTCGACACGGACCAGATCATTCCGGCCGTCTACCTCAAGCGGATCACCCGCACGGGATTCGAGGACGCCCTCTTCGCCTCGTGGCGCAAAGACCCCTCCTTCGTCCTCAACAAGGAGGAGTACCGCCGGGGCTCGGTGCTGGTGGCCGGGCCCGACTTCGGCACGGGGTCCTCGCGCGAGCACGCGGTGTGGGCGCTCAAGGACTACGGCTTCCGCGCCGTCTTCGCCCCGAAGTTCGCCGACATCTTCCGCGGCAACGCGGGCAAGCAGGGGCTTGTGGCCGGCGTGGTGGCGCAAGAGGACGTCGAGCAGCTGTGGAAGATCCTCGAGGCCAACCCGGGCGCGGAGATCACGGTGGACCTCGAGAGCCGAACGGTTCACGCCGAGGGCTTCGCCTGCCGCTTCGACCTCGACGACTACACGCGGTGGCGGCTCATGGAGGGGCTCGACGACGTCGGAATCACCCTCCAGAACGAAGGCGCCATCGAGGCCTACGAGGCTTCCCGCCCTTCCTTCAAGCCGAAGACGCTGCCCAAGAAGCACCTCCCGGAGGCCGCGGTGGTCTCGGCGCGGCCGGTGGGCCGGGACGCCCCGCTCGCCTGACTGCATGAAGGCCGCCTGCGCCGTCGGCGAGAGCTTCGCGAACGGCGCAGACCCTTGCCGCGCACAAGCATGCGGGCGGATTCACACTCGGCGAATCCACCTCGCGTCTATAAGCGGCTATTCTTGAATGCGCGGATTGCGAGCCGATCCAGTACACGCACACTTTATCGGCGGCCGTCGACATTGGAGGACGCATATGGTCAGCAAGATTCGCGTGCTGGGAGGCACGCCACTTCGCGGTGAGGTCACCGTGCGCGGAGCGAAGAATCTGGTCCCGAAGGCGATGGTGGCCGCCTTGCTCTCTGCGGAGCAGTCGAAGCTCCGCAACGTGCCTTTGATTCGCGACGTCGACGTCGTCTCGGATCTGCTGCGCATGCACGGGGTGACCGTCGACTACGACCAAGAGGCCGGCGTCCTGGCAATGACGCCGGGCTCGATCAACCTGCCCGAAGACTCGGTGGAGATGGACACGCTCGCCGGCTCTTCGCGCATTCCCATCCTTTTCGCCGGCCCCCTTCTGCACAGCCTCGGAGAGGCGTTCATCCCCGACCTCGGCGGCTGCCACATCGGATCCCGGCCCGTGAACTTCCACCTCAGGGTGCTCGAGGATTTCGGAGCCCGCAGGATCCAGGAGGCCGCAGGCATGCACCTTATAGCGGAAAAGCCGCTCAAGGCAAAGCCTGTGCACCTGCCGTACCCTTCCGTCGGGGCGACGGAGCAGACCCTTCTGACGGCGGTCATGGCCCAAGGCGTCACCGAGCTGACGAATGCCGCGGTTGAGCCGGAGATCATGGACCTCATCGCCATCTTGCAGAAGATGGGCGCGATCATCTCCGTGGACACCGACCGCACGATTCGCATCGAGGGGGTCGACAAACTGCGCGGATATTCGCACACCGCGCTTCCCGACCGCATCGAGGCGGGCTCGTGGGCGTGCGCCGCGCTTGCCACCGGGGGCGACGTTTTCGTCAGGGGGGCCGAGCAGCAGTCGATGACGAGCTTCCTCAACGTCTTTCGCAAGGTCGGCGGAGAGTTCGACGTGCAAGACGAAGGCATCCGCTTCTGGCATCCCGGCGGCGAGCTGCGCTCCATGGCGCTTCAGACCGACGTGCATCCGGGGTTCATGACCGATTGGCAGCAGCCCCTCGTCGTCGCCCTGACGCAGGCGACGGGCATTTCCATCGTCCACGAAACCGTGTACGAGGAGCGCTTCGGCTTCACGGAGGCGCTCAACGAGATGGGGGCCTCCATCCAGACGTACAGGGAGTGCCTCGGAGGGCTGCCGTGCCGATTCGGGCAGCGCAACTTCTATCATTCGGCGGTCATTCAGGGGCCGACGAAGCTGCGGGCCGCCGACATCGACGTTCCCGATCTGCGCGGCGGCTTTTCCCACCTCATCGCCGCGCTCGCCGCCGAAGGCGAGTCGGTCGTTTCGGGAATCGACATCATCGATCGCGGATACGAGCACTTCATGCAAAAGCTGAGGGCGCTCGGCGCCAACGTCGTGAAGGAGGGCTGATGGCGGAGGCGATGCCTCTGCTCACGCGGCTGCTCGCGCGGCCGGCCCTCGCCCTCGCCGGCGCGCTCCAGAAAACGAGGACCGCGGGCGCCGAGCGGGTGCCTCCCTCGGGCCCGCTCTTGGTGGCCGCCAACCACACGTGTCACCTCGACTGGCTCACGATGGCGATCGTCGTCTACCGTTCGGGGCGGGCCCCGCGAATCGCCGCCAGGGCGGACCTGTTCACTGTTCCCGTCCTGGGGTGGATCATGCGCAAAACAGGGCAGATTCCCATCTATCGCTCCGACGCCTCCTCTGCGCCGAAGGACGGCGGCAGCCCCGCCTCCTCGATGGACGCCATGGCCCGGGCCCTCGCGGAGGGCAAAAGCGTTATTGTCTTCCCCGAGTCGACGTTCACCCGCGACCCTTCGGGCTGGCCGATGAAGGCGCGAACCGGTGTGGCGCGCCTGGCCTTGGCGAATCCCGACGTCGCCGTGGTCCCCGTCGCCCATTGGGGAAACGAGGGCCTTATCGACCCCTGGACCGGCAAAGTCTCCTGGCGAAAATTCGGGCGTCGGCGCACGGCGGTCGACGTGCGCATCGGCGAGCCGGTCGATCTTTCGGCATACCGCGGACGCGACGTCACCCACGAGCTTCTGACCGAGGCGACGGAGAAGGTCATGGCGGCCGTCACGGACGAGCTGAAGGCTGTTCGCGCCGCCGACGTCGCCGCCGGCAACGGGCCCCGCCAACGCCGATGGGACCGGGCGATCGACGGCGACCCCTACGAAAAGGGAGTGCTCGCGCGCCATGCGGAGATCGCGGAACGCCAGAGGCGCCGAGCGCGGCGGAAAGCCGAGAAGCAGAGGAGACAGGCGCGGCGGAAAGGCGAGCGCGGCGGAAGACTCAGCTTGAAGGAGAGGCTCAGCCCTTCTTTACGTCGATGACGAGCCGCGACGGGTCCTTGAGCACCTGGATCCGATAGGAGCCCTTGGCGGACAGTCCGATGAGGACCATGTGCTGGCCTTCGAAGGGGTACTGGACGGAGACGCCCTTGACGGTCGAAAGGCCGGCGAGCGACCCGGGGTGGAGGGTCGGCGGAAGGGTGGCGACGTCGCTCGGCTCGCGAACGCCCGCAACGTCGATCTGCAAGAAAACGTCGCCCTTGACGTCGATTCGCTCGCCCTTCTCGTCAATGGGGTCTTTTGTCCACGTCGTCTTCCACGTCAAATCTGCGGCGCCGCCCGTGTACTGGACGACTACCCTTTCATACCCCGGGTGCGATCCGACCCTGGAGGAACTCGGGAAGGCGTGGCCGGCAGCCGTGGGGAAGCCGTCTGATTGCGACCCCTCCGCGAGCCAGTCGGTCGGGGCGACGGGTGAGGCAGACGCCCGCGGGGAGGCAGGCGAGGCGGACGACGCGGCAGACGGGCCTGGCGTAGACGCCGCGGACGGGCTCGACGATCGCGAGGCGCCCGAAGCCTGCGCGGAGGCGACCGCGCCCGGATTCGCCTTCGGTTTGCCGCCGTCGGCTTCCTCCGAGGCCGACGAGCACGCCGAGCCCGCGAGGACGAGGGCGGCGCATGCGGCGCCGAGACGGGCTTTCATTGGTGAACCTCCTTGAGTGCGGCGTCGAGGTCCCTCCATAGATCCTCGACGTCCTCGATGCCGACGCTCACGCGCAGCAGATCCTCCGGAATGGTTGCGGCTTCCGTGGGAAAGCGACGGCGTCGTTCAAAGCTAGACTCTACCCCTCCGAGCGACGTCGCGGGCAACCATATCCGGACGAATCGCCCGAGCTCCTCGGCCGCCTGCGCCCCGCCGACGGGCCTCATCGTGAGGACGCCTCCGAAACAGGGCATGAGCCGTTTGGCGCGCTCGTGCTGCGGATGGGAGGGAAGCGACGGATGGCGGACCTCGGCGATAAGGGGGTGCTCCTCGAGCCGGCGGGCGATCTCGGCGGCGTTCGCCCAGATGCGCTCCATCCGCAAGGGGAGCGTGCGCATCGAGCGCAGCAAAAGCCAAGCTTCAACCGGGCCCGCGACCCCGCCGGCGTCGGTGCGCTCCTCGTGCAGGGCTTCGTGAAGGTCGCCGCGCGAGGTCAGCGCGGCGCCGAGGACGACGTCGGAATGCCCGGACAGGTACTTCGTCGCCGAATGGACGACGACGTCGGCGCCCGCCTCGAGGGGGCGCTGCCCGAGAGGCGTGGCGAAGGTGTTGTCGACCGCCACGAGAGCGCCCGCAGCGTGGGCGGCTTCACAGATCGCAGGGATGTCGGCGACCTCGAGCATCGGGTTGGTGGGCGATTCGATCCACACGAGCCCCGCGGCCTCGCCGTCCGCGGAGATTGCGGCGACGACGGCGTCGGTGTCCGCGACGTCGACCTCGCGGACCTGGCCGCCTTCGCGCGCGGAACGGTCGCGGGCCACGATGAGCGAGGCGTGGTAGGCGTGCCGGGGCATGACGACGGGAGCCCCCGGTCGATTCAGATGCATGGCGTTCGCCACTGCCGCCATGCCCGAGGAATGGAGGAGTGCGGGCAGGGGAGCGCCCTCGAGCTCGGCGATCAGCTCCTCGGCCGGGTGCCACGTCTCGTTGGACCATCGCGAGTAAAGCATGGATCCGTCGGGAGAACCAATCGAGTGGTAAGTTGATGAAAGCGTGATCGGCGGGTTGACGGGAGAGCCTTGGGAGCGTCTCGGACGCGCTGATGCCACGGCGATCGTCGCAGGTGCGAGGCCATGATTTTCACTCATACGATGTAGGCTATCGCTTTAGTGGTACCGAAAGTGGAAGGTGACCGGATAATGGCAAAGACGCGTGTGGCCCTCATCTACGGCGGGGCTTCGGGCGAGCATTCGGTTTCGTGTATGACCGCCGCATCGGTTTTACGCGCTATGGACCCGGACAAGTACGACGTCGTCCCCATCGGGATACGGCGCGACGGCACGTGGGTTCCCGGATCCGCGGACCCCGATGCGCTGGAGGCGGGCGGCCCCCAAGGGGAGGTCGGCGAATCCTCCAGCCGCGTGCTCATAGAGATCGGAGGACAGCCGCGCGCCCTGACCGTCGTCGAATCGGAGGGCGGGGCGCCCGCCGTCGAGGCGCTCGGAGGCTTCGACGTGGCGTTCCCGCTGCTTCACGGCCCCTTCGGCGAGGACGGGACGATCCAGGGCTTCCTCGAAATGGCGGGCGTCCCCTACGTCGGCTGCGGAGTGTTCGCCTCGGCCGCCGGAATGGACAAGCACTTCATGAAAGTCGTCCTGGAGTCGGCTGGCATCGCCGTCGCCCCGTACGTGCTCGTCGCCCCCAGAAGGTGGCGGACGGAGAAAGGGCAGATCCTCGCGGAGATCGCCGAGAAGCTGACCTTCCCTGTGTTCGTCAAGCCCGCGCGCGCAGGGTCGTCCTTGGGAATCGGCAAGGTTATAGAGCCCGGCGGGCTTGAAGAGGCGATCGCCGCGGCGCAGAAGGTCGACCCGAAGGTGATCGTCGAGCAGGGAGTCAAAGGCCGGGAGGTCGAGTGCGCCGTGCTCGGCGGCAGGGGCGACGCCGCCCCTCGAACGTCGATCCTCGGCGAAATCGTCATGGACGGGACCGACTGGTACGACTTCGAGACGAAGTACATCCAGACGGAAGGCTTCCATATGGCCGTTCCCGCGCCGGTTGAGGCCGACGTCGAAGCCGAGGCTCGGCGGATCGCCGCGAGGGTCTTCGAAGCCTTCGACTGCGAGGGAATGACCCGGGTCGATTTCTTCCTGACCGACGACGGCGAAATACTCGTCAACGAGCACAACACGATTCCGGGCTTCACGGAATTCTCGATGTATCCGATTCTTTGGGAACACACGGGAATCCCGTATTCCGAGCTCATCGACGAGCTTGTCGCCCTCGCGCTCGAACGTCCCGTGGGCCTGCGGTAAAAGGCCTCGGCGAACGTTCGATTTGTCCCGTGGACGCGATCGGCGAAGCCCCGGCGGGCCGCCTCACGCGCAAGGTCGCATCCACAGATTGAAGGTTAATGTTGTCTAACGGCGGATTCTCACCCTCCCCGGAACGAAGAAGAGCTCGACGCTCACCTGGAAGGCATCGAGCCGAGGCCGCGGCGACCGCGAACCTAGCGGCGGCCCCAGACCGAAAGGCGCCTGCGGAGGAAGCGGCGACCGCAGAACGAAAGGCGCCCGCCAACCTAGCGGCGGTTCCCGACGGAGCGGCGCCCCCGGACCGAAAGGCGCCCGCGAGCCTGGCAGCGGTTCCGGACCGAGTGACGGCTCCAGACCGAAAGGCGCCTGCGGAGGAAGCGGCGACCGCAGAACGAAAGGCGCTTGCAGACCGAAAAGCGCCCCCGGACCGAAAGACCGGTATGAAGATCGGTTACATCGTCGGCTCGCTGTCAAAGGAATCGCTCAATCGGGGATTGGCCAAAGCCTTCATCGCAGTCGCGCCCCTCGGCGTCGATTTCGTGGAGCTGCCCATCGCCGACCTGCCTATGTACAACCGCGACGTCGACGGAAACTGGCCGCAGGTCGCCCTGGATTTCAAGCAGTCCATCCTTGGCGTCGACGGCATCGTTTTCATCACGCCCGAGCACAACCGCATGTACTCGGCGCCGTTGGCCAACGCCATCGAATGGGGATCGCGCCCGTTTGGAAGCTCGGCGTGGTCCGGCAAACCCGTCGCCGTCACGGGAACCGCTCCGAGCAACGAAGCCACCGGGCTGGCGCAGGTCCACCTTCGGGCGCCGCTTGTATTCTGCGGCTCGACGGTCTATCCGGCCGAGGTCTACGTCAACGCAGTCGATGCGGGAATCACGCCGGAGGGCCTTTTCGCCGAGAGCGCGAGGCCCTATCTTCAGGAGTTCATCTCCGGCTTCATCGACTTCGTCGAGGAGTTCTACCGCGATTGACCGGTGGGTCTTTTTCGTCGTCAGCATGACGGCGTCTCTCGTTTGGCGATCATCGCGTATGATTGCCGACGCTTCATTCAATTCGGGAGGCGTGCATGCCTTCCGCACAACGAAAGGCTCACATGAAGATCGCCTACATGGTCGGATCGCTTTCTTCGACGTCCCTCAACAGGGGCCTGGCCAGGGCCCTCGTCTCCTTCGCCCCCGAGGGCGTCGAATTCGTCGACCTCGACATCGGCAGCCTTCCGCTGTACAACCGCGACTACGACGGCGACTGGCCCGAAGTCGCCACCGCCTTCAAGAAGGCCGTCGACGAGGCCGACGGCGTCGTCATCGTCACGCCCGAGCACAACCGCATGTACTCGGCGGCCGTTGCCAACGCCGTCGAATGGTCCTCTCGCCCCTGGGGCGCCGCCTCGCTGAAGGGAAAGCCGGTCGCGCTGGCCGGAGTCTCGCCGAGCCCCGTCGCCACGGGAATCGCCCAGACGCATCTGCGCGGCCCGCTCACGTTCTTCGGCTCGAAGCTCTACCCGCATGAGGCGTACATCAACGCGCAACAGGCGGGGATCACACCCGAGGGCGGCGTAGCCGAGGGCTCGCGCGATTTCCTCGCCCGGTTCATCGGCGGCTTCGTCGACTTCGTCAAAGCGTCGGAGTGACTTTCCCGAGGCGGTCCCTGTGCGCTAGACGGTCCCTGCGCGCTGGCGTCGCGCGACGCGGTCGCAGCGTTCGACGCAAACCGTCGCCGTCGCCAGAAGCGCTGCGCACAGCCACAGAGAGGGCTTGATGCCGTCGACGAAAGGCTGGCCGGGAAGGTACTTTCCGTGCGCCGTGAAGATCGCCGTGCATACCGCTATGCCGATCGCCACTCCTAGATGGCGCAGAGTCGAATTGACGCCCGAGGCGACCGCGCGTCGGTCTGCGGAAACGCCCTGGAGGGCGCCGGTCGCCAAGGGCGCGAAGCTCAATCCCATTCCAAGCCCGGCGATCGCCATCGGAGCTACGCAATCGCCGTAAGGGACATGGGCCCCGACCTTCACGGCGAACCACGCGAGTGCGACCGTCTGAAGGGACATTCCAAAGACGAGCACGCGCCGAACTCCCAGTCGTTTGACGAGTCCGCCGGAGGCGGGAGAGACAAAGAGCGGCAAAAGGGTCCATGGGCCGGCT
This sequence comes from uncultured Actinobaculum sp., assembly GCA_938020505.1. Lineage (GTDB taxonomy): Bacteria > Actinomycetota > Actinomycetes > Actinomycetales > Actinomycetaceae > Peptidiphaga. The sequence continues at coordinate 59,868 of CALIHR010000016.1, read as the reverse complement.
CGCAGCCCTGCCTCGAACGCGCTGTATCCGAGTGTGATTTGGAGGAATTGGCTTAAAAAGAAGATTGCCCCGAAAACGCCTGCCGCAAAGAGGACCGTTGCCGCATTGATCAGCGAGAAACGCCGATCGGCGAACAGACTCAAAGGCATGACGGGGGCTTTGGCCGAGCGTTCCCGGAGAAGGAAGAGAACCAGGCAGATTCCGGCGGCCGCAAAGCCTCCGATGGTCAGACGGTCGGTCCAGCCCCTGGCCGGGCCTTCGACGACAGCCCATGTCAGTGGGAAGACGAAGCCGATGCCGAGAACGGTCCCGAGCCGGTCCGCGCCTCTCGATCCGACTGCGGCGCGGGGGAGGAATCGCGGGACGAGCGGCAAGGACAGGGCGCCGATCGGAACGTTGATCCAGAAGACGACCGACCAGTGCAGCCCCGAGACGACCGCGCCCCCGAGAAGCGGGCCCATTGCTATTCCGAGACCGTTGACTCCGCCCCACACGCCTATCGCGAGTTCGCGCAGGCGCCGAGGGACGGCGTCGACGAGGAGGGCGAGGGAAAGCGTCACGATCGCTGCGCCGCCCGCCCCTTGGACAGCTCGGGCGACGATGAGCGCCTGCGGCGTCGGAGCGAGGGCGCAGGCCGCTGAGGCCGCTGCAAACACGGCGATTCCGGAGAAGAAGATGCGGCGTCGCCCGAATCTGTCGCCCAGCGCGGCCATCGGGAGAAGAGCCGAGGCGAGAACCAGGGTGTAGGCGTTGACGAACCACTGCAATTGGGTGACTGTTGCGCCGAGCTCGCGTTCTATGTCCGGCAGCGCGAATGTCATGACGAGGTTGTCCAGAGCCGTCATGAGAGTGGGGATCGCGGCTGCGGCTATGGCCGCGGCCGTTGAAGCCTTCCTCGCCGCCCGGCGGCGCTCGGGCGGTTCGCCTGGCGCGGACCGCGGCCGAACCGATGCAGGCTGTGCCGACGGCGGCCGACCTGGCGCGGACGGCGCCGACGGGGACGAGTCCGATATGGATGGCGACGGCAGCGTTGTTGGCTGCGGGTTGCTCATGTGCATGCTGTACTTCCTTGATTTCCGAGTGCTCGTTTCGAGCGGCCAAATTGGATAGTGAAACTATCTAGTTCAACAGGATAGCATTGCTATCCAATCTTGCAAATCGAGGAAGGAGACGGCTGTGCGGATCTCGGAGCTGGCCCGCGAATCGGGAACGTCGGTGGCCACGATCAAGTACTACCTGCGAGAGGGCCTTTTGACGCGGGGCGAGAAGGTCAACGCCCGCGAGGCCTCTTACGGGCAAGAGCACGTGAGGCGGCTGCGGCTCATTCGCGCGATGGTCGAGGTGCTCGGGGCGTCGATCGAGCAGGTGCGAAAGATTCTTCGGGCGGCAGACGACGCCGATCGTGATCCCCTCCTTGCGATGTCGGAGGCGACGGCGGCTTTGCCCACGGTGAATGTCCCCGCAGCGGGCGATTCGAGGGCGCGTGAACTGCTTGCGCGAATAGGATTCGAACGGCTTGTGCGCTTGGAGGACGCCAACTCCAAGGCTGTGATTGAGCGGCTCTCCGCCGCGATCGACTTCTGCGAGGAGCTCGGCGTTCCCATGGACGAGGGCCAACTGAAAGTCTACGCCGAGGCCGCCTTCGAGACGGCCGAAAGCGATTTCGCCCGCATACCCGAGGGGGAGGGCGCGGTCGCCTTCGCCGTGCTCGGCACCGTGTCCCGCGAGCCCGTGCTGCTGGCCATGAGGAGGGCGGCGCATCAGGAAGTCGGACACCGGGTGGCCTCTAGCCTGAAAAAGGGCGGCGCATCCTCCTTCGGCGAATGAGCCGGGCCTTTCGGCCGGCGACGGCGTTCGGCTGACAGTGACGTTCGGCCGGCGACGGCGTGCGACTGGCACAATGTTTCCATGCGCGTGCGTGACTTCTCAGAGGACGAGCTGCTCGGATTGATCCGTCCGCATCTGCCGGGAGCCGAGGGAATCGAGGTGGCCAGCGGGGACGATTGTGCGGTGATCGGCCTGTCGGCCGGCAATGTCGCGATCTCCACGGACATGCTCGTCGAAGGGTCGCATTACCTTCCCGAATGGTCCACGGGGTACGACGTCGGATGGCGGGCGGCCATGCAGAACGCGGCCGACGCCGCGGCCATGGGCGCCCGCCCCGTCTCCTTCGTCGCGGCTCTCAGCGTGCCCGGCGATCGCGACGTCGAATGGCTCGTCGAGTTCGCGCGCGGCATGGGCGAGGCCGCCAGACGCGTCGGCGCCGGCGTCGACGGCGGGGACCTCACCCGAGGCCCCGCAACGGCCGGAGTGACCGTCGTCGGCGACCTTTCGGGCCGCCCGCCGGCCCTGCGGTCCGGTGCAAGGCCGGGAGACCGCCTCATCCACTGCGGAGTCCTCGGGTGGTCCGCCGCCGGTCTGCATTTCCTCACGAACGGCGCCGTCGCGCCCGAATGCGCAAGCGTCCTGCCCGCCGGCTCCGAGCGTTCCCCCGCGCCGAACGGGCATGCCCCCGACGGGGCCGACGCCGTCGTCGCGGTGTACAAGCGCCCCAACCCGCCCGTCGACCTCGCCTTGGCAGCCTGCGCCGCAGGGCAGATAGGAGCCCTCATGGACGTCTCCGACGGGCTGGTGCGCGACGCCTGGCGCATGGCCGAAGCCTCGAATGTGGGCATTGACATAGATCCGGCTGCGATCGCGCGCGACGTCGACGGCTTGGTCTGTGCCGGCGTGAGGCGCGAGCTTGCCGAGGGCATGGTCCTGGGCGGGGGAGAGGACCACGGATTCCTTGCGACGACGTCGAATTCCGTGCCCGAAGGATGGCGGCAGATCGGCGCCGTGCGCGAGCCCGGCCCCGGGGGCAAAAGGGAATCTGGAGGCTTTGTGACCTATGATGGACGAGACATTCCGAAGGCGACTGGGTGGGATCATTTTCGCGCTGAGCGTGTTTAGCTTTACCCAATGTAGGCGAATGCTGATAGTGTCGAAACCACGATCGAAAGGAAACACAATGCAGTTTGTTACTCTGAACAACGGTGTGAAGATGCCCGTCCTCGGTTTCGGTGTGTATCAGATTCCGCCGTCGGACACCGAGCGGGCGGTTTCCGAGGCGCTGGAGGTCGGATACCGGCATATCGACACGGCTGCCGTCTACAAAAACGAGGAAGCCGTCGGCAAGGCGATAGCGGCCAGCGGAATTCCGCGGGACGAGCTTTTCGTCACCACCAAGGTCTGGATTTCCGACGCCGGCGAGGACGCCGCCCGCGCGGCTTTTGAGCGTTCGTCGGAGAAGCTCGGCCTCGACGTCGTCGATCTCTACCTCATCCATCAGCCTTTCGGCGACGTTTACGGCTCTTGGAGGGCGCTGGAGCGCCTAAACGACGAAGGCCGCGTCCGTGCTATCGGTGTGTCCAACTTCCACAACGACCGGCTGGCCGACCTCATTGCCTTCAACCGCATCGTTCCGGCGGTCAACCAGGTTGAAACCCACCCCTTCCTCCAACGCTTCGCCGACCAAGAGTTCATGGCGGGCGAGGGCGTGCAGATCGAATCGTGGGCGCCCTTCGCCGAAGGCCGCAACAGCCTGTTCACCAACCCGACCCTCTCGTCGATTGCCCGCGCGCACGACAAGTCGGTTGCGCAAGTCGTCCTCCGCTGGCTCATCCAGCGAGGCGTCGTCGTCATTCCCAAGTCTGTCAGGCGCGATCGGATGGAGGAGAACTTCAACGTCTTCGACTTCGAGCTCGCCGATTCGGACATGGCCGTCGTCACGACGCTGGAGAAAGGCGAACCGCTCTTCATCGACCATCGCGACCCCGCGGCCGTCGACATGCTCAAGGGTGTCACGGTCGAGTGACCTTTGCCCGGGGCCATGGCAAACGGCCATGGCCCCGGGCATGGACGGGCAAACAAAAAGGGGCCGTTTGACGGCCCCTTTTTTCACGCGCGTCGCGCTCAGCGGCGCGGAGCGCGCTCGATCTTTCCCGCCTTGAGGCAGGACGTGCAGACGTTGACGCGCTTGCGAGCGCCGTTGACGAGAGCGCGAACGCGCTGAATGTTCGGGTTCCAACGGCGGCTGGTCCGCACGTGGGAGTGCGAGACGCGCTTGCCGAAGCTCGGGTGCTTGCCGCAAATTTCGCAGACAGAGGCCACGATTGTCTCCTTCGTACGCTGACGGGACGCCAGCGGCGTCTCTTTTTCTGTGTCGCCGGCCCCATGCCACCAAAAGCCGCATGTTCGTCAGAGGCCATGCCTTGCCCTAGACGGCTACATGTCTTCGCGCCGATTGACGGCTAAGCGTCGATCGACGGCCGTGTGCCAGGTGACGGCAACCCTTCGATTGTAGCCATGGTTGCGTTTCGTGTCCAAGCGCGCGTCGCGGTGGCATCCGACACTCTCCGGTAGTCTGGGACAGTCGGAGCGGCCGGCTGAGGGCGCCGTCGGCGGATCCCGAAGCCGGCGCGGAGAAGCGAAGGGGAAACGAAGTGACCGAGAAAGGGCTGTGCCATGGTTCGTGAGGCGGTCGCCTCTGACGGCTGGAGCGCTCTCGGACGCCCCCTCGAACGCGCACTGGGAAAGCGCACAGCCGCGGCCCTGGCGAAGCTCGAACTTCGCACCGTGGGCGACCTTCTGGGCCACGCCCCCTTCAGATTGGCGCATCGCGGCGAGCTCATGCCGTTGGCTGACGTCCGCGAAGGCGAGGCGGCCACCGTCATAGCCCGGGTGACGGACTCGAGGATGCGGCCGATGAACTCGCGGCGAGGATACATCCTCACGGTCCGAATCGCCGACGGCGTGAACGAACTCGATCTGACCTTCTTCGGCAAAAGCCCGCGCACGCTCGATTTCCACGCCAAGCGCCTGGTTTCCGGCGTCGTCGCCAGCTTCTCGGGGACAGTCTCTTCGTACCGCGGCGGCCTCCAGCTGACCCATCCGGAATACGAGCTCGTCGAAGACGAGTCCGACGTCGCCAAGCTAGCCCGCCCCATTCCGATCTATCACGCCACGGACCGGCTGCCCTCGTGGCACATCCGAAAGGCCGTCCAGTCCGTTCTGCAGGCCCTCGCGCCTTCGGACGTCCCCGACCCGCTTCCCGGCGACTACTTGGCGGCCCATCGCCTGCCCCCGAAGTTCGAAGCCATACGCGCCCTGCACTGCCCCGAAGACGACGAAGAGTGGCGCGCGGCCCGCCTGCGAATGGCCCACGAGGAGGCCTACGTGCTGCAGGCCGCCCTGGCTCAGCGCTCCCGCCGCGCGCGCGAGCGGGCCACGGCGCCCTTCCCCTTGGCGGACGGGGGCCTGCTCGCCCAGTTCGACGCCGACCTGCCCTACGAGCTCACGCCGGGCCAGCGGGAAGTGTCCGCCGACATCGCCGCCGACCTGGCCAAGACCGCGCCCATGCGCAGGCTGCTGCAGGGCGACGTCGGCTCGGGAAAGACGGTCGTGGCGCTGCGGGCAATGCTCCAAGTGCTCGACGGAGGCGGCCAGGCCGCGCTGCTCGCGCCGACCGAAGTGCTCGCCTACCAGCACATGCGCACGATCGAGGCGCTCGTCGGCCCGCTCGCGCCGGTCGAGCTCCTGACGGGCTCGCTCACGGCCGCCCAACGCCGCCGCACGCTGGCCCGCATCGCCTCCGGCCAGGCGGGCCTCATCGTGGGCACGCACGCGCTCTTCTCAGACGACGTCGCGATTCCCTTCCTGGGGCTCGCCGTGGTCGACGAGCAGCATCGCTTCGGAGTCGACCAGCGCGACGCGCTGGCGGGAGGAGGCGTCCACACCCTCGTCATGACGGCCACCCCGATCCCCCGCACGATAGCCATGAGCGTCTTCGGCGACCTCGACGTCTCCGTGCTGCGCGAGCTCCCCGCGGGCCGCGCGGAGGTCTCCACGACCGTCGTTCCGGCTTCGAAGGAGGCGTGGGTCGAGCGTGTGTGGGAGCGTTTGGGGGAGGAGGTCCGCGGCGGGGGGCGCGCCTACGTCGTGTGCCCCCGCATCGAGGACGACGACGAAGGGCTGCCGCTCGCCTCGGTCGCCGACGTTTCGGCGGAGCTTCGGGAAAAGAGCGCGCTCGCCGGAATCGAGGTCGGGACGATGCACGGGCGCATGGCCTCCGACGAGAAAGCCGAGGCAATGGAGCGCTTCGCTTCGGGGCGCGCGCCGATCCTCGTGTCGACGACCGTCGTCGAGGTCGGCGTAGACGTTCCCGAAGCCACCGCGATGGTGATTTTGGACGCGGACCGCTTCGGCCTGTCCCAGCTGCATCAGCTGCGCGGAAGGATCGGCCGGGGAACGGCGCCCGGCGTGTGCCTGGCGGTCACGTCGGCCGAAAAGGGAAGCCTCGCGCTCAGGCGGCTGGAGGCCTTCGCCTCGACGACCGACGGCTTCGCCCTGGCGGAGCTCGACCTCCGGCTGCGAAGCGAGGGGGACGTGCTGGGGGCGGCCCAAGCGGGACGAGGCTCACACCTGCGCTTCCTGTCAGTCGCCAAGGACCGGGAGATCATTGAGACGGCGAGGGACGCCGCGCGCGAGGCGGTCGCCGCGGATCCCGAGCTCGCCGAACGCCGGGCCCTCGCGGACGCGGTGGCGGCCATCGACGCGGGAAGGGCGGACTATCTTGAACGGGGATGAGCCGCAAAGGCGCACGGACATGGAAGGCGAGAGGATATGACCCGGATAGTCGCGGGCGCCGCGAAAGGGCGCACGATCAAGGTTCCGGCCAGCGGCACGCGCCCGACGAGCGAGCGCGTGCGCGAGGCCCTCTTTTCACGGCTTGACCACCTCGGATACATCGAGGGATGCGCGGTGCTCGACCTCTACTCCGGCTCCGGGGCCGTCGGCCTGGAGGCCGCCAGCCGAGGCGCCTCCTTCGTCGAATGCGTCGAATCCTCCCGCAAGGCCGCGGAACTCATTCGAGCCAACGCCAGTGCTCTCAAACTCCGCGTCAAGGTCAGCTGCATGCGGGTCGAGTCGCGGCTGGCCGGTCCGGCGCAGACGGCCTTCGACGTCGTCTTCCTCGACCCTCCCTACGTCCTCGACGAAGAGCGGCTCGCGGCGGTCCTGGCCCGCCTTCCCGGCGTCCTCGCCCCCGACGGCATAGCCGTGGTCGAAAGGTCCTCGCGCTCGCCCGAGCCCTCCTGGCCGTCCGGTTTTGCGCCAACAGACGAACGCGCCTTCGGGGATACGCGCATTTTCAGCGTTTCGCCCGCTAGGCTTGACGCATGACCATCGCCGTGTTTCCCGGATCCTTCGATCCCGTCACCCTGGGGCACGTGGACATCGCCGCGCGCGCCCGCGCCTTCGCCGACGAAGTGATCCTCGCCGTCGGCCTCAACGCCTCCAAGCGGCACGCCTTCGGCCCCGCTCAGCGGCTGGCCATGGCCGAGGCGGCCGTCGAGGGGCTCGACGGCGTGCGCGCCGTTGCCATGCCCGGCCTTCTCGTGGACCTGTGCAAAGAGCTCGGCGCGGACGTGGTCGTCAAGGGGCTGCGGGGCGAAGCCGACTTCTCAGCAGAAAAGCCCATGGCCCTCATGAACCGCAGCCTGACGGGCATCGAAACGGTCTTCGTTTTGGGCGACCCCGCCTTGGCGCACATCGCCTCCTCCCTCGTCAAAGACGTGGCGCGGCACGGAGGGGACGTCACAGACCTTGTACCGCCGGGCGTGGCAGAGGCCTTCGCCGGCATCCATCGCACCGAGGAGCAACAATGACTTCATCCGACGCCGCCTCCGTCGTCGACATTCTCGACCAGCTGATCGACATCGTCCGCTCTGCGAGGTCCGTCCCCATGTCGGCCTCGGCGATGGTCAACAGATCGCAGGTCATCGAGCTGCTGACGACCGCGCGCGACATTCTTCCCGATCAGCTCGTCGAGGCGGACGGCCTGCTCGCCGAAGTCGACTCGGTGACGGCGCGCGCGCACGACGAGGCCGCCCGCATTCGCGAACGGGCCGAGCACGACGCCGAGGACATCGTCGCCCAGGCGCGCGAACAGGCCGCGCGCCTTGTTTCCCAAGACGCGGTGACCGTCGCGGCGAAGTCCCGGGCGCAACGGATCGTCGACGACGCAACGAACCAGGCCGAGACGATGAAGAGGGGCGCGGACGAATACTCGGACGAGCGCCTGCGCGAGCTGCAGGACCAGGTGGCCGAGCTCGGCAACTCCATGGACGCGCTTTCCCGCGAGTTTCAGGGGAAGATCGACGTCGTCCTCGGCCAGGTCAAGGCCGGGCGCCGGGTCATCGCCGAGCGGCAGGGGGAGATCGATCCCGTGGACGAGGGAATGGAATACGAGGAGGACTCGTGGACGTGAGGAGCCCCTTCGCCGTCGATCTGGCGTCCCTTCCGCGGCAGGAAGGCGCCTCGATCGAGTGGGAGCGCACGCTTGACGCCCCCGCGGACCTGGGCACGGAGCTGATCGGCGTCCCCGAAGGCAGCCCGCTTCAGGTGCGGCTGACGTTGCAATCGGTTTCCGAGGGCGTGTACGTCGGCGGGTCCGTCGCCGCCCACGTCGTCGGTGAGTGCGCCAGGTGCGTGCGCCGCTTCGAGTACGACGTCGACGAGGCCGTCGGCGAACTGGCGTTCTATCCGGAGAGGAGGCTCGCCCTCGTCGAGGAGGGCGACGAGGAGGCCGAGGAGTTTCCCGTCGTCGAAGACGGCCACGTGGACGTCGAGCCCGTCTTGAGGGACGCGATCGTCCTTTCCCTCCCTTTCACGCCGCTGTGCGAACCGGATTGCCAGGGCCTGTGCTCCGGCTGCGGCAAGCGGTGGGACGAGCTGCCCGACGACCATTTCCACCCCCTGCCGACGAACGGGGACGACCCGTTGGCGGCCCTCGAAGCCAAGCTCCGCGGAGACATGGAACGGTGAGCTATCGCGAACTCGTCGAACGGTGGGGCGTAGACATCAATCGCCCCCTGCTCAGGCTCGCCCTGACGCACCGCTCCTTCGCCTTCGAGCACGGCGAACCGCACAATGAACGGCTCGAATTCCTCGGCGACTCCGTTTTGGGCTTCATCGCCGCGGACAAGGTCTTCCGCGAGTTTCCGGACTCGCGCGAGGGAGACATGTCGCGGATGAAGACCTTCGCCGTTTCCGAGAAGGCCCTCGCCTCAATCGCGCGCGAGCTGGAGCTCGGCCGGTTCATCCGCCTGGGGCGCGGCGAGGACCTCAGCGGGGGACGGGACAAAGACTCCATCCTCTCCGACACCGTCGAGGCGCTCATAGCCGCGACCTACCTTCAGCACGGCCTGGACGTGGCGCGAAAGACAGTCGAGAGGCTCGTGGCCGCGAAAATCGAAGACGCCTCGCTTTTGGGGCCCAACCTCGACTGGCAGACGAGCTTCGAGGAGGTCGCGCACGAGCGCGGGATGACCGGATCCCTCCAATTCGAGCTCACGAGCGAGGGCCCCGACCACCGGCGCGTCTACACGGCCGTGGCCTCGATGGGCGGACGCGTGTGGGGAGAGGGCACGGGAAGCTCGAAGAAGACCGCCCGGCAGGCTGCGGCGCAAGTCGCCTACCGCGCGATCACGGCCGAGAATGGCGAATAGCCGCGAATGTGTAATGGCGTTCCCGTGTAGGTATGATAAAGGCAGGTCCGTGTGAAGGGGAGTGTATGGCATCAGACGATGACATCAGAGTCATGATCATCGACGATCACGAAGTGGTGCGCCGAGGCATCGCGGAGGTCGTCGACCGCATGGACGGCCTCATCGTCGTCGCGGAGGCCGGAAGCGTCCAGGAAGCGATCCGCCGCGGGGAGCTCGTCCACCCCGACGTCGCGCTCGTCGACCTTCGCTTGCCCGACGGCACGGGAATCGACATCATCCGCCGCCTTACGGAGGCCGTTCCTGACACGAAGTGCATTGTGCTGACGTCCTTCGACGACGACGAGGCGCTCGCCGAGGCCCAGGCCGCGGGCGCGAAGGCGTACCTCCTCAAATCCGTGCGCGGCGCCGAGATCACGGAGAACATCAAGGCGGTGGCCTCGGGAAGGGTCCTTTTGGACGAGCGGACCGTGTCGAGACGCAGAGCCGACCACGCCGACCCCACCGCCGACCTCACGCCCTCCGAGCGGAGGGTCCTCGAACTCATCGGCGACGGCCTTTCGAACCGCGAGATCGGCGATCGCCTGGGCGTGGCAGAAAAGACCGTCAAAAACCACATCACCTCGCTCCTGTCGAAAATGGGCCTTCAGCGCCGGACGCAGGTCGCCGCATGGGTCGCCGGCCAGCGGGCGGCCGGTTGGCGCCACGGCTCGTAGCCGGGCCTCATTCGACGAGCGCCGTCCATTCGATCTTCGTCCCTCCGCCGTTTTCGGCGCCGCTGCCCGGGCGGATGGAAAAAGTGCCGTGGTGGCGCCGCGCGCGGGCGGCAAGGTTTGACAGTCCAGAGCGTCGGCTGAGGTCGCGGCCGATGCCCTGCCCGTCGTCGATCACCGTGACGGAGACCCTGTGGTTCTCTATCGCGACGTCGACCTCCACGGATGCGGCTCGCGCATGTTTGGCGGCGTTGGCTATGCATTCGCGCACGACGGCGACGACGTCGTCGGCCACGTCGGCCCCGAGTTCGTCGTCGATCTCGGTGTGAAGCCCCCCGTCAACCGCAGTGCCGAGGTTGACGATCCGCAGCTTCGGGCGGAACCCCAGGAGCTTCGCGCCGTGCTCGACCTCTCGGCGCAGGCGCGAGACGATCGGCGTCGTCGCCTGGGGATCGCGAAGCGAGTAAATGATCTGCCGGATCTGGCCCACGGATTCGTCGATCGAATTGATGGCGTCGTCGAGGCTTTCAAGGGCCGTTTTCGGCGCGGCCCCCGAGGCCGCCAGGTCGTTGCGCACGGCCGTCAGCTCCATGCCCGAGGCGAAGAGCTGCTGAATGGCCAGATCGTGGAGGTCGCGCGAGATCTGGGCGCGCTCCTCCAGCTGGGAGGCCTGGGCTTGAATATGACGGGCGTCGGCCAGCTCCAGGGCGAGCGCTGCCTGCTTCGCCACGGCCTCGGCCATGGCGAGGTCCGACAGGTCGAACTCCTGCTTGTCCTGCGCGCGCAGGAGGATGATGACGCCCATCGTCGATCCTTTGGCGACCATCGGCGCGTAAAGCGCGCTTCCGTAGGAGGCGAGCATCGGAACCTGGAGCCGGGCTTGGCGCGACATCGAGTCGATGATCATTCCCTGCCCGTCGCGGATGACGCTCTGCGCGCGTCCCGTCGGAGGAAAATCGACGCCGACGATCTCGGAGGCGCCTTCGCCGTCGGCTATCTCGCAGGTCCATGCGCCGGCGACGCCCTCGAGGACGATGAGCGCGACGTCGGCCTTGGCCACGCGCCGCATCTCGTAGGCGATGAGCGCGAGGACGTCCTCCTCGTCCTTGCCCTCGAGAAGGGCCGTGGAAATGGCGCGAGAGGCGGCGATCCACTGCGCCCTGACCACGGATTCGGCGAACAGCCGCGAATTCTCGACCGCGATGCTCGCCGCTCGCGCCAGCATCATGATCGCCTCGCCGTCGTCGTCCGAAAAGCCTCCGTCCTTGTGGGCGAGATAAAGGCGGCCGAAAGAGCGCCCGCGCACGACGAGCGGCACGCCGAGGAAGTTGTCCATGGGCGGATGGTCGGCCGGCCACGGGGGATCGGGGAACTCCTCGGCGAGGTTGTTTCGGATGATGTAGGCGTCGTCGGGCATCTCGCCGAAAAGCCCGTATCCCATGGGCGGATGGCCGATGAGCCCGTTAGACATCGAATCCACGCCCGAATAGACAAGCTGGACGGTGTTTCCTCTGAGGTCGAGCACCGAGAGGGCGCCGTAGCGGGCGCCCGTCAGGGTCGCCGCGGATTCGACGAAGGCTTGGAGCGCCGAGTAGTGGTCTAGCCGCGCGGTCAGATCGAGAGCCCGTCTGAGAAGCTCGCTCGGATCGATCATCGTCTGCTCTCCTCTCGTGAAAGCGACCATCGGTAGGCGGGGAGCGAAGCGGCGAGCTCGTCGTGGGCGCCCTGCGCCACCACGCGGGCCTTTCCGCCTGCCCCGTTGAGGACGACGACGGAATCGACGCCTTCCAGCGCCGTCAGGCGGTGCGAGACGAGGATGACCGTCTTGCCCTCCGTCGCTGCAAGGTCTCGGATGAGCGCGTCGGCCGTTTCCCCGTCGAGATGCTCGGCCGGCTCGTCGATCAACAGGCAGTCGGCGGGAGAGGCGAGGGCTCGGGCGAGGAGGAGTCGCCTGCGTTCGCCTCCCGAAACCGTGGTCGCGTCGACGCCCAGGACGGTGTGGACGCCGTCGGGCAGCTCGGCCAGCCACGGCCCCAGCCCCGCTTTGACCAGCAGCTCGGCCGCCTCCCCTTCCGACACGTCCCGGCGGGCCACCCTCAGGTTTTCCAGGATGCTCGTGGCGAACAGATGGGCGTCCTCGGCCGTCAGCGTCAAAGACGTCGAAACTTCCGCGCGCGGAATGAGATGAACCGGCCGGCCGCCGAGCAGGGCCGACCCCGCCTTGGGCTCGAGCATCCCGGCGAGCGTGTAAAGAAGCGTGGTCTTGCCTATTCCCGACGGCCCGACGACGGCGAGGGAGGAGCCGCGCCCGACGGCGAGGTCGATGGGGGCGCTCAGCTCGGGCCCGCCCGGCCAGCCGATGACGAGGCCCTTCGCAACCAGGCTCTCGGCGACGGACCCCGCCTCGGCGCGGCCGGATGCGTCGAGGCTCTCGGCGGCCGGGCGCGCCGGACCGCCGGGCTTCGCGAGATCCGCGTCCGCGCCGGAGCCCGCCGGGCCGGATTCGGCTGGATCGGCGGCCTGCGCGCCGTCAAGCAAGTCGAGTATCCGTTTCGAAGCCGCCGCCGATCGGACGAGCTGCACGGCCGCCTCGCCGAGGGGATCGACTGCCTCGAAGGCCGCGAGCGGCACGAGGGCGACGATGGCGAGCTCGACGGACGTGAGGGCGCCGCTCGCCGCTTCGCCCCCGCCGATGACGAGTGCGGCGAGGACGGCGCATCCCGTTGCCAGGGTCTCGATTGCCGAGAAGAGGGCGCCCGGCCTGGCGGCGGCGTCGCGATTGGCGAAGACCCTCCGTTCGGCGTCGTCCAAAGCCGACGCGAGAGCGCCCATCCGCCCGGAGACGCGCAGTTCGTCGCTGGATTCGAGCATGGTGAGCGAGAGCGCGGCGAGCTCTGCCCTGTCCTCGACCTGCCGGATCTCCGCCAGGCGGGCCCCGCGCATCGACGCGTACGGGCCGACAAGGCCGGCTGCGGCCAGGCAGCAGGCGAGCGCCAGGGCGACGGCGGGGGAGAAGAAGGCGACGACGGCCACGCTCGCCGCAGAAGCGAGGACCGCCACGGCAATGGGCAGCAATGCGCGCACCACGAGGTCGCCGACGGCGTCGACGTCCCTGCCCGTGCGCGCCAAAAGGTCGCCGCGGCGTATCCGCGTCACCCTGTCGATGCGCGAGTCGGCGAGCCTCGAGTAGACGGCCGACCGCAGATTCGACATGCCGCGGAGCGCCACGGAGTGGCTCGTCAGCTGCCGAAGGTAGCGGAAAACGGGGCGGCTCGCGCCGAAGGCCCGGACGATCGTAGCCGCCAAGGCAAGCGAGGCCACGAGCGGCGTCTGGGAGGCGCGGGCGATGAGCCAGGCGGAGACCGCTGCAAGCCCGACGGCGCACACGAGCGTCGCGACCCCCGTGACGACGGCCCAGGCCAGCGGGGCCTTCGCGACGCCGAGCAGGGCAAAGACGCGCCGCAAGGCGATGCGCTCCGATTTGGGCAGCGCCTTCATCGCCCTCCTCCCGTCGGCGTCCGGTCCGTCGCGTCGCTTGTGTGCGCGACGGCTGCCTCCGTCGCGTCAGCCGTTTCCGAGGCTTGGCTCTTTTCCCGGGCATGGCTCTTTTCCCGGGCATGGCTCTTTTCCGGGGCGTCGCTTCTCGCCGCGACGTCGACCACCGCGTCGGCCTCCTCGATGAGCGCCGACCTGTGGGCGACGGCGAGCACCGTGTGCCCCGTTGCTCGCAGCTCGCGCACTGCGCGTGCGACGAGCTCTTCGGAGGCCGCGTCGAGGTGGGCCGAAGGCTCGTCGAGAAGCACGAAAGGCCGAGGTTTCACGAGGGCGCGCGCAAGCGCCAAGCGCTGCCGCTGACCCACGGACAGGCCGACCCCGCCGTGGCCGATTCTCGTGTCCCACCCGTCGGGGAGACAGGCTGCGACTTCGTCGAAACCCGTGACGGACGCCGCCCGTTCGAGCTCGTCTCCGAGGGGGCATCCCATATTTTCGAGCACTGTCCCGGGAAGGATCGCGGGCCGCTGCGGAACCCACGAGATCTGCCGCCACAGGCTCTCCTTCGAGATGCGTTCGATCGGCGTGCGCCCGATCCTCGCGCTTCCCGACGTCGGGGAGACGAGCCCTAGGACGACAGCCGCCGCGGTGGACTTGCCCGCACCGGACCTCCCGCGGAGAACTGTCACTTTGCCGGGCTCGATGCGGGCCGTCAGTTCGAATGGGGCCACGGTTGCGCGCCCCGGGGAGGCGACGCTGAGACGGTCGAGGACCACGGGCGAAACCGCCAGGTCGGGGCATGGCAGGTCCGAGGCAGCCTTTCCCGGAACAGCCTCCGCCTTCCCCGGGGCCTCCGCCTTCCCCCGAGCGGCCTTGCCCAGTGCCGCGGCTTCCCGCGAAGCCTCCGCCTCGCCCGCGTTTTCGAGCGCGTCGAAGGCCCGCTCGGCTGCGGCGACGCCGTCGGCGGAGGCGTGGAACTGCGCCCCGACCTCCCGAAGCGGCTTGAAGCACTCGGGAGTGAGCATGATGATCGCGAGGCCGGAGAAGAGGTCGAGGCCGCCCCCGACCATGCGCAGGCCGACCTCGACGGCGACGAGCGCCGTCGACACCGTCGCGAGAAATTCCAGGACGGCCCCCGAAAGAAAGGCGACGTAGAGCGTCTTCATCGTGGTGCGGGCGTAGGAGTCGCCAAGGTCCCTCACGCGCTTGCGCGGCGCCGACTCGCGGCCGAGCGCCTTGAGCGTCGCCAGGCCCGCGAGAAGGTCGAGGAGCTGGCCGCCCAGTCGCTGCATGGCTCGCAGGCGCTCATGCGAGTACGCCTGCGTCATCTTCCCCACGAGGATCATGAATATCGGGATGAGCGGCAGGCACACGAGGATCGCGACGGCGCTGATCCAATCCAGCCACACGACGGCCGCGAGCGTGGCCGGCGTCGCCAGGCACGTGAGGATGAGCTGCGGCAGGAACCTGACGAAGTACGGCTCGAGCGCGTCGAGGCCTTCTGTTGCGAGCGTGACTGTCGAGCTCGTCTTCCCGTCGGCGAGCCAGCGTTGCCCCCTGCCGGCCGCGGATTCGAGGACGCGCCCGCGCAGCTGCGCGATGGTCCGCAGGGCCGCGCGACGGCCCGCCGCCTCCTGCGCGTACCCCACGAGCGCCCTCCCCGCGAACGCCCCGGCGACGAGGCCCAAGGGCAGGCCGAGGCTCGCAGGGGAGCCGCCGTGCGAAACGAGCTGGGCAAGCGCAGCCGCCGTCGCGCAACACTGGACGACGGCGAGGATCGTCGTCGCCATGCCCGCGGCCACGAGAAAGGCCATGTAGGCTCTGGCCGAACGCGCGTGGCGCAGGAGCCGGGGGTCGAGGGGCTTCACTCATCTGTCCTTCGGTCGATTCCCCCGTACCTTATCGGACGACGGCGCCCGCCTGGTCCAGGCCCGGGGCCGAGAGCCTCACGCGTTCTCGAAATTCCGGACCTTCTTCGGATCCAGGCCCGGCGTCTCGTCGGGGACGTGCTCGACGGAGATGCGCCGCGAGAAAACCTTGTACGACCACACCGTGTACCCGAGGACGATCGGAACGAAGACGAGCGCTGCGGCCGACATGATCGTCTGCGTGTTGCCGGTGGCCGCAGCTTGAGCGAGGGTGAGGGAATAGCGCGAATCCACGGACGACTTGAGTGCGTAGGGGAAGATCGTGAACCAGATGAAGACCACGGCCAGGGCGATGGCGGCGAAATGGGCCATGAAGGCCGCGCCCTCGCGCTCCTTGTAGACGAATGCCGCCGCTGCGACGAGGCTCAGCGCGCACAAGGCCAGGGGGACGATCGAAATCGCGTTGTTCGTGTGGGCGAATTGCGCCCACAGGGCCCATGCGGCCGTGGCGGACGTCGAAAACAGAATGGACTTCTTCGCGAAGGCGCGGGCCCGCTTCCTGAGGTCGCCCGAAGTCTTCAACGTGAGGAAAATCGCGCCGTGGGAGAGGAAGAGGCTCACGGTCACGATTCCGCCGAGCACCGTGAAAGGGGTGATGAGCGAGAAGAATCCGCCCGTGAGGTAGTGATAGTTGTCAGCCAGCGAGCTCGCGGCGTCCTGAGGTGCGACGGGCACAAAGGCGCCGTCGTCGTAACGGCCCACCTCGATGTGCATCCCCTGAACCAGGTTGGCGAAGGCGACGCCCCACAAGAAAGAGACGACCCAGGACGAGACGGTGTGGGCTGTGTCCCAGCCGTTTCTCCAGGCTTCGGCGTCGATCATTTTTCGCCACTCGATGGCGCAGACGCGGACGATGAGGCAGACCAAAATAAGCATGAGCGCGAGGTACATGCCCGAGAACATCGTCGCGTACCACTCGGGGAAGGCGGCGAATGTGGCGCCTCCCGCGGTGAGGACCCAAACTTCGTTTCCGTCCCAGTGCGGGCCGATGGAGCTGAGCGCGACGCGCCGTTCTTTCGACGTTTTGGGAAGGATCTTCAGCAGCATGGCGACGCCGAAGTCGAATCCTTCCAGCGCGAGGTAGCCGATCCACAGCACCGCGACGACGGAGAACCAGAGAAGCTGAATGGTTGTCAGTTCCACGATCGTTCCTTTCAGTACGCGAAGGTCATGGGGGCGGACTCGTTGAGCTTCACGGTCTTCTTGCGGGTGTCGATGCCCTCCAGCGCATAACGCCGCAGCAGTGCGATCCAAACGACCCCCAGAGCGCTGTAAAGGAGGGTGAAGACGGCCATCGACGTGAGCACGGCCCCTCCGCTCACGGAGTTCGACAGGCCCTGGTCGGTCATCAGCATGACGCCGTTCTCACCGGGATTGACGATCCACGGCTGACGGCCCATCTCCGTCAGCAGCCAGCCGAAGGAGTTGCCGAGGAAGGGAAGGGGAATGGCCAAAAGCCAGAGTCTGCCGACTCTCTCGGACTTTTCGACCTTGTCTCCGCGCAGCGAGCGCAGGCCGAAGATCGACATCGCCAGCCCCAGGAAGCCGATGCCCATCATGATCCTGAAGGACCAGAAGGTCACCGTCAGATTCGGGCGGTAGTCCCGGTCGGATCCGTAGACGTCGGCGTACTTGGCCTTCAGCTCGGCGTTGACCTCGTTCAAGCCCTTGAGGAAGGATTCTTTGCCCGAAAAATGGTTGGCGGCCATGAACGATTCGAGCCCGCCGGGGAACGGCAGGGTCAGCTGGGGGCCGTCGCAGTCGGACGTCCACATGGCGATGACGAGGTCGTGGCTCTCTCCCGATTCGCACACGCCCATCATCGCCGCAGCCTTGGCGGGCTGAATGTCCTTGACGTGCTGGCCCATGAAGTGGCCGGAGCCGATGGCGGCGCACGACGAGACAAGCATCGCAACGAGGCCGACCTTGGCCGCGGGCTTCCAGTATTTGCGGGCTTCCTCCTCGCTTCCCGTCTTGCGGCGCGAACGGGCCATCCACCAAAAGCAGAGCCCCGCCACGAGCCCGCCGGCGACGAGGAAGGCGGCGCTGATCGTGTGGGCGAAGGTGTAAAGGGAGGTTTCCGAGAACAGCACTCGGAAAAAGCCGCCGATTCCGTCCAGCTCGAGCCGTCCCGTCTGGCGATTGACGACGGCGCCAGTCGGATTTTGCATGAAGGAGTTGGCGGCGAGGATGAAGAAGCCGGAGAGCATCGTGCCGATTGCCAGGAGCCAGATGCACATGTTGTGCAGCTTCGGGGAAAGGCGGTTCTTGCCGAAGATCCACAGGCCCAAGAAGGTCGATTCCAGGAAGAACGCGAGCAGGGCCTCGAAAGCAAGGGGCGCTCCGAAAATGTCGCCGACGAAGCGGGAATACTCCGACCAGTTCATTCCGAACTGGAACTCCTGAACGATTCCCGTCGCCACGCCCAAGGCGAAATTGATGAGCAGAATCTTTCCGAAGAAATCGGTCGCCTTCTGCCATGCGGGGTCGCCGGAGCGGCGGGCCTTCGTTTGCATGACGGCCACGAGTGTGGACAGGCCGATCGTCAGAGGCACCTGGTAAAAGTGGTACACGGTAGTGATGCCGAATTGCCAGCGTGCCAGTTCGAAAGCTTCCATCGTTGAGCCTTCCGTGGGCGTGGTCAGATTGAACTCTTCCAGTGTAGAACAGATTTCCGCCACGATCTGACAAATTGTCAGGAAAGCTCTTGTCCGCGCTGTTTTCTCAGAATCGACATAAAAGCAACTTCCTTTCAGGTCGATGCGGTTCAGGCCGATGCGGTTTCTTCGGGGGAGGCCGCCGCGGAGCCTCTTGAGAAAGCTGTGGTGTGGAATGGATTCGTGTGTTCCGTCGTTCCGTTTCCAGATACGTATGAGACAATACATGTCAGCTTTGGGATTTCCCGCATGATCCCGATTGGGAGAGGCCGCACTGTGCGCCGCAAGAGCGTCGCCGCCGGTGCGCCTGTCATGAGACTTCCGCGGTCAGCCGCGATACATAAGCCGGCGACGGCGCGTTGCGGGGGCGCCTCCCGGTGGGAGAATACGTATGTCTGATTTTGTTACGGACGAGCGGGAAAATCCGCACAACGAGCCCGCGTCCCCCGTCGGCGACGGCCGGGCAGACGAGGCCGCCTCGGGCAACGGCGGCCAAGGCGGGGCAGGTCAAGAAGGGCAAGGCGAGAAGGGGGGAAGGACGGTCCGCGCCGCGCGCGTGCGGCGGCCGGCTGCGCGCACCCGGCGCAGAGCCTCCGATTCCGAACAGGCCGGCGCCGAATCGACGGCGGATGCCACGAGCGCCGTCGCCCAGTCGCTTGCTGAGCTGGAGCCCAAGCGCAGGCCTCGCAGGAGGGCTCCTTCCAAAGAAGTCGTCGAATCGCTTGAGATCATCGCCGAAGGCGCCTCCGATTCGGGCGCGGCCGCGCGCTCCGCGGGGTCGACGCCGCAGTTTTCGTCGTCGGAGGATTCCGGTCCCGGGGACACCCCGCCGATGGGAATGACCGCTCTGCTTTTCCAGGAGCCCGACGTCAGCAGGGTGCGCGTTCGCAAGCGCAAGTCGGCCGAGGAGCCGTCGGAGCCGGGGTCGTCCCCCTCTCGAACCCGGAGGCGGACATCGGCGAAATCCGATCCCGAGCAGAAGGCGGAGAAGAAAGACGAGCGCGGCGCCGGCGAGGGCTCCGAACGCTCGGCCGAGGAGCGGGAGGGCGCCGAGCCGCGACGGCGCAAGCGCGGAACGAGGGGGCGGCGCAAGAACGCCTCCGAGGACGTTCAGGCGGCGGCAGAGGAAAAGCCCGAGCCCTCGAGACAGAAGGATGCGAAGGGCAAAGACGCCGGCGATTCGGCGGAGACCGGGACCCGCAGGCGGCGTCGGCGCGCTCGCTCTTCGGACCCGGCCTCCGACGAGGTCAGCATTCCCAAGGGCTCGACTCGACTCGAGGCGAAGCGGCAGAGGCGCCGAGAAGGCCGTGAGGCGGGCAGGCGCCGCCACTCCATCACGGAGTCCGAGTACCTGGCGCGGCGCGAATCGGTCAAGCGTGAGATGCTCATTCGCGAGCAGGACGGGCTCAACCAGATTGCCGTTTTGGAAGACGACGTTCTCGTCGAACACTACGTCGCCCGCCACACGCAGGTCTCGATGGTCGGAAACGTCTACCTTGGCAGGGTCCAAAACGTGCTTCCGTCGATGGAGGCGGCGTTCGTCGACATCGGCAAGGGCCGAAACGCCGTCCTCTACGCCGGCGAGGTCAATTGGGAGGCCGCCGGGCTGGAGGGAAAGCCCCGGCGCATCGAGCAGGCTCTCAAATCGGGCGACACCGTGGTGGTCCAGGTGACGAAGGATCCGATCGGGCACAAGGGCGCGCGCCTGACCGCGCAGATCACCCTCGCCGGCCGCCACCTCGTCCTCGTTCCTTCGGGAGCGATGACGGGGATCTCCCGCAAGCTTCCGGACAAAGAGCGGCAGAGGCTCAAGCGTCTGCTGCGCGAGATCGTCCCCGCCGAGCACGGCGTCATCGTCCGGACGGCGGCTGAGGGCACGTCCGAGGAGCAGCTGCGCGCCGACGTCGAGCGGCTGGCGAAGACCTGGCAGGACATCCAGGCGAAGGCGAAGAACACCAAAGGGGCGCCCATGCTCCTCAAGGGGGAGCCGGAGCTCGCCGTCCGGGTGGTCCGGGACATCTTCAACGAGGATTTCCAGTCCCTGACGATCCAGGGGGCAAAGGCGTGGCGGACGATCTCCGAGTACGTGGCCGAGCTTTCTCCCGAGCTGTCTCAGCGCCTGGAGCACTGGACCGGGGCCTCTGACATCTTCACCTCTCACAGAGTCGACGAGCAGCTGGCCAAGGCCTTCGACCGGAAGGTGTGGCTGCCGTCGGGCGGAACGCTGGTCATCGACCGAACCGAGGCGATGACCGTCATCGACGTCAACACCGGCAAGTTCACCGGCGCTGGCGGCACGCTCGAGGAGACGGTGACGAGGAACAACCTCGAGGCGGCCGAGGAGATCGTCCGTCAGCTGCGCCTGCGCGACATCGGCGGGATCATCGTCATCGATTTCATCGACATGGTGCTGGAGGCCAACCGCGAGCTCGTCCTTCGCAGGCTCGTCGAATGCCTTGGGCGCGACCGCACGCGCCACCAAGTCGCCGAAGTCACGTCTCTCGGCCTCGTCCAGATGACCCGCAAGAGGGTGGGACAGGGGCTCGTCGAGGCTTTCTCGACCGTGTGCGAGGCGTGCGAGGGGCGCGGGTACATCATCCATTCGAATCCCGTCGAGAGGGGCGACGCCGGCGCCGACAAGCGCGCGCGAAGCAAGCAGGCCGCCAAACAGTCGGCTTCCGAGCCCCGAGACGAAAGCCCCAAGCACGACGACGTGAAGGCGGCCCTGCATTCCATCGCAGCGGCGGCCCAATCGAAGCACGACGAAAACTCCGAGCCAGGCGAATCGGATTCCGCCCAGGATTCGGCCAAGAACGCCGACGACGCCGAGGAGAAGGCGGCCGAAGGCGGCGAGGACTCGAAGCGGGCAGCGGCGAAGGCGCGCAGTCGGACCAAGGCTTCCGCGAAGAAGCAGGGGACGAAGAAGGCGAAGGGCGCCCAGGGCAAGCGCGTGCAGGCGGCCGCCGCAAAAGCCGCTGAGGCGGGTCAAGCGGACGTCCCCGGCGAGGCGGACGTCCCCGGCGAGGCTTCGGCGCAGAGCCGGGCCGAGTCTGCCGAACATGCCGGATCGTCCGGCCGCGACGTGCCCGGCCAAGGCGAAGCGGGCTCCCCGGCCTCGGAAGGCCCGAGGTCGCGCACGAGGCGCGTGTCCTCGTCGGGGACGATCACTCCGTCGGCGGGCCCCGCGATTCTCAGCTTCCCCGCCTCGTGAGGGCTTGTGCGCGTCGCCTCGTGAGGGTTTGTGGGCGCTGCCTTGTGAGATCTGCGTGCTGGCGGCCGCGGGCGGAGGCCCGTTCCCAAACGGGCCGTGCGCCCCGCCCCTGCGTCGCTGTGCGTGGCGCATTGCATAGCGACATGGGGCGCCGTCCGACTTGCCCGGCGATCGGTTGCACCAGTAAACTTGAGCGTCGGCGCGCTTGCGCCCCATTGTCAGTTGCGCCGCAGGAGCGAGCGCAGTCCTAATCAACAGAGATGAGCAGTAACGTGGTGTACGCGATCGTTAAGGCCGGCGGCCGCCAGGAGAAGGTGTCCGTCGGGTCCGTCGTCGTCGTGAACAGGCTGGACGGAGAGGTCGGCGACACCGTCGAGCTCGAGCCCGTCCTGCTCGTTGACGGTGAGAAGATCACATCGGCTGCCGACGGCATCTCCGCGAAGGTGACCGCCGAGATCGTGCGCGAGGAAAAAGGGCCGAAGATCTCGATCGTCAAATACAAGAACAAGACGGGCTACCGCAAGCGTCAGGGTCATCGCCAGAAGCTGACCCGCTTGAAGGTCGTCGGAATCAAGTGACCTTTTCACCCAACGTTATTTAGAAGGCAGGTTTTCGAGATGGCACATAAGAAGGGCGCCAGCTCCTCCCGCAACGGCCGCGATTCCAACGCCCAGCGCCTCGGCGTCAAGCGTTTCGGCGGCCAGCTCGTGAACGCGGGCGAAATCATCGTCCGCCAGCGCGGCACTCACTTCCATCCGGGAGTCAACGTGGGGCGCGGCAGGGACGACACGCTTTTCGCACTCGCCGCCGGTCACGTCAAGTTCGGCACCCGTCGCGACCGCAAGGTCATCGACATCGTCGCTGCGGAGGCCTGAAAACAATCGAGCGAATAGGGGTGGAAGGCACGTCCTTCCGCCCCTTTTTCACGTAGGCTCTTTTGCATAGGAGGGGAGATGGCCAGCTTCGTCGATCACGTGACGCTGCACGTCAAGGCGGGCGACGGCGGAAACGGATGCGTATCGGTGCGTCGAGAGAAATTCAAGCCTCTGGGCGGGCCCGACGGCGCGAACGGAGGGCGGGGAGGCGACGTCGTCGTCGAAGCCGACCCCCAGGAGACAACCCTCCTCACATACCACCACGCCCCCCATCAGAAAGCCCCCTCTGGGACGCCGGGCGCCGGCGACATGCGATCTGGCCGCAACGGCGAAGACCGGGTGCTCAAAGTTCCCGTCGGGACGGTCGTGAAGGGGGCCGACGGCGAAGTCCTGGCCGACCTCGTCGAGCCGGGGCAGCGATTCGTCGCGGCCCGCGGCGGCCAAGGGGGCCTGGGGAACGCGGCACTCGCCTCGCCCAAGCGCAAGGCGCCGGGATTTGCCCTTCTCGGAGACGAGGGTGAGGAAGGCGAGGTCGTCCTAGAGCTCAAATCCGTCGCCGACGTCGCGCTTGTCGGCTTCCCGAGCGCGGGAAAGTCCTCGCTCATCGCCGCGATGTCGGCCGCGCGCCCGAAGATCGCCGACTATCCGTTCACCACGCTCGTCCCCAACCTCGGCGTCGTGCAGGCCGGAGACGAACGCTACACGATAGCCGACGTTCCGGGGCTCATTCCGGGCGCATCCGACGGAAAGGGCCTGGGGCTCGAATTCCTCAGGCACATTGAGCGCTGTTCGGTGATCGTCCACGTCCTCGACTGCGCCACGTTCGAGCCGGGGCGCGATCCGCTCTCCGACCTGGCGACCATCGAGTCGGAGCTGGCCGCATACGCCCGACGTCTGCCTCAGGAAGAGGGGCGAGTTCCGCTCGCAGACAGGCCCCGCATCGTCGTTCTCAACAAGGCCGACGTCCCCGAGGCGAAAGAGCTGGCGGAATTCGTGCTCCCCGAGCTCTCCGGCTATCCGGTCTTCATCGTCTCCGCCGTGGCGCACACGGGTTTGCGTGAGCTCTCCTTCGCTCTGGCTGCGGCGGTGGCGCAGGCCCGCAAGTTTGTCCCCGTCGAGTCGAGGCCGCGGGTCGAGGTTCGCGCCAAGGGGCGCGGAAGCTCCTTCACCCTCTCGCGGAGGACGAAGAACGGCGAGGACTTCTTTGTTGTGCGCGGCGACAAGCCCGAAAGATGGGTCCGCCAGACGGATTTCGACAACGACGAGGCAGTCGGCTATCTCGCGGACCGCCTCAACGCGCTCGGCATCGAAGACGCCCTCGTGAAAGCCGGGGCGCAGGCCGGTGCGACAGTTGTGGTCGGCCCCGAGGATTCCGGATACATTTTCGACTGGGAGCCGTCGATGCAGACCGGAGCGGAGCTTTTGGGCCCGCGGGGGACGGACCTTCGCTTCGAGGAGCGCACCCGGGCTTCGCGAAAAGAGCGCAAGGCCGCCTACCACGACCGCATGGACGCGAAGGCGCAGGCGCGGGAAGAATTGCAGGCGGAGCGCGAGTCGGGATTATGGACCGATCCTGAGCGATAAACCGCAGTTTTTGCAATGCTACATTGTTATAATGCGTGAGAACTTCCACATTGCGGCCCAAGGTCTTGCCATGTGGACACAAGGCTGTTTTACTTGCTCGTAGGTTAAACGTTTGAACCTTTGCCCGGATGCGGGCATGGTTTCGAGCGTTGGCGATCGGGCGCCTTCGCGTTCTTGCGGCGTCGCTTGATCCCCGGTGTCGGCCGGACCTCGAAGGATCGAGAGCGCAAAAGGAAATTGTCATGACAATTAGCCTTGCAACGAAAGAGTCGGAACTGGACGACGCCTCCGCGGAGAGCGTCGCCGAGGCCGTCATGGGCGTCGATCTCTCGCTTCTTGGCGCCGTCGCAACGGAGACGTTCGCAGCCGCGCTCGGAAACGAGATGCCCGTCGAGTACGCGAGCTATCCGAGAATAGCCTCGTGCGCCCAGGCCGCGACGCGCGGCGGGATTGACTTCGTTTGCTTCGACGCCACCTTTCGCACCCGGTCCGACAACGCGAATCAGCTCGACGCCGCCCGGGTGGCCGCTCGCCTGCTCAGTCAGCATGCGGGGAACGTCAGCGTCCAGATCCCGGCGGAAGCCGCGGTGTCGCGAGAGGGGATAGGGATTCTCGCCCAGCACGGCGAACACGCAGCGCCGACGGTCGAAGTGACGGAGGAAAGCGATCTCGACGGCATTGCGCAGCTGGCCGAGGAGATAGCCGCAAACGGAATGCCCGTGAACGTGCAACTCGACGCCGAGGTCGCCGACGCGATCTCCCTCGGAGCGCTGGCCGCCTTCGCAGACGGGGTGCGCGTTCGCACCGACAACCTCGAGCGGGCGCGCGGCATTCGCTCGGA
Source organism: uncultured Actinobaculum sp. (assembly GCA_938020505.1). GTDB lineage: Bacteria > Actinomycetota > Actinomycetes > Actinomycetales > Actinomycetaceae > Peptidiphaga. The sequence goes on along the minus strand of CALIHR010000016.1, from coordinate 35,022 downwards.
ACTTCGGGAGCTCGCGGCGTCCAACGGGCGGAGCGTGAGGGTCCTCGGGGAACTGGGAATCGTGATATCCGGGTCGATGAGGGCGGCCAACGAGCGCGCGCTCCTCGTCGCAGACATGGTCGGAGCCCCCCTCTTCGAGGGGAAGGCTTCCGTTGTGGGCACGGTGTCCGACGTCGCCGACGCGTTCGAGCGCTGGATCGGCACGGGGGCGGCCGACGGCCTCATCTTTCTTCCAGCCTCGCTTCCCACGGATCTCGCCTCGCTCATACGCGGCGTCGTCCCGCTTCTAACCGCGCGCGCCCAGATTGAGGCCGCGTGACACGCGGGCCGCTTCGAAGCTAAGCGACGCCGTCTCGAGGGGCCGTGAACCGGTTCTGCGGTGTGAGCCGGTTTGGCGTGATCGGCTTGAACGAGGGGCGGCCGGCACATCGCCGACCGCCCCCAAGGATGCGCAAAGGCCGCTCAGCCCTTCATTTCGTTGATCTTGGCGCGCACCTCGTCCATGTCGAGCTCCTCGACCTGCTTGATGAGGTCCTCGAGGGAAGCCTTGGGAAGGGCTCCCGCCTGAGAGAAAACGCGGACGCCGTCGCGGAAGGCCATGACCGTGGGAATCGAGGTGATTCCGAATTCGCCGGCGAGCGCCTGCTGGTCCTCGGTGTCGACTTTGCCGAATACGACGTCGGGATGGGCCTCCGAAGCCGCCTCGAAAACGGGTGCGAACTGACGGCACGGGCCGCACCACGATGCCCAGAAGTCGAGAAGGACGATTCCCTCCTTGATCGTGTCGTTGAAGTTGTCGATCGTGACGGCTTGAGTTGCCATTGCCTGTTGCCTTTCGTTTAGGTCCTGTACGGAGGAGTCAACGTTGCCTCCGTCCACCCTATTCCCCGGTGCGCGGGCGCCTTGCAGCTATGCGCTAGCAGCGGAATCGACGGAGAGAGAAAAGAAGCGGAGCGGCGTAGGCTTTCGTACATGGCATATGCAAACGGAGGCGCGACGCGAAGGGCCGTGGAGGCGGTTTTCGCGTCGAAGGCGAAAGAAGGCGGCCGTGCCTAAGACCGACGTTCAGGTCCCCATCGACGTCGTCCCCGGAAAGAAAAGGCGCATCGGGATAATGGGCGGGACGTTCGACCCCATTCACCACGGGCATCTGGTTGCGGCTTCGGAGGTGCTGAGCGTCTTCAACCTGGACGAGGTCGTTTTCGTGCCCACCGGCAGGCAGCCGTACAAACGCGACCGAAAGGTGACGTTGGCGGAGCACCGTTATTTGATGGCGGTCATCGCGACGGCTTCGAATCCGCGGTTTTCGGTTTCCCGCGTCGACATCGAGCGCGGCGGGACGACGTACACGATCGACACCCTTCGCGATCTGCGAAAGGCTTACCCCGACGCGGATTTTTTCTTTATCACGGGCGCCGACGTGCTCCCGCAGATCCTTGAATGGAAAGACTCGGACGAGCTGTGGTCTATGGCTCATTTCGTAGGCGTGACGCGGGCCGGACACCAGTTGGACACGGCGGGTCTTCCTCCCGAGGGGATTACGCTGATGGAGGTGCCGGCCATGGCGATTTCTTCCACGGATTGCCGCGCGCGCGTGGCTTCTGGCGTTCAGCCGTGGTATCTCGTCCCCGACGGCGTGGTTCAGTACATTGCCAAGTATCGGCTCTACAAGGCAGGCTGACGTGTGGGAAACCTGGCAAAGGTTTGGGCGAAACGCCGATGTAAAGTCGGAATATCCGCGTCAGTCGGATAAACTGAAACCCTTGAACGACGTCTCTGAGGCGTTGGCGTCGGGATAAACGCCGCCCAGGGCAGCGGGAAGGAATATGTATGAGTGACGAACAGCCGAGGATGTCACGGCGCGAAATGAGGGCAAAGGGCCTTCTTGCGCCGATCCTAGACGGCGCGTCCCCACTTGACGATCTCACCCCCACCGCGGAGATACGTCTCAAGCGCCTGACGCGCAAGGAGATGCGTGAACGCGAGGCGGGGCTGACGCGAGAAGATTCCGGAAGCTCGGCTTCCGACGGACATGGAAAGACCGCTTCCACGGGCGGTTCGACGGAGGGCGTCGGCGCGCACGGACGTTTCCCGTCGGCGATTCCCGAGAGGGCCGGCAGCGCACACGAGCCGGCGTCGAGGGCGTCGCATGTGGATTCAAGCAGGACTTCGACGCATCACGGCGGGCATGCGGCCCCCGCGGAGGGATTTTCCACGACGGGCAACATCACCCCCGTCGCGACGGTGGCCGCGGCGGAGGTCGGGCTCGTCGAGGGCCGCTGGCCGGCAGGGCCCGACGACAAGAGCGGCAAAGGCGCGTCAGGCGGGCCCGGCGGCTTGCCCGTCCCAGGGGCTCAGAAGCCGGGCGCGGATTCGGCCGCTTTGCCCGAGAGGACCGGGTCTTTTGCCAGCGTCGCCCCCGAAGCGCCGCAGGAAGCGCCTAAGGGGCTGGACAGGTCGGCGGACAGCCGCTCCCAGGCAGGCACGCCGTTCCGGAACCAGCCGAGCTCGCACCAATCGACGACGGGAACGATTCAGCCGACGCCGCCGAGTAGTCCGACTCAGTCGATCCCGAGCGCGGCCCAGCCGGCGCCCAGCGCTCCGACGGCGAATGCGACGACTCAAGCTTTCGCCAATCCGACGGCCTCTCGTGAGGACGGGTCGGAGGCGTTCGACGCCGCCGGGCGCAGTTCCGTCTTTTCCCGTTTCGACGGCGGCGGGGTCGGCGCAACCGAAGGCCCCGACACCAAGGACCGCCAGACCAGCCGTTTCCCGGAGGCGAACGAGGGTGAGTCCGCCCCGCCCCGCCCCGCGGCCGAGGAGCAGTACGATCCGCGGGCCTCGCTCAAGGCGCCTTTGCTGGAGAGGCTGCGGCGCGAAAGCGAGCCTGGCGGCGAGGAGAAGTATTCCGATTTCGCGCCCGTCCCCAGCCCCGCCGGCGAGGTGAGGTCCATCGATCCCGAAGCCGGTCCGGCGGCGGCCGAGAGCGAGTACGAGGAGCAGCTGGGAGACATCGCCGAGGAGGATGAGAAGCCCCGCGGATGGCTCATGACGATCGTGGCGATTCTCATTGGCCTGCTGGTCGGCCTCGCCGTCGGCCTCATCGTCCGCAACTTCGTCGCCTCCGGCGGTGACGCGCAGCCCGCGCTAGAGGCCGCGGCGACAGTTGCCCCGCCCTGTTTCGGGGTGTGATGTGGCGGCGTCCGAAGAGTCATTGGAGTGGGCGAGAACAGCCGCCCGGGCCGCGGCCGAGCTCAAACCGACGACCATTGCAGCGATTGACGTCTCCGAGCGGCTTGTGCTCACGGAAGTGTTCCTCGTCGTCTCCGGATCGAGCGACCGGCAGGTGAGGTCTCTCGTCGATGCGATCGACGAAGCGTTGCTCAAAGCCGGAGTCCGTCGAAAGCGACGCGAAGGGTTCGACGAGGGCCACTGGGTGCTCGTCGACTACGGCGACCTCGTGGTTCACGTCCAACAAGATGAAGATCGCGAGTTCTACGCGCTGGAGCGCCTCTGGGCCGACTGTCCGAGCATCGGCCTTTCGGTCGAAGCGCCCCGGGCATGAGCGCTTCGCGGGTGGTCCTGTGGCGCCACGGCCAGACCGACATGAATCTCACGGGGAGGATCCAAGGAGCCAGGGACTTTCCCCTCAACGACGCGGGCTTGCGGCAGGCGCGCGAGGCGGCGGCGGCCCTCGCGCCGCTTGAACCCTCGCTTATCGTCTCCTCGCCGCTCGCCCGGGCGCGGCAGACCGCCGAAGCGCTTTCGGCCGTCGTCGGCGTCGACGTCGAGGCGGACGACCGTCTCAAGGAACGTTCCTTCGGACTTTTCGAGGGGCTGACGGGGGAGGAGATCGAAGAGAGGTACCCCGAGCAGTACCGCGCCTGGCGGCAGGCCAAGGAACCTGAGGGAGTGGGCGCCGAACGGCAGGCCGACGTCGGCCGTCGGGCGAGCCGGGCGATCGAAGACTGGGCGGCCAAGACGGACGGGACCCTCGTGGTGGCTTCCCACGGCGCAGCCATCAAACTCGCAACGATCTCGCTTTTGGGCGAGGCGCCCGGCGAATGGATGGGCTTGAAAGTGATGTCCAATTGCAACTGGGCGATCCTGGAGCCCTTGCGGGCGGGCCCGCCGGCCTGGCGCATCGCCGCTTACAACGTGGGCGTGGGCAAATCCGACGAGGTTCGCACGCCCACGCAGTGAGGCCTGTCCGTGAGCGATGAGGCCTGTCTGCATGCGGGCGAGGTCCGTTCGTGAGCGAGTGCGGCCCGTTCGTGAGCGGCGTCTCCTAACCGTGATTTGCCAAGCATCGGGGGAGTCCGTAATATTGAGGAGTCCGCTTGGGGCTATGGCGCAGTTGGTAGCGCGCTTCCATGGCATGGAAGAGGTCAGGGGTTCGAATCCCCTTAGCTCCACTAGTTTCTCTCATATAAAACTAGTGCAGTTCCGCCGCCTTAAATCTCTGCAGGTGTGCCGCCGTTTTTGAAAGCGGACAACGGCATTTATTCCGTTTAACTCTCTGCGTTTTTCGTTGGTCAGGACAGAATGTTGCCCATCGGAGTCCATCTTGATCGGTTCTCGTCGACCTTGGCAGGCCGCGCGAACGTGCGATTCTGGGCGTCAGGCTTTGGCCGTTAAAACGAAAGCAACTAGTGACCTGCGGTTACGCGAGATGAGGTGAATCATGGTTGGCACAGCACGACACGTCGCCGCGATGGTGCGCAGCCATGCAGCTGGCGACGATGAGGGCTTCTACTCTGTCGCGCTCCAGGTTGCCGCCCGCGAAGCCAAGGCCGGGCATCATATTCTCGCAAACGACATCAAGAAGGCAGTTGACGTATCTCGCGAGCGGGAACCTCTCGGCACGGTCACGATGCTGGCCCAACCCCGCGGCGAACTGGCCGAACTCGTGGAGGCCACGCATCCGGATGTACGTCTCCGTCACTTGGTTGCGTCGGCCGAGCTCACATCGCAGATAAAACAGGTTCTTGCGGAGCAGCGGCAACGCAAGAACCTTTTGGACCACGGGTTTGCTCCCGCGCATCGGCTTCTTCTGGAAGGACCTCCGGGAACTGGCAAGACAATGACGGCGGCGGTGTTTGCGACCGAACTTGAAGTTCCGATGTTTACCGTCAGGCTGGATACCCTGCTGAGCAAGTTTATGGGAGAGACCTCCAGCAAGCTTCGCCTTGTCTTTGATTCCGTCGCGCAACGGCGCGGGGTGTACCTCTTCGACGAGTTCGATGCGCTCGGAGGCGATCGCAGCGGAAACGACGTCGGCGAGGCTCGCCGAATTCTGAACTCTTTTCTTGTGTTTCTAGAAAAGGCGAGCACCGAGTCACTGGTGCTCGTTGCGACAAACCACCGCACGATCTTGGACAAGGCGCTGTTCCGTCGCTTCGACATGGTTCTCGACTACGCGCTTCCCGACGCACGTCAGGCAGCCGCTGTGATGAAGGCACGCCTTGGAACTCTTGCTGCCGGGATCAGCATGGCCAAGCTGGGAGAATACACGGCGGGATTGAGCCACGCGGAGCTGGTCAAGGCGGCCGAGACGGCAGCCAAGGTAGTTCTCATGAGGGGTGAAAGGCGAGTCCGTCGAGAAGACCTCGTCGCTGCCTTGATCGCGCGAAGGGTGGCGAGCCTTGGCTGAGGTTTCACGCCGTCTCGACCATCTCTACATCGACGGATATGCACTAACGGCGGACTTCAAGGGTAGAGCAGGTGGCGATAACGTTCGTGAGGTAAAGGACCGCTATGCGCACGGAAATAGTCTCAAGTGCTCTGCCGAGTATGCCTTTAGGAGTCTCAAACAAGAACGCGACAGTGCTATGGCAAATGCCGAAGAATTGCGGGCAACAGGCACGATTATTGTCCTCGAGGGCGAAGGAGCCACGTATCCGCTCAGGGTTGACTCTCTTAACTCGTATACGCGTAAACGAAAGGGGCGAAAGGAGGATATCCGTAAACCAAAATGGCTTCTGCTCTCCGTCCGGGAAACTCACGAAGGGACACTGGAGACAGCGACTGTTTGGGTATCAGACTCCTACCGACAGGAATTCTTGAGACTCTTTGAGGACTACTTGAATGACGAGAAGAATACGAAAGCGGGGTATCCGAGGAACCGGGCACTTGTCGCAAACATTTCTCGCATTCGGAAAGCTGTCCTTGAAGACCTCTGGACATCCGAAAACGATCCTCCTCAATCTGGCTTGTGCTGGTGGGAGTTGTGGCTTGACGGCACCAGGCCAAGTGGAAGGATCGCTCCACCGCTACCCGAATCTCGAGACGAAGGTCTTCGAAACGGGAGGCCATCTCATGACCGGGCACAGCAGAGAAATCGATGCGGCAGTCGTTGAATTCATCGAAAGGCACAAATAGGGAGGACAATATAGACCGGCGTCGCGTCGGCATGTCGATTCAACGCGCTTGCCGACGGCGGCACATCGAGACCAGGCGACGCCGTTTTGCTTATATTCCTGGGCTTGGCGCCGGCGCTCGTGCCGGCGCATCGGCTCAGCGACGTTCGAGAGCTCGGCCTGCCGCCGCACGTGATCCTGGAGATCTTCCTGCCGGTCATGCTTTTCTGGGAAACGCGGAACGCCTCGCAGCGGGAGGTTCGCACGCGGCTGCGCAACGAAGGCAAGATCGACATGAACGTGCTCCACGCGGTCCAAGAGCGGCTCGACACTGAAGAGGTTCGCATCATCGGGCCGGTCGAGCTCGACTGATCGACGGCCGCCATGCGCCGTCGGCCTTGTTCGCCGCCCGAAAAGAAGCGTGCCTGTGAAAGGAGCATGCCTATGCCGGACGATGGACGCGCCGGCGCATACCACGTAGGGTGAGCCGCAGAGGGCTGAACCTGGACGGCCCTGTTCACCACTTTCCCCGACGATTGGATCGAAGGATGAAAAAGAGAACGATTGCCGCCTCGTTTCTGCTGATCGGCGCGGCATACGCGGTGATCTCCCGAGTCGAAAGGCGCATCGACGATCGTTTCGGCGAGACGGGATTCCCTCAAACCGAAGACCCGGAACACCTTGGGGAGCCCTATGGCTTCGAAGGGGCCGACGGCGCGGAAGACGCCTTGAGAAAGGTCGACGGCGCAAGAGCCAACTCCGACGGGGACAATGTGCGCAACGGAGCCGTCACCCATAGGGCGCCGGATTTCGACCCGGCGTACTGGACGGACGAAAGGACTGCGAACGCCCTTCCCGCGAAAATGCCGACGCCGCCGAGGAAAATGCCATCCGACGACTAGCCGCAGTCAGCCGCAATCCGAGCCTGCTTCCGTCCAATCGGAGCCGCGTCCCGCAGCTTTCAATCAGGGGCGTGAGCTGTCACGGGGCCTGAATTCGCGCGGGCTGCGCAGATCGATCGTCAGGGCGTCAATGTTCCAGCTTGAGCCTTCACGCGGGGGCTTGAATTCACGCTGGCTCTTGGGCTTCGAGGTCAAGGAGGAAGCGCTTGACGTCCGCCCCGCCCAAGTACTGGCCCGGCGAGCCGTCCGACCGAACGACCCTGTGGCACGGAACCACGATAGGCAGGGGATTGGAGGCGCAGGCGCTGGCCGCGGCCCGTATCGCCGAGGGGAAGCCGCTCGCCTCCGCCAGTTCCTTGTACGTCATGACCTCGCCAGGCTCGGATGAGAGAAGCGTTTCGCGCACGGCCCTTTTGAGCGGAGTCCCGGGGTCGGCTCCCAGCGGCACGTCGAAAGACGCGCGTTCGCCTCGGAAGTATTCGTCCAGCTGATGCGTGGCAACGTGGAGAATGACGCTTGCCACTCCCGCTTCGATCGCGCCGGCGTTGGAGAGGCCGCCGAGGACGACGTCGAAGTCCTCCCGGGCAAAAGCCACTCGAACCAACGCGCCGTCGGATTCGGCGACGAGCAGTTCGCCGATTGGCGTCTTGTGAACGCAGTAATGCAAAGCGGGCATAGCGGCCTTCCGATTCGGTTTTCACCATCCTAGTGGGTGTTCGCCGATCACAAAATAGGCAGAGGAGCCGCTTGCTCCGTCCGCTGCGCGAAAACACGCCCCTCATTCCCCAAAACACACCTCTCCTCAGGCGGCGGCACGCCGCTAGGAAGCTCGGGTCGGCGCGAAGAAGCTCGACCCGAGAAGTTCTCCCGCCTGAGTAAAGGCACGCGCCCGAGGGAGGATGCACGGCGGAAAGTCCCAAGCATTTCATTACCATGGAGCCATGAAGACGACGTCTCGACCCCGCGCCGCGTGGCACCGGATAACTCTGGGCATCCAGCTCGGATGGGCCGCAGTGTTGCTTTTGACCCTGTGCCTCAACGCCGTTCTGCCGAATCCGACGTGGTATGCGATTCACGTGGCCGGGCTCGGTCTCATCGGTTCCGCGATTCTCGTGTGGACGTGGCATTTCGCCGACGCCCTCACTCGGAGCCAGCAGTCTCAGAAAGCGCAGGCGGCAAGGCTCGCGCTGCTGGCGGCGGGCGTGATTCAGCTCGGCGGGGCGTTGGCGATCACCGGCGGGTTCGCCGCGCTTCTGGGAATCGCAGGCGGGGCCGCAGTCGTCGCGACGATCTCTTGGCACATCGCCGCCTTGCGCAAAGCCATGTCGGGATCCTTCCTCGGCAGGGCCGCCGTCACTCTGCGGTTTCACGCAACGGCGGCGACGTTCCTGGTGCTCGGCGCCCTCATCGGCGTGTTCATGGCGGTCGACGTCGCTTCGCGCGATATCGCTATGAGCTGGTGGAGCGCCGTCTATTCCCGGCACGACGCGCTCGCGCTGGCCCATTCGCTGTGTCAGACCCTGGGGTTCGTCGGTTTGACGATACTCGGCACGCTCGTGACGTTCGGGCCGACGATTGCGCGGACGCGAATGACGCCCAACGCCGTCGCACTGTCCTCTCGAACGCTGCCGTGCCTGGCCGGCGCGGTTGCCGCGGGCGTCGTCTTCTCTCTCCTCGACATGCCGAGAATCGCCGGTCTGGCAGTTATCGCGTGGGTTGTCGCGGCCGTTCTCGGCGTGCTCGTCCCCGTCGCCAAATCCTGGAAAGGGTCGATGCCCGCCGTAGGCGACGGCTGGTTCGTCGGCGCAGGAATCACGTGGATCATGGTCGCCGCGCTGGCGTGGGCCGTTCAGCTGCTCGCTTCGCACGACGCCGCCCGTGCGCGGACGGGAACGGGCATTCAATTCGCTCTCCTCATCGGGGCGGGGGCCGTCCAAACGGTCGTCGGCTCGCTCACTTTTCTCCTTCCCGTGGTGCTCGGGGGCGGGCCCGCCAGACTCAGGCGCACGCTCGAACGCGTCGAACCCTCCGCGGCGGCCCGATGGTTCCTCGTCAACGGCGGGGTGGCCGTCGCACTCGCAACCCCATCGGCTCGCACGAAAACCGCTGCGTTGGCGATTGCCTGCGTCAGCGCCGCTGCGAGCGTCGCCCTCGTCGCATTCCACAGCCTGCGCCAACGGTCCCTCGACGTCGAAGAAACGCCTCCGCCGCCGGGGGGCGGGCCCAGGAAGCTTCCGAAGACGCGAATGGCGCTTGGCGCGAGCGTGACGTCGATTGCGCTTGTCATCGCCGTCGCCGCCGGCGTGGGAACGGGATCCGCGACCGACCCCGCAGTCGAAGCCGACGCCCCGGTGACCAAGGTCGAGGTCTCCGTCCGAGGGCTCGCGTACTCGCCTTCGAGCATTGACGTTCCGGCTGGCAACAGGCTCGTCGTGACCTTGAAGAACACCGGCGATCAGCGCCATGACCTCGTTTTCGCCAATGGCGCCGGAACCGGCGCCGTTGAGGCGGGGGAAAGCGGAACGGTCGACGTCGGCGTCGTCAAGGCGGACACGGAGGGCTGGTGCACGATCGTCGGCCACCGACAGGCGGGAATGGTCCTCAAGGTCAAGGCCGTCGGCGCTTCGGGGGCCCACGCTTCAGGCCGCGGGAAGGCCGGTCCGACGCCTGCGGGCTCCGACGGTTCCCATTCGGGTCACGGAGGCTCGAGCCACGGCTCGAACCACGCGGGGACGGGGGAGGCGATCCTGCCGAGCGCCGCCGAGCTTTCCGCGAAGCCGGGAAAGGGCTTCAGCCCGAGCGACCCGGTTCTTCGCCCGGCTGGAAGCGAAAGGGTGCACAACGTCACTTTTGAGGCCAAAGAGGTGGAGAAAGAGGTCGCTCCGGGCCGCAGGCAGAAGGTCTGGACGTTCAACGGAGCCTCGCCGGGGCCGATTCTGCGCGGCAAAGTGGGCGACACCTTCAATGTCACGCTCGTCAACAAGGGCACGATGGGGCATTCGCTCGATTTCCACGCCGGCGACGTTTCGCCCGATTCGCGTATGAAGACGATCGCCCCGGGGGAGAGGCTCGTTTACACGTTCACCGCGAAACGCGCGGGCATCTGGCTCTATCACTGCAGCACGGCCCCGCTGTCCGTGCACATAGCCAGCGGGATGCACGGGGCCGTCGTCATCGATCCCGAGGACGTCGATCCCGTCGATCGCGAGTTCGTTTTCGTCCAGAGCGAGCAGTACTGGGCTCAGAGCAAGGCCGACGCCGCAAACGCCGACGCCATCGCGCGGGTGACGCCCAGCGCCGTCACCTTCAATGGATACCCCTTTCAGTACGTTCACCGCCCAATCAAGGTGCGCAAAGGGGAGAGGGTTCGCATCTGGGCGGTCTCGGCCGGCCCCAATCTGGATCTCCCCTTCCACGTCGTCGGAACCCAATTTGACACGGTGTGGTACGAGGGCAGGTATTCCATCCGCAGAGGATGCGACGGCTCGGGGCTCACGCGGGCCTCGTGCGATCCTTTCGCCCCGGGCAAAGAGAGCGTCGGCTCCGCCGGCTCGCAAGGTTTGGACGTGTCCGTCGCCCAGGGCGGGTTCGTCGAGTTCGTCGCACCCGAGGCGGGGACGTACACCGCCCTCAACCACGCGATGACGTACGCTGAGAGAGGCGCGACGGCGAAGATCGTCGTGGCCGACTGAGCGCGGCGGCGAAGGCGTGCGCGCCCCCGAGCCGTCGTGATAAGGAGGGCTCAGAAGGAGGGGATCACCGCGCCGTCCGGCCACGTCTTTTTGATGTAGTCGGAGACTTCCTTCGAATGAAGCAGTTTGTCGAGCTTCTTGACCGCTTCGACCGTCTTTTTGTCGGCCTTCGAATTCCAGACGAGCACGTTCGCATAGGGGTTGTCTTTGCCCGGTTCAAGGTACAGCGCGTCCTTCGAAGGCGTGAGTTTGTTCTTCAGCGCGTAGTTGCCGTTGATGACGGCGATGTCGACGTCGGGCAGCGCCGCCGGAATCGAGGGCGCCGCGTACGGCTTGAGCTGAATTTTCTTCGGATTCGATTCGACGTCGTAGATGGTCGGCGAATCCTTCTTCTTGAGCGTGATGATCTTGTTCTTCACGAGCAGCTCGAGCGCGCGAGCCTGATTGGAGGGATCGTCGTTGATGGCGACGGTCGCATTGTCGGGAAGGTCTTTGAGATCCTTGATCTTCTTCGAGTAGACGCCCAAAGGCTCGATGTGGACGCCTTTGCCGTGTTCGAACGAGTAGCCGTTCTTCTTCGAGGCGTCCTCCAAGTAGGGGACGTGCTGGAAGAAGTTCGCGTCGATCTCGCCTTCGTCAAGGGCAGAGTTGGGCTGGATGTAGTCCTGGTACTGCTTGATCTCAACCTTGAGGCCGGCTTTCTTGGCCAGATTGTCCTGAACGTAGTTGAGAATCTGGGCGTGGGGAACGGGCGACGCCCCCACCGTTATCGTGACGGTTCCGTCGGAGTTCTTCTCCGGAGCCTTGAACGACGCTTTGTCGTCGGCGCCGCAGGCGGAGAGCGCAAGCGCGGAAACGGCGGCGAGAGCGATGAAAGGCTTGAAACGAGACATGGTTTTCCTTAGGTCTGGGCGGGCTTCTTGGCCCGAGAACGAAATGGGTGCGCCCGAGGTCGGAATGGGCGCAAGCCCGGCGTGCGGTGCGAGGGTTCGTTCCCCGGCTGGCTTCCCCTCAGCGGTGATCGGCCAGCCGGCTGAGCATGTCGCCGACCCACTGGATGACCTGGACGATGAGGACGATGACGACGATGATTATGGTCATTGCATCCCACTGGTGCTGGTAATAGCCGTAGTTCTGCGCCAGCGCTCCAAGGCCGCCGCCGCCCACGATCCCTGCCATCGCCGAGTATCCGACGAGGGTGATGGCCAAGATGGTGACCGATTGGATGAGGGCGGGGACCGCTTCGCGGACGAGGACGCCCCAAAGAATCCATGTTCTGGAGGCGCCCATCATCTGCGCGGCCTCGACCTTGCCGCGCTCGACACCCGAAAGATTCGACTCGACGAGGCGCGCGAAATAGGGGATCGCGCCCACCGTGAGCGGGACCGCCGTTCCCTGCCATCCCGACGCATTGCCGATGAGAGCCCTGGTCGGAACGATGAGCAGGAACATCACGATGACCATGGGGATCGAACGGGTCGCGTTGACGATGAAACCCAGGATCGCGGCGAAGAACTTGCTGGCGCCGTCGGTGTTTTCCTTGAGGGTGATCAGAACGATTCCCAGAATGCCGCCGAAGACCACGGAAAGGAGGGTGGAGACTCCGACCATTAAGAGAGTGTCGATCGTCGACTGGAGAAGCTCCTGTTTGATCGCTGAGTTGTTGAACCAGGTGCCGTCGTTCATGCGCGCACCTCCGTTGCGACGTCTATGTCGGCGAACGCGGTCCGGACGCGTGCGACGTCGCGTGCGTCCACCGTCAAGGCCAAACGGGCCACCTGCGTGGAGCCGATCGTCTCGAAGGTCCCGGCGCCGATGTCCGCGCCGAGTTCGCGGGCTGTGTCGAGAACGCGGGCGCCGGCAGGCTCACCGGGCCGGGACGTGAAAGCCACATCGACGACGGTGCGTCCGCGGGCGTCCTCGGGCGCCAGCGGCGGGGGCGGAACGATTTGCCGCGACAGGGGCGATTCGACGGCGGCGACGACGTCCTCCACCCGTCCGCTCGCCGCAATCCGGCCGGAGTCGAGAAGGGTGACGGAATCGCAGATCTGACGCACCACGGACATTTCGTGGGTGATGATGACGACGGTCACGCCGTACCTGTCGCGAACCGATTTGAGGAGGCCGAGGATCTGCTCGGTCGTCTCCGTGTCCAAGGCGGACGTCGGCTCGTCGCAGAGGAGGACGGAGGGGTTGTCTGCGAGCGCTCTGGCGATGCCTACGCGCTGGCGCTGGCCGCCCGACAGCTCGGACGGGTAGGAGGTTCCGCGGTCTGAAAGGCCGACGAGGTCGAGCAGCTCGCTGACGCGCTTGGCCCTCTTCGAAGACGGCATGCCCGCCAGACGGAGGGGGATGGCGATGTTCTCCCGCGCGGTTCTGGCGTCGAGGAGATTGGCGCCTTGGAAAACCATGCCGATCGTCCGGCGGGCCTCGCGCAGCTGGCCCGAGGAAACCGAGGCGAGATCGAGCCCGCCGACGCGGATGACGCCCTTCGTCGGCCGCTCCAAGGCCGTCAGGCAGCGAATGAGCGTCGACTTTCCGGCTCCGGATTCGCCGACGATGCCGTGGATGTCTCGCTCGGGGATCTCAAGGTTGATGTCGTCCAAGGCGACGACCGGCTTTTGCCCGCGCCGCGGATAGACTTTGGTCACACCGCTCAGCGTTATCATGATTCCTCCATCGATCGTGGCGGAAGCACCCGGCCTCCCGGGTTGCTGCAACGTCGTCGAGCCACGTCTCTCGATTGCTCTAGATGAACTAGCTAGAAAGATATACGCATGGCGCCGACGTGTGCAAGAATGCGCCGCGGCGCGGCGAGCCTTGGAGTTGGCGACTGCGGCAAATTCGCTCGAAGGCGGGGTGAAAAAGTGTCGGATCCCACCGCGATGATTGCGGTATGACAAGAAAGTGGTGCGACCCCGACGGTCGCGAAGACGCCGATTCCCTCGAGTACCTCATCGACGCGCTGACGGACGTGTGGGAGCCTCAGATCCCAGTCGATTTCTCCTTCGTCGACTTCGACGTCGTATGCGGCTCGGGGTGAGTGCGCGGCTCAGGGCAAACATGCTGTTGAGGGCGAGTATGCGGTTCAGGGTGCGAACCATGCCCTGAGCCGACGCGCAGGCACGCGGGTTCGTCCACGCGAATGGCGATTCAGATCCTCGCGCATCGCGACGCGCCGGCTCACGCGGGTTTGTCCCGCGGGGCCTGCGAGGGAGGCCAATGGACAGGGCCTATGAAGGTCGTCTATGCGCAGCGTCGGTGCGTGACAAATGCTCCAGCACATGGCGTCTCGCTGCTGGCCCGAGGGGCGCAGCGTCAACGCGTGACGGAAACGGCGTCGGCGACCGAAAGGGAGATGTCCGCCGAGGTTTGAGGCGTGGACACGCGCATGAGGCCGAGGCCGCGTTTGATGTCGGCGACGCCCACGCTGGCCCCGGGGACCAGCCCGATGTCGGCGAGTTCCTTCAGCACGGCCGAATCGGTGTCGTCGACGCGGTGGACGACGCCGGCGTCGCCCGGGCCGAGCGACCCCAAGGAGACGGCGTTTTCCGCCTCGGGAAGCGAGCCGTCGGGGCGGGGGATGGGATCTCCGTGGGGATCGTGCCGGGGATGGCCGAGCGCGGCGTCCAACCTTTCCACGAAGGTTGCGGAAACGGCGTGCTCGAGGTGCTCCGCCTCGTCGTGGACTTCGTCCCACGAGTAGCCGAATATCGTCATGAGCCCGGTTTCGATGAGCCGGTGGATTCGGACCATGCGGGCGGCCTCGCCCCTTCCGGCTTCGGTCAGCGAAATGTTGCCGTAGCGGGCGTGGCGCACGAGCCCCATGGAGACGAGGCGCTGAACCCCCTCGGAAACCGTGGAGGGGGAAAGGCCGAGGGTCCGCGTGAGGTCCCCCGGGGTGACGGGTTTCTCCTGCCACTCTCCGAGCTTCCATATGGCGCGAAGGTAGTCCTCGTGCGAAGCCGACAGCGCCATCAGCCGACTGCCGCAGCCGCGGCGATGCTCAAGGCCTTCGAAAACTTGCTCTCCCTCTCCTCGGCCGTCATGTCGCGGGCAGGGTCGAAGAGGAGATCGGAGACCGTGAGGACGGCGAGGGCCTCCTTGCCCAGCTCTGCCGCGATCGCGTACAGGACCGCCGCCTCCATCTCGACGCCGAGCGTGCCGATCTCGGCCAAGCGCTTCGTCTGTTCGATCGGATTGCCGTAGAAGCGGTCTCGCGAAACGACTGTCCCCACTTTGACCCGGGGATCGTCGCCTGCCGCCTCGACCGCGGCTCGCAGCAAATTCCACGAGGCGGTGGCCGAGAAGTGGATCCCGGGAACGACGCCGCCCACAATCGACGAGTCGGTGTGCGCGCCGAGGGCGATCACGACGTCGCCGGGCGCGGCGTCGGCGGCGAGGCCGCCCATCGTTCCGACCCTGACGATCCGTTCGACGTCGTAAAAGGAAAAGAGCTCAGTGGCGTATATCGCAAGCGACGGTTGGCCCATTCCCGACGCCATGACGGAAAGCGGCTTTCCCCGATAGAGGCCGGTATACCCGCCGATTCCACGGACGTCCGTGACTTTTCGGGCGTCTTTGAGCAGCGCTTCGGCCATGCGCTGCGCCCGCTTCGGGTCGCCCGGCATGAGGACGGCGGGCGCGAAGTCGCCTTTCTCAGCGGCTATATGTGGTGTGGCCATGTGTGCCTTCCAACTGGATCGGGTTATGGGAGCGCGCAGCGGCGAGGTGATAGACTCCACCGGTACGTTCAATGCGGCGTTTTGCTTGGCATCTAGGCCACTATATCGCCCGTGGGGAGGTATCCACACCCCTTCTTGCGGGTAGAAGTGGCGTTGCTGACTTACGTCGACGAAAATTGTCCTTGGCCGAACGAGGCTCGTCGGCTATGGATCGTCAAGAAAGGTGCGAACATGACTGTTCCGAACAACCCCGGCCAGGGGGGCTACCAGCAGCAGCCCGGTCAAGGGGGCTACCAGCAGCCCGGCCAGCAGGGATGGGCGCCGTCGGCATACTCAGCAGCTCCCGCCCCGGGACAAGACGCTTACGGCCAGCAGCCCGGCCAGGACGCCTACGGTCAAAATCCGCAGGGCTATGCGCAGCCCGGAGCCGACGCTTACGGCTACAGCCAGCAAGCCTTCCCGCAGCCCAGGCAAGGCGGCGGCTTCGGCGCGGCCTTCTCGATGAACTTCCAGACCAAGGGCGGCGTCGCCCTTGCGAAGATCGCCCAGCTGATCTCGCTGATCGCAGGGGCGGGATTCGCGTTGTACGGCCTCTTTGAGTTTTTCACAGTCGCCACGTCGGGAGGGGGCGCCCTGCAGATCTTTACGTACTTGGCCAAAGCGGTCGCCTATATTGCTTTCGGGCTTTTCCTTCCTGCCTTCAGCCGCGCTGTCCTTGAGCACGCAGTCAACGATAAGGAGTAGAGGATCCTTCGAATGGATTCCACGCTCCGCAAGGACTATCGGCTCATAGCCTTCGACCTGGACGACACGCTCGCCCCCTCGAAGTCGCCTTTGCCCGATCGGATGGCCGCCGCGTTGCGTCGGCTTCTCGACCTGGCAGACGTTTGCGTGATTTCGGGGGGCCAGTTCGGCCAGTTCTCCTCCCAGCTGCTCGACAACCTGGGCGCTTCCGTCGAGCAGCTGGGCAGGCTGCATCTCATGCCCACCTGCGGCACCCGCTATATGCGTCACATTGACGGGAAGTGGGTTGAAATCTACGCCAGGGACCTCACGGCCCAGGAACGTCGCAGGGTCATGGACGTCCTCGAATCCCAGGCGCGCAGGCTCGGCCTGTGGCGCGAGGACACGTGGGGCCCCATCCTTGAGGACCGCGGGTCTCAGATCACCTTCTCCGCCCTCGGCCAGGACGCGCCGCTCGAGGAGAAGAGGGCGTGGGACCCCGACGGCGGGAAAAAGGAAGCGTTGCGGGCCGCCTGCGCAGCGCTGCTTCCCGAGCTCGAAGTGCGTTCGGGAGGCTCGACGTCGGTCGACGTCACCCGCAAGGGAATCGACAAAGCCTACGGAATCGGCGAGCTTTCGTCCCAGACGGGAATCGCCGTCTCCGACATGCTTTTCGTCGGCGACCGCCTCGATGAAGGCGGGAACGACTATCCGGTGCTGCGCCTGGGAATCGACGCGCATCCGGTGGGCGGTTGGCGGGACACGGCCCGTTTTGTCGAAGAATACGCGACGGCGCACATGCCGGGCGAGGCGGAGGTGCGAGGCAGCTAGGCCTTAAGCCGACGGGCGGAGCCTTGAAGCGACGGCGCAGAGCCATAAAGCAACGGAAGTGACGGAGGAGTCCATGGCCGGCATCGACATTGACAGCCTGAGCGACGACGAGGTCGAAGCCTACATCGCCGAGGCGGAGTCGAGGAAGTGGAAGGCCTCGGAGCGAGAGCTTGCGGGAGGGGCGTCCTTCGAGCTTTCGATTGTCATGCTCGTGACCGGGCTCGCGGGGATGTGGGCGTCCTTCAGCCTCGTGACCGCCGAGCGGGCAATGCTGCAAAACCCCGGGGGAAAGCTCTCGTGCGACCTCAATCCGCTCATCGGCTGCTCAGGCTTCCTCAACTCGGACTACAACACCCTCTTCTTCGGCGTGCCCAACGCCCTGTTCGGGCTCATGTTCTTCAGCGGCGTCGTCGCCCTCGGCCTTGCGCTTCTCGGCGGCGCGCGCCTGCCCTCCTGGATGTGGCGTCTGCTGAGCTTGGGAATGGCGGCGGCCGCCGCATGGATTCTCTGGTTCCAGTACACGTCGATCTTCGTCGAGGGAGCCCTGTGCCCGTACTGCATTGTCACGTGGACCGCCACAATCCCCTTGATCGTGCACGTCCTGGCCCGCAGTTTCGGTGCAGGCCACCTGCCCGCCGGAGACGGCGCCCGCCGGATTCTCGTCAAAGGCAGGTGGTGGCTCGTCGCGGCCGTCTACCTTGCCGTCGCGCTGGTGGCGGTCGTCGCCTTGTGGGACAAGTGGCAGTACGTTTTCTGACGTCTAAACCAGGGGCGCCTGAGGCCCAAACTAGGGGTTTTGATGCCCTCCAAACCGGGCGCCGTCACCCGAGCCAAAGAGGATTCACCGAGCGCAGGTCCCTCGGAACGAAGGACTTCCACGACTTCTTGAGAGCCTCCCGCAGGCGGATCATGGCCGAGTCGAGCTGCTCCGCCGGCAATCCGGCCCTGGCGTTCTCGAAACGGATGTCCTCCTCGCTTGTGGCGGGAATGACGTGGATGTGCACATGAGGCACCTCGAGGCCGGCGATGACCGTCATCGCGCGAGGAACCCCGAACGCCTCGATCTGGGCCTTTCCGATGCGCTGGGCGACGACGCTCATGTGGGCGAAGGTCGCTTCGTCGAGGTCGGTGAATTGCGCGATTTCGATGCGCGGAATGACGAGGACGTGGCCGTCTGTTATGGGTTCGTGGGTGCCGATGGCGACGCAGACGTCGTCGGCCCACACGAACCGCCCGGGAATTTTGCCTTCGAAAATCTTGGTGAACACGCTCATGGCACGATTCTACGTCCGCGGTCGGAGTTTCCACCGCCCGCTGTTGGTTCCTCGAGGCGCGGTTCGAAGATTCTTTGCGGCCTGAAGATTCTTTGCGGCTCGAACTTCTCAGCCGTGGGACGATTCGCGGGCGACGCCTGATTTCACGGCGCGCGAAGCTCACAGTGGACACTTTGGGGCTCGTCGGCGGGCGTGAGTTAACCTTGGCATACCAAATAATGAAAGGCGGACGATGAGCGGACAGGAAACAGGCGGGACGACGCCGCACCGGTACACGGCCGAACTGGCCAACGCGATCGAAGCGCGGTGGCAGGAACGCTGGGAAGAGCTCGGGACGTTCTACACCCCGAACCCGGTCGGCGACCTTGCGGGCGCGACGTCGGCTGAGAAGGTCTACATTCTCGACATGTTCTCCTACCCCTCGGGCAAGGGCCTTCACGTGGGCCACCCGCTCGGCTACATCGCAACGGACACGATCGCCAGGTATCAGCGCATGCTCGGCAAGAACGTGCTCTACACAATGGGATTCGACGCCTTCGGCCTGCCTGCGGAGCAATACGCCGTGCAGACCGGCCAGCATCCGCGCGTCACCACTGAGCAGAACATTGCGAACATGCGCCGCCAGCTCAAGCGCATCGGTTTCTCCCACGATTCGCGCCGGACCTTTGCGACCACCGACGTCGACTACGTGCGTTGGACGCAGTGGATTTTCCTGCAGATATACAACTCTTGGTACGACCCGGACGCCCCCTGCCGAGACGGTCGGAGCAAGGGATCGGCACGCCCGATTTCTCAGCTCCGCGACGAGTACGACGCGGGGAAGAAAAAGCTTGACGACGGGCGCGAGTGGTCCGAGCTCAGCGAAGGGGAGAAGGGCGAGGTGCTCGACTCGCGCCGTCTGGCCTACATCAGCGAGGCCCCGGTCAACTGGTGCCCCGGTTTGGGAACGGTTTTGGCCAATGAGGAAGTCACGGCCGACGGGCGCTCCGAGCGCGGAAACTTCCCCGTTTTCAAGAGGAATCTGCGGCAGTGGATGATGCGCATCACCGCCTACGCCGACAGGCTGGCCGACGACCTCGACACCATCGACTGGCCCGAGAAGGTCCGGCTTATGCAACGCCACTGGATCGGCTGTTCGGAAGGCGCGAGCGTCGAGTTCGACGTTCCCGGAGCCGGCCGCAGGCTCGAGGTTTACACGACCCGGCCCGACACGCTTTTCGGCGCCACGTTTATGGCGGTGGCCCCCGAGCATCCGATCCTCGGCGACGGCGTTCCCGGAAGCGAGGCCGACCAGTCGCGCCTGAACGTTCCTACATTCTGGCCCGAGGGGACGAATGGCCTGTGGACCGGCGGGGCTGCGACCCCGGCCGAGGCCGTCGCGAAGTATCGCGCCGCCGCCGCTGCCAAAAGCGAGATCGAAAGGTCCGACGACGAGCGTGCGAAGACGGGCGTCTTCACCGGGCTGTTCGGAGTCAACCCCGCCAACGGCAAGCAGATTCCGATCTTCGTTGCAGACTACGTGCTGACGGGGTACGGAACGGGCGCAGTCATGGCCGTCCCGGCGCACGATTCGCGCGATTGGGAGTTCGCCCGCGCCTACGGCCTCGACGTCGTCAGGACGATCGGGCCGGCCGAGGACCCCTACGGCCCCGACCTCGAGGAAGCCGCCTTCGAGGGGGAGGGCGTCGCCGTCGATTCGGCCAACGATTCGATCAGCCTCAACGGCCTGTCGAAGGACGAGGCCAAGGCCGCCATGACGGCTTGGCTCGAGTCGACGGGCGCGGGGCGGGCCGCAGTCGCGCATCGCCTGCGCGACTGGCTCTTCTCCCGCCAGCGCTATTGGGGCGAGCCGTTCCCCATCGTCTGGGACGAGGAGGGACGGCCGCACGCCCTCCCCGAGGACTGCCTGCCCGTGGAGCTGCCGGAGATCAGCAACTACTCGCCGCGCACCTTCGACCCCGGGGACGCCGACTCCTCGCCGGAGCCGCCGCTCGGCCGCGCCGAGGAGTGGCTGGACGTCGAACTCGATTTGGGCGACGGCCTCAAACGGTACAGGCGCGAAACGAACACGATGCCGCAATGGGCGGGATCGTGCTGGTACGAACTGCGCTACATCGACCCCCACAACGAAGCCGAGTTCGTCGATCCGACAAACGAGGCCTACTGGATGGGTCCGCGTCCGGACGCCGGAAACGTCACGGGCGGCACCGATCTGTACGTCGGCGGCGTCGAACATGCGGTCCTTCATCTCCTCTACGCGCGCTTTTGGCACAAGGTGCTCTTCGACCTCGGCTACGTCAGCTCCTCCGAGCCTTTCCACAAGCTCTTCAACCAGGGCTATGTCCAGGCCTACGCCTACACGGACGCACGCGGCCAGTACGTTCCGGCCGAGGAAGTGGTGGAAGCGGGGACCGACGAGAACGGCGAGACGCTCTATGCGTGGAAGGGCGAGCCCGTCTCCCGCGAATACGGGAAGATGGGCAAGTCGTTGAAGAACATCGTCACGCCCGACGAGATCTGCGACGATTACGGTGCAGACACTTTCCGGCTGTACGAGATGTCGATGGGCCCGCTGGACATGTCGCGCCCGTGGGAGACGAGGGCCGTCGTCGGCTCCCAGCGTTTCCTACAGCGGCTGTGGCGCAACGTCGTCGACGAGCAAACCGGCGAGGTGACCGTGGCCGACGTTCCCGTCGAGGGAGAGACGGCCAAGCTGCTCGCCCGGACGATCGCGGACGTCCGCAACGACTATGACGGGATGCGGATCAACACCGCCATCGCGAAGATGATCGTTCTGAACAACCATCTGACGTCGCTCGCCGAGGTGCCCCGTGAGGCGGCCGAGAGCCTCGTTCTCATGGTTTCGCCGGTTGCGCCTCACATAGCCGAGGAGCTCTGGGGTAAGCTCGGACATGAGTCTTCGCTTGTCGACGCTCCGTTCCCGGAGGTGGGCGACGAGTCGCTTCTCGTCGATGAGAACGTGACATGCGTCGTTCAGGTCAAGGGAAAGGTCCGCGATCGTCTGGAGGTGCCCGCCGACGTCTCCGAGGACGATTTGGTCCGGCGCGCACTCGCATCGGAGCGGATCGCGAAGTTCCTCGACGGCGAGCCTCGCAAGGTGATCGTTCGCGCACCGGGCCTCGTCAACATCGTCCCCTGAGGATCCATCGTCCCTAAGGAAGTGCCATGACAAAGAACGTCCCCGCGGTGACCCAGCATGAATTCGACGGGCTGCCCGCTTGGAAACTGACCTCCCCGACCGGCGCCGAGGCGCTGGTCGCCGAGCGCGGGGCGACCCTCATTTCGTGGCGGCCGCGGCCGGAGGCCGAGGTCATAGACGGATACAAGTCCGCCGAGGAGCTCGAGGCGCAAGCGGGGGACAGGAGCCTCGTCATGCTGCCCTGGTGCGGGCGGGTCGCCGAGGGAGCGTACTCCTTCGACGGCACGCGATACAGGCTCGCTGAACGCGCCGAGTCCGCGGGCCTGGGCGGCAGAGCGGGGGGCATTGACTTCGGCAGAGTCGGGAGAGGATCGGCTCTTGTGCTCCGCGGACGCATGCCGGGCGACTTCGGGTACCCGTGGGACATCGACGTCACCGTGGTTTTCGCCCTTGACGCCGGAATCGACGGGGAGGAGCACCTTTCGGTGTCGATAAGCGCCGAGAACGCGTCCGATTCCGCCGCGCCCCTCTCCATGGGCTGGCATCCCTACATCAAAATGCCGGGCGTGAGAGGCATATCGAATCTGTCCCTCACGGTCCCCGCCAGAACCAAGGTGTTGACCGACGCGCGGATCATTCCGCTTCCCGGCGATTCGGCCTTCGCGGGGGTCGCCGCGCCGGTTCGCTTCGACTACCTCGGGACGACGAAGATCGACCAGTCGTACACGAATCTCGTCCCCGACGCCGACGGAGTGGTGTGCACCGAGCTCAAAGACCCCGTGCGCTCCACCAGGGTGCGCCTGACCCAGGAGCCGAGCGAGGCCCCCGTCGCCCACGTCTTCACCGGCGACGGGCTCCCCCGCGACGAGCGTCAATCGATAGCCCTTGAACCGTGCTCGGCGCTTTCGGACGCCTTCCGCCGCGCCGATTCATCGGTTCGCCTTCCGTTGGGGCCGGGTGAGACCCGGACGATCACGGCGACGCTGACCTACATAGGCGGATAGGCCGCGCAGCGGCTGCGGGCCGGGCGAGCCGTTCGTGGGGCAATAGGGGCCATTGCAGACGCCGACAGCGCCATCTCAGAGGCTGGTCGAGAGGGGGCGCGGCGGCGGCCGTCGGCTTCGAGCCGCGCTACCTGCGTCGCGAGCCGAACAGCGTTCGGGTGATGCTCGATCCCAGCGACCGCCCGATTGAGCGCACAACTGAATCGATCGCCGCCTCTTTGCGCTTTTCCTGACGCTCGGCGCGGCGCTCTTCGGCCTTGCGCTGACATTCGGCCTCTTTGGCGGCTTCGCGCTCTTCCCGCTCGGCCGCCTTGGCCGCGGCCCTCGCCTCCGCCTCGAGCTCTTTCAGGCGGCGCTTTTCAGCCTCCGCCGCAGCCTTCTCGGCCTCCTTTGCCGCTTTGGCCTGTTCCTTCGCGGTTTCGGCCGCCGCCTTCTCCGCTTCGACGCGCGCCGCGAGAAGCTCGAAGGCGCTCTCCGGGTCCACCGGGTCCTTGTACTTGGCCATGAACGGCGACGCAGCCAAACATGCGGAGACGGCCCCGGGCGAGGAGGGCCCCATGACCGCCGCGGGGGCCCACAGGCGCGTGGGCGCGACCGGCGTCGGGCGTCCTTTCGGGTCGAGCACCGTGACGATGGCCTCGCCGGTGCCGAGGCCGGGAAGAACCTCCAGGAGGTCGAGGGGCGACGAAGGGAACGTGTCCACAGTCGCCTTGAGGGCCTTCTGGTCGTTCGGCGTGTGGGCGCGCAGCGCATGCTGGACGCGGGAGCCGAGTTGGGCGAGCACGTCGTCGGGAACGTCTTTCGGCGACTGCGTGACGAAGAAGATTCCGACGCCTTTGGAGCGGATGAGCCTGACCGTTTGAACGACCTGGTTGAGGAACTCCTTGCTGGCGTCGGCAAAGAGAAGGTGCGCCTCGTCGAAGAAGAAGACGAGCTTGGGCTTGTCGGCGTCGCCCACCTCGGGCAGATCCTGGAAGAGGGAGGCGAGAAGCCACATGACGAAGGTGGAAAACAGCGCGGGCTGGGATCGCACGTCGGGAAGCTCGAGGCAGGAGACGACGCCGCGCCCGTCCGACGAGGTGCGAAGAAACGCCTCCGTTTCGAAGGCGGGTTCGCCGAAGAAAGCGTCCGCGCCCTGGGCCTGAAGCGCCGAAATCTCGCGGAGGATCACCCCCGCGGTGGCGGGAGAGACGCCGCCGATTCCGGCAAGCTCGCCCTTGCCTTCCTCCGAGGTCAGGTATGCGACGGTGGCGCGCAGGTCCGTCAGGTCGATGAGCGCGAGGCCTTGCGAGTCCGCCCACGAGAAGATCAGCGACAGCGCCGACTCCTGCGTTTCGTTCAACCCGAGCACCTTGGACATGAGGATCGGGCCGAAGTCGGTGACGCTTGTGCGCACGGGGACTCCGTCTCCCGAGCCTCCCAGCGAGAAGAGCTCAACGGGGAAGGACGCTGGCTGCCACGGCTGACCGAGGGCGGCGACGCGGGCGGACAGCTTCTCGGAGGCTTGGCCCGGCTCGAGCAGTCCCGTCAGATCGCCCTTGATGTCTGTGATGAACACGGGGATGCCGGAAGCCGAAAGCCCCTCCGTCATGAGCTGGAGGGTGCGCGTCTTGCCCGTGCCGGTGGCGCCCGCCACGAGTCCGTGGCGGTTGAGCATTCCCAGCGGCATTCGCACGAGCGCACGCGGTTCGGGCGCGCCGTCTTCGAGATAAGCGCCGAGGGTGAGCGTCGGCGCGTCGAAGGCGTATCCGTCGCGAACGGCGGCTGCATATTCGCCGAGCTCTTTTTCAGCGGAGTCGGTTTGCGGCGGCGCGGTTTGCCGGGCGCCTGCGGGCTGCTGGGATGCGGGCGGCGAGGGCGTTTCCGAGGTTGCAGAGGCGCCGCCGTCGCCTCTCTGCGGACTTTCCGCCGTCGTTCCCGCAGACGTCGCATCGTTCGGCGAAGCGGAAAGGTTCTCAGGCGCCGGGGAGTTCCCGGAAGCGGGAGGCGCGTCCGAAGCGGGGGCGTTCCCTGCGGCGGCCAAGGCGGCGTCAAGCGCGGCTTGGGCGGCGTCGGCCTTCGCCTGGGCCGCGTCCGCAGCAGCCTGTGCGGCCTGCGCCCGTAGTCTTGCGAGTTCAGCGTCCGAAGTGCTCATGTGGAGAGTCTAACCGGCTTGCGGCGCCAATGGCGTTTCTTCTGCACAGCCGGCGGCGATTGGCGCACAGGTTTGCGATGCGCAGGGCATGTCCACATTTCCGTTTTCGGGCGCGTCCGACGCCGCCGCGCAGGCGAAGACTCCTTTCCATGAACACTCCACCGCCGCGACCTCCGGCATTTCGCCCGCAACTGACAACACTCCGCAGGCAACCGAGAAGCTGCCGCTCCTTTTCGACGCCGTCAGGCGACCGATGCGATCCGCGGGTCTCAATTGAGTCCGGCGACGCCGATCCGCCGCCTTCCGGCACACGTGGCGCTGGCGGGTTCTCTGAGGCCGCCGGCCCCGCGCCTGGAGACCTTGACGCGATCTTTCAGACCGTTGATCCCGCCCTTGATGCCGTTGATTTGACTCCTGGAGCCGTCGAATTGCCTCGCCGCGGCGACGAGTTGCCGTTCCGCTGCGAAGAAGCGGATGCGGCGCCGGATCTCGCCGACACGGCCGTTCTTCCCGTGGTCGGATTTCAGGAGCCAAGAGAACGAGCTTGTCGGGAGCCGGAAGGCCGAGTTGAGAGCAGGGTCGAGAAGCGGGCAAGCGACGCCGAAATCGAAGGGGCGGCGAAGAGGCGTTCCTTTGCGAGCCTTGCCTTGGCCTCCGGGACGGGGGAGGACGTCGCGGCGCTCATGGGAGGCCCGGGGAAGCGACGCTGGCGTTTGAATCGGGACAACGCTCGGGCCGTTCTCATCGCGGTCGCGGTGTGTCTCGTGGCAGCGTGGGCGTGGCTTGCGCTGATGAAGCAGGGCGGGGAGGAATCCCAGAGCAAGCTGGTCGAAGAACGGGGCTCGTCGTCGGCCTCCGGCGGCGTCGGGCGCGGCAAAGCGGGCGACTCGGCCAAGAGGGGCGAAACCGGAAAGAAGTCTGCTCCGGCAAGCCGAGACGGCGGGGAATCCGGCAACGGCTCCGCGGGCGGCTCGGCCCGGCCTTCGTCGATCGTCGTCTACGTCAGCGGCGCGGTCAAAACCCCCGGAGTCTACACACTTGCCCCGGGTTCGCGCGTCGACGACGCCGTGCGCGCGGCCGGCGGGTTGACCGAGCGCGCAGAATCCGCCGGAACCAATCTAGCCGCGCAGCTTTCGGACGGGGAGCACGTCCACGTCGCCGCCGTGGGCGAATCGGCGCCTTCCGGGGCGCTTGGGCCGGCGTCCGGCTCGGATGCGGCGGGCGGGGAAAAGGGCGCGGGCGCAAAGTCCTCCGGCAAAGGCGCAGGAAAGAAGGCCGCCGCGGGGCAGAAGGCGGGGGCGGCCAAGGTCAATGTGAACACCGCCGGCGCCGAGGAGCTTCAGACGCTGCCGGGAGTCGGCCCGGCGACGGCCAAGGCGATCATCGCCTGGCGCGAGGAAAACGGGCGCTTTCGATCCGTCGACGACCTGTTGGACGTTTCGGGCATAGGCAAGGCGACCCTCGCCAAGTTCCGCGATCGCGTGTCGGTCTAGCGCGGTGCGGCGGACATGTCGAAGGAATCGAAACATTCGAAACACGCTCAAGAACGCGCGTTCTCGCAGGACGTGAGGCTGCTTCCCCTCGCCCTTTCGGGGCTGGCGGGCGCATGGGCGTCTCTGCACGCGGGCCGGGCGGCGGTCAGATGGGCGGGTTCCGCGTCGGCGTGGGTCGCCGTCGCTGCCGCGACGGCGGGCGCCTTGTGGGCGGTCAAACGAATGCTGCCCGAACGGGCCGTCGCCCGGACGGCCGCCGTGGCTGCCGCGATCTTCATCGGATGGACGTGGGCGGGGTGCCTCCATCGGAGCGTCGCCGAACCGGAGGCGATGGCGCATGCCTACGGAAAGACGGCGAAGGCGGAGGCGACGGCGGTCGGAAGGGCGGACAGGGCGGGAGAGCGCTGCTCGGTGCTCGCCCGCCCAAGCCGCATCGACGCGGACGGCGCGATGCGGCTGTCCGGGCACGCGCGAATTTCGATCGTCGGCGTTCCGTGCGACGTCCTGGGAGGGCAGAAGGTGAAGGCGGTCGGCAAGCTCGTCGAGCCGCCTGCCGGCGCGCGCCAGAGCGGGACGCTCTACGCGAGAACCGTCGCGGTCTCGGGGCGCGGCTCGGCGGTCTCACGCACGGTCGCCCGCATCGACACGGCGCTCGAAAAGGCGCTGGCCGACGCCCCCGAACACGCCCGCGGCCTCATTCCCGGCGTCGCCCTGGGACGCGACGACGCCGTCGAACCCGGCCTCGCCTCCGCCATGAAAATGACCCAGCTCACGCATCTGATCGCAGTTTCCGGCGGGCACGTGTCGATACTTCTCTCCCTCGTCATCCTCGGATTCGGGAGACGGCGGCTCGCCGCCACCGCCGCGGTCTGCTTCCTGTCGGTCCTTGCGCTGCTCGCGCTCGTCGGCCCCCAAGCCTCCGTCATACGCGCCGCGGCAATGGGAACCGTGGTCGTCCTCGCGCTCGGAATCGGGCGGGCGAGCCAGGCTGCGCCGTCGCTGAGCACAGCCGTGCTCGGCGTGGCCCTCGTCGACCCCTGGATGGCAGTGAGCTACGGGTTTTTGCTCTCGGCGAGCGCGACGCTCGGCATCGTCTGCTTCGCCGAGCCTCTCACCGCGCGGCTGGCGGCGAAGGCCCCGCGTCTGCTGGCCGAGCTCGTGGCCGTCCCGCTCGTGGCGCAGCTGGCCTGCCTGCCCGTCCTCGCCCTGTTCACCGACACGGGATCGATCTGGGGAGTGCCGGCCAACATGCTCGTCGCCCCGGTGGTCGCGCCCCTGACCGTGTGCGGGCTCGCCACCGCCCTGGCCAGCCCGATTCTTCCGTGGCTGGCCGAGGCAGCGCTCGTTCCCTCCGCGATGGCGACGTGGTGGATCGAGCGGGTCGCGACGACGCTCGCGAAGTGGCCGGGCTCGGGAATCGGCCTGCTGGCCTCTTTCGTCTTTTGCCTCGTTTTCCTCGCGGCGCTCATCGCCCGCAAGGCCCTCGGCTTCGTCGTGGTTGCCGCCCTTGTGGCCGTCACATGGTGGACCGGGCGGCGCGCGTCGATCGAGATCGCAGACGGCTGGGAGGTCGTCCAATGCGACGTCGGCCAGGGATCCGGGCTCCTGGCCCGGGTGAGGGGGAAGACGATCATGGTCGACGTCGGCCCGCAGGGAAAGGCGGCCGCCGAATGCGTCGAGGCGGCGGGGGTGAAGAAGATCGACATCCTCGTCCTCACCCACGGGCATTCCGACCACATCGGAGGCCTTCCGGAGGTATTGAAGGCGGCCGACGTCGGGCAGGTCTGGGTCTCGCCGAACATGGACCCCGAGGGCAACAAACGGTGGCTGGAGGCCGAGCTGAAGAGGACGGGACACACGCCCACAGTCGTCTCTCAGGGCAAGGTCGACGATCCCGATGCGCCTCGGGTGCGCGTCATTTGGCCGCGCGCCAACGCCCCCGCGGGCGCCGAGCAGGCCAACGCCCAGTCCGTCGCCGTCCTCGTGGACATACCCGGCGGAATGCTCGTCACGGGGGACCAAGGCCGCGAAAGCCAAGAGCGCTTCGTTCGCGAGGTCGAACCCGTGCGCATCGCGGTGGTCCCGCACCACGGCAGCTCGGATCAGTCCGAACGGCTCGCCCGCGCCGCCGACGCGAAGATCGCCTTCATATCGGTGGGGGAGAACAGCTACGGGCATCCCTCCCGCCGCGCGTTCGAGCTCTACTCCTCGGCCGATGTGTACGACACGAAATCGTGCGGGACGATTGTGGTGGCCGGATCCGAGGTGGCCTCGCGCTGCGAAGGGCCGCGAGGGTGAGTGTGCGGACGCGAGAATGAAAAGGAGGCTGCGCGATGAGCGAGGCGGGAAGGAAAACGCGGGACGGGCCCGTGAGATACTTGTGCCATGGCTAAGACAGGCGCGCTCAGACACGACCAAATCGAGCTCGCTCCGGTCGTCCTGTTCCTCGTCGGCGAGCCCGTCCTCGGCGACAGGGCAGTTTCCCGGCTCATCGAGCGGGCCCTCGAACGCAATCCGGCCACCGCCGTGACGAAGATCGACGCCGAGCAGTACGCCGCGGGCCGGCTTGCCGCAGCCGTCGGCCCCTCTCTTTTCGCCGAGCCGAACGTCGTCGCCGCGAGCAACCTCCAGAAGATGAGCGACGCCTTCCTCGCCGACGCCCTCGCCTACGTCGCCGCCCCGGACCCCGACGTCGTGCTCATCCTGCGCCACGACGGCGGAACAAGGGGAAAGCGCCTCCTCGACGCGGTGCGCGCCGCCGGTTTCCAGTGCTGCGAGATTCCGGCCGTCAAGTATCCGAACGAGAAGGCCGCCCTCGTCCGAGACGAAGCGGCTCGGGCCCGCAGGCGCATGACCGCCGACGCCGTCGAGGCGCTTGTCGACGCCCACGGCAACGACGTCGGAGAGCTCGTTGCGGCGACGGCCCAGCTCCTGTCCGACGTCGAGGGGACGATAGACGAGGCGGCCGTGCGCACCTACTACGCGGGGCGCATCCAGGCCAGCGGCTTCGACATCGCCGACGCCGCCGTCGCAGGCAACGGAGGCAAGGCCGTGGCCCTCGCGAGGCACGCGCTGGCCAGCGGAGTCGCCCCCGTCCCCATCGTCGCGGCTCTCGCGTACAAACTGCGCACGCTCGCCCTTGTGGCCGCGCGAAAGGGCGCGTCGGCCCGCCCGGGCGACCCGACGATGTCCCCCGGCCAGCGTCGCAGCGCCGAGAGAATCGCCGGACAGTGGTCGAATGAGGCGTTGGCCACTGCTATCCAGGCGGTCGCCCAAGCCGACGCCGAAGTCAAGGGAGCGTCGAGAGATCCCGAATTCGCCCTGGAACGCGTTATCCTGCGGGTCGCCGCCGCCAAGAAAAGGTGAGGAAGCGCGTGGAGGAAAGCGAGGAGCGCGTGAAAGCGCCTGACGGTTCCGTGAAAAAGGGCGAGGCGCCGGCGAAAAAAGGGCGAGGCGTCGATGAAAGGGAACGCGCCCGTCCAGAAGAAGCGCCCGTCTGTTCGCGGACACGGGCATGCGCATTCTGAAAAAATGCGGCAAGATAGTAGGCTCGATCACAGTGGTGCAGAGTATCGCTCACGCAGGCGGCGCCTTGCACCTCTCACGCAGGCGGCGCCAAGCACCGCTCAGTGACGACGCCAATTCGGAGGAGACAACGTGCTCATAGGAGTGCCGAAAGAATCTCGGGCGGGCGAAACCCTTGTGGCCGCCACGCCCGACACGGTGGGCAAGCTCATCAGGCTCGGCTACGACGTCTGCGTCGAGGCCGGCGCCGGCGAACGGTCGAGCTATCCCGACGAGCAGTATCGCCAGGCGGGCGCCCAGATCGTCGACGCCCAGGGAGTCTGGGCCGCGGACATCATCACCTCGCTCGACACGCCGAGCGAGGCCAAGCTTCTCAATATCCGGCGGGGGGCCACCCTCATCGCGAGGATGGACCCGGCCTCCAACCCTGAGGCGGTCGAGCGGCTCGCCGCGATGGGCGTCACATCGGTCGCCATGGACGCGGTCCCGAGGATCTCGCGTGCTCAGTCGATCGACGTCCGCTCGTCGATGGCGAACGTCGCCGGGTACCGCGCCGTCGTGGAGGCGGCCAACGCCTTCGGTCGGCTCTTCACCGGCCAGATGACGGCCGCGGGCAAAGTGCCTCCGGCAAACGTGTACGTCATAGGCGCCGGAGTCGCCGGGCTCGCGGCGATCGGCACGGCGAGCTCGCTCGGCGCCGTCGTCCGAGGGACGGACATCCGCCCTGAAACCGCCGACCAGGTCCAATCGCTCGGCGGGGAATTCGTTGAGATCCCGGTTGTTCAGGAATCCTCCGACGGATACGCCCATGCGATGAGCATCGACCAGGAGCTCGCGGCCAGGGAGGTCTACAGCAGGGAGGCCGCCGCCTCTGACATCGTCATCGCGACCGCGCTGATCCCCGGGAAACCCGCTCCGCTTCTGATCACGGCCGAGGCCGTCGCCGCCATGAAGCCGGGATCGGTCATCGTCGATCTGGGCGCAGCCAACGGGGGCAACTGCGAACTGACCGTTCCGGGGCGGGTGACCGTCACCGACAACGGAGTGACGATCATCGGGTACACGGACCTGGCGGGGCGCCTGCCCGGGCAGGCCTCCCAGCTCTACGGCCAGAACGTCGTCAACTTCTTCAAGCTCGCGACGCCGGGCAAGGACGGCGTTCTCACGCTCGACATGGACGACGACGTCATGCGCGCCATGACCGTCACCCTCCACGGAATCGTCATGTGGCCGCCGCCGCCCGTGAGGGTGTCCAAGGCCAGGGCCGAGAAGGCGCCGCCGCCTCCGCCCTCGCCGACGCCCATACGGGCGCAGGAGACTCCGCCGTGGGTCAAACCCGCGCTCGCCGTGGCGGGGGCGCTCGTCGCGGTCCTCGTGTACTTCGCCCCGCGGAGCATGTCCAATCACTTCATCGTCTTCACCTTGGCGTGCGTCGTGGGCTTCTACGTCATCACCAACGTGACGCATTCGCTGCACACCCCGCTCATGTCGGTGACCAACGCGATATCGGGGATCATCGTCGTCGGCGCGCTCATCCAAACCGTCAACCACGACCCATGGATACAAGTGCTGGCGTTCATCGCCATAGTCGTGGCGTCGATCAATGTCTTCGGCGGGTTTGCCGTGACCCACCGCATGCTCAAGATGTTCCAGAGGAGCTGAGAATGAACGCTGCGATTTTCGCGACCGACAACGCCGGAATTCTCGGGATCGGCGGCGACGGCGCGGCCGTCAGGTTCACCGACCTCGCCTACCTCGTCGCCGCTCTGCTCTTCATCCTCGCCCTTGCGGGGCTCTCGAAGCAGACGACGGCGAGCCGCGGCAACACTTTCGGCATCGTGGGCATGGGGCTGGCGCTCTCCGCGGTCTTCATCCTCACGGCGGCCTCCAACCACGCCAATGCGCTGCAGATGTCCCTGTTCACGCTCCTCGCAATGGCCATAGGCGCCGGCATCGGCATATGGAGGGCCCAACGCGTCGAGATGACTGGCATGCCCCAGCTCATCGCCCTTCTGCACTCCTTCGTGGGCATGGCCGCCGTCATCGTCGGCTACAACGCGCTCCTTGAAAGCGCCGACAACCACTTCCCTGAGCTGAGCCGCGGCGCGGCTCTGCGCGACGTGCCTGACATGTCCTTCCGTCTGGGCGAGATCGGCTTGGCGGTTTTCGTGGGCGCGGTCACCCTCACCGGGTCGATCGTCGCCTTTCTCAAGCTCTCGGGCAGGATATCGGGCGCCCCCCTCGCGCTTCCCGGGCGGAACTGGATGAATCTGGGCGCGCTCGTCGCCTCGGTTCTTCTCATCGTGTGGTTCGTCAGAGCCGGGGACCTCACGTCGGCGTTGATTCCGCTGATCCTCCTGCTCGTCGTCTCACTCGCCCTGGGCGCGCACCTCGTTTTGGCGATCGGCGGAGGCGACATGCCCGTCGTCGTCTCGATGCTCAACTCGTATTCGGGCTGGGCCGCGTCGATGGCCGGGTTCACACTCGGAAACAACCTGCTCATCATCACGGGAGCGCTCGTCGGATCCTCCGGCGCCTACCTCTCCTACATCATGTGCAAAGCCATGAACCGCTCCTTCGTCTCCGTCATCCTCGGCGGCTTTGGCTCCGCCGGCGCGCTGTCGGGCCAGGACAGGGACTATGGCGACTACCGGGAGACGACGGCGGACGAGGTTGCGCGCATGCTCAAGGGCGCGGCCTCCGTCATCATCGCCCCCGGCTACGGTATGGCGGTCGCCCAGGCCCAGTACCCGGTGGCCGAGCTGGCCCGGCGGCTGCGCGAGGGGGGCGTCGAGGTCCGCTTCGGCATCCACCCCGTGGCCGGCCGCCTGCCCGGCCACATGAACGTCCTCCTCGCCGAGGCGAAGGTCCCATACGACGTCGTCTTCGAGATGGACGAGATCAACTCCGACTTTTCCTCGACCGACGTCGTCCTCGTGATAGGGGCCAACGACACGGTCAACCCCTCGGCACAGGAGCCGGGCTCGCCCATCGCAGGAATGCCGGTGCTCCACGTGTGGGAGGCGAAGGACGTTGTCGTCTTCAAACGGTCGATGTCCAACTCCGGGTACGCGGGAGTCCAGAATCCGCTTTTCTTCAACGAGAACACGCACATGCTGCTCGGGGACGCGCGTGAGTCCCTGGAGAAGATCGTCACTGAGCTCTGATCGGCGCGGGCTCGTAGAATGGCCCTGACCAGAGCTGAGCCTCGACGGAACAGGGCCCTGAGCGTTAGAAACTCTGAGCGGAAAGGAATCCCCAGCGGAAACAGGCCATGCCCAAACTCATCTGCATCGACGTAGACGGCACCCTCGTCACGGAAACCCAGGAGACGCCCGCTTCGGCGCGCGAAGCCGTTCGGGCCTCCATCGCGGCCGGCAACAAGCTCCTCCTCTCCACGGGGCGCTCGCTGCCCGAAATCTACCCGTTTCTGTGGGATCTCGGTTTCCACGGCATCATTGCCGGATCGGGGGCGTACGTGAAGATAGGGGAGGAAGTCGTCATGGACCGGCGAATGTCAGCCGAGGACATCTCCTACGTCACGGGCATCTATCGCAAGCACGGCGTCAACTGGATGTGGCAGGGGCCCGAAGAATTCTGCATGAGCGAAGGCTTCTTCGGGTCCTTCGCGGGGGCCCCGAACGCGGAAGGCAGCCCCTGGCACCCCTACTATCTGCAGATCCTTCCGGTGTTGAGCACGAAAGTTCCCACGAGCACGTCCAAGGGGCTCTTCGTCTTGCCTTACGACTCGTCGGTGAGCTATGAGGAGTTCGTCGAGATCATCGGCCCGAAGTACCACATCATCCCCGATTCCGTGGGGGCCGCCGGGGGAACGACCGGGGAGATCCTTCTGGCCGGATTGACGAAAGACGTCGGCATGCGGGCGGCCGCGCAGCGCCTGGGCTTCGACCTTGCGGACACGGTCGCGATCGGCGATTCCCCGAACGACATCGAAATCCTCAAGGCCGCGGGGATTTCAGTGGCCATGGGCAACGCAACCGACGCGGTGAAATCGCATGCGGACATGGTGACGTCCGCGATCGACGACGACGGAGTGTACCGGGCGTTCGAAACCCTCGGCCTCATGTGACGTCCGCTCGCACGCGACGGTCGGCGGCCAATCCCGCCCCGGCCCTCGTCACGCTCGCGATTGCACGGAAGGGAGGGTGACGGAAACCGAGGTCCCCACGCCTAGGCGAGAGCTCATCTGGGCGGTTCCGCCGTGGCGAGCGACGATCGTCGCCACCAAGGCGAGGCCGAGGCCGTTGCCCGGATGCCCGCCGGAATTGCTCGCCCTGCTGAGCTCGTCCCAGACGGCGCCCACGTCCTCGGCGGGAATGCCGATGCCCGTGTCGGCGACCTCGACGGTGACGGTCCCTTGGCCCTCCGACCCTCGAATCTCGATGAGGGATTCGGCCCCGGAGTACTTCGCCGCATTCGACACGAGGTTGTACACCGCCGAGTAGAGCAGGTCGGCGTCGCCCGCCACGTGCGAAAGCGGCCAGGGCGCCTCCGGGAAGCTCAGGGAGAACGACCTGCTTTCTCCGCGCGCGGCGAGCTCTTGGGCGACGGCGTCGACGGCGTCGCGCGCGGTCTCCTCCAGGTCCACTTCCTCGATGTCGATGGGAGAGGTCTCAAGCTCGGAAAGCTTGCGCAAATCGGTCAGCAGGCGGCTCATGCGCAAGGATTGCGCGGTGACGATCGACCAGCTCGGATCCTCGGCGTCGTGGCTCGCCGCGGCGGCGCGCAGGGCCGTCAGCGGATTCTTCAGCTCGTGGTCGAGGCGCCGGAGAAAATGGCGGTGAGATTGGCGCAGCTCCTCCTGACCGGCTTTCAAACCGTCGGCATACTCCCGTTTTCTTCGGTTCCGCCAGGCGAGGGCGATCCACGCGCACACGCTGAGGAACAGCCCTGCGGAGGCGAGCAGGGCCGGAAGCGGGAACTTCACGAGGAGGTAGCGGGATTCGCCGGAGAAGCGCCACGCTGCGGCGGCGGCGAGGCAGACGCTCGCAGGCAGAAGCACAAAGACGAGCCTGCGCAGACGAATGCGTTTCATGCCCGCACCGCCCCGATGAAGCGATATCCCACCGACGGCACCGTTTCGATGTAGGTCGGCTGGGTCGGATCGTCGCCGAGAACCCGCCTGATCTCGCGGATTCGGTGGTCGACGGCACGAGTTGAAGACGCGAAGTCGATTCCCCACAGCGCGGCCAGGAGCCGCTCGCGGGTGTGGAGCTCGC
>CALIHR010000015.1 GCA_938020505.1 uncultured Actinobaculum sp. | reverse complement strand
GGGAGACCCGCAGCTCTTCGACCATCCAGCGGGCCTCGTCCAAGGCCGCCGCGGCACTCGGGTCGTATGCGCGTGAAGCGGCGGCGGCCCGCGCGGCTTCAACCTTGTCGTTCACGTCCTGAATCTGCCAGGCCAGCGCGTCGTCGCCGGATGGGTTCGTCGCGGCCTTCTGGATGCGCACGAGCGCCGCTCGAAGGTAGCGTTCGATGTGCGGCAGCCTGGCAGCGGGCGTTCGGGAGACGAAACCCGGCGGGAGAAGGCTCGCTGTCTGCTCCTTGACGTCGGCGAGGGTTGCCAGCAGCGCGGGCGAGCGGCTCTCGGTTATCCACCTGTCCACTTCGGCCCGCCGGGCGCAGATCTCGGCGACGTCGAGGCTGATCCGGTAAACCTCGTCCTCGTGACGCTGCTTGGCCCAAGCGCGCAGCTCATCCCACTGGCCGCGCGTGCGGATCTCGGCGACGTCGAGGCCGTTCTCCGCCGCCCACCTCGCGGCGAGGTTGCGGGCCGAGGCCAACTGGATGTCCGCTACCAGGGCCGACGTGCCGGGGTACGGGCTCCCGGCGAGCGCCAACGCCTGAGCTCCCGGCCAGCGGCTCGTGATCCGAGCCTCGGGCAGGGCGATCGCGGCAGCCAGCAAAGCCGCGAGCCCGCGGCGGTGCTCCCGCGCCTGGAGCGCAGGCTCAGGCAGAACATCGAGCCTGACCTTTCCGTCGGCCCCCGCCGCGAGCGCAGGGTATCCGCGCACAGCCATCCCGTGGGCGCCCGTCGTCTCGACCGACGCCGGAATGACTCCCCCCGGCATGTCCGGCCAGCCTTCAAGGCTCTCGCCAAGCCGCGGCGTTGCGCCCTCTGCCGCGCTGCCGCTGCTGTGCGCACTGGTTTGTCCGCCGGCGCGGCCGGTTGCACTGCCGCCGCGGCCCGACAGCCGGAAGCGCGCCTCGTCCAAGGCCTGCGCGACGGCGCCTTTGACCACGGATTCGACGGCTGAGCGGGTGCGCGGCGCGAGTTCCAGCTTGAGCCTTTCGAGGCTCGTCGATTCGTCGAGCACGGCGCCGCGTTCGGACCTCACGCGGAAGAGGACGGAGAGGTGCTCGGGCAGCCGGGCTTCCTCCCATGCGGCGTCGTCGATCCAGAAGCCGCGAAGCTTGAAGACGGCTTCGTCGAAGGCCTGGCGGAAGCTTGGCGCGCCGTCCTGTCCGTGGGCCACATCCTCCCAGTCCGGCAGAAGCGGGAGGATCTGCCGGGCGACGTCGGGCGCGGGGACGAGTTGGCGGCGCACGCGTTTGGGCAGCGCGCGGATCGTCCCCGTCACAAGGTCTTCGCGCATTCCGGGCACGAGCCAGTCGAACCCTTCGGGGCGCACCTGCGGCAGAAGCGTGACGGGAATGGTGACGGTGACGCCGTCCGCGTAGGCGCCGGGGGAGAAGGAGTACTCGATCGGCAGGCGGATCTCACCCTGCCGCCATTCGGCGGGATAGTCGCTTTCGTCGGCCTCGGCCTCGCCCACAAGGAGCTCTTGGGTGAAGTCGAGCAGATGGGGATCGTCGCGTTTGGCCTTTTTCCACCAGGAGTCGAAGTGGCGGCCGGATACCACGGATTCGGGGATGCGCTCGTCGTAGAAGGCTGCGAGGGCTTCGGGTCCGGCGACGAGGCCGTGGCGGCGCATCTTCTCTTCGAGCTCCTGCGCCTCTTCGAGGGCCCGCTCGTTGTCTTTGAGGAAGGCATGGTGCGTTCGCCAGTCGCCCTCGACCAGCCCGTGGAGGATGAACATCTCGCGGGCTTCCTCGCGGGCGGACTCCGAGCCGGTCGACGCCAGGAGCACCGGCCTGTCCGCAGCGAGCGTCATCCCGTACAGCGTGACCTTCTCCTTGCACATGGCGGCGCCGTTGCGCGAACTCCAGAAAGGCTCCGAGTAGGTTCGTTTTACGAGGCTCTTGGCCAAAGGCTCGATCCACTGCGGCTCGATCGCGGCCACCGTGCGGGCGAAGAGCCTCGAGGTCTCCACAAGCTCGGCCGCCATGACCCATGCGGGGGTTCGCTTGCTCAGCCCCGAGCCCGGCCAGATCACGAAGTGGGCGCCGCGGGCGCCCTCGTAATCGCGCGATCGCTGCGAATAGTTGCCGAGGTTGGACAGGAGCCCGACGAGCATGGAGCGATGGATCGCCCCGGCCTCCGGGGTGTCGGCCCCGCGTCCGAAATCCCTGCACGCGGCGGCGACGGCGCCGGAATTGGGCGCGCCGCCGAGTGCCGGTGCGCCGTTTTCCTCCGCCTGCCTGATCTGCCCGCGGCCGGGCAGACCGATGGACGCCGCGTCGATGCCGAGGGGTTTGGCGAGTTGGCGCAGCTGCGCGACGACGTCGGCCCATTCGCGAAAGCGCAGATAGTTGAGGAACTCGGCGCGGCACATTCGGCGGAACGCTGAGCCGGAGAGCTCCCGGCGCTGGGTGTTGAGGTAGCGCCACAGGGTGAGGTACGCGAGGAAATCCGAGGAGCGCGCCGTGAAGCGGGCATGCAGCTGGTCGGCCTGCGGGCGCTTTTCGGCGGGGCGCTCGCGCACGTCTTGGACGGACAGGGCGGCGACCAGCACGAGCACTTCCGAGGCGCAGCCGTTCTTGTCCGCTTCCAGGAGCATGCGCCCCAGCCGAGGGTCGATGGGAAGCCTGGCCAGCCGTCGGCCGACGGATGTGAGGCGGGCGCCGTCTATTGCCCCGATCTCGGTCAGGAGCTGGGCGCCCGCGCGCACGGCCCGCTCCTCGGGAGGGTCGATGAACGGAAAGTCGGCGACGTTCCCCAATCGCAGCGCAAGCATTTGGAGGATGACCGACGCGAGGGAGGTTCGCTGGATCTCAGGCTGCGTGAACTTCTCGCGCCCGTCGAAGTCCTCCTGCGAATATAGCCGGATGCAGACGCCGTCCGCCACGCGTCCGCTGCGGCCCGCGCGCTGGTTCGCGCTGGCCTGCGAGATCGGCTCGATCGGGAGGCGCTGCACCTTGGTTCGCGCGGAGTAGCGCGAGATTCGCGCAGTCCCCGGGTCGACGACGTAGCGGATGCCCGGCACGGTCAGCGAGGTCTCGGCGATGTTTGTGGCGAGGATGATGCGGCGATGGGGGCGCCGTTCAAAAATGCGATGCTGCTCGGCCGCCGACAGGCGCGAGTACAGGGGGAGAACCTCGACGGCGTCGGGAACCGAGGACCGCCCGCCCGGCTCGATGTGCCTGCGTCCGAGCTCGTCGGCGAAGGCGGCCTGCGCGTCGCGAATCTCGCCCTCGCCCGAGAGGAAGACGAGGATGTCGCCCGGCCCTTCGGCCATGAGCTCTTCGCAGGCCTCGACGATCCCGGTTGCCTGGTCGGTCGCTTCGCCGCCGTCCCCGGCGAGCGGGCGGTATCGGATTTCGACGGGGTATGTGCGCCCGGAGACCTCGACGACGGGTGCGTTGAAATGCTCGGCGAAGCGCTGGGTGTCGATCGTGGCGGAGGTGACGATGACCTTGAGGTCGGGGCGCCGCGGCAGGAGGCGGGCCAGGTAACCCAACAAAAAGTCGATGTTGAGGGAGCGCTCGTGGGCTTCGTCGATGATGATCGTGTCGTATCGCGCAAGCTCCGGGTCGGATTGGATTTCGGCGAGCAGGATGCCGTCGGTCATGAGCTTGACGAGGGTGCCGGGGGAGACCTCCTCTGTGAAGCGCACCTGGTAGCCGACCTGCGCGCCGAGGTCGACGCCGAGCTCGTGGGCGAGCCGGTCCGCCACCGCGCGTGCGGCGATGCGCCTGGGCTGCGTGTGGCCGATCATGGCGGCCGTTCCGCGGCCCAGCTCCAAGCATATCTTCGGCAGCTGGGTGGTTTTTCCCGACCCGGTCTCTCCTGCGACGACGACGACCTGGTTGTCGCGGATCGCCCGCGCGATCTCGTCTCGGCGGGCGGAAACCGGCAGATCGGGGTAGGCGATGCTCGGCACGGACCTCTTGCGCGCCTCGACCTGCTCGGCGGTGAGAGGCGCGGGCGCCCGCCGCTTGTCGCCGTTGCGCTTCTTGCGGCCCCGCTCGCGGCCTGCGCCGTCGCCCTCGCCGCGCTTATGATTGGGTCTCTTATCCGAGCGCTTTCTTCCGGGGGCTCCGGCGCTTTTGAGGCCTCCCGCTTCCCCGCTGGGACGGGAGGAATTCGCGTTGGAACGGGCGCCTGACGGCTCGGGGCGGAGATCGGCGGCAGAGTTATCTTGAGGCATACGAGCCAATTCTCCCACGGATTCCTCGCGACTGGCAGCTCCCTAGGCGCTGCGAGGGGCTTCGCCGTCGGGCGAGTCGTGAGAGGCGTCCTTCTTCCTTTTTAGGGCTTTGTTTTGCGGGATGGCAAAGAAGACGACGGCGGAGGCGACCAGGGCGATCTCAAGCTGAACCTTGCGGTTGCCGCGGGCGATTTGGCACCAGTTTGCCCAGGCGCGCAGATCTTCGGCTCGGATCTCTCTCAGGTCATCGGCGTTTAGAGAGCTTTTCCCGTAAGCGGTGTGGATGTAGCTGTCGAAGAATCCCGGCCTGACTTCCCCCGGATAGTTTCCGAAGTAGTATTTTCCGCTGTTCGGCGTTCGTCCGAGAGGCTCGCAAGGAAAGCTGTAGCTCACGTTTGGCGCTCCAACCTCGATAGGACTGTAATACAACCAGGCGACAAAGCCGAGGGCGAGGGCTCCGAAGATATAGCGAATCTTGATGGTCATGTTCTTTCCCTTCCTGAATGCGCCGGGATCTACCCCCAGGGGTCGATTCCGCTGCCTTTCTCGATTTTTTGGTTGATTGATTCGAGTTCTTTCTGAGAGTTCGCGTCTTGACTTCGAAGGGCGTCCATGACCTTTTGGAGCATCGCCGCTCCGTTCTCAACGTCCCAAGCCATGTCGTCCATGAGCTTCATGAGTCTTTCCCGCATGGCGTTGAACGCCCCGCTAGGCCCCACTTCGCCTATCCCGATGTCTTCAGGACGGCGAACGCCGCGCTCCATGGACACACCTGCGGCTTGGTTTTTGTTGTTCCGAAGATCTTGACTTATGTTTCTCATGTAACCTCCCCCCGGTCTGTGCCCTCCGGTTATCTCCTCGATTAGATCGGGTTGAATGATCACGAGGTTTTGCGGCGAAGAAATCGGTTCCACCTTGAGGTCGTAGGAATCGCGGTCCTTATTGATTGTCTCCAGATTCTTTATCAGATTGTCGGAGAGGGCCTTCTCCCCCTTCGTGATTTCAGCGTTGATTTCGTCCAAGTTCGCCTTAAAGCCGCCTATTGCGTCGTTATAGTCATCCGCAGCGGTCTTGTCGCTCCGAGATTTTCCTTCGACGTCGGAGGCTTGAAGTGCTTTGAGGGCGAAACTGGACAACGCCGTCTTAAGGGGCACTGACCCGCCGGCGAAAGCCTGAGCGCCCTCAAGGCTCCATTGGGCTATCTTTAAAGCAACCGACCAGGGATCGGTCTCTTCGCTAAACGCTATGTTTGCCATAGCGTTGCGCGTTTTCACAACGGCTTCCATCACCGACTTTCGAGCCTGTTTGAAGATGTCGCGCTCCGCGGTCAATGCGCCGCCGCATAACACGGCGATTGCGTAGTGCCCCGCTATCGCGTTCCCCAGTTTGTTCACGAACTTTTCCTTGAACTGGGCGATGGCCGCGCCGGACATGTTGTCGACGTTCGTGTGAATGCCAAAGAGGTTCGCGCTGATATCGCTCGCACCGGAAATGATGCCTTGCTGGTTCGTCGCCGTTCCCGACAAGTCGCGGGCCACCAACCTCCAGGAATCGATCTGTGTCTGGACATCGTCAGGGCCGGGCAGCTCCCTCCATGGCATTATGATGTTGTCGATTGTCCTTCGGACTTCTTCGAACTCCACTTCAAAGTCGATCTTTCCAGCGGGGTCTTCGTAGATTGTTCCATCCGGCTTGCGGCATATCCCTCCGCCCAAACCGTCGTCGTCTGGACGAGTCACCGTGCATATGGCATCGTCGCCGGCGGCGAAATGCCTCCTAGTGTAAAGATGGCTTGAGGGCTCCTCCAACTTTAGAAAGTTGTAATTTGAATACATGTACAGGTCGATTGCCGACTGTTGGAGGCTTCCGACGAAGTAATCGAGGTTTTCGTAGTCAGTCTCGTCGCGGGCGTCCCAGTGGCCTACTGGCATGATGCTGATCCTATCTTGCGTGATCGTTCAGGACTCCTTGAGCCTACCGCGGGTTCGTTTGGACCGCTAGGGTGCGTTCGTGTGTTATGAAACATAATTTGAGAATTCACATCAATGGTGTGAATTCAACGGCTTCCGCGTGAACCGCGGGGGCAAGTCGGTTAGAGGGCTACCTCGGCGGCGGTGAAATCGCGGCGCTTTGCGGTTAAACGCAAAACACCCTAGCTAGCTGCCGCAAAGGTTCCCGAATTCAAGCGCCGTGGTTACCGTGTGCTCCGCGTCACTCGAATTGCGCGGCGAGCTGGGCCAGGCAGGCCTTCCAGAACTCCTTGGTTTCGGCGACCTCGGCGGCGTCGTGCAGCCCCGAATGCTCCACGGAGATCTGGGTGCGGCTCTCGCCGGAGGACGTGGGCTCGAGCTCGTGCACGCCCACCGTGATGAGCGAGCCGTCCGCGGCCTCGAGCCGCAGCGTCTTGCCGGGGGTCCGCCCGCGCACCCCGAACTCGCAGTCGAGCCAGTCGCGGCGAAGGTCGTCGTCGTCCAGGAACGGCCACACGGCCTCCGCCGGTCGCCGAATCGTCTTCCACGCGCTCGTGCGCAGGGGGCCTTTGCGGGTCCTGCCCTGGCGAAGCCCCCGGGCGCGTTCGTAATCGACCGTGAGCGACTGCGCCCACCAAGCGTCGACCTCGTGCTTGACGCCGAGCCAGCGCGCGATGCGCCTCCGGTCCCAGCTCTCGGCCCCGGCCTTGTCGAGAAGCGCAAACCAGCGCTGGCGCGACCTCCCGGTGGCGGCCTTCAGGCGATCGTCGCTGATCGCTGGATTGTGTGCCGGCGTCGTTGTTTCGCTCATGATTCCTCCTGGCAGTAGTTTAGCCACAGGGTGTGGCTTCAGTCATACTTGGCGGGGTGCGGATCTCCGGCACGTGTCCCTGAACTTT
The DNA here is from genome assembly GCA_938020505.1 of uncultured Actinobaculum sp. Lineage (GTDB taxonomy): Bacteria > Actinomycetota > Actinomycetes > Actinomycetales > Actinomycetaceae > Peptidiphaga. The sequence goes on along the minus strand of CALIHR010000015.1, from coordinate 68,965 downwards.
GATCGGCATCGACGGATAAAATCGATGCCGAACCAACACGCACAGTTAGGAGTGATTATGGGAGTGAAGTCTCTGGCACTTGGATTGGTCGCCGGATACGTTCTTGGGGCCCGCGCCGGGCGCCAGCGTTACGAGCAGATCGCCAAGGTCAGTTCGAAGGTCTGGAACTCAAAGCCCGTTCAGGCTGGGGTCGGCAAGGCGCGCGACGCCGCGGGGGCGGGCTATTCCTCGGCGAAGGCCAAGCTCATGCCGAAGGACGACGACGAAATCGAGGCGGCCGCCGTCGAATTCTGAGTCTCTAGGGCGGGCCTGACGTGACTGTCGCGCAGATCTTCACACACGCTTTTACCTTCTTCGACGTTTTCGGAGTGGTCTTGGCCGGGATTCTCGGCGGAATGGTCGCGCGCGAAGAGCGTTTCGACCTCGTCGGCTTCGTGGCGCTCGCCGTCATGGTGGCTTTGGGCGGGGGGATGCTGCGGGACGCCCTGCTGCAAAAGGGCCCGCCCGTGGCGCTGACAAACCCGTTCTACCTCGGCGGGGCGTTCCTGGGCGCCCTCATCGCCTTCGCCCTGCGAATGACGGGCAAATGGTGGAACCGCTTCTTCATCGTCGCCGACGCCTTCGTCGTGAGCACGTGGGCCGCCACCGGCGCGATCAAAACGCTCGACGCCGGCTACGGGGTGGGGCCGGCGATGCTTCTGGGCGTCATCACGGGGGTCGGGGGCGGAATGTTCCGCGACATCGCGGTGGGAAGGACCCCGGCGATCTTCGGCGGGAACACGCTGTACGCGACGGGCGCGCTCGTGGCGACATGGCCTGCGATCGTCCTTTGGAGCCTGCACAAGCCCTTCCTCGCCCTCGTCTCCGGCATGGCCGTCGGCGGGCTGCTGTGCGTCGCGGCCCGCTGGTTCAAGTGGAAGCTGCCCGTCAACAACGACTACTCGCTCACTCAGCGCGTTCGGGTGAGCTTCGAGGAATACGCGCGGGCCAAGGCCGTTGAGCGCACGACGCGCCTCGACAAGCGCAGACGGCGCGAAAAGACGATGACGAGCCGACGCCGCCGCCTGCGCCGCCGCAGAATTCTGGACGAGTGAACGCCCTCCTGACGGCGCACTCCCGTCGTCGACCGCCGCCCTCTTCGCCGAATCGACCGCCTCCCTCTTCGCCGAATAGAAGTCCGCAGAGCGGAATGGAGAGTCCGCAAAGCGGAAAAGAGGGTGTCGGTATGCGGATCTTTGTTATAGAATCAAAGTGTGACTGCAGGCGCCTCACCGAAGAGGAGCCGCCACGCCCCAGAATCAAGCACTAAGGAGATTTCCATGAAGATCGGTTTCATCGGCCTCGGCATCATGGGCCGCCCAATGGCCAAGAACCTCGTCAAGGCGGGGCACGAGCTCTACGTCAACGACTTCCACAAGGAAGCGGTCGATGACCTCGCGGCCCAGGGGGCCACGGCCGTCGCGAACGCCAAAGAGGCCGCCCTCGCCTCGGAGCTCGTCATCACGATGCTTCCCAACTCGCCGCACGTCAAGACGGTCGCCCTCGGCGAGAACGGGATCGCCGAAGGCGCGCACGAAGGCCTCGTCTACGTCGACATGTCCTCCATCGCTCCTCTCGTTTCGCGCGAGGTCCACGACGAACTGGCCAAAGTCGGCATCCCCATGCTCGACGCGCCGGTCTCCGGCGGCGAGCCCAAGGCGATCGACGGCACCCTGGCCGTCATGGTCGGCGGCGACAAGGCGGTGTTCGAGAAGGTCGCGCCCGTCCTCGACGTCATGGCCGGATCGGTCACCTACGTCGGCGCCATCGGGGCCGGCAACATCGCAAAGCTCGCCAACCAGACGATCGTCGCCGTCAACATCGCCGCGTGCGCGGAGGCCTTCGTGCTGGCGCAGAAGGCCGGCGTGGACCCCGAGGCCGTGTTCCAGGCGATCCGCGGCGGCCTCGCCGGGTCGACCGTCATGGACGCCAAGGTTCCGATGATGCTCGCCCGGAATTTCGCCCCGGGCTTCCGCATCAACCTGCACATCAAGGACCTCAACAACGTCCTCGACACCGGCCACGGCGTGAACTCGCCGCTGCCGCTGACCGCAGCGGTCCGCGACATGATGAGTGTGCTCCAGGGCGACGGCTTCGACACCGACGACCATTCCGGCCTGCTCAAGTACTACGAGAAGCTCTCCGACATCGAGCTTCGCCCCGGCGCGCCCGAGGAGTGACGCGCCCGAAGCCCGGCATCCGCGCGTCTCGCGGGTCGGCGCGCATCCAATCCGCGAGAGGCGCGGGCTCGGAGAAACTCGGCCGGGAGCGTAGCCGCAGGAGGTTCAATTGAAGATCGTATGCGCGCCCGACAGCTTCAAGGAGTCGATGAGCGCCGCCGAAGCCGCGGCCGCATTGGCCGAGGGTGTGCGCAGAGTCGCGCCCGACGCCGAGTGCGTGGAGATTCCCATGGCCGACGGCGGCGAAGGCTTCACCGAGTCCCTCGCCGACGCGCTCGGCCTTTCCGCCGTCGAAGCGCCGGTGCTCGACGCCTACGGGCGCCCCGCCCTCGCCCGTTTCGCCCTCGCCGACGGGCTGGCCGTCATGGAGTGCGCCCAGGCCATCGGCCTGGGAATGGTTCCGCCGGAGCGCCGCCGCATCCGCGAGGCCAGCACGTTCGGCGTCGGCCAGATGATCCTCGCCGCGCTCGACGGCGGGGCGCGCGAGTTCCTTTTCGGCATCGGCGGCTCGGCCACGAACGACGGCGGGGCCGGGATGCTGCGCGCCCTCGGAGTGCGCTTCCTCGACGCCGAGGGCCGCGAGCTCGACGGCTCCCCCGCCTCCCTCGCGAGGCTCGACTCAATCGACGCCTCCGGGCTCGATCCGCGGGCCGCGGCGGCGGCCTTCAAGATCGCCTGCGACGTCGACAACCCCCTGCTCGGCCCGCGCGGATCTTCCGCCGTTTACGGGCCGCAAAAGGGCGCGTCCCCGGAAGACGTCGCCTTCTTGGACGGGACTCTGGAGCGCCTGGCGAGGACCGCCGGGCACCTCGACTCCTTCGCCGCGGCCCCGGGGGCGGGCGCCGCCGGGGGGCTGGGCTACGCCTTCTCCGCGTTTCTCGGCGGCGAGCTGCAGTCCGGGGCGGACCTCGTCGTGGAAGCCGTCGGACTGGCGGAAGCCGTCAAGGGGGCCGACTTCGTCTTCACCGGCGAAGGGGCGATGGACAGGCAGACGCTCATGGGCAAAACCCTGTCGGGAGTCGCGCGGGCGGCCGCGGGCGTGCCGATCGTCGCTTTCGCCGGGCGGCTCGGCGAAGGCGTGGAGGAGCTGTACAGCCACGGCTTCGTCGGCCTCGTGCCGATCGTCGCGGGCGTGACCACCCTGGAGGAGGCGCTCGCGGGCGGACGCGAGGCCCTGGCCGACGCCGCCGAAAGGACGATGAGGCTCCTGCTGGCGGGCGCGGCTCGGATGCCGTGAGCGCTCACGGTCGATTCGCTGTGAACAGTGCCTTCTTGCATTAAAGCGACCAAAATTCGGTACATATATGCATTGTTCACGGCTTTGCGTCGTGACCGTGCATGCTTCCCGCCGCGGCGCCAGGGCTTTGACCCCTCGGAGCAGGGAGTGTAACCTGGGTCTCGTTAGGCAACCCTTACCGGCAGATGTCAGGGAGGCGCTCACGTGAGTGAAAATCGCGAGGCAAAGGCGCGAAGCAGCCTCGAAAAGGCGAGGGCGGGGCAGGCCGCCGTCAAGCGGCTGTCCCGCCCGGTCAGGGGGTGGATCGGCGTCGCACAGCTCCTCACGGTCGCATCGGCCGTGCTCGGCGTCGTGCCCTACATCGCCCTCGTCCGCCTGGGGGACCTTCTGCTGAGCGCCTACCGAACGGATTCGCCGGTCGACGCGGATCGGGCCCGCGGAGTCCTCATGCTCCTTCTGGCCGCCTACGGCGCCCGGCTCGGCCTCTACTTCGTCGCGCTCCTCCTCACACACGCGGCAGACCTCAAAATGCGCGACGGCCTGCGCCGCTCGATCGTGGAGCGGCTTTCGCGCGCGCCTCTTGCGTGGTTCTCCGACAAGGGCTCGGGCGCTGTGCGCAAGGCGGTGCAGGACGACGCCTCGATGGTCCACACGGTCATAGCCCACGGCCCCGTCGACAAGGCGAACGCCCTCGTCTCGCCGCTCGCCCTGCTCGTGTACGTCTTCACGCTCGACTGGCGCCTGGGCCTGCTGTCCATATGCACGGTGCCGATGTACGGGCTCACCTACAGCCTGACATTGAGGGGCATGACGGAGAAGACGGCGGAAATGGACGGGAAACTCGAAAGGGTCTCCTCCACGATGGTCGAGTTCATCGCCGGAATCGCGGTGGTCAAGGCCTTCGGCAGGGTCGGCCATGCGCACGCGAACTACATAGAGCAGGCTGAGAAATTCGGAAAGTTCTACAGGGCCTGGGCGATGCCGCTCGTGACGACCGCGGCCCTGTCCCAAATGTGGATTTCGATTCCGGTGCTGCTGTTCGTCAATCTGGGAGGCGGCGCTTTGCTCATCGACGCCGGCGCCGTCGACGTCCCGCAGGCGCTCGCCGCCACGCTCATCGCGCTCGTCCTGCCGGGAACGATCATGACTGTCACAACGATCGTCTGGTCCTACCAGAGGGCGGGCGGCGCCGCCGTCCGACTGTGCGAGATGCTCGACGTCCCCGTGCTTCCGAGCGCCGAAAATCCGCGCAAGCCCGACGGGATCCGGGTGCGCGTCGACGACGTCGAATACTCTTACGGGCAGACCAAAGCGCTCAAGGGCGTCTCCCTCACCCTCGAGCCCGGGACGGTCACCGCGTTGCTCGGCCCGTCCGGCTCCGGCAAGAGCACTCTCGCCACGCTCATCGCCCGCTTCGACGACCCCGACTCCGGGTCGATATCCATCGGCGGCGTCGACCTGCGCGAGATGTCGCAGGAAACCCTTTTCTCCACGGTTTCCTTCGTGCTCCAAGACGCGCAGCTGCTTGAGGCGAGCGTGCGCGACAACATCGCCCTGGGCAAGCCGGACGCGAGCATCGAGGAGGTGCGCGAGGCCGCGAGGGTCGCAAGGATCGACGACGTCGTCATGGCGCTCCCGAGGGGGTATGACACCGTCATCGGCGGCGACACGGACCTTTCCGGAGGACAGGAGCAGCGGATCGCCATCGCGCGGGCCGTGCTGCTCGATACGCCCGTTCTCATTCTCGACGAGGCGACGGCGATGGCCGACCCCGAGTCAGAAGCCGAGATTCAACAGGCCTTGACCGCGCTGGCGAAGGGGAAAACGGTTCTTGTGATCGCCCACAGGCCGGGATCGATACGGGGCGCCGATCAGATCGTCGTCCTCGAAGGCGGCCGGGTGCGCGCCGCGGAAGGGAAGGAAGGAAAATGAGCGGCTCCCGGGCGTTTTTCTCCAGTTTCAGGCGGCTGATGGACCGCGAGTCCTGGGCGATGGTCACCCGCGCGCTCGTCATCGCCGCCGCGAGCGGGGCCCTGACCGGATTGGCGCTGCTCGCGCTTCTTCCGGCGTCGGTGGCCCTCGAATCGGGCGGCGCGGGCGGGTGGCTGGCCGTTCTCGTCTGCGTGGGCGCGGCCGCGGCGATCCTCGAGTTTATGCAGACCCGCACGGGGTACCGGGGCGCCCTCGGGTTCATGCGCACCCTTCACCACGCCGTGGGCGACAAGATCGCGACCTTGCCCCTGGGATGGTTCAAGGCGGACACGGCGGGAAGGCTCTCGCGCCTGGCCTCCCAGGAGCTCGTCAACCTCGCCGAGGCGACGGGCCATTTTCTGTACTCGATGTTCTCCAACGCGGCCTCCGTCATCGTCGTCTGGGTCGGCGCGTGGTTCTGGGATTGGCGCCTGGGCCTGCTCATGACTTTCGCCGCGCCGCTGCTCGCGCTGTTTTTGAACGTGGCCAGGCGGCTGACCGCGCGGGGGCACGCCTTGACCGAGCCGACCGAGGAGGAGCTCGCCTCCCGCATCGTCGAGTTCTCCCGCTGCCAGGGCGCTCTGAGGTCATGCAACGCCGCCTCTGCCGGGCTGGAAAATGCATTTTCAACGAACGCCAAAGCGGGCCGCGCCGCCATGCTGTGGTCGTCGTTGGGTCTGCTGCTGTCCGGAATGTTCACGCAGATCATCGTCACGTCGATGGTCTATCTCGTCGGCCTGCTGGCCATCGGAGGCGAGTTCCAGCCGCTGCAGGCGATCGCGACCATCGGCATGTGCCTGCGTTTCACGACGATGCTCGACGCCGTCTCCAACGGCCTTTTCGGCCTGGAGGAGCGCCGCCAAAGCCTGATCGCCATAGACGAGGTCATGGACGCGCCGTCGCAGGCGGTCCCCGAGGTTTCCAAGAAGCAGACGGACCCCGGCGCGGTGGCCCTTCGCGACGTCGATTTCGCGTATGAAAGCGAGCACCCGGTGCTGCGCGGCGTGACCTTCGAGGTTCCCGCCCGGTCGATGTGCGCGATCGTGGGGCCGTCGGGGTCGGGCAAAACGACCATCGCCCGTCTCATCTCCCGTTTCTACGACGTCGACGCGGGCTCCGTGGCCGTCGGCGGCGCGGACGTCAGGGAACTGACTGCCGAGGACCTCATGGCCCAGCTCTCGATGGTTTTCCAGGACGTTTACCTTTTCGACGACACGTTGGAGGCGAACATCCGCATCGGCTCTCCCGGGGCCGACGACGCCGAACTGCGCCGCGCGGCCGATCTGGCCGGGGTGACCGAGATTGTCCAGCGCCTCCCGGAGGGGTGGAGCTCGCGGGTCGGCGAGGGCGGGCGCAGCCTTTCCGGGGGCGAGCGTCAGCGCGTGTCGGTTGCCCGGGCGTTGCTCAAGCGGGCGCCCATCGTCCTCTTCGACGAGGCGACGAGCGCCCTTGACGCCGAGAACGAGGCGCACATCGTCGAGGCGATGGAGGAGCTGCGGCGCCATTCGACCCTTCTCGTCATCGCCCACAAGCTCGAGACGATCCTCGCCGCGGACAAGGTGATCGTGCTCAATTCCCGAGGCGAGGTCGCGCAGGAGGGCACGCACGAGCAGCTGATCGCCGTGCCCGGCACGTACGCCGATTTTTGGGCCCAGCGCGAATCCGCCGCGGGGTGGCGCTTGGTGTGACGTTGCGTCATATGCCCGCTCGCCAGCGGGCGAGAAGCTCGTACCCGTCGCGGCCGTAGATTGTGGGCACGTGGCGGCTGGCGTGGCCGGCGAGTTTGCCTTCGCGGTTTCCCGGCATCCCGTGGGTGAGCACTTGTTCGACGGCGTCGAGTTGGCGCAGCGCGATGAATTCGACGCGGGAGGGGTGCTCGCGCGCCAGGTCCGCGTAGATGAGCGGGTCGTGCTGCCCGTCGTCGCCTACGAGGATCCATTTGATGTGCGGAAACATGATGAGGAGGTTGCGCAGCTGCGTCCTTTTGTGCTCTTGGCCGGAGCGGAAGAGGCCGGTTGGCGTGGGGCCCCAGTCGGTGAGGAGCAGGGGGCCGTCGGGGAGGTCGTGTTCGAGGATGAACTGGCTGAGGGTGGGCGCCGTGTTCCACGCGCCCGTCGACAGGTAGAAGACGGGTGAGCCCGGCTCGATGATCGCTCTGTAAAATTCCGCGATTCCCGGCACGGCTTTGCGGGCGTTGGTGTGCAGCACGAACGAGTTCCAGAGCGCGAGCATCGGGCGGGGGAGCCAAGTGATCATGATCGTGTCGTCGACGTCGGAGATGATTCCCGTGTTCACGCCAGGGTCGACGACGATGACCGGCGCCTGCACCGGATCGCCCGCGGCGGGGGCGATCGTTGCGCAGTGGCGCCCGGGTTCGAGCCCGTGGTCCTCGATGAGGAGGTCGATGTAGCCCGACTCCGATGTGAAGGTCTCGACGTCGTGCCCGTTGAGGGTGACGGTGACGGGGAGGTACCCGACTTGGGTGGTGAAGAACTGGCGCCACCCGCGTTTGGCCTGCTGCGCGAAGGCCATCTGCCAGTCCGTCGCGTGGGGGTTCGCCATGAGCGCCCGGGCCATGACGCGGACGGCCGACGTCGAACCGTACCCCGTGTACGGGTACAACCGCGGAAGCCACCCCTTTTTGCGGCGGGAGACGATCCCGCGGCGGTTGTTCTCACGTTCGATCTGACGGACGATGTCTGCGAGACCCATAGCAACAAGCGTAGACCAAAGCCGTCTCTATCCGGGCGCTGCTCACCGCCTTCGCGCCCGATCTTCGCCTTCACGCACGCGCCCCTTCATGTTTTCGTATGCCGATGACCGACCCGTCCGCTCTTGTGAAGACGAACCCTCCGTCGTGGTGACGTATAGAGATCATGTTGCGATGGACGAGGGCATGGTGGTGCCAGCACAGCAGGATCGCGTTTGCCAGGTTCGTTTTTCCTCCAGCTTGCCATGGCAAGGCGTGGTGAATCTGCCCGTGGGCGAGAGTGTCTGAGCATCCCGGGTATCGACAGGTGGGGTCTCTGGCGACGACCGCCCGAGTTTGCGCAGGGGTGAAAAGGCGTTTCTCTCGTCCGACGTTGAGAGCCTCTCCGGTTGCCGATAGAACGACGCGGGCTATTGATGAGTCGCATAGCAATCGCGCCAGCTGGCTCATCGACAAGGCCGACCCGTCGTCCAGTTGGGCGGCTTCAAGCCCGTTGAGCGCCTTGGCGTCCAGGGAGGCAGGGATCGCCCCGAGCAAGTGGCCGAGTTGCTCGGCCTGGCGGTCGAGGGAAGCCAGGCATTGGCCCATCCGCCCTTGCCCGTGTCCGTTTTCTCTGCAAGATCCGTGCCTGGCTGCTCCGCGCATGCCGTTTCCGCCGTGCCGACCCTCGCCGCGTCCGCTGCGCCCGTCACCGGCTCTCGGATCGAGGGTCGGACAGTTGCAAGCCTGCGCCGAGGCAGCGCCGCGCGAAGAACCGGCCGCGCCGCTCAGGGACTTTTCCACGCCCACAAGGGTCGACAGGGGCACGTGAACCGAGATGTGCGGCCGGATGCGGGCGCCCGTAGAGAGAGTTCCGGCGTCGAGCTGCGCGGTTGCCAGCTCGACAAAGGCGCAGGCTCGCCGCTCCGGCAGCGGCCGGGTGTCGTCGGCGCTTTTCCGGCCCATGATCGCGCTAAGCGCCGTATCGACGACGGCCGCCGTCTCGTCCGAGAACCATCCTGTGAGGCGCATGCCGGAGCCTTCGCGGGCGAAGGCAAGGGATTCGCGCGAGGCGTCTTTCTTTTCCGCCTCCACGCCCGACGCGGCGTCGTGGGTGAAGGCGCGGGCTTTGATTCGCCGTTCGAACTCGCGCGGGGCGCACTTTCGAGCGCAGGAGACCAGTTCGTCCTGAACGCCGTCCTCGGTCAGTTTTTCTTTCAGGGCAGGGGTGGAAAACACTCGGCGGACGGCGTCGACGTGCTCCGGGAAGATCTCGCCGTCCGTCAAGGCCGCCGACAGCTTCCGCAGGTCGGACTCGAGGGCCTGGGCCCGCTTGATATCTCGCGAAGCGGCGGCTGGAGACTGACCGGAAGCCTTCTCATTCCATTGCGTCAGCGTCCGGGTTCCCGAGGAACGCCAACTTCGCCTCTTGTCGATTGCCAGGAGCATCCGCCCGCGGACCGCGCCGAGGCGGGAAAGCAGCTTCGCCAGAGCCTCGGCGTCGGCGAGAAGCTCATCCCCTGACAGCCCAGAAAGGTCTTCTTCGCTCACCCGCGATACGAGCTCCCCGATCGCGTCGAGGCAGCCTGCCACGCGGCTTTTGCCAATCTTTGCCGACCAGTCGCCGGGAACGCCGTCGCGCACGCCGATCGTCGGCGCACCGTCTTCCCCTGCACGGGATTCCCTTCCGCCGGGGCGCAGCGGCCCGAACCCACGTCCGTCGGGCAACGCAGGGCGGCCGACACGGCTCCCTGAGGCCGCCGTTGGGCCCACGGCAACGGAGTTCATTTGGCCGCCTAACTCGCTTTGGTTTCTTCCGTCCCTTCGATTCCCTTCACCGCTATCTTAACACTAAAAGAAAGGGTTGTCAATTCTTTGTTCGAGAGAGCTAGGTCCGCACGACGTCGATCGCGCGACGCCGAAACCCGTACGATGGCAGCGAAACCCGCCCGACGACGAGATCGGTCCGTCGATCGCGCGACGCCGAAACCTGCCCGCCGGCGAACATCGAGTGACTGAGGCCCCGCCAAAACCCGCCCGCTAACAACGTCGAACGCCCAGGCCCCGACGCAGCTGTGCCTCGCCGCGTCGGCGTCGTCTGCTCGCAGATGACGCAGCTGTGCCTCGCCTCCCCGACGCAGCTGTACCTAGCCCCCGACGGCGGCTAACCTGGCCCTATGTTGCTTGCATTCTCCATCGCGCCGATGACATCCGACCAGCCCGACGGCTCCGTCTCCCAAGCGGTCGCAGCCGCCGTCAAAGTGGTCCGCGAGTCGGGTTTGCCGCAGGAAACCACGTCCATGTTCACCACCCTCGAAGGCGAATGGGACGAGGTCATGGCGGTGGTCAAGCGATGCGTCGACGTCGTCGCCGAGCGCTCTCCCCGAATCTCGCTCGTCATGAAGGCCGACATACGTCCGGGCCATGTCGGCCAGATCACCGCGAAGGTTGAGCGGGTCAACGAAATCCTCGAAAAGGGCTAAGTTATCCGAGTCTAAGCAAGAGCGCATTTGTGCCCGCCGCGATGCTGTTCGCGAAGCGAATTGCACAGCCGCGTCACATTCGACTAAGATAGATCTTGTCATCTTGAAGGGAGAGGCGTCTTCTATCCATAGATCTGGGTATGAAAAAGCCAAACGGTTGTCACGGACACGCGAAAATGACGCCCTTCCTTTCTCAGCATTTCACTATTACTCAAAATGAAATAAGATCTGGCAAGACGCTAATGTCACGCAGCATGATAGTGTGAACTGAGGCGTTTCAGATCATCGTAAATCGCATGTGTCAATCGTTGTCTCGTATTGATTGAGCGTACATCATTTTACGGGCCTTGTGCCTCTGCGAAAGGAACCTCAAATGAATGGAACTAAAGATATCGGCAAAGTCGACAAAAGAGCTGAAGCTAGGTACCAGAACCTGGACAGTCTTATAGGTCCGCTGAAGCGTGCTGCAATTGACGCCTATATGAGAGACTTAAAATTCAAACTGTCTGGTAAATTCTATGAGCGCGAAGAGCGGGATCCTGAGGATGGTCCGGTAACCAGATATGTGCATTGCCCCGACGACAAAGGAGAAGGCGGGGGAAAGTACAACACCGAACTTCTTAGCGACCATTATGTTCATAAGTTTAGTGAGATTAGAAATAAGATAGACAGTATTCTTGAACCTTGGTTCGATTTACCGAACCCTGGGACAATTCGAACCGAAATGGGGGATGTAGGTAAGGTCCTGCAAGTCCTTCAAGCGGCACCGAGTGAACAGGGAGGTGTGATTGCAGGTGCGGGAACGCTATATAAGACCATTAAGGACACTGAAGAAATGCTTAATCAAATGGCTTCTGCGACAGTTAGTAGTTTTAGCACTAATTTTGTGGGTAAGCTTGATGCAATTACCCAGAACTTAACTCTTGGAATCTCTTTGTGGGGCGCTAGTTTAGCTGCGGAAAAGGGGATCTTTGAGGAAGCGCGCGCCTCTGTGGTTTTGGCGGTAGAAAAAGCTACAACCGCCTTTCGTAAGGTTGCCAAAAAGGAAAGTGACAACTTTGATTTTGTTCTGAAAGTTATTAAAGTGGCGATTGGGGCATACGCCACTTTCGTCAACCCAACCCTTAGCGTTTTACAGAAAGGCGTTGCCTATGCGCAGACCGGTGCCAATGGGCTCGGCGAAATTGCCGGTGAGGATGACGAGAGGCGAGTCACGAAGAATGTAGGGAGCTATGCGGAGGGAATTAAATCACTCGAAGACATCTTACACTTACTCAATGATAATATTGAGAACGCGGAACTTAAAGTGGAAGAAAATATTAAGGAAAGATTGAAGGAAATGCCCAAAAACAAAGAGGCATTCGATATCGAAGTGCAAACAATTGAAGACGGGGAAACTATCAACCAAGGGAAAGAAGTTAGAATTGATCCTGCTTACGTAGAGGACATCACACAACGTAAACTTCCCGAAGTCGCCGAGGAAATCAGAAAGGCTAAGGGAAAAATGAAGTATGTATCGATGTCGAATTGCGTCAGTAGGCATGAAAATATAGGAATAGGCCCATCAGGTCCCTCTTTCCATTTCGACAGGATGAAATGGCGTTTAACGTCACTCCTTCAGGAACTTGCGTGGGATGTCGATAATGGCAACAAAGACTTCGAGCTTGCAATGGCCTACATTCGTGAACGGGATGAGGCATCAAGAAAAAAGCTTGAAGCAATGAATCAGAAAATCAAAGAGGGTCACTATGTTGACCCCTGGGCGTGAAAACGGAGGTTCGGTCCCAATGAATATGATTCGAATGAATATAAAGGCTTATCTCTGGATCCGCGTCACTATCGTTCTTGTAACGGCAGCTGTACTTGTTTGGCTGCATAATGGTGACTTGAAGGTCAATGGCGGGGAAATCGGTGAGTTTTCTTGCCAGCCGCTTGGTTGGACTCACGAGGGTTCTCCGTTTTCAGCTCTTTCAGGCTCAGATGTCCGTGATTCCGACGTGGTTTATAAGTCCCTGGAGACTATCGGAACTTCTAACAATCGCTACTATCAAGTGGTAGCTGACAACATCAATAGTGCCTGTGAGTCAGCGCGTGCTGACAGACGCATGTACTTTAACGCGGCTCTGATTGCAGGCGGACTTGCTTTCCTTTCCGTTCCCAAGCCGAAAAAGGGGAGCAACCCCAAATCACAAGAGGGGAACAACCCCGAGCCAGAGAAAGAGAACGATCCAGAACCGCGAAAGGAGAGCGAGGCGGCCACGGCAACGGACGGGGCTTGAGCCACCTCACGTGCTCGAGCGCCCCACGTTTCCGAGAGCCCAACATTCCCGAGTGCCAATCTCACATCTTCTGCACGGCCTCGACCAGCGCGACGGCGGCCCGGGCGATCTGCGTGATCTCGGCCCAATTCTGCGCTTTCACGAGCCTGTGCGGCACCACCCAGGAGGTTCCCACCGCGGCGACGGAGGGGATGGCCAGGTATTCGGCCGCGTTGCTCGCGGAGATGCCGCCCGTGGGCACGAAGCGCACGTCGCCGAAAGGCGCGGAAAGCGCGCGTATCGCGGCCGAACCGCCGGACGCGGCTGCGGGAAAGACGTTGACGTCGGTGACTCCGGCGTCGACCGCGGCCATGAGGTCGGTCGCGCTTGAAACCCCGGGCAGCGGCAGCATGCCCATGCCGAGGGTGTGCTGAACCACCCGCCGCGAGAAGCCCGGGGAGACGACGAAGTCCGCGCCCGCGTGGAAGGCCGTCTCCACCTGCGGGACTCTGATGACGGTGCCGGCTCCTACGATCATGCCGGCCTTGGCCAGCTCCTCGTCGTTCCTGATCGAGGCGATCGCCTTGGCCGCCGCTGCGGTGCGCAGAGGCACTTCGAGCACGGGAAGCCCGCCGGCGACGAGGGCGCGGGCCAAGGGCAGGGCCGCCTCGGCGACGTCGATGGCCGCCACGGGGATGATGCGGCGGGCTGTGAGCTGTTCGAAGGTGATCGGCATGAGAGTCCTCGTTGTTGTGGTGAGCGTATTCGGCGAATGCGTTCCTTGTGGGGCGCATTCCGTTTGAATGCCGCCGTCCGTTCAGGCCGACGACGCCGGATTGAAAGCCGCCGCTGCGGGATTGAGGCCCGACGACGCCGGAGAAGCGAGCCAGCAGGCCGACGAATCGATGCGAGGCCGCAGCGCAACGGCATCCGCTACGATTCTACGGGTTGCCGCCGCGGACTGGCAGCATCTCGCCAACCCGCGCCGAAGGCATTGACGCATCTCGCCAACCCGCACTGACGGCAAGCGATTGGCAAGGCGGCGCCAGGCGGGCCCGAAACAAGCCCGAAACCGGCCCGTCACCGGCACCGCGCCTGCCTCTGAGCCACCCCGATCGCCGCAGGCACGCCGACGCCCGGGTGCGCGATGCTCGTATGCTGCCTCCGTCTGTCCGATCGCCGCAGGCACGCCGACGCCCGCCAGCTCCTCCAGCAGCCCCGCCAGCCCGGCTCACCCTCGCATGTCCACGAGCACCTTTCCCGAGGCGTCGGAGTCCTTCGCCGTCGTGAACGCCTCGACTGCCGAATCCGCCGAGTTGCCGGCGAAAACGTGGGTGACGACGACGTCGGCAATCTCCGGGCGGGCGGCAAGAAGCTCGATCGCCTCGTCGATCTCCGTGTTGAAGCGGAAACACCCGCGAAGCTGAATTTCCTTGGCGATGAGCGTGGCGAGCGCGATCGGCTGCGGCCCGGCGCCCATCATCCCAATCTGGGCGTGGACGCCGGCCGGCCGGACGGCCTCGATGGTCGCCGACACGGCCGCCGGTATCCCCGAGCATTCGAGGGCGACGTCGAAGTGTCCGCGTGGAAGCTCTTCGCCTGCCCCGCCCTGCGCGTCTGCCGAGCCCGCGTCGCCCGCCGAGCCCGCGCCGCCCGCCCCGCCGACTCTCACCGGGCGCGCCCCCAGTTGGTGCGCTCGGTCCAACGGCCCGGCGAGCACGTCGGTGGAGACGACCTCGGCCGCGCCTTTCGCAACGGCAGCGGCGGCCGCGAGCAGGCCGATCGGCCCGGAGCCCGAGACCACGACCTTCTTGCCCTCGACGCCGCCGGCCACGTTGATTCCGTGCAAAGCCACGCCCAGGGGCTCGGCGAGCGCTGCCACGCGAAGGTCCATGCCCTCGGGCAGCGGGCGCACCATGAAATCCTTGACGATGAGAAATTCGCTCATCCCTCCCTGCGTGTGCGGGTGGGTGGAGGCCGAGCCGAGGTAGCTGCCGCCCGGGAAAAGGTGGCGTTTGTCCTCGATTCCGGGGATTGGATCGCCGAACGTCGCCGGATGGACCGTCACAGGCGTGCCGGGGTCCAGCTTTCCGGACGGGTCGAAGTCGACGACGCCGGAAACTTCGTGCCCCGGCGCCATCGGCTCCTCGACGACGAAGGCTCCGTTGGCGCCGTTGAAGTAATAGTGCAGGTCGGATCCGCAAACGCCGACGTAGGCGATGCGCAGGCGGACCTCGCCGGGGCCCGGCTCGGGCGTGGGGACGTCCTCGAGGCGGATGTCCTCGCGGCCGTGGATGAAGAGGGTTTTCACTTTCGCTCCTCGCTGTTTTCTTTGGTCAGGTTGTTTCTCAGCGGCTGGGCCCGGCCGCGGTTCTCCCTTTCCGCGCCGGACCTCGCCGTGTCTGCGTCAGGTCGCTCCTTGTTCGAGCGGAGTTGTGACGCCTTGTGGGGTTGCGGCGCCTTGTGGGGTTGCGGCGCCTTGTGGGGCTCGACAGCGACGGAAAGGTCGCGTCGCCCTCGGGCGGCGTCGCAGCCTCGCCGCGTCCGGCTACGCCACGACGAACAGGAGGGCGGACAGCGCGAACACCATGAGAGATTCAAGCGTCTGCTGCACCGTCCACGTGCGCAAGGTCGTGGCCGTGTCCATGCCGAGGAGGCGGCCCACCAGCCAGAAGCCCGAGTCGTTGACGTGCGAGGCGAAAACGGAACCCGCGGCCGTGGCCAGGGTGATGGCGACGATTTGGAGCTCGTTGTAGCCGCCGTAGAGGACGCCAGTGGACATGAGCCCGGCCGCCGTCGTCAGGGCGACTGTCGCCGAGCCTTGGGCCAGGCGCAGGGCCACCGCGATGATGTAGGCGGCGACGATGACGGGGACGCCGATGTTGTCGAGCATGTACTTGAGGGCGTCGCCGATGCCGGAGGCGCGGAGCACTCCGCCGAACATCCCGCCCGCGCCGGTGATGAACACGACCGAGGCGATCGGGCTGAGGGCCGAGTCGAGGAGCTTCTCCAAGGCGGATCCGTGCACTCCCTTGGACGTTCCAAGCACGGGAATCGCCGTGAGAACGGCGATGAGCAGTGCGACGCCGGGCTTTCCGAGCAGGTTGAAGATCTGCGCCCACAGCGGCAGGTCGACGTGGGAGAGCTTGGGGTTGGCGTCGTACTTGCCGAACGTCCCGGCCTTCGTCATGAAATCGACGGACGTGTTGAGGAGGATGAGGAACATCGGCAGAAGGAGGATGGCGACGACGGTGCCTACCCTCGGCGGATTCTCAACAGGTTCGGTCCTCGCGCCGAAGATCGTCTTGGAAATGTCGATGTTCGGGAACTTCTTGGCGCATCGGCGCCCCCACAGCACGCCGGTGACGTAGAAGGTGGGGATCGCGAAAATGATGCCGACCACCATGAGGTAGCCGAGGTTGACGCCGTAGAAGGCGGATGTGGAGACCGGGCCGGGGTGCGGCGGCACGAAGACGTGCATCACGGAGAAGGCGACGGCCGTGGGGAAGGCGTAGAGCAGGATGGGCCCGCCCAGCCGCTTGGCGACGGCGAAGACGATGGGCAGCATGACCACGAGGCCGGCGTCGAAGAACATGGGGAAGCCCAGCAGAAGCGAGGCGAAGCCCAGCGCCATGGGGGCGCGTTTTTCGCCGAATTTTCCGATCATGTAGTCGGCGAGCACCTGGGCGCCGCCGGAGTGTTCGACCAGCACGCCCAGCATCGCGCCGAGGCCCACCAGTATTCCGACGCTGCCCAGCGTCAAGTTGAATCCTTCCGTGACGGTGTCGTAAAGTTTGTTGAGCGGGATTCCCGCCGCGAGGGCGGTCACGACCGAGACGACGACGAGCGTGATGAAGGCGTGAAGCTTAAGTGCGATGACGAGGAGCAAGATGACGGCGATCGCTGTGGCCGCGATTGCGAGCAGGGCCGCGGGCGGGATGCTGCCCACCCAGGCGCCGCTTTTGTCGATGAATACCCGTTTGTCATCGGCCAGTATGGCTGTTGTCAGTTCCATGTGTTCTCCGTTGAGCGGTGAGCCGGGGCGAACCCGGCTCGGATGTTTGGAGCGAGCCTGGGCGAACCCGGCTCGAATGCGTCGGCCGCGGGGGCTGCCTTGCCCCATGCGACTGTGATCGCCATAATAGTAGTATCATTGACACATTGCCAGACGGGCGGAGAAATCGCGAGATTTCGCCGTTTGTCGAGGTGAGGGCATTCGGTGCGGCGTCGAAGCGCCTGGCTCGGCGTCGAAGCGCTCTCGGCTCGGCTTTGAAACGTCAGACTTGACGCAGATTCACGTCGGCTCGTCGGAGTTCGCCCCGGCGAGGCCGCTGTTCATTCCGGTAAAACCGCGACTCTTCTCAGCGAGGTGACCATGGCCCCGAACGACGGCGGCGCAGGCGCGCGAGGCGCCGGCGCGTCCCGCGCTGGGCAGCCCGCGCCCGCGCGAAGCCTCGACTCGCCTCGCGCGGAGAGAAAGGCGTGGGCGCTCCCTCCCGCGCGCAAGGCCGACGCCGAAGGTTCACGAGCCGGAGCGTCTGAGGGACGCGCTTCGGGGCACGCCTTTGGCCCCGCTTCGGCGCGTGCCTCTGGTTCCGCTTCGGAGCGCGGCCCAGGCCCCGCCTCGGAGGCAGTGACCGATTACGAGGCTCTGCTCGGGGAGCTCGGCAGGCAGATCGCAACCGGGGGCAGGCCCGCGGGGACCGTCATGACGCTCGCCGACCTCGAAGCAGAATTCGGGGTTTCGCGCACGTTGGTCCGCGACGTCGTCAAGGTCCTCGAAGGCCTGGGGATGGTCACGTCCCGCCGTCGCGTCGGAGTGACCGTGGAACCGCGCGGAAGTTGGCAGCTTCTCGACCCGCACGTCATCGCCTGGCGGATGTACGACGCCGACGAGCGCCGCCATCACATCCTGGAAATCAGCGAACTGCGGCGCGGAATCGAACCCGAGGCCGCTCGGTTGGCGGCGTCGCGCGGGCTGCCCGGCGCCGAACGGCTCGTCGAACTGGCCGAGCGCATGCGCGATCTTGGGGCCGAAGGGCACGGGGCCGATCCGGAGTTCCTCGCGGCGGACATCGAGTTTCACGAGCTCGTCTCCTCCCTCTCCGGCAACGAGATCTTCGCGCGGCTGGGGGCGATGGTCGGCTCGCTGCTGGTCGAGCGCACCCACTGGGACCTTCAACCCGCGCACCCCGACGCCGACGCCGTTAGCCATCACATCCGCCTCGCCCGCGCGATTCGGGACGGCGACCCGGAGACGGCGGCGGAATCGGCCTCTTTCATCGTCGTTCAGGCAGCAGACGAGGTGGGCGGCGTCGAAGCCGGCCAAACCGGCGGCGTCGAAGCCGGCCAAACCGGCGGCGCCAGAACTCACTCAAATCCAGCAAATTAGTTGACCAGTCAAAGGAGACAGTCCATGAAACTCGATCGGAAGCGCCTTCCCCTCGACCGGCGAATCGGCGCGAGCGCGCCGGCGGAAACCGGGATCGTGCACATCGGCATCGCTCAGTTCCACCGAGCGCACGCCGCGGTGGCAACGGCCCAGGCTCTCGCGGCCGAGCCGGGGGAGTGGGGGATCGTCGGCGTGGCAAGCCACAACCCCGCCGTCGTCAATGCGCTGCGCGAACAGGACGGGATCTATTCGATCCTTGAGCTGACGCCGGAGGGCGAGTCGGTGTCCGTCGTCGACGTCCATCGCGATTTCGCCGTGGCGGCGCAGGAAACCGAGCGGGTCCTCGACCTGCTCGCCGAGACGCGCCACAAGATCGTCACGTTGACGGTCTCTGAGAACGGGTACCGCCGCGACTCCCGAACGGGAGGGCTCGACCGCTCCGACCCGGCCGTCCTCGCCGATTTCGCGGGCGGGGCGCAGACCACCGTGGGGCTCGTCGCGCGCGGGCTCGTGCGGCGCTTTGAGCGCGGCGGTGCGCCGGTCACGGTCCTGTCCTGCGACAACATGGTCTCCGCGGGCGACGTCACCCGCTCCCTCGTCGTCGAGTTCCTCGAAGAGATCGGCGCCGGGCCGGAGTTTTTCGCCTGGCTGGAGGCCAATGTGACCTTCCCCAACGCGATGGTCGACCGCATCGTCCCCGCCACGACGGACGCTGTGCGCGAGGCGGTCCGCCGGATCGCGGGCTTCGACGACGCCGTTCCCGTTCCCGCCGAAGGATTCACGATGTGGGTCATGGAAGACAAGTTCGCGGCCGGCAGGCCCGCCTGGGAGAACGCCGACGGCGTCGCCTTCACTGACGAGGTCGGCAAGTACGAGCTGGTTAAGCTGCGCCTGCTCAACGGCTCGCATTCGCTCATCTCATACCTGGGCGCGCTTGACGGGCGTGAGACGATTCCGGCCTCGCGCACCCAGCCCTTCGTCGAAGAATGCGTGCGCGCCGCCCTTTACGACGAGTATCTGCCCTCGATTGACCTTCCTTCGGGCTTCGACGCCGACGCGTACATCGCCCAGCTGTTCGTCCGATGGACGAACTTCGCGCTGGGCGACAAGACGGCCCGGGTGGGATCCGACGGGTCGGCGAAGCTCCTTCAGCGCATACCCGCCCCGGCCATACGACTGCTCGAAAAGGGGCGCGTGCCGCAGCAAATGGCGTTGACTGCGGCGGCCTGGATCGCCTGCGTCTGCCCTCCGCAAGGCTTCGACCCGGGCCCGATCGCGCGTGAAATGGTCGAGCCGAAGCGAGAGGCGCTCGCCGCGGCGACGGCCGGCGCCTCAAATGTGCGCGAACACGTCGACGCCGTCATGAGAGGCGGCTTCCTTCCCGACGAACTCGTCGCCTACGAGGCTTTCACAAGCAGGGTGGCCGAGCTCGTGGAGATCATCGTGCGCGACGGCGTGCGCGCGGCCGCGGCGGACGCCCTGGCGAAGCGGCTCGCATTGGAGGATCGCGAAGGATAGGGGGAGCTCTCGCCGAAGCTCGACGCGACTTTTGGGAGGCCTGCACGATAGCGTAGGGCCATGACGAAGTACAACGAGCAACCGGCGGGGCTGCGCATCCCTTCGCACCTTGTTGGGGATCCCGATCTGGAGCGAGAGCTCAGGGACCGCTGCTGGACGTCGATCGTGCTGGGGCGCCCCTACACAGACATATGGAACGATCTGTCCGCCGATCTGGCTGACCTGGATCTTCTGCCCGCGCAGGGGAGGCCGGCCGGCGAGCTCGACCCCGACGTCGTCGCCCAAGAGATCGTCAGAGGCCTCTTCGAAGCCCGGCGCGCCCAGCAAAGGGAATTCGGCCCGGTGAGGACGAACCTGTCCGCTGCCTTCGCCGCCCTCAACGACTACGGCGTTGTGGCGCGGGAGAACTTCATGTGCTGCATGTCCTGCGGGCTCGACGCGATCGGCGGCGAGGTCGGTTCTTCGGCGGAGTGGGACGGTTATGTGTTCTACCATTCGCAGGACGCCGAGAGGCTCGTTGAGACCAGATCGACCTACGTCGCCTTTGGGGTGTTCTTGCGCAGGCACCTCTCGCCCGGCGAGATTAAGGCGATGTCGCCCGCCGCGAGGGACGCGTTCGCCGACGAGAAGGCGGAGGCTCTGGCAAGGGCCGTGATCGTTCCGACGTTCGAGATGCACGGGGTCGACGTCGAATGGGACGGCTCGGCTGGGTCGCGGATGGTTCTGCACGACGTCGATTACTACGTCCCTCTGAACGAAAGAGGGCTGAAGGATGAATGCATGGTCGGCCGATGACCGAGGCAGGGGCGCAGGCTGCTGCGATCTCAGTGAGCGACTGCGGGGAATGGCGGGCGAAGCGAGTTTGGCGGGCGGATGATTGACGGATGCGGCAAGTTCAGCGGGTGGGCGCGGATGTGAGGGCGAGGGACGAGGTTGAGATGCGAGGCGAGTGAACGCCGTGAGAGTGAACGGCTGTGAGGATCGGCGGGAAGAAGCGAAGACGACGGGCAAGCGCAAGGTTGACGATGGCGGGGGACACTGACGGACGCGAGAGCGGCAGACTGTGGAAGAGCGCATGAAATCGGCCGTTGGAAGGTGACAGGCAGAAACAGAAGACAGACAAAGATAGAAGAAGGGGTGGGAGCCAATCGGTTCCCACCCCTTGCTCTATGGCCGGTTTACGCGGAGTTCAGGCCGGCCGAGACCCTCGTCGCCTTGTACAAGACAACTTCGGCCACGGGCACTGCGGCACCCTGCGTGAATGGCTTTGCGGGAATGCCCGCAATAGGCATTCCCGCAAAGCAATCTTGCGCAGCGGCTTCCCTGTCAGGCAGGAGCGCCGTCGTGCGGCAAATCCTCGCGCCGCCCGGCTTCCAAGAACGTAACCGTCTTGTCATCTTCGTACATGGAGACCTGCGTCTCCTCGATTGGACGCGAGCGGTAGTCTTCCTTCTTGTCCCTGCCGCGGCTTCGCCCCCCGGTCAAACCGGCGATAGCGCGCGAGGAGGCAGAACGCCCGGCGGACCCCGAGCCTCCGCGCCCGGCGACGCCCATTCCTGCGGAGCGCCCGCCGAACGATCCCGCGGACCTTCCCGAGCTCGACCCTCCGGTCCTTCCGGCGGCGCCCGAAGCGGTGGCGCCCCGAGCCGAGCCATTGGCGCGCGCAGCGGTGGAGCTCGTCGAGCGAGCGGCCAGCCCGCCTCGCGCAGCGCCGCTGGCGCCTGCGCGGCCGCCGGACGCCCCGTTGGCTCCGCTGACCGATCCGGCTTTGCCGACCGACGTCGCCGACGATGGGGCCCGGACCGCGGTGGTCGCGCCCCTCATGATTCCCGACCCGCGAGTCGAACTCGTCGGAGCAGTGGCGCGGGCGGCCGTGGTCGCGCCCTTTAGGATCCCTGAGCGGCCCGTTGCGGTCGATCCGGCGGACACGGGGCGCGCTATTCCGGTGGCCCCGCCTCGCGCAGGGACGGCTTTGCCGCCCGGCGTCGCCGACGATGGGGCCCGGACCGCGGTGGTCGCGCCCTTCAAGATCCCCGATCCGGAGGAGGGCGCGGAGCGCACGGCTGCGCCCGACCGCATCGAGGCGGCCTTCGAGGTCGGCGCGGACTTCGCAGCGAGCGCTGCGCGCGCAGCCTGGTAGGCCTTGTACCCGGCCACCGCCGCGCCGCCGCCTAGAGCGGCGCTCGTGGCCAGGGGGTTGAAGATGGCCGAGGAATGCGACGACGAACTTGAACTGTGCAAAGCGGCGCTTCCCGGTCTCGGAATGAGCTCACTCGACTGCGACGTCGTGTAATGCGAGTTTTGCAGTGACACGCTGCTCGCAGACGGGCTGACGCTGTGGCTTCCGGCGTCGTCGTAGCCGCCGGCCGTGCCTGCCGAAGCTGGAGGGGCGGAAACCCGCCAATCCGTAGCGGATCGCGACGGGACGGGCGAACGCCTGGAAGATCCGCGATCCGGCGAGTCCTGGTGTCGCTCGGGCGTTCTCCCCTTCTTGTCCCTCTCAAACTTCTCGCGCAGTTTCTTGACAAACGAACTCAAGTCTCGCTTCGGAAGTCCAGCGATAACCGCGTTTGTGTGGGCATCCAGCGTTTTCAAGACCTTCTCTGCCTTGCCGTCGATCTCCGCATGTGCGGTATTGCGCACTTGCTCGACGTATCCCGAAATGACCTGATCGACCAGACCGCCTATTACAGGCGTGTTTTTGGCGTCGTTCCTGGCCTTGTCGACTTGGCCGTTCACCGAGTCGAGGTCCTTCTGAATCGCCCTGCTTTCGTGCTGAGCCCGCCGACCGCCTTCGACGAACTGGTCTTGGACCTTGATGAGCGTGTCGACGTCCTGGGACGTCTTATGCAAGCGCGAGGCCATAGTGTCGAGACGGGCCGACGCCGATTGCGCGGCTTCCCCTTCGAGGCCCAAGTCGGCCGCCACCCTCCGGTTGACTTGGGCGATTGTCTGCAGTCGGCCGTTTATCTTGCCGAGGGTCTGATTCGTATGCTCAATCAGGCCGGGATTCCAATCGTCGATGGCCCTGAGCCGATCGGCGTTAGGAGTTGCCATGGTTTCCTCCCGAATTGTTCTTTGTATGAGACGGACTCGTCTGCTGCTGTTTAGCCATTGAGAGCGTTGTGGATCTTCTTCATTCCATCTGGGCTGCTGTAAGAGAATTTCTCGCTGAGCCCGTCAAGCGTATTCAGAATGTCCTGGCGTTCAGCCTCGTCTTCGAACTCAAACGAGTCGACAGACCATCGCAGATCTTCGATCGTCTCTTCCTGCTCAGTGGACAGGATTGCCATTTCGCTGTCAAGGGACACCAGCGAGACGTGAGCTGGTCTGCCGAACTGTTGAAGCTCCTTGAGGGTCGAATACTGACCGCCGCCTGACGCTCCCTGCGCGTTGTCGATGCCTTGAGAGGCTTGGTCTACGGCAAGGTTCATCTCTTGCTTTGCGGCGACGTATTCGTCGCCGGCCTGCTTCAATTCGTTCAATTGGCGCAAGAACTGGTCCTTGTCCAACCGGAATATCGCCACGCGATCATCCCCACTTACTTCCTGGGCGCGAGTTGCGCCTTCCCGACATAACGGCGGCAGGATCGCGAGAAATCCGTGCCGTCACAGCCTTAGGATACGCGCTCTGAGTCCCCGTGAACTAGCCCGTTCAGAGGCGTTGGCATGCCACGATAAATGAAAAGTCAATGAATGCAAAGAAGAGTCACGGAAAGGACGCTGAGGGGACTCGTTCCCTTTAGAGTGGCACGGAGGCTCGCGCTCGTTTGGGATGGCGCGCCGGCCTGGGGCGGCGGATGCGAATTCAAACCTGAAGACGTTGTCCGTTCTGATCTGCTGACTGCGACGGGCGCACCCGTAGGTTATGCTAATGGCATCCGATAGTTTTCGGTGTCTATATTTGCATCCTGGGCTTTGAGGAGGTTTGACATGACTGCCCGCATGAAGAGGTGCGCAACATTTGTAACAGCCGTAATGACTTTGTTTCTTAGCGCTTGTCGAATGGACGGGACTGTTGAGATTCATGCCGACGGCAGCGCCGAAACCGTGTTCGTCTTTGAGGACGACGACGGTAAAGCGGAACAGATTCACCGAACATGTGAAGGTCTGCAAAAACGTCTCGCGCTGGTCGGCAGGTTTGCAAAGGCGACCATGGAGGACATCACACCACCTGGAGGGCACCTGACGTGCAAGTCAACATTGAGTGGGTATTTATATGACGAAGTTAAATTCTACGAAACGAAAGACTCGTATTCTCTCACTTTTTCGCCTTTAAAGAAGGTGAAACCTGAGGAAAATTATATAAAACCCACACTTACAATAAGTATGCCGGGAAAGGTCGTTAAAACATCTATGGGCGAAGTAGCTGGAAATAAAGTCATCATTAAGGGCTTTGGTTATACCACAAAGACTCTTTCAATCGTGGCGGAGAAAGAGGGAGCGAAAAGTGTTTCTTCGTCTGACTCGTTTCCCAGCTCTGCAGGCGGAGAGACAAGTGCCAGTTCCCCAACGGGAGGCAGTGGATTTCCTGTGTGGGGGTGGGGCGGCGTCGGTGCAGGCGCCTTTGCTCTTGTCTTGGTTGCAGGTGTTCTTATTGGGCGACGTAAGAGGCGTACCGCCCCGCCTTCGCTCAATCTCAGTCAGAGATAGCCGACAGTCCCGCGGTTGAGGAGACGTGAGGGTGGCACGGCGAAGCGGCAGATGGATTTCTGGTTGACGCGTCGTTGCGGGGCCCGCATTCATTTAGGATGGCACGCGGGCCCGGGAGCGCCTGCTCTTCCTCTATTCATCGCCCGGCGAGATGATGTTGGTTGGGGGATGCGTGAAGAAAACAATATGGTCCTGAATGACACGGTTTTCTGCAATTCTGAGCGCAAAGGAAAACAAAAATGAACAACCATCGCCGCCCCATAAGTCGGTCCCGTGCTGCGAAGAACGCCTCATGCGTTCTGAAGTTAACGATCGTTTGCATAGCTTTTCTTTTGAGTGCCTGCAGGATTGACGGGACTTTCGAGTTTCAGGCAAACGGCTCAATGCACTCGGAGATGATATTTGAAGACACTAAAGGTACGATGGCGAAAATTGGAAGGAATTGTTCCAATTTAAAAAACTATATTAGTTCTTTTCGCGATTTTCTGGCCAAGGCCACTTATGAAGAAACAATATCGGAAAAAGGTGTGCGTCAGTGTAAAGTGGTGTCCGATGAACCACTGAACAATGTCGAAGTGAAAAAAGAGGGTGATAATAACCTACTGATAATAGGCAAGCAGGGCACTGGCGGTAAGCTGTACGTAACGAAGATGACAATCCGTATCGGGGTCCCTGGAAAGATTATAAAAACGACCAATGGGGTCATTGAGGGCAACAAAGTGGTGATAGACGATTTTGATCGCATTATGCGAGGTGTTACGATCACCTGGACAAGCGACGCGGATGCGTCGCATGGCTCGTCGTCGTCGGATTCATCGAGTGGCCCGGCGGGCGGAAAGACAGCCGCTGGCTCTTCGGCCGGCGACAGTGGGTTTCCTGTCTGGGTGTGGATCGGATCCGGCGTGGGTGCCCTTGTTTTTGCCTTGATTCTCGGCGGTCTCATTGGGCGACGTAAGAAGCGCGCCGCACCGCCGTCGCTCAATCTCGGCCAGAGATAGGTGGCAGCCCCGCTGTTGCGGGCTTTTTGCTTTGCGCTCGGCGACGCTGCAGGAGGGACCCTGGTTGACTCGTCGCTGCAAGGCTCATGTCCGTTTGGAATCGCCCGCCCGCCTGAGGTTGCCCACTCTTCCTCCGTCCGCCTTTCGTTGAGATGAATCCGCCCGTTTCGGCGAGATGAAGTTGTGGGTGAGAAGTGTGGCGGAAAGCGGTATTGTCTTGAATGACACGGTTTCCTGTAGTTCCGAGTGCAAAGGAAAACAAAAATGAACAACCGTCACCTTCCCATAAGTCAGTCCCGTGCTGCGAAGAACGCCTCATGCGTTCTGAAGCTAACGATTGTCTGTCTAGCTTTTCTTTTGAGTGCCTGCAGGATTGACGGGACTTTTGAGTTTCAGGCAAACGGCTCGATGCACTCGGAGATGGTATTTGAAGACACCAAGGGTTTGATGGCGAAAATTGGGAAGAATTGTTCCAATCTAAAGAACTATATCGGTTCTCTTCGCCCTTTTCTGGCCAAGGCCACTTATGAAGAAACAATATCGGAAAAAGGTGTGCGTCAGTGTAAAGTGGTGTCCGATGAACCTTTGAACGATGTTGAAGTAAAAAAAGAGGGTGATAATAACCTACTGATAATAGGCAAACAGGGCGTCATTAGAAAAGAGAATGAACTGGATATAACGATGCGTGTCGGAGTGCCAGGAAAGATTGTAAAAACGACTAATGGGGTCATTGAGGGCAATAAAGTGGTCCTAAGGGGCGTTAATCGCACGGCTCGAGGTGTTACGATTACGTGGATTAGCGACGCGGATGCGTCGCATGGCTCGTCGTCGGATTCATCGAGTGGCCCGGCGGGTGGAAAGACAGCCGCTGGCTCTTTGGTTGACAAGGGCGGGTTTCCTGTCTGGGTGTGGATCGGATCCGGCGTGGGCGTCCTTGTTTTTGCCTTGATTCTTGGCGTTCTCATTGGGCGACGTAAGAAGCGCGCCGCACCGCCGTCGCTCAATCTCGGCCAGAGGTAGCCGACAACTGTGTTTGCCGCGGCGGAGGCCAAGATTGCGCACGGCGAAGCAGCGGACGCGGTCTCTGATTGACTTAGCTTTGAACGAAGCGCGGGCAGGAAGTGATTCCCGCCCGCGCTTCCTCACTTTTCCACTTGTGGGAGCTAGTCGCGGTCGTTTTCGCGACGGCCAGCTTCCAGGAAGGTGATCGTTTTGTCGTCTTCATACAGACGAACTTCTGCAGACGCGACTGGTTCGTCGCTGTGAGACCTGCGCTCGCTCTTCTTCCCTCGTTGGCCTCGACCCGTCAGGCTCGACAAAGCCCGCGAGGTTTCGCTGCGGGAGGCAGTGTTCGCTCGGCTCGCCGCCCGGCCGGCGGCAGTGCGCTTGGCGGCAGTCCCGCCCCTTTCCGAAGAAGTTGTCGCTTTCCCGCCTGTCGCCGCCGAGCGGCCTGCCGCGGCCCTCGGTGCTGAGCTGCTCGTTCGGCTTGTGGCCCCTCCGCGTGCGGAAGCCGCTTCGCGCGTTGCGGAGGTCTGACTCCGCCCTTCGGCGACCCTGCCCGCCTGTCCCACGGACGAGGACGAGGCAGGCTTGCGGACCGCCGTGGTTGCTCCTCGCAGGATCCCACTGCTTCGAGTTGATGGCGAGGGCGCTGGCGCACGCTTCGCCGTGGTCGCTCCCCGGAGGATGCTGCCTGACCGCGCTGAAGCGGAGGAAGAAATCGGCCTAGCGACGCCTGAAGCGCCGCCACGCGGCGTCACTCCGCGTGCACCGGCGGGCGGGGTTGCGGATCGGACCGCTGTGGTTGCGCCTCGCACGATGCTCGCCGACGAGGGCGGCGTTGCTCGGACCGCCGCTCCGGACCGCATCGAAGAAGACGCCGATTGGGGCAGCGCCTGTGCGGCGCGAGCGGCCCGCATGGCTTGATATGCCTTGTATCCGGCTACCGCGGTTCCGCCGCCGATGGTCGCGGCGGCGGCCAACGGATCGAAGACAGCGGAAGGGCGCGCAGGCGAAAGTGTTGAACTTGAGGGGACAAACCCTCCCGACTGCGACGGCGCGTAATGCGAGCCCTGCAAAGCCGGGCCGTTTGACGGCATGCCGTTTTGGCTGAGATGCCCGCTCGTGTAACCGCCCGAGCCGCCAAGCGAAGGTGTGCTGTCAGAGGTGTGCCAGGCCGTGGCCGACCGAGCCGGCCCGGTTTGGGCGCCGCTTGCGGGGCCGCGGTCTGAACCACTTGCGCTCCCGTTGGCGCCGCTGTTGCCCTTGCCGGCTGCATCCGTCGGATTCGAAGCGTGCCTTGAAGCGGGCTCGTTGTCTTGAAAAGGGAAGTCGCGGGCCAACGCCTCCGTGCTTTCGCGCAAAACGCGCAGCACATTCTTGGCCTGGCGATCCACCTCTGCGTGAGCCGTATCGCGCTCCGCTTGAGTGAAGGCTTGTAAGGAGCTATCTTTGTTTGCGGTTGGAGATAAGGTTCCGTTGTAAGTGATGTAAGCATCATTGACGTTCTTGAGATTCTTTTGGATCTCTTCGTTGTCGCTCTGCGCTTTCTTTCCCAGGCCGAGAGCTTTGTGCTGCACTTCAGCGAGTTGCTTCACTTTCTGGGAGCTGTCCAGCAAGCGGGTGGCGAGCTTGTCCAAACGGAAAGCGGCCGAGCGGGCAGTCGCTCCCTGTAGGCCGAGATCGGCTGCCACACGCCGGTTGATCGCGGCGATGTCGGCGAGGTTGGAGCTGACTTTCCCCAGGTGCTTGTTCGCCTGTTCGATCGGGTCTGTTCTCCAGGTTTTGATGACGTTGAGGTGATCTGCGTGGGGGGTGGCCATTATTTGCCTCCTGAACTTTTCTGTCCTTGCGTTGAACCCTTCGGTCCCTGCGTTGAGCTGGAACTGTGCGTGCCGTCTAGAAGCGAGTCAAAACCCGGAGCTTTGGAAAGGACGTTGCCTATGAGGTTCATTCCTTCGGGGGACACGTAGGTGAATTTTCGATCGAGTTTGTCCAGGATTTTGACGAACTCGTTGCGTTCGGCGTCGTCCCGAAACTCAAATGAGTTCAGTGAGGCCCTCAAATCCGCAATCACCTTGTGTTGCTGCTCGGAGACATGCTTCAGCTCTTTGTCCACGGCCACCAGGGACGCGTGGACCGGCGTGCGGAGATGCCGGAGCTCGTCTAGATTCGACCACCGGTCATCGTCGCTGGAAGGCGAGCAAACTCCGTTGCTTTGAAGGTCCTTGCAGCTTTGGCCCACGGCGAAGCTGAGCTCGTTCTGCGCGTCCTCGTATTTGTCGCCTGCCTTTACCAGTTCGGCGATTTGTCGCCTGAACTGGTCCTTGTCCAATCGGAATACTGCCATGTGGCAACCCTCCTTGATGGTTGTGTATACAAGTTTCTAATATGCGTAATGCTGTTGTGGAAGAGAACCAGTTTCTTCCCATGAATGCAGCATACTATCAGGGAGGACGGTTACCTAACCCCGACCGAGGAGCAACCATGTTACTTTGACAGTAAAGTAAAGGAACGCTGGGAAAAATTGCCGCAAATTGATCGCACGAGGTCGATCCTCCGCCGGCGTGTCGCGAGAGCGCCAGACGCTGCGGGGCTCAGAAACCAGCCCGCTCCCATGCGTGCGGGGCACGCGAGCGACGCAGAACTCGAAGCGGCCGAACGATCAGCGCCGCCCTTGACGCTCAGCGCTTCTCGTCGCCCTAAGCGCCGCCCTTGGCGCCCTCAGACCCCTCGGCGTGCGTCTCGCTTTCGGCGTCGGCGTGCGTTTCGTTCTCCGTGCCGTCGCGCGCCTCGTTCCCGGCAACGGAGCCGAGCTCGTCGAGAATCGCGGACAGGTGCGCGATGCGTTCGGAGTTCCACACAACGTCGGGGTCCGGCTCGAAGTAGGAGAAGATCAGGCCCACCAGGTGGTAAGCGGGGTGCGTCCACTCTTCGACGGCGGTGGAGCCCCAGGCGGCGATGCGGAAAGTGCGCGTGGCGAAGTCGGGGTCGTTGAAGGCGGTTATGGCGAGTCCGTAGCCCATCGCGCCCGAGGCCTCGGCGAGGAGCTCGAAGCCGCCTTCGGGGTCGATCCCCGGAATGAGCCTGTAGCCGAGCATGCTCGGCAGGCCCCTGAAGATGTTCGCGCGACGGCTGACGAGCGCCACGGCCGCCGACCGGAGGGCGTTCTGCGCGTTCTCTCGCACTGCGTCGTCGCGCAAACCGCGGCAGGTGGCCGTCAGGCCGTAGTAGAGGTCGGTGCCGGGGGAGGCGAGTATGCGTTCGAAGTCGGCCTGGGTCACCATCCTCAAGCCGGTCACCGTGGCGTTGCGGCGCTGCTGCGGGTCCTCCCACGTCTCGATTCCGGAGTCCAGGAGCGGGCGGAGGAGGCGTATGTCCTCGAGCCCGTCCGTCGTGAACTCCACGCGCCGGACGGCGGCCGAGACGACGTCGGCCAAGAAAGCCTGGCGGGACGGCCATTTGCGGTAGGCGGTGGCGCGGCTGACCCCGGCTTCCTTGATGATGTCCTCGAAACTGATGCGGTCGATCGTCACCGCGAGCCCGCGTTCGTGGATCTGGGCCAGGGCGCAGTCGAGCATGCGGGCGCCGGCGGCGTCCGTGGCCTTCATTTTCCGATGCTGCGTGAGAGGTTCGGTTCGTTGTGGCGCTGCGTTGGGCGTCATCCTCATGGCACCATTCTTGCAGAGATCGGAGTTTTCAGTTTCCGTGGAATTCACATGGTTCTCTTCGGTAAGGCTTGGATTCCAAGGCGACGAAACCGTTGGGAGGCGACGCGCAGAAGCGCCGAAAGGCGGAGGGCACAACCGTTGGGAGGCGCGTGCAGCGCGGCCGCAACGGTCCCCTGCGGGCCTTAATGCGCCGCCTGTGGATTTGCCCTTTCGCTTGAAGCGGGGAGCGGGTAGCCTGAACGGACGGGTCCGCCGAACTCGGACGGACGCCTGACGGACACTCCAGGGAAAGGGAGGGCAATGCGCGGAGCAGTCATCTACGGCAAGGGCGACGTTCGATTCGAGGAGCGAGAGGATCCCCGCATCCTCGAGCCTTCCGACGCCGTGGTCCGCACCGTCGCCACATGCGTGTGCGGCTCGGACCTGTGGCGTTATCGCGGAATCAACGAAGTGCCCGAGCCGACGCCGATCGGCCACGAGTACGTCGGGGTGGTCGAAGAAGTCGGCGACGCGGTGAGGGGCGTCAAGCCGGGAGAGTTCGTCGTCGGCGGGTTCAGGACGAGCGACAACACGTGCCCCGTCTGCCGCAAGGGCGCACAGGCAAACTGCCAGAACGGAACGGGCTACGACGGCTGCCAGGCTGAAAAGATCCGCGTGTCCAACGCCGACGGCACCCTCGTTGCGGTTCCCGGGGAGGTCGGCCGCGACCTCGTTCCCAGCCTTCTGACGCTTTCGGACGTGGCGTGCACGGGGTGGCACGGCGCGGTTTCGGCTCTGGCGGGGCCGGGCACGAGCATCGCCGTCGTCGGCGACGGCGCGGTGGGGCTGTGCGCCGTGCTTGCGGCCAAGCAATTGGGGTCTGAGCAGGTGATCGCCATGAGCCGCCATGCGGACAGGCAAGAGATCGCCCGCGAGTTCGGCGCGGACGCCATCGTTTCCGAAAGGGGCGAAGAGGGGGCTGCGCGAGTGCGGGAGCTGACTGAGGGGATCGGCGCCGACGGCGTCGTCGAAGCGGTTGGAACCGCGAGCGCTCGCGATCAGGCGGCGCTTTGCGTGCGCCCCGGCGGGATGATCGGCGTGGTCGGCGTGCCTCACGGCGGGCTGAAAGACGACGGGCTCTTCTTCCGAAACGTCGGGGTGTGGGGAGGGATCGCGCCCGTGCGCCGCTACCTGGACCAGCTCGTCGAGCTGGTGGTGGACCGCAAGATCAATCCGGGCAGGGTTTTCGACCTGCAGCTTCCGCTCGCCGACGTCGCCGAAGCCTATGCGGCCATGGACGAGCGCCGGGCCACGAAGGTGCTTCTGTGGCCGTGAAGCAGCCGGCTCCCGCGCCTTTGAACCGCGTTGACGTTCTGCTCCTCGGGGTGGGCGTCGCCGTGGGAGCCTTTGCCGCCGCTTGCGGCGTTTACGCCGTGTTTTACAGCGGGGGATGCGTGGCGCCCGACGACGCGATGAAGGTTTTCGCGGCGATCTCCTGCGCCGGGCTGGGGCTTGCGGTGTACGGGGCGATGCGGCGCAGGCGCATCGTCTCCGGCATCGGCCTCATTCTCACCCCGCTCGCCCCGGCGGGGCTCGCCTGGCTCGCCGGGATGCTTTCCGCGCTGATCGGCGTCGTTCTGATCGTCCGCGCGTCGACCTTTGTCGACGTGCTCTTCAACCGCGAGCGGTTCAACGAGGAGGCCGGCGAAGACGGGGGCAATGCCGCCTGACGAGAACGTGAACGACGCCGACTGGGGAGGACTGAGGAAGCGCTGACGGAAAAACTAGTACAAATTGCCAAAATACAAATAAAAAACCCTTGCCCCATTCGATGCGCCCTAGGTAATATAAAATTATAAGCACATTCATAAAGCCACACATTTAACTTGACAATGGTGGCTTGCATCATTTCGGAGGTAAAACTCATGAAAACCACAAAGTTTGCGCTAATAGCCGCATTGACGATTTCGGGCATTCTTGCCCCGCAAACCGCCTCCGCCTCGGACCGGGTTTCTCCTTCCGGCGCTGTTTCCGCTGCTACTGCCCACCCTTCTGACGATCCCGCGAAAGCAGATACATCTGATGCAACGGTGAAAGGTGGCTCTGAGTCGGCAAACAGACCGCAGGAGGTGTTCATTGGTCTGGTTGAAGCGCACGACGCGCATCTATCCAGGGGTGACGTGTCTGGCCACGTCACGTGGAAACTCCTCAGCGGCACATCTAGGAAGCTACAAGTAAAAGCAACCCTTAGAGCTCAGACATCATGGTTTTCCTATTCCACGATGGCGTCTTCTCGTCGTAAAAGTGTTTGGCCTGGCGGTGGACGTGGCAAAGCTGCGGTGGCTCGTTACGAGTGCAACGGCAATGAAGACACTAAATGGTACACGTTCGGAGAAATCTATGCTCCGGGGGCGCAGAAATCTTATGGCCGTGCTGTCAGCAAAATTAACTCTTTACGGTGCGGTGTTTGATCCGTGCTTGAAAGGCTGCCTGAACGCCGCTCTCTGGAGCTAGTTGCTTATGGACATGTTTTGGAACATATCCGTAAGGCCCCCGAAAGCGTCGTCGAGCTAGATTTCGCCGATCTTCTTTTTCAGGTCAGCCGAAGCCTTGGGATCGAGGGCGAACGCGACAGCTTGATCGGCCAATGGGAGACGGTTTTCCTCTACGATGACGACTCGTTGATGGAGGGGGACTATCTTGCCGATGGCTTGCGTGCGGAGATCACCTATCCGGTCAATATCGATATCCCTGTCTCGCCGTTTCTTCAAGTCGCCCAGTTGGTTCTGGACGAATTTGCCAGCTATCGACTGAGTGCGGCGCGGGTTACCTTTTTCCCCATCCAGTATGGACCTGTGGTCAGGTATCGGCCCCAACACGCCGAAGAGATGCTACGGGAGGTCAGAGAAGCTCACGAGCCTCTCCCCGAGCCGTCGAAGGGGGAGGCTCGTGACTTTTCTCTGTTGATTCGCACTATCGATTCGGACCAAGTCAAAGAGCCGAAGGAAGAGCTTGTTCTTTTTGATAAGCCCATGCCGCGCTCGGAATGGAGTTTGAGGGCGATCGGCAGCCTGTGCTCGAAAATGATCGATGACTACCTTCCATACATCTACGGAGGAAAGAATGTTGAATTCCTCTTTCGCAAGGAGAATCAGTAGTGTATCGATTGCGGCGATGATCTTCGTGTCAGCATGCGGAGAACGTGACTCGGGTCCGCAAGCCAGCACCGCCCATTCGCCTTCGGCCGCTGAACGATCCGTCGCTCAGCGGCCGCTCGTGCTGCATGTGCAATCCGCCGTCGGCCGATCGTCTTTCTCTGCCGACTCGCGCATCAATTCGCGACTGAACACCCCCATGTCCGATGAGATGCCAGCGCCAAAAAGATGGCATCTCTATTCTCATTCTGGGCATGACATACGCCTGACCGTTGAGAATTGCGATTCGATCGATGTGCTCGAGTTCGTCGCTTATCCTCAGGGTCTCAACGCTCAGGGGATTCCGAAAAGTCATAGATACGGGCTCGTATGCGGTCCCGAGGAAGGGCACCCTGCTTGTGGAGGCCAAGCGGCGGGATCTGAGACAAAAAGAAACAACCAGTTGGATATCGCATCAACGACGGTCCAAGACGCCGTCGGCGACAGCACGCACTTCGCAATAGCCGGGATATGCATCCAACACGATACGGGCGAGGACCTCGGCTTTATCTTCTTCTTCCGCAAGGCCGCATGACTGTATGCGTCCGCGTCCGCCGATCGGACGACATGAGCGCGGCCAGTTTGCCGGCGCGCGCTCCCTTTCCCTTTTCCTAGCCTTGTTTTGCGGCCGAAATTGCGGCCGCGGCAGGATGCCCGAAGGCTGGACGTGAAGTCCCGGTCGGACCGACGAACGCGCAGCCGGGGCGCAAGGGAAAGGAAGCCCATGCTGAACAAGGGCAAACGGCGGTCCGGAACAGTGCTTGCGGGACTCATCGCAGCCGTGTCAATGACGACCGTCGATCAGACGATAGTTTCCGTCTCCTCTCAAACGATCGCGTCGGGTTTGGGACTGGATTCGCCAGGAATCGAATGGGTGGTCAACGCCTACCTGTTGGCCGCGGCAGCCGCCTTCCCTCTGGGCGGGAAAATGGCCGACGCCTGGGGCTACAGGCGAATCATGCTTGCGGGAATAGCCTTGTTCTCCGCGGGAAGCGCGCTGTGCGGGGCGACGCCGGCAGGCCTGGCGCAGCCGTGGATAGTTGCGGCGCGGGTCGTGCAAGGCGTCGGCGCCGCGCTCATGTTCCCGGCCGCGGTGGGAATCCTCATCGCCTCTTCGAAAGAGCGGGACCGGGCGAAGTCAATGGCCCTGTTCTTCGCCATAACCGGCGCCATGACGGCCATCGGCCCTGTTGCGGGCTCGTGGCTGGTGCAGTATTCATGGCGGTACATTTTCTTCGTCAACCTTCCCCTGGCTTTGATCGCCTCCGGTCTTGTCCTTGTCGGCGCAGGAGACGTTGAAAGGGCTGTGGGTGCAGGAGAGGTCGAGAGGGCTGCGGGTGCAAGAGACGGCGAAGGCGTCGTCGGCGCAGGAAGCGTCAACGCCGCCGATCTTCGAGACGAAAAGCCCGCCGATCGGGCAATCGATTGGGCGGGCGCCGCCATTGCCGCCCTCGCGATGGGCCTCCTCATTTTGCCGCTGAAGAAAGGCGGCGACGTCGGCTGGGCCGATCCGCGAATCCTCGCCAGCTTCGGCGGTTCGCTCGCCCTTTTCCTGTGCTTCTTTCTGTTGGAGCGCCGCACTGCCCGGCCGGTCGTCGACGTCGGAGCCTTCGCAAACAGGGCTTTCACACTCTCGGCTCTTGCCACCCTGGTCGCGTCGGCGGTCTTCATCCCGCTCATGTACTTCGTGAGCGTGTACGGCCAGCTTTCCCTCGGTTTGACCGTCGGGAGGGCGAGCGGGCTCCTTTTGGCGTTTTTCGTCGGCTTCCTCGCCGCGTCGCAGTTTGGCGCCAGGATTTTCGACAAGCGGGGGATCGCCGCCGTCGTGCTGATCGGCGGAGCCGTGGCCGCAATCGGCTTTTTCCTGTTGTGGCGTTGCGCGGCAGGATC
Organism: uncultured Actinobaculum sp.; assembly: GCA_938020505.1. Lineage (GTDB taxonomy): Bacteria > Actinomycetota > Actinomycetes > Actinomycetales > Actinomycetaceae > Peptidiphaga. The sequence continues at coordinate 33,815 of CALIHR010000015.1, read as the reverse complement.
GGCGTCCGGCCTGCCCGCGGCCGGCGACCTCGCCTGGCTGCTCGGGTGCGCAGGCGCTGGAATCGGATTCATGTTCAGCCCTGCTGCGACCGACATGGTCAATCGGGCCGCCGCGTCGGCGTACGGGGAGACGACGTCGGTCACTCAAAGCATGAAAAACCTCGGGGGAGCGCTCGGGATGGCGGTTTTCGCTTCGGTCAGCGTTTCGAAGTTCGCCGACGCCGTCTACCGTAAACTCGGCGGCTTCGGGATCACGCGAGCGCGCGCCTCTGAGCTGGCGGCAAAGATAACGTCTGGCCACGCGCAGTCCGGGCGGCTGCCCGGCGGAGGGGGCGCCAAGCGAGCTGCTATAGACGCCGTCCGCAAGGCATACGCAGAGGCCTCCGGCAGCGTATTCTTGGCAATGGCCATCGCCTGCGCGCTGCTGATCGCGATAGCTTTCTTATATCCGCGGTCTGTGCTGCCGAATCAGCAAACGAAAAGTTTGGAGGCGGAGATGCAATGAGACGGGAATGGACGCTGTATTTCGTCTCGTCGACGGCGCTCCTGGCGCTATACATCGCCTTGAGGTCCGCTTCGGCTCGCGAGGCGGCTGGGGGAGCCGCGCGAACGAGTTTCTTCGCCGTCGTCGCCTGCACGCTCATTGCCGTTCCGACCGCGCTTTTCGCCGTCTTGGCGCGCCGAGGCTGGAGATACGGCCCCGTGGTCGGGGCTCGAGGCGGATGGGCGTTTGCAGCCGTCGCGGTCGCGAGCGTGTTGGGGGCGGCTCTCGCCGATCGGAATGCGCTCCTCGCTCAGGTCTATGTGATTCCCGAACTCTTCATCGTTCTCGCCTATCGCGGGGCGCTCGCGGCCGCAGCCGTGATGAACTTCGGCCTCGTCGCAGTGCAGGCGCTCGGCGGTGAGCCCACATTCGACAATCTGTCCAAGTGGGCGGCGTCGGCCGTCGCCGTGGTGGTTTTGACCGGGCTATTCGGCAAACCCATCGATCTGCTGGCCGAAACGAATATGAGGAATCGGGAGCTTGTAGAGCAACTTCAGGCTCGCAACGCGCAGATCGCCCGCCTGTCGCACCTCGAGGGGACGGCGCGCGAAAGAGAGAGGATCGCGCGCGAAATGCACGACACGATCGCTCAGGACCTCGCCTCGATTCTGGCTCTCGCGCGGGCGACGGCGGCCGATGTCGCGCAGGCGGGCGCTGCGCCGCATGAAAACGGCGTCGTGCTGTCGGCGAACGTTGCCGCACCCGCGAATGGCGTCGCACCCGCGAATGACGCCGGACCCGCGAATGACGCCGCAGACGATTCCCAAGCGTCGCGGCATTTGGCGATGATCGTCCAGCTCGCCCAAGAATGCCTGGACGACACTCGCCGAATGATCGCCGACGCGAGTCCGCGGGCGCTAGACGGGCGCGGATTGGCGGAGGCGGTGGGCAGGGCGGCGGACCGACTCGAACACGAGGGAATCGCGGTGACCCGCTCGCTCGATTCGGCACTGCTTCCTCTGCCGCAGCCCGTGAGAGTCGCCGTTCTTCGCATCGCGCAGGAGGCAATCGCCAACGTCGCCCGGCACTCCCGGGCCGCCAATGTTGCGGTTTCGCTTCGGTCCGTCGCGGGAGCGGCGGTTTTGGAGGTTAGCGACGACGGCGTCGGTTTTGACCCCGCCACGGCGGGCGCCGTCGGCGAAGGCTCCGACCCTTTGAATCGATCGGCCCTCCGGAGCCGACCGGAGTCCATGGATGAGGGACGATCTGGTTCCCCGCGCGTTGGGCGGACGGGGAGTGCGTTGCAACGAGACCGCCTGCTGTATGAGCCCGAAGGAAACGGCTCGGGTTTCGGGATTTCCGACATGCGCGGCAGGGCGGCGGATCTGGGCGGCTGCGTCAGCATAGAGAGTTCGCCGGAGCGTGGAACCCGTGTCGTCGCGCGGATTCCGGTCGACGCTCCCGCCGGGGAGAGTGCGGCGTCGGCTGCGGGTCCGGCGTCGCAACAAGCCGTGAGCCCGGCGTCGCAACAAGCCGTGAGCCCGGCGTCGCAAGAATCGATCAGCCCGACGCCGCAAGGGAAGGAAGAGGAATGATCTCGATCGTCATGGTCGACGACCACCCGATGATTCGCGAGGGAATAAAAAGCATGATCGAAAAGTATGCGAATCTTAAGGTGCTCGGTGAGGCGTCAGGAGGCGCGCGTGCACTCGAGCTGGTTGAAGAGCTGCGCCCGGACGTTCTGCTTCTCGACCTGCGCATGCCCGACATGAGCGGGTCGGACGTGGCCCGCAAGGCGCTTCAAATCTCGCCCGCCACCAAGATTCTCATTTTGACGATGTACGACACCGACCGCGACATCCTGGCCGCCATCGAGGCTGGCGCCAGCGGCTACGTCCTCAAAGACATTGAGCCCTCTCGCCTGGCGGAGGCGATTCGGGCGACTGCCCTGGGACGCACCGTGCTGGACGAAAGGGCGGCGAGGGCCGTGACGCAAAGCGTGAGAGGCGGTTCTTCGGCCGGCGGCGGAGTCGACGAGCTGTCCGAACAGGAAAAGCGGGTCTTGGCGCTCGCGGCGGAGGGAATGACGAACCGCCAGATCGCGACGGCCATGGGCGTGGGCACGGCCACGGTCAAGACGTACTTTTCGCGAGCCTTTGCCAAGCTTGACGTCGTCGATCGGACGTCGGCCGTAGTCGAAGCGATGAGACGCGGCGAAATCGACGCGTGATGTGTGGCAAGCTGAGTGTGAATTGATCATCCAAGCGAGAAAGGGGCAGGGCAATGGCAGTGACGACAGTATTTGACGTCGCCGACGCGCTCCTTGAGCGCGCTCCGCAGCGCACGCTCGGGACCCTCAAGTTGCAGAAGCTGTGCTTCTACGTGTTTGGATGGTACGCCCATCAAACGGGGGCGGCTCTGTTCGACGAGCGATTCTACGCCATGCCGAAGGGCCCGGTTGTGGGGGAGCTCCTCAGCGCGCACGCGGGCAAAGCTGCTTTCTCGCAGGAACAGCTCGGCAAACAGTTTGACGAGCACGATTTAGACCGTGACGGTCTCGATCTGTATGTCGATGAAATCGTCGATGCCGTATGGCTGTGTTACGGGAAGCTTAGCGACCATGAACTCGTGGATCTGACTCACGAAGAACAGGTGTGGATCGGCGCCTGGGAACACCGCCCGGAAGGCGCTCGCCGTGGCGACCTTCCGCAAGAAGAGATTGTTGGTTACTTCCTGCATCGTCGCTTCACATCCTTCGAGGAGGGGAGGCTTGATCTCCCGGACAGTCAGATAACATTCGTCGATGCGGATTGGCTTTCCGAGCTCGATTCACGGGACGATCTGATCTCCGAGGAGTTCATCGCCAACGTTGTTGCCGCCCTGCGTGGCGAGAGCTCTGATTGAACTGTTGTTCAACAGTTTCGATGCGGGCGTTTACGAGGATTCCCGAACGCAGACCCCGTAGCGCCCCGTCGCGCTGTTTCCAGCGTCCCTGCGAGAGCGTTTGCGCGTTCCTCTGAGCGGGGTTCCCGGTCCACATGCGGACGGCCGCACGATGGCCGAATATCGGCGTAGAATGAAGCAAAACTCAGGATGGAGGCCTTGCGGTCAGCGAGGGCCCGCGGGACAAGGAGGAGCTTATGACCGATGATTCTTTGACCGGGGAGGAAGTGCGGGGCTTCGCCGCTGCCTTTTCCGCCGATCGCACCGCTCGGATCGTCCAAAACGCCGTCGCCGAGACGCCCATCGACAAGGTGGCGATGGACCGGGAGATCGTCACGTCGATCGATCCGTCCGTCTCCGTCAAAGTCGACACGTGGCCTATCACGAACCAGAAGAAATCCGGCCGCTGCTGGCTCTTCTCCGGCCTCAACTCGCTCAAGCCGGCCGTCTACGAGCACACAGGCGTCGAGGAATTCGAGTTCTCCCAGAACTATCAGCACTTTTGGGACAAGCTCGAGAAGGCGAACTACTTTCTGACGTCGATGATTGAGCTCGCCGGCCGCGACGTTGACGACCGCACCGTCCACTACCTGTTGTCGAACCCGATCGACGACGGCGGCCAGTGGAACATGTTCGTCGCGCTCGTCGAGAAATACGGAGTCGTGCCGAAATACGCGATGCCGGAGACTGAATCCTCGTCGAACACCCGCGCGATGAACCAAACGCTCCAAAAGCTGCTGCGCAGGGGCGCTCGCGACATTCGCCGGGCGGCGGCCGAAGGCGCCGATCCGCGCGAGGTCAAAGCCGCCGCGCTGGAGCAGGTTTACAGGGTCCTCGCCATTCACCTGGGGACTCCGCCGCAGCGCTTCGTCTGGCAGTGGCGCGACAAAGACGGTGAATTCGGGCGCGAAGGCGAGATGACCCCGCTCGAGTTTGCGGCAAGGTACCTGCCCGATTTGAGCGAGTACGTGTGCCTCGTCAACGACCCCCGCCCGACGTCGCCGTACAACGCCCTGTTCACCGTGGACAGGCTCGGCAACGTCGTGGGCGCCAAGCCGGTCGTCTACCTCAACGTGCCGATTGAAGTGGTCCGCAGGGCGACGTCGGAAACCCTCGAATCGGGCAAGCCCGTGTGGATGGGATGCGACACAGCCAAGCAATGCGACTCGAAGCTCGGCATTTGGGACGGGCGCCTCTTCGACTATGAGGGCACGTACGGCATCGACCTGGAGATGACGAAGGCGGAGGAGCTCCAGTACGGCGAGGCGCAGATGACGCACGCCATGGTTTTCACCGGGGTCGACATTCTCGACGGCGAGACCCGCCGTTGGCGGATCGAGAACTCCTGGGGCGACGAGATCGCCGACAAGGGCTTCTTCACAATGAACGACTCGTGGTTCGACCAGCACGTATTCGAGGTGGCCGTCCACTGCGACCGCCTCCCCGCCGATCTGCTGCCGGCGCTCGACTCCGAGCCGATCGTGCTGCCCGCGTGGGATCCGATGGGCTCGCTCGCCTGAGGAGAGGCATTCGCAGATGCCGAGGACGTGGACGCCCGTGAAACTTCGGATTGTGAGGGTGGCAGTGCGCACGGTTTTCGCCGTCGTCGCGTTGTCTGTGATCGGCTGGCTGTATTTGGGGTCCATCACTCTCCAAGCTCCTAATGACGGTCCACCGTTGGAGTGCGAGCCCTTGGGGAAGGGCGGTCCCAACAGCTACCACATGAAGGGTTTTCCCGACCCCGAAGCTTTGAAAAGAGTTCAGAGCTATATGGATCATGAACTAGATGCGCCTAGGCGAAGTGATTTGGATACAAAGAACGCATTCTTGAAAGATTGGAAACTGGAATGTCAGCGGGCAAGGGAAGGACGGCGGGATCTTCTCAGTATTATTGCCGTTGTGTCTGCCGCCGTCTTCTTGGCGTTGGGCTCGCGACGTCCGTTTCCTGGGCGATTTACGTCCGGAGAGTCTGATCCGCCGAGGTCGAAGGGAATGCCGTTGGCGGCAAAACTGCGGATTGCCCAGGCAGCGGTGCGCACAGTTTTCGCAGCGGCTGCGCTTTCCGTCATTGGTTGGCTTTATCTTGGAACGCCTACTTTTCAAGCGCCAGATTCCGCGACGCTCAAGTGCGCGCCTTTGGGGAGCTTGGATTCGAACGGCTATTACATGGCCGACAGTGACCTTGACGACCAGGGCTGGATCGAACACTATTTGAATAACGAGGTGGATCCAACTAAACGGTTTGATCTCAGTGTCAAGAAGACGCTTGTGAAGAATTGGGAGCACAGCTGCGAGCTAGTCAGAGAGGGGCGGCGAGATCTTCTCATCATCGTTTTAGTCTTGTCCGCGACTGTTTTCCTTGCTTTGGGTTCGCCGCGTCCGTTCCCCAAGCTGTTCAAGTCGGCGTCGACGCTGCCCGATCCTTCGACACCGAACGATTTTTCGACACCGACGCCGAGCGATTCCTCTGAATCAGCAACGAGCGATTCCTCGCCGTCGGGTGAAACTGCTGAGACCGATGCCACTGCGCCACCGGAGTCCAAGTAGGTGACAGACCCGTCTCGTGACGACCACCCATCTCGGGACGCGCGTTTTCGAGCGAAGAAAGGGCACGTCTGACATCTGGCGGGGTGTAGGCGTCTCGGCGGAAGCCCGACCCGTCGACCCGCCAATGGCAGGATGCCGCGAGGCCGAGGGTTTCCCGGATGAGGGCCGCTGCGGACGCAAGAACAGACAAGAGCATGACCTGGATGTGGCCCGTCAGCATGCAAGAACAGGACCTGGATGCATGATCAGGACCGAAATGTGGTCCTTTTCTTGCACCCAGGTCCTGTTCATCGGGGTCAGTCAGGCTCACCGGGCAGTCGACCAGCGCCTGCGAACTTGCGAGCGCCGCGACAGCGCACTAGCCCCGCTACGACAGCTGACCAGCCGCCGCGACAGCTCCCCGGCCCCGTCGAGACAACTCCCCAGCCGCCGCGACAGCTCCCCGGCCCCGTCGAGACAACTCCCCAGCCGCCGCGCCGAGCCAACGAGGCGGACGCCGGTCGGCTTGGGCCGGTCGGCTACTCCTCGATCTCGCTGCGGTCGCCGCTCCACAGCGTGTGGAACGTGCCCTCGCGATCGACGCGCTTATACGTGTGGGCGCCGAAGAAATCGCGCTGTCCCTGGATGAGGTTTGCGGGAAGCTCGGCCGCGCGGACGCCGTCGTAGTAGGCGAGCGACGAGGCGAAAGCCGGGATCGGAACGCCGGTGAGCGCGCTGAAGCTCACGATGCGCCGCCAGGATTCCACGGACTTGCCGATCTCGCCGGCGAAATAGGGGTCGGCCAGAAGCAGCGGGAGCTTCGGGTCGCGCTCATAGGCCTCGGTGATGCGGTTGAGGAAGACGGCGCGAATGATGCAGCCGCCCCGCCAGATGCGCGCCATCGCCCCGAGGTCCACGTTCCAGCCGTTCTCCTCGGAAGCCTTGCGGATGAGCTCGAATCCCTGGGAATAGGCGACCATCTTCGAGGCGTAGAGCGCCCGTCGGACGTCTTCGATGAAGGCCGCGGGATCGGCGACGGGAACGTCCTCGGTCCCCGCGGGAAGCCCCCGGCCCGCCTGCCGCTCCGGCACAGAGCCGGAAAGGGAGCGCGCGAACGTCGCCTCGGCGATGCCTGTGGTGGGAACCCCGACCTCGGCCGCATTCTGAACCGTCCACGCGCCGGTTCCCTTCTGGGAGGCGCGGTCCAGGACGACGTCGACGAAGGCCTTGCCCGTCTCCGGATCGACGTGCTGGAGCACGTCGGCGGTGATCTCGATGAGGTAGGAATCCAACTCGCCCTTGTTCCACTCCTCGAACACCTTGCCGATCTCGGCCGCGGACATGCCGAGCGACTTGCGCATGAGGTCGTAGGCTTCGGCGATGAGCTGCATGTCGGCGTACTCGATGCCGTTGTGGACCATCTTCACGAAGTGGCCGGCGCCGTCGGGGCCGACGTGTGTGCAGCAGGGAACGCCGTCGACGTGGGCGGAGATCTTCTCGAACATCGGGCCGAGCCGGCGGTACGACTCCGGCGTGCCGCCGGGCATGATGGACGGCCCGTTGAGGGCGCCCTCCTCGCCGCCGGAGACGCCGGAGCCCACGAAGTGCAGCCCGCGCTCGCGAATGGCGGCCTCGCGGCGCACGGTGTCGCGCCAATTGGAGTTGCCGCAGTCGACGATGATGTCGCCGGGGTCCATGAGGGACGCCAGCTCGTCGATGACGGCGTCGGTGGCGGGCCCGGCCTTGACCATGATGATCGCGACGCGCGGGGCAGACAACGCATTCACGAAATCGGCCATGGACTCCGCGGGGAAGAACTCGCCCTCGTCCCCGTGCTCCTTGACGACCTTCTCCGTTTTGGCCGCGCTGCGATTGTGGACGGCCACCTTGAAGCCGTTGCGGGCCAGGTTGCGCGCCAGGTTCGAACCCATCACCGCCATGCCGGTGACGCCGATGTCCGCCACCGCCTTAGCCGGGGTTGGAATCGCCATGTTTGCTCCTTCGTGTGTCACGGCCGACGTCGCCGTTCGCTGCGCTTTCCCGTCGAAAGCAGCGATCGGGCCTGAAAGCCTTGTTGTGCGGATTGAGGTCTCGATCGGCGGGCGTCCGCTTCCCGCCGGTGAAATGGTCCACCCATAAAAATACGCCAGGCGCGCCCCGAGTGGAACTCGGAGCGCGCCACAGCGGGCAGTTTATGCGCCGAGCGCAGCCGATTATGCGCCGAGCGCAGCCGAGACGACCGCCTTGGCCGCCTCCTGGACCTCGGCCAGATGCTCCGCCCCCTTGAAGGACTCGGCGTAGATCTTGTACACGTCTTCGGTTCCAGACGGGCGGGCCGCGAACCACGAGCTCTCGGTCGCCACCTTGAGGCCGCCGATCGGCGCGTCGTTTCCGGGCGCCCGCACGAGTTTCGCCGTGATCGGCTCGCCGGCCAGCTCGGAAGCGGCGACGTCCTCGGGGGACAGCTCGGCCAAACGGGCTTTCTGCGCCTTGGTTGCTGGCGCGTCGACGCGCGCGTACGCCGAGTCGCCGTAGCGCTCGGCCTGCTCGGCGTGCAGCTGCGACGGCGACTTCCCGGTCACGGCGATGATCTCCGAGGCGAGCAGGTCCATGATCAGTCCGTCCTTGTCCGTCGTCCACACCGTGCCGTCCGTGCGCAGGAAGGAGCCGCCCGCGCTCTCCTCTCCGCCGAATCCGACGTCGCCCGTCAACAGGCCGGGAACGAACCATTTGAAGCCGACCGGGACTTCGATGAGCTTCTTCCCGATCCCCGCGACGACCCGGTCGATGAGCGAGCTGGAGACGAGCGTCTTGCCCACGGCCGTGTCCTCGCGCCAGCCGGGGCGATGCGTGAAGAGATACTCGATGGCCACGGCCAGATAGTGGTTGGGGTTCATGAGGCCGCCGTCGGGGGTGACGATTCCGTGGCGGTCCGAGTCGGCGTCGTTGCCCGTCGCGACGTCGAAGGGGGTCTTGCCGTCCGGGCCCGGCGTCATCCTCGCCCGCAGGGAGGCCATGGCGTAGGGGGAGGAGCAGTCCATGCGGATCTTTCCGTCCCAGTCGAGCGTCATGAACGGCCACTTCGGGTCGACGACGGGGTTGACCACGGTCAGGTCGAGGCCGTAGCGCTCGCCGATCGCCCCCCAGTACTCGGCCGATGCCCCGCCCATGGGGTCGGCCCCGATGCGCACGCCCGCCTTGCGAATCGCGGCGAAGTCGATCATCGCGGCGAGGGCGTCGACGTACTGGTCGAGGTACTCGTACCCGCGCACGCTGCCCTTGGCCCGCTCGTAGGGGACCCGGGCGATCTTCTTCCACCCCTCGCGCAGAAGCCCATTGGCGCGCGCCGCGATGACCTTCGTCGCGTCGGTGTCGGCGGGGCCGCCGGTGGGCGGGTTGTACTTGAAACCGCCGTCGCGCGGGGGGTTGTGGGAAGGCGTGATGACGATTCCGTCGGCCAGGCCCGATCCGGTCTGGCGCACGCCCGCGGCCGTCCCAGCCCCGTTCGCGCGCAAGATGGCGAGTGACACGGACGGTGTGGGCGTCCACGATCCGCGGGAGTCGACGCGGACGTCGACGTCGTTGGCGACGAGCACCTCGATGGCGGTGCGCTCTGCGGGGACCGACAGGCCGTGCGTGTCGCGGCCGATGAAAAGGGGGCCGTCATAGCCTTGGGCTTTGCGGTATTCGACGATCGCCTGCGTCGTTGCGGCAATGTGGGCTTCGTTGAAGGCGCCGTCGAAGCTCGAGCCCCTGTGGCCGGAGGTTCCGAAGACGACTGCCTGGAGAGGGTCGGCGGGATCTGGTTCGATGTCGTAATAGGCGGAGATCAGGGCATCGACGTCGATGAGGTCCTGATCGCGGGCCGGGGTACCTGCGCGTTCGTTCATGGCCCAATTCAACCACGGTGCGATCATTGGGGCTAGTGAGGTCCGTCCCAAGAACCGCCGGTGTCTCAGAATGCGGACATTCGACGTCGAGGTCTCGATCGGGGCGCACACCCGGCCCGGCTTGCGGGCGCAGCTTGAGCGACTCGGAGCGCGGACGTTCGGCCTTTGCCGCGGACGCTCGGCTCGTGCCGCGGACGCAGCGCTCGGCACGCGAACCTTCGCCTTGGTCTTCAGAAGAGCGAGACGAACGCCGTTCCGCCCAGGAAAGCGAGCAGGCCCGAGCCCGCGGTTCCGAGGGCCAACGCCGCGGATGCGAGCCTCCGCCCCGCGCGGGCAAGCTCGACGGCGTCGAGCATGGCCGTGGAGAAGGTTGTGAATCCGCCGAAAAATCCGGTTGTGACTGCCCGCAGGGCTTTCGGGTCCACGGCCGAGAAGGCCGACGTCGCCGCGCCCAGGAGGAAGCAGCCGAGGACGTTGACGACGAAGGTCCCCCACGGAAACTCTGGATGCCGTCGGCGCACCAGGCCGTCGAGGCCGGCTCGGCACACCGCGCCGAGGCCTCCCGCCAGAGCGACCGCGATCATGGGCTCGCCCCGTGCTCCGGCTCGCTCGCCGGCTGGCCGTGAAGGCGCCCGCCGTGCCCGTTTTTGTCGTGTCCGCCGCAAAAGCGCTCGCGCCCGCTCTTGTCGTACCCGCGCCCGCCGCTCGCCCCGAGGGCCAGACCGGCCCACGCGCACAGCAGGCCGCAGGCGATCGATCCCGCCGCGTAGGCCGCTGCCTGCGCCGTCGTCGCCGCCTCGACCTCGGCTGCGAAAGTGCCGTACGTCGTGAACGACCCCAGGAGGCCCGTGCCAAGAAGCAGGCGCACCCTCGGATCGGCGCGCCGGAAACGGCTCGTGAGAAGGCCCGCGAGGAGCCCGAGGAGGAATGAGCCCGCGAGGTTCACGGCGAGAGTCGCCCACGGAACCGCAAACGTCCAAGCCTTCGCCCCGCCGGGAAGGATCTCGCCAATCCAGGCTCGCAGTGCGGTTCCGGCGCAGCCTCCGGCGAAAACGGCGGCGTACGGACCGGTCAGCCGACGGGCGAGCCGGCCGGCGCAATTTTGCTCAAGCACGGTCGGCCCCCCTCACTGCCGCAGGGCCACCTGATAGTTCAGGCGGGAGTAGACGAGCTTCCACCTGCCGCCGAACTTTTGCTCCGCCCAGTCGTCGGCGAGCATCCCTCCGGTGGAATTCGACGGGGCGAAGATGACGGCGTCGATCTTCGCCTTGCCGTACGTGCCCTCCCAGTAGACGCGGTTGCCCGGCACGTTGTAGGCCAGCATGGGCAGGTTGGCGACGACGTTGTGCCCCGTGCCCAGCGCCTCGACGGCGTCCCTTCCGGCCCGGGCCTGCTCTTCTGTGACGGAGAAAGGCGTGCGCCCGTCGACGAGTTGCCCGATCGGGCCGAACCACGCGACGGCGACGTTCGACGCGAGCGCGACGACGGCCGCCGCCATGCGCGCCCTGTACGTGCCGCGCCATCGCGAGCACGCGTCGATCAGGGCGATCGCGGCGATCGGCACGAGGATGGCCGAGTAATGCCAGTGCCAGCCCCAGTAGTGCTCGACGTTCCCGGCGAAGCGCCATAAGAGCGTGGGCAGCATGATCCAGACGTACGGGCTGACGAGCCCAACGAGCCCCGCAGCGAGCGCCAGAAGCAGGAGCGTCACATACTTCGTCGCCGGAATGAAGAAGCGGAGGAGGAAATTCGGTGCGACGGCGTCGTTTTGCGCCAGCCTGTTCGTATACTCCCACCCGCCCTCGGGATTGAAGATCGGGAGGATGACGAGTATCGCCAGAAGGGTCCACGCGAGGCCCCACGCGGCGAGGCGGGCGCCGGCCTTGCCTTGGGGGGAGGACAGCGCCTTCTTCAAGGACGCGCGCGAGCGAAGCGCGAACCTGTTGTCGGCGCGGGCCGCCGCGCCCCACGCCTGCCACAGAAAGACGAGGCCTGCGGCGCAGACCGTCAGGCCGAGGTCTTCCTTGATGAAGACGAGGAGGCCGACGGCGACGAGAGCCGACCGCGAGCTGCCTTTCGTGTCGAGCCATCGGGCGAGCCCGTAGGCGAGCAGCGGGACGGCGAAGGCTATCTCGTGGAACTGCGATTCGACCGCGCTCCACAGGCCCCAGCTCATGGCGTAGCCGATTCCGACGATCGCTCCGAGGATCTTTCCCAGGCGTTTGACCGCCACAAGCGTTATCGGGACTGAGCTGAGGGCGAACAGCAGGTCTTGGAGGACGAGCAGGGTCAACCCCGAGGGAAACAGCTTGTACACGGGGCCAAGCAGAACGAGCAGCGGGTGGAAATGGTCTCCGAGCAGATTGAATTCGGGCCCCTTGATGTCCACCCTCGGCGCGTCGAATTGGGAGTACTGCTTGGCGAGCTCGGTGAAGATTCCCAGATCCCACGACGGCGTCGCGAAAGTCCTCCATTGCAGCTGCGAGTAGAGAATGTAGGCGAAAGCCGAGATTGCGGCTATCGACCAGGCGAGAATATGCGCCACTGCCCTGGACGGGGCAGCCGATGCGGCCTCGTTGACGGCGGGGGCGGCGTCTGCGGCGCCGTTTGCCTCAGGGCGGTCGTGTTTTTCCGCTCCGCCGTCCGAAGCTTCGACGGGCGCCGCGGTGGAAGCTGCGTCCCCGGAAGACCCGAGCGATTGCGGTGGAGCCGGCGATCCGGGACTGGGGTCTGATTCGGCGTCCGGCATGGCTTCCGGGGCGGGATGCGACTCGAGGTTGGGATCGGCCGCTGAATCGGAGCGCGCTTGGGGGTTTGGCTCCGCTTCTGGATCGGAGCGCGATTGAAGGTCGGGCTCAGACTCCGCGCCTGGCTCCGCCTCCGAAGCGGGCTCCGCGATCGGATCCAGCGATTCGGGTGAGGTTTCTTCTGGGCTGGTCACAACGGAAGTCTAACCATTGACCGCGCTATATCGTCGCGTTGCAGCTCACACGAGCGTGTTTCCGGCGGGAACGGGGAGGCGCGTAGGGAAACGGGAAGGCGCGTAGGGAGACGAGAAGGCGCGTAGGGAAACGGGAAGGCGCGTGCGAGCGCAGCGAGTGTGTGCGCGAGTGCCGAAAAGACGGGGACGAACGCCGGGCTGCGGCGCGAGTCAAGGCCCTGGGGCAAACCAAAGCGGTTGGCGCGGAATCGAGTTCCGCCCCAACCGCTTTGGTTTGTTGAGAAGGATGATCCAGCCAAAGCCAAATCAGCGAGACCAGTATATCAGTACGCCCTGCGACGGCGTGCCACGAGAACTCCGCCGGTTCCGGCTGCGGCGACCGCGACGGCCGCGAGGGTCGTAACCGAAGCGCCCGTGCGCGGAAGCTGAGCGCCCGAGACGCCTCCCTTCTGACCCGAGCCCGCGCGGGGCGACGGGACGACGGGAACCGACGCTCCGGGATCCTGCTGGTTGGGGGCCACGCCGTGATCGCCGCCGTTCTCGGCGCCGTTCTTCTGCGGCGTGCCGGTGTTGAGTCCGGGAACCTTGTTATTGCCCGGATCGCTGGGATTCTGCGCCGAAGGGTCTCCCGACGGGCGCTGAGTCTCGGACGGCTGACCGCTGGGGGAAGGATTCGCCGTCGGGCTCGGCGACGTCGGATCCTCCGAAGGGGTGGACGGGGTGGGCGACGGCGTCTCGGTCGTCGGAGTGGGGTCGGGCGTGGCGTCCCCGCCGCCGTTGCCGTTGTCTCCCTGGCCGCCGTTGCCGTTGCCGCCGTTTTGGTCGCCGGCTTGGCCGCCGTCGTCGCCCGGGGTCCTCTTATCGTCTCCGTCGCGCGGAGCGTCGCCGTTGCCCTGCGGCAGATTTGCCAGCTTGGCCTGGGCGAGGGCAGTGTCCACGGCCGCCCCCGCGGTTCCGTTGGCGCCGGGAGCGGCCGTCGTCGTGCCGTCGGAGGGCTGGGTCGGCTCTTCAGCGAAGCTCGGCGCGGCCATGCCGGCCACGCTGGCTCCCGAGATGGCGAGAGTGGCGATGATGTGGCGGGGAAGTACCCGCTTTGAGCGCGAATGCGATTGTGTCACGAGCTTTTCCTTTGTTTCGTCTGTGTTCGTTGTTGCGTCCAGGTTCTCGCATGGGTGAGAGGCAGCCGAGAACTCGGCGGACCGCTACCTGATGGCCTGCAACGATTCTTTTCTCCTCACGATAACACTTCGGAAGTGTAAGAACCTAGGACTGTGGCGGGTACTTCTACCACAAACTGCTTCCGTTTCCCGTCGAGATTCCCGCAAACCGTCTAAATCGCGCGGAAAACTCGCATATGTGCGGCTCGCCTCAGCGTGGGCGACCGCACTCTAGATGACCCCGCGTTTGGTGATCATCCGCAGCGCCAGCCACCCCAGCGGCACGCGTCCCCAGAAGGTGAGGAGGCGGTAGAGCACGGCGGTTGAGACGGCGATCGACGTCGGGACTCCGGCCACGGTCAGGCCCGTGGTCAGCGCGGTCTCGACGGGGCCGATGCCGCCGGGGGACGGGACGACGGACCCCAGGGAGTTCGACAGAAGGTAGGCCAAGGCCAAAGTGACGATCGGAAGGCTGTATCCGAAGGCGGCGAGCGAGCCGCCGAAGCAGGCGACGAAGGCGATCGTCTGGACGGTGGACCCCGCGAATCCGTAGGCGATCCTGCTGGGGTGGGTCGCGAGCCACACGAGGCGTGGCCACACCTGGTCGATCGTCGGGCGGACCTTCTTCGCCGCCCACCTGCGCAGGGGCTTGACGAGGAAGAGGGCGGCGACCGCCAGCACGCCGACGGCAATCGCGACGATGACTGCGCCGGAGGGCATGGACAGGGAGCCGATCTTGCCGGTGGCGAGGCTGATCCCGATGAGCAGGATGATCGTGGTGACAAACTGCGCAAGCTGAACGAGGGTGACCGTCGCGACGGCCACCGGCGTGGAGACCTTGCGTTTCTGGAGGAAGCGCAGGTTGAGGGCCGCCGGGCCGATGCCGGCCGGGGCCACGAGGGTCACGAGCGAGGCGGCCACCTGCACCATGACGGTGTCCTTGGCGTTCAAGGGCTCGGACGTGTAGGCGCGCAAGGTCATGGCCGCGCCGATGTAGGTGAACAGGCCGGCGACGAAGGCGAAGAGCATCCACAGGGGGTTGGCGTGGGCGAGGGTCGAGCGAAGCTCGTTGAAGTTGACCGAGACGACCAGGATGTAGACCGCCACGAGGCCCAGGGAAACGGTGACGACCGTCTTCACGGAGAAGCGATAAAGCTGGGTGGGCGTCACTTCCGCGACCTCGGGAACCTGCTCGGTGAGGCGGTCGCGCAGCCGCTCCAGCTGCTTCTTCTCGGTGAACTTCGCCATCGTCTCGGAGGGGACGACGGCCTTTTGCAAGATCGGGGCAAGCGAGACAATCTGGTCGCGCGGCAGGCATCGGCTTGCCGAGGCGATGGCGCGTTCGACGCCGACGGTTCCAGCCATCATGGCCATCGCCTGCGCCATGTCGATGCGGCGCTCCATCTCAGAGGCCGCAAGATGGCCGTTCTCCCAGTGCAACAGCTGGGCGCGCCCGCCCTTGAGGGCCGTGACGCCCGCCCGCACGTCTCCGTGGGAGAAGCCGCGGCGATGGGCGTCTTGGAGGATGTCCCACACGTCGTCAAGCGCCTCGTCGGGAATCTCATTCGGTTCGACGTCGCTCAGGGCCGTGGAGCCGTCCACTTCAAGGATGACGACCTTCGAGCTGTCGGAACCCGCCACGGCCAGGCCGCGGTCGGGGGCAAGCCCGGCGGAGGCGCTCGCCAACTCCATGAGAGCGAAGCGGTCCATCGCTCCGTCGATCGTCTTCTCCGCCTGACGGGCCGTGGTGGTCAGCACGAGCCGCTGCCACGAGGACTGCAGCACTCCGACGATCTGCTGGTCGGCGTCGAAGAAGGACGCGTGGTGCGGGTTTCCGGAGGAATCGACGACGATGTAGTTGCGGGAGGCCTCCTTGCTCAGCGGCGGGTGATAGGAGGCCAGGAGCTCGTTTCGCAGGGCGAGGGGGTCGACGTCGTCGGCCGGCCTGAGACGCTGCGAGGCGGCCTTCGCCGAACGGCCGACGCGGCCGAAGCCCGGAGCGGGCTCCGGAATTTGACGGTCCTCTTTGGATTCGAGCCGGTCTTTGGCCCCCAGCGGACCGTTTGCCCGCCGAGAATCGTCGGCGCCTCGGGAGCGGTCGGCTCTCTGCTGCTCGGACTCCGGCGAGGCGGCTTCGGACCCTTTAGGCTTCGGCGGGGCGCCCTCGAAGGATTCACCCGCCTTCTGCAGGATGCGGTGGATCTGGTCGATGCCGTACCGGTCGATGTGGCCGAGGTCGCCGTATGCGGGGGCGAGCCATGCGGCGAGGGCGTCGTCGTCGGGGAGCTTGTCGATGCGGACCACCAGTTGGGCGTCCACGCCGGCGCGCCTGACGAGCCTGACCAGGTCGGCCCCCGTCGCGCGGTCGGGGACGTCGCCGGCGATATAGCGCCACATGAGGCCGCACAGCACGCCGAGCAGCGCGGTGATGAGGGCCCCGGGAAGGGTCTGATTGCCTTGGAGCACCGAGAGGACGAGAACGAGGGAGAGCAGCGGCCAGCCCCACCTCGTCGTCTTCGCGCGTTTGCCGGACCCGGCCACCGTGAGTATCGCCGACACGACGGCGACGTAGGGGATGAGCTTGAAGTAGGTCTGTTCGACGAGGGAATCGGAAAGCTGGCCGGTGATGGGCGAGAGCGGGAAGTAGCGGCTGAACAGCCACAGGAGGCCGTAGGTGAACGCCGCTGCGCTGGCCACGGCCAGGGCGCCCGTTGCGAGTGTGCGCCATCGGCGGTGCCAGGCCATGTCGATGACCAACGCGGCCGGCAGGACGAAGCCGATCAGGCCTTCCAGGGCGTTGACGGGCATGAACAGGATCGACGTGATGATGCCGCTCGTGGCTGTGCGGACGTCGCGTATGACGGCCAGGGCCGTGGAGGAGCCGTAGACTGTGACGACCATTACGCCGACGATCGCCAGCAGCGTGATGACTGCCGACACCAGATCCCGCGGACGTCTCAGCCACCGCGTTTCTTCGTCAACGAGCAACACCGGCCGCCGCGGCGTCGTATTCGTCAGGTTATCGTCCACATGTGAATTCTAAGGCAATGGATTGCGGGTTAGGCCAATTGGCGAAACTCGCCCGAGGTTCTCGCTCCCCAGCCCTTCGGGGCCGGCCGTCCGCCCTCTCGTCGTCCTTCGTCCGCCTTGCGACGAGGGGCGGGCCCCTGCGGATCCGCGCTCGCGTGTGCGCCCGCTCCGCCGCGAGAGGGGCGGCTTGGAGCCGCAGGCCTGTCCGGCCGCGCCGTGCCCTTATGAGGCGCCGGTACTGTGCCCTCACGAGAAGTAGCGGCGGATGACGAGGCCCGTTCCCACGAGGCTCAGGGAGACGGAGAAGACGACGCCCGTCCCCATGTCCAGGCCCGTCTTGATGAGAGGCCGTTCCTCGGTGACGCGCGCCACGGTGGGCAGAGCGACCGGAGTGCCGACGATCGGCGAGTTGATGCTCGAGCCCGGACGCCTGGCGCGGGGCTTCCCCTTGCCGGAAGGCTGGCCGCCGTTGGGGTTGGCCGCTCCCGGGTCGCCGCTCGGGGATTGGGAATCCGTCGGGCTCGGCGTCGCTGTGGGGGCCGTGGGCGAGATCGGCGGCACGATGCCGCTCGGGGCCGACGGCGCGGCGCTCGGCGAGGCCTTCGCGCTCGGGGTGTCCGTCGGCGAAGGCTCGGCGCTTTCGGAGGGGCTCGCCGTCGGACTCTCGTTGGGAGTCGGCGAGGGCTCCTCCGTGGGGGAGGCAGTCGTCGGCGAGGGGCTCGGCTCCGCGGTGCCGGTTGGCTCGCTTGACGGCTTGGGCGTCTCGGTTGGTTTCGAGGGCGTGGTTTCCATCGGAGACGGGGTGGGGTGAGACGAGGGCGCTGTGGGCTTGGGCTCGGGCGTCGGGTCAGAGGTCGGCGACGTTGTGCTTGGGCTCGGTTCCGGCGCGAGAGTGCTTGGGCTTGGCTCTGGCGCGGAGCTGCTCGGGCTTGGCTTCGGCGTGAGAGTGCTTGGGCTTGGCTCTGGCGCGGAGCTGCTCGGGCTCGGCTTCGGCGTGAGAGTGCTCGGGGTCGGCTTCGGCGTGGGCTTCACATCCGAAGGCAGGCTGAGAACCTCCGTGGAGACGGCGACGCCGTGGACCGTGTTCGCCTTGACCACGAAGGAGTTCCCCTTGGCGCCGTCGACGGTGTAGGAGGAATCGCCCCACCGCACTCCCTCGGGTGCGCCGAGGGCGGCGGAGGAATCCTGCGTGACCGTGATCTTGGTTCCAGCGGGGAACTTCGATCCGGCGTCGACCTTCTGGCCGATGCCGGCGGCCAGCGAAAACGTGCCGGAGCGCTTGTCCGCAGCCAGGGTCCCCGGCGGATTCCAGCCCGGATAGTCGGAGGCCGCAGTTCCCGCGGGAAGCTCGTAGCGAGCCGTCACCGGGAAGGCGACGCGCCGCGGAATCGCTTCGGCGTGGGGGCCCGTTGCATTCGACGTGACGGTGAACGACCCGTGCTGCGCGTCGACGAGCCCGCTGGAGGCGAAGGGGTCGGTGTACTTCGCTGTGGCGGCCTTGACGATCTTGGTCTTGCCGAGCCCGGCGGTGTTGACGTAGGCGAAGTTCGGCGTGATCCGCCCCTTGTCAGGAACTGTGGGGTAGGCGATGCCGTAGTTCGTCTGCCGGTGCCACGGGCCGGTTATGGAAACCGTCGCGGTGGAGCCGCTGATCGAGACGGACATGTCGAAGTCGCCGTAGGCCGTGGTGTAGTCCGTTCCCGTGCCTCCGGTGACCCGAACGTCCCGAACTTCCTTGTCTCCCGCCGATCCGCGGTGGTAGAGCGCCCACTTTGAGGGGTCGGCGAACTTCTGGCCGGGCCCGACCGTGTCCGTGATCGTCACGGTCGAACGCGTGGCCCCGTCCGTCCGCATGTGCTGGCCGGTCTCCTTCAGCCGTTCGGCGACGTAGTCTGCCCCGAAGCTCACGGTCCAGAACACCGATCTGCTCTCGGACGTCAACGCAGGGGTGACCTTCGCAAAGGTGTGCGGGTTGTAGCCCTTGGAGCGCTCGCGCACGGGGCCGCCGGGAATGGCCAGCTTGTACTGGCCCCCGTTGATCGTGAAAGAGGCCGGCGACGCCGTGGGGGCGAGCGCCGTCAGGCGCAGGCTGACCTTGCCCTTGGGCGCGGCGTATCCTCGGGCTTTCAAGGAGTCGACCGTTTTGCCGAAGACGCAGTCGACCTCGTTGCGGCCGAGTTTGCACTGGCCGATCGCGGTCTGCTTTCCGGCGACGTCGATCGTGAGGTCGGCTTGGGATCCGGGCTCTAGCGTGCGGAAGGAGGCCGGGATGCCGACCTTCATGGACTGCCCGGGGGCGATGTTCGCTTTGGCGGCGTCCCAAGCGAAAGAAAGCGATGCGTGGTCGCCGACGAGCATGGGATGCGACGCTTCGGCGGCGGTGAGCTGATCGCCGTTGGCGTCTGTGCGGGTGAGCGTTGGTGAGGATATGGCGATGGCCGCGTTGACGTCTGCGTTCGATGGCGTGATGAACGCGGTCAGCGCGGTGACGAGGGTGATGATCACCCCCGCTATCAAGGTCCGTGTGCCCATCGGTTTGCGTGATGAATGGGCCATAATGACTCCTTCGGTCGAAGCCATACTTAGTCCGTTAGGTAAGCGCGTGGTTAGTAGGTGGCATGTTTAAGTTAGAAACTAACTTATCAATGCATGTTTCCCTAGGGATCCCCCCAGGGGGGGAGGCCGCATGGGCAACACTCCCCATGTTACTGCTTTTCGTTGATATTTAGCGATTCCTGAGGGGAAGCTCCGCAAGTGAGATTTCGGAGACCTTTCCCCTGATTCTTTCTATCTTGGGAGCAAAATAAGCGGGCCCCGCTCTCACCCATCGGGAGAGCGGGCAAGAATGCCCGGTAAACCGGGGAATCTAGGCCCGTCGCAGGCGCAGAGAGTTCGCCACCACGATGACGGACGAGCTCGCCATCGCCGCCGCCGCGATGCCGGGTACGATGAAACCGGCGACGGCCACGGGGATTGCCACGACGTTGTATCCGAATGCCCAGGCCAAGTTTTCCTTGATGATTCGCAGGGTTTGGGCCGAGATGCGGATGGCCGCGCCGACGGAGCGGATGTCTGAATTCACGACTGTGATATCGGCCGCTTCCTTCGCGACGTCGGCGCCGGACCCCATGGCTATGGACAGATCCGCTCCGGCCAGGGCCGCGGCGTCGTTCACCCCGTCGCCTACCATTGCGACCTTCTGCCCGGCCGCCCGGAGCTCCTCGACGATCCCGACCTTGCCTTCCGGAAGGATCCCCGCGCGCACGTCGTCGATGTCGACTTCAGCGGCCACGGCCGCCGCCGCAGCCTCGTTGTCCCCGGTCGCGAGGACGGGGCGCAGCCCGAGGGACTTCAGCTCGGCCACGGCCGCGGCGCTTTCCGGGCGAACGGCGTCGCGAATGTCGAACACGCCCAGCAGCGATCCTTCGAGAGCTACGCCGACGACGGACGCGCCCGGATCGCCGCTGAGGCCCGATGCTCCTTCGACGCCGTCCTCCGCGAGCCAGCGCGGAGTTCCGGCGACGATACGGCGGCCGTCGAGGCGCCCCTCCACGCCGTTCCCGGCCCGAGCCGCAACCGATTCGACGGTTTCCGGTTCGATCCCGCGTTCGCGTGCCAGCGCCACGATCGCCTTGGCGATCGGGTGCTCGGACCCGCGCTCGAGGCCGGCCGCCGCGGCCAGGAGCTCCCGTTCGCCGACGCCCTCCGCGGGCCGGACGGCCGAAACGGACATCGTGCCGGCGGTCAGGGTCCCGGTCTTGTCGAGGACGATCGTCTCGACGCCGTGGGCCGATTCGAGGGTCTCCGGGCCTTTGATGAGGATGCCGAGGCGTGAGGCCCGGCCCGAGCCGACGAGCAGGGCGGTGGGGGTGGCCAGGCCCAGGGCGCATGGGCAGGCGACGACCAGCACGGTGATCGCGCTTGCCAGCGCCATTTCCAGGGGGTTGCCCAGCGCGAGCCTCGCTGCGAAGGCGACGGCGGCGATCGCGATGACGGCAGGGACGAAGACGGCCGAGACCTTGTCGGCCAGGCGTTGGACGGGCGCCTTCCCCGTCTGCGCCTCGGTGAGGAGCCTGCCCATTCTGGCGAGAGTCGTCTCCTCGCCCACCCGCGCAGCCCGCACGGTCAGGGCTCCAAAGGTGTTGACGGCGCCGCCTGTCAGCCTGCTGCCGGGGCCGACGTCCACGGGAATGGACTCCCCCGTGAGGAGCGAGGCGTCGACGGCCGACTCGCCTTCCACGACCAAGCCGTCGGCTGCCACCGTCTCTCCGGGGCGAACGAGGAATTCGTCGCCGACTTCCAGCTCCGCCGCGTCGATCGTCTCTTCGACCGCGACGCCGCCTTCCCGGCGCACCCGAGTCGCCGCAGTCGGCGCGAGGTCGAGGAGGGAGCGCAGGGCGTCGCCCGCGCTTCGGCGCGAGCGCGACTCCAGCCAGCGGCCGAGGAGGAGGAACGTCACAATGAAGGCCGCCGACTCGAAGTACAGATGCGGCGTTCCCGAGTGGCCGAGCCCATGGATGCCGGTCATGGCCATGGTGTAGCCTGTCTTTCCGGCGCCGCCCCACAGGAGGGCCCACGCGCTCCACCCCATCGACGCGATGATCCCCAGTGCGACGAGCGTGTCCATCGTGGTCGAACCGTGCCGCCCGGCCCGCCAGGCCGCTTTCAGGAAGGGCCAGCCGCACCAGAAGGCGACCGGGACGGACAGCGCGCCGACGGCCCACTGCCAGCCCGGGAACTGCCAGGCGGGGGCCATCGACACTGCGACGATCGGCGTCGAGAGGGCGAGGGCCGCCCAGAATCGACGTCGAAGGTCCGCCACGCGGGCCGAGGCCGCGCGGGCCGCGGCCTCTTCGGCGCCTCGGGCCGCCTCGCTCGCCTGGACGGTGCGTTCTCCGGCGTCGTCCGTTGTGACTCTCCGCAGAACCGCAGCGCCGTAGCCTGCTTTCTCAACCGCGCCGACGAGCTCGGCGTCAGAAGGGCCGGCCTCATCCGCCCACTTGACGCGCGCCTTCTCGGTGGCGAGGTTGACGGTCGCCGTGACCCCGGGGATCTTGTTGAGTTTCTTCTCCACGCGGGCCACGCATGAGGCGCAGGTCATCCCGGTGACGGCCAGCTCGACCTCGGTCTGCGGCCGCCCGCTGGATCGCGCCGGATCTGCGCCGGATTGGGTGGGATCCGCGTGTCGGGGCCGCGTTGGATCGACGCTTTGCGGCTGAGTCCTGTCGGCGCGACCGGACTGTTGCCCGGCGGCGTTCTGAGTTCGTCGCCTATCGGCTTTCTCGGACTGTGTTCGACCTGCGGTTGACGTCATCGCGACGGCGCTCCTCATATCGGATGTGCTTGGCTTCCAGTTCGATTCCTGCAAACGGACCCGGCCTCGGCTTGGGCCCGGTGTCCGCGAACCGCGACGCAGAGTCTGTCGGCGGGATCCGTCAGCGGACGATCGACTCGACCTCGTATCCGCCGGCCTCGTCGATCGCTTCCTTGAGCGCGGCGTCGGGGATGTCGGCGTTCGTGTACACGAGAACCTTGGACGTTCCGCCTTTTGCGAGGGTCACCGAAACGTTGACGACGTCGGGAAGGGCTTTGAGCTCCTCGGTCACATGTGAAACGCAGTGCTCGCAAGTCATGCCTGTGACGCCAAGCTCGATGGTGCGGTCGAATGTCATGTCTGTTCACTCCTTTGATTGCGGCGCTCCGTGCGCCGACACATGTCTCAACGCACGTGCCCCTCCCGGTATTTCAGAAAGGGCCGCGGCGAGTGCTTCAAAGCCGCTGCGGCGAGTGTCTCAGAAGGGACTGTGACGGGCGCTTCAGTCGCCGCCAAGTGCTTCAGAGACCGCTGGGGCGAGCGTTTCAGGGGCGAGTTGCTTCAGAGATCGCCGCCGTCGCCGGAATCAATGAATCTCGACGCCCAGTCGGGCGGATTCGGGCGCGGAAACGCCTCCATTTCGGCCGCCCAGGCCTGAGGGGTGATGGATTCGACGAGCGGAGGCGTCTCCTCGTATGCGACGTTGAGCTTTGTCTCGCCCGACGCGCTTGCCTGCAAGGTGAAGGCAAGCGGCGCGCCGCGCTCGGGGGTGGCCGCGAGCTTCTTGATCTGCCCCAGGTATTCGAGGACGGCGCTGGGAAGCAGTGAGATCTCTTCGACGACGCCGCCGTAGACGGGGCGGCGGGGCCTGCCGCTGCGCGCCCGCCGGCTTCCCGGCCCCTGGCGGGCGCCGTCGTCGGCGTTCGCGCTCCCGTCCTCCGACGAGGCGGCCCCGGAACCGGTCCCGAAAGGCAAACCGGTCGCGGAAGGCGGGGCGGAGCCGGAGGCGTCCCCAGAAGACGGAGCGGCCCCGAAGGGGTCGGCAGGGGCCGGGATGAAGAAGTTGCCTCCGTAGCGGGACTGCCCGCCGACTATCTGGGCGATGAGGGTGCACGTGCGCCACCCCTCGGGCGCGACGTTCTCGATGAGCGCGTGAATGTCCTTGAGGAGGGAATCGACGTCGTAGTTCGACCGTTCCCGAAGCGACAGCGTCGTGACCGCGGGGAAGGCCGAAACGTCCCAGGTTTCGGGCCGGCCTTCTTTTACGGCGGTTCTTTCCATCTCGTCCATCGGCATGACGCAGAAAAACGCTCCGGGGGAGATACGGAGCACCCTGTTGCCGATCGCGTAGGGGGCGTCGACGAGGAGGGCGAATCCAAGGGCGTCCATTCCGTTCGGAGAGTTCGCGAGGCGGGTCACCCGAACGGGCACCCCGCGGGCCAGGGCCGACAGGTAGTTTTCGTGGACGTTCAGGTCGTCGCGGTACTCGATGCGCTTGGCCCACAGGTCCGTCGACAGCCTCTCGAACCCGCTTTCGGGTGGCTTTCGGGGGCTGACGAGGGTGAGGGCGGTCGGCTTTCCTCCTTCAGTTTCGACGTCGACGGCGGCGGTTCCCCATTCACGCTTGACCACGGGCCCCATGAGCTTGCTCGGTTCGGCCGCGACGAACTCTCCCGTCTGGGCGTTTTCCCACCCCCAGGCGACGCCGTGGTAGACGGCCGCGAGCTCAGGGCTCGGATCCCCGGGATGGAGGCGCCACAGTTCGGAGCCGCGGGTCAGGCGCCCCGGCTCTATCCACAGAAGCTCAGCCGTCACGCCGCCCGCGCTCACGACGCCCGACGGATCGTAGGGGGCGTCCTCCGTGACGCCGCCCAAAAAGGCGTCCGGGTGCAGCGGGCCGACCGCGCGCCGGGTGTGGACGAACGGGTCGACGGGCGCCTTCAGGATGTGCAGCGGCTCGTCGGGCGGGAAGCTCGCTTCGTTCACTTTGCACAGGAGAAGTTCGCGCAGAACGGCGGCGTCGCGCACGTCCTCGACGCTTGCCGCGTCGACGGCGAATCCGCAGAATTCCTCGGCCCCATGGGAAAGGTACCTGTCTGCCTGCCAGGGGGTGACGGCCAGCTGGTAAACGACGCCCATTGCGTTCCTCCGCTCGTCGGGTTGACGTTCTTGGTTTTCTTGACGTTCTTGGTCTTCACGGCTTCGCCTGCTCTGTTGAGGCTGCCGTTCGGTGTTCGGTTGGGGGGACTCGATTCCGCCCGTCCGTTACTTCATTGGCCCATGAGGCGCCTTGTCATCGGTCCATGAGGCGACGAGCCCATTCGGGCTGTTCGTCGCGAGGGAAATACTCGAGTTCCTCCTGCCAGTCCTCGGACGCGATGTGCTCGAGCATCGGCGGGTGTTCGTCGGGGAAGGGTATGATCTCGGAGCTCTCGAGGCTCCCTCGGAAAACGCTGAGGGCGTAGGCGAGCGGGGCGCCTTGCCCTTGCAGAGCGTGGAGCACTTTGATCTGCGCGAGGTACTTGAAGATTGCGACGGGGAGCGAGTCGACGAACTCCCTCTCGTCCTTCTCGGCGTCGACGACGAAGTGCCCCTCGCCCCGTGCCTTTCGCCCCACGAGTTGCACCACCAAGTCGCACCTTTCCCATTTCGGCGGCGCCATGCCGGTCACGAGTGTCGCTATCTCCTCCAGGAGCTCGGCGACGTCGTAGTTGCTGCGCTCCTTCTTGCGTTTGCGGGTGACCGCGGGCTTGCCGGCCGTGTTCCACGAGAGCGGGGCTGCCCGCCGGTCCACGTGTATCGGCGCCACCTCCGCGACCGTGGGGAAACACGCGAAAACGCCGGGTTCGAGCCGCGTGAAGCCCTGGCTTTCTGCATAGTTCGCGTCGATTGCGCGCGCGACCGCGAGCACCCTCTTCTCGCCGCTCTGGCCTCGCATGAAGCGCACGAGGCGCGACTGGACGTGGTTGATCGTCGCGTACCTTTGGTTTTCGTAGACGACGTCGTCCTCGGAGAGCTCGATCCGCTTGACCCACATGCCGCTCGACACGGGCTTGAACCCCTCTTCTTGCGGCGGGTCCATGGGCGCGACCATCGTCACGGCCGCGGGTTCGCCTTTCTCGATTTCGACGTCGACGGGAAGCTGCGCCCAATCCCTCTTGACGACGGGGCCGATGAGGTCGCTGGGGGCGGAGGCGACGAACTCGCCGGTGCGCATGTTTCGCCATCCCAGGGCCGTCCCGTAGTAGATCCCGCATAATTCGGGAAAGGGATTGCGGGGATAGTAGCGCCACAGCTCCGCGCCGGCGGTCAGGCGCGTGGGCTCTATCCACAGCAGGTCGGTGGAAAAGCCGCCGCCGCTGGCGGTCCCCGAGCCGTCGTACGGCGAGATTTCGGCGATTCCGCCGAGGAGCGCGTCAGGGTGGAGGGCCCCCACCGCGCGAGACGCTTGCACGAACGGGTTGATGGGCACTTCGAGTATGTGTATCGGCTCGGAAGGGGAGAATTGCGCGGGCGCTATGGCTCCGCAGAACAGGTCGATGAAGTCGCCGACCTCCCTCATGCCGCTCACCTGGGCGGCGTCGATCGCGAAACCGCAGAAGTCCTCTTTGCCGCCCTCGATGTAGGACCGCGCGCGCCAAGGCGCTATCGCCATTCGGTAGCCGACGTCGATCCGATAGTCTTC
Source organism: uncultured Actinobaculum sp. (assembly GCA_938020505.1). Classification (GTDB taxonomy): domain Bacteria; phylum Actinomycetota; class Actinomycetes; order Actinomycetales; family Actinomycetaceae; genus Peptidiphaga. The sequence goes on along the minus strand of CALIHR010000015.1, from coordinate 7,845 downwards.
GTAGTTTTCGTCCACGGGAACAGCCTCCGTCCGATTGCCCTCTTCACTCTATCGGGAGCGGAGCGGCCCGTGCGCGGATCGTCCGCGATGCGGGTGTCTTTCTGGCGCGGCGGCGAAAGCGGAACGGCTGGCGCCGAGCGTCTAGGCAGCAAGGCAATCCGTCCGCCTGCAAGCCGCGCGGAGCGTCTAGGCCTTGGCGGGTTGAGACGCCCCGCCAGTCTCATGCCTTTCGGCGGTTGCCGCCTTTCAGGTTTCGGAGGCGGCGGCGTTTTGCCGCCGGCGGCCGTGCTTTCGAAGGCAGCCGCCTCTCAGTTTTCGACGGCCACGGCTTCGCGCTTGCGCTTGTTCGCGCGGACGCGCAGCGCTATCCACAGGGCGCCGCCAAGGAGGCAGACGACTATCGTGACCTTCGTCAGTATCCCGACGTAGCCTTCCACCTTCGTCCAATTCGAGCCGAGGGCGTGGCCTGCCCAGATGAGGATCGTGTTCCACACCGCGGACCCCGCCGTCGTCAAGGCGGTGAACTTCCAGAAGCTCATGCGCGTCACGCCCGCCGGAATCGAGATGAGGGAGCGGAAGATCGGGATCATTCGGCCGAAAAGGACCGTCCAGGTTCCCCTCCGGTCGAAGAACGCCTCGGTTTTCTCGATGTCCGAGGTTTTGACCAGCGGGAGTTTGCCCATGAGCTTGCGCGTTCGCTCCCTGCCGAGCAGAGCGCCGACGCCGTAGAGCGCCCACGCCCCGACCACCGACCCCGCGGTGCACCACAGAATCGCCCCGAGCAGCGTGAAATTGGCGCTCCCAGTGCCCGCCGTGAAGCCCGCCAACGGAAGGATCACTTCCGAAGGGAGCGGCGGGAACAGGTTCTCCAGCGCGATGAGGGACGCGGCGCCGAGTCCGCCGAGGTCGTTCATGACATCGACGGCCCATCCGGCGATGCCTGAGAGCGCCTGAGGATCGGCCGACGACGCGGCGGCAAGGAATCGAGGCACGAGGTCTCCTTGTTCTCTCTACTTTTCTGTCCACCTATCGATCCAGCCCGCTTCATCGGCGCGATTGCGCGCTCGTTTGCGCCGCTTGCGCTTGCTGCTCGCTGACGTCGTGCATCCTTCGCGCGCCCGCTCGCGACATCGTGCGTGCGTCACACGCTCGCTGGCGTGCGCCTTCGTGACACGCGTGTTCGTCGCACACGGAGGTGCTTGTCAAGCGATTGCGCAGCGCTCGCTTGACGCGTCGATTGCGCGGTGCTCGTTCGATACGTTTGGTCTCGCCCGCATCACTCGCAGCATGCGCCGCTCGGGAAGCGAAAGAGGCCTCCATTAGTTTGACAGCCGAGTCTGGGAAGTGACTGCGGTTTGCATGTGATATGACTCCCGTCTTGGAGGAAACCGTTGCCTTGGCGAGAGAGGTTGCGTTCCGGCAGAGCGCCTGCCCGTTGGCGAGAGCGTTTCGTGTGCCGGAAACCGTCTGCCGTCGTTGGCGGCATCTCGTATCGGCAGAACCGTTTAGCGTCGGCGAAACCGGCTGGCCCGAAAGACGTTCTTTTTGAATATGAAGGCACTTTTGAGCCAAAAAGGCACTTTTCATGGACGCATCGCGCATTTCTTGGTCTTATGGGCGGCCGTCGGACTCGGACGCCGCCCCGCGCTCGGCCGGTGCCGCGTGCCCGGCTTCCCCGGGGACCGCCGCGTCGTTGGAGGCCCCCGCCCCGCTGGGCTGCGGGGCGTCGCCGGAGTGTCTGATGCTGCCGGCAGCCCCCGCCCCGCTGAAGTACGCGGCGCCGTCGAGGAATCCGACCAGCCGGGCGGCCAGCCCGGTGTAGCTCGCGGGGGTCAACGCCGTCAGGCGCGCTGCGACGTCGTCGGGCATGCCCAACGAGGCGATCGCTTCGCGCATGTCCTCGGCCGTGACCTTGCGCCCCCGCGTCAGCTCCTTCAAGCGCTCGTAGGGGTTGCCCATTCCCGTTGCGCCGCCGAGCCCGGCCGCGCGCATGGCTTGCTGGATCGGTTCGCCCAGAACCTCCCACGAGGCGTCGAGGTCCTCGGCGAGCTTTTGCGGGTTGGGGTCTACGCCGGCGAGCCCGCGCACGAGGTTGTCGAGAGCCAGCAGCGAGTGCCCGAAGGCGACGCCGATGTTGCGCTGCGTCGTCGAATCGCTGAGGTCGCGCTGAAGCCGCGAGGTGACGAGCGTCTCGGCGAGCGTTGCGAACAGCGCCGAGGAGACCTCGAGGTTCGCCTCGGCGTTTTCGAAGCGGATGGGGTTGACCTTGTGCGGCATCGTCGAGGAGCCGGTTGTGCCCTGGGCGGCCAGGTTTTGGTGGAAGTAGTCGAGCGAGATGTACGTCCACATGTCGGTGGCGAGGTTGTGGGCGATGCGGTTCGCGTGGACGACGTCGGAGAAGAGGTCGGCCTGCCAGTCGTGCGGCTCGATCTGGGTGGTCAGCGGGTTCCACACGAGGCCGAGGCCTTCGACGAAGGCGCGCGAGAGGGCGGGCCAGTCGGCGTCGGGCAGTGCGGCGACGTGCGCGCCGAAAGTTCCCGTGGCGCCGTTGATCTTGCCGAGGTAGTCGGCGCTCGCGATCCTGCGGAGCTGGCGGCTCAGACGGTGGGCGAAAACGGCCATTTCCTTGCCGACGGTGGTGGGCGTGGCCGTCTGCCCGTGCGTGCGCGAGAGCATGGGCAGATCCGCGTGCGCATGCGCAAGTTCGGCGAGCGCGTCGTGGAGTTTGAGCGCTGCGGGGAACCACACGTCGGTCACTGCGCCTTTGATGCACAGGGCGTAGGCGAGGTTGTTGACGTCCTCGGAGGTGCACAGAGCGTGGACCATTTCTGTCAGGCTGGGAAGGGCGGTGTTCGGCCCGACGACGGCGGGCGCCGCCTCCATCCGCCGCTTGATGAGGTACTCCACGGCCTTGACGTCGTGCTTCGTCTCGGCCTCGATCGCGGCGTGCTCGGCTATCTCCGCTTCGCCGAACTTTTGGGGGATCGCCCGCAGGTAGGCGACGTCGGCCTCGGAGACGACGGGGGCTCCCGGGAACACCTCGTTTTGCGAAAGGAAGATGAGCCATTCCACCTCGACGGCGATTCTGGCGCGATTGAGCGCTGCCTCGGAAAGGAAGGCGGTGAGCGGGGCAACGGTTTCGCGATAACGGCCGTCCAAAGGCCCGAGCGTAATCATGGCGTCATTCTCCCACGAACGGCGGGGCGGTTGCCTGTGCGAACGGGCGGGTGCGGCGGCAGGCAGACGCGCATGCGAACGGCCGGCGGGTGCGGCGTGCGGTTGCCCGCGCGAGTGTCAGGTCGGCGTGCGTGCGAGTGTCGAGTTGGCGGCGCGGCGTGCTGCGCCCGAGTGGCGGCGCGGCGTGGAGCATTAGTTCGCACAGCCGGGCGCGGGGCGGCGCTCAGATGTATCGCCGGGCTTCGTCGACGGTTTGCCGCCCGTAGCCGCCGCCGAACAGCGCGGCGTGGACGATGAGGATGTGGAGCCGATGCAGGCCCACGCGTTCGCGCCATCCGTCGGCCAGGGGCGAGACCTCGTTGTAAGCCGAGTAGATCCGGTCGACGAAGGGCGCGCCGAACACCGTCAGCTGCGCGAGGTCGGACTCGGCGTGCCCGCCGTGGCAGGCGGGGTCGATGAGGACGCCGACGACGTCGTCCCGGCGGTTCCTCGCGTTGGCCGCCGCTTCCGACGGGCTGAGTCCTTCGGCCGCGGTCTCCGCCGACTCGCGCGACGCCCACATGACGTTTCCCGCCCACAGGTCGCCGTGAAGGAGGGCAGCGTCCGTCTGGACGGAGACTGGTTGCGGGGCGTCGAATTCGCCGTCGTTCAACCGTTCTGTCAGACGTTCGAGGACGGCCGTGCCCTCGGAGCCGATGGATCCGTTGCGGCGGGCGTCGGCGAGGTAGGGCAGGAGCCTGTCTTGCGCGTAGAACTCGCCGAAGCGGCGGGAGAGGCCGGGTCCGACGAGGGGGAGCGCGGCTGCGCCCATGACGCCGTCGCTTGCGGCGCCGTCGGCGTTGACGAGGCCGGCGGGGGCCTGGCCGAAGCCCCTTGAACCTTCGGGGCAAAAGGCGTGGGTGGCGGCGAGTCTGCGGCCGAATTCCTCCGCCGCCGCGGGGGAGGCTGTGGCGGCGGAAAGCCTTGCCGTGTCGAGGCTCGTGGCTGTTGCACGGAGGAGCCGCACGACCGGTGCGCCGCCGGCTCGCGCGGCGCGCGCCAGATCGGCCAAGCTGGCTGCCTCCGCGGCTGTCGCTCGCTTGCTCGCACGTTTGGTGAAGCTTGCAGTCATAGTCTGGCCACTCTACTCGCTCCGATTGAAGGGCGGGGTTTGGGCCCGAGAAACAGTATTGGCGGGAGGCGCTCCATGCCAACGCCTCCCGCCAAATGCCACCGTCGAAGTGTCAAGCGGCGAAGGGAACGAACCGCTTGAGCCTGGCGGCGATGCTTGCTTGTCTGCGCATGCCACCGCCTTTCTTCGTCGGCTCACTGCACACAACACATTCATCGCGTCTGCTGAACTGACAAGTGCGGATCGTTGGGATCGCTTGCCCGTCCTGCTGACACCGTCTATATAACCCGCCCATCCTTAGGCCGTCATGAGTTAATCCTGGGAAACCCCGGGGAAGCCTGTGCTCTTTCAAGACGTGGGGCGTGTTTCGAAACTTGGGCCGGTCTCAATGCCGGGTGAAGTCTCTTACTTGTATTCTAATGTTTTGATTTTAACAACATTATTTCTTATATATGAATTCTTTTTATCAGTTTTTATATTTATTTGAGTCGATTTGTTTTATTAACTTGATTGTATTGGGTGTTGGCATGAGAGCTGACTTCCATGGGCGTCAAGGGACACAAACGACGAAAGGGATGGAAATGGTCACCTGGGCGGATGTGAAAACATGGAAAAGCGACAGCGTGGGCAAAGTGGTCGATGATCTCATTGGAGAACGTCGCATCATCACCGAAGTGCAAGACGGTATCGAGCTCATTGATGTCGCCTCCGGTTGGCGTGGAGTGGCTGCAGGCGTGGCCCAGAAACGCTTGGCGGGAATCGGCAGGGTGAGTGACAGATGCGCAAGTTCGCTCAGCACAATCGTAAAGACGACGGCCGAGGCTCAGGACGGCGTCGGAAAAGTTGAGTCTCTCGTCAAGGAGGCTCAATCGAATGCCTATTTCAATGAATTCGTCATTTCAGACGATGGGATTGTGACGGATCCCCATCCGGTCGAATTGATGCCCTCGGCTTCCGACCCTTTGACTTTCATAGGAAATCTGTTTATAAAACCGCTGGAAACGATCGGACAGGCACTCCTCCTGCCGGAAGTCGCACTCCGAAAAGCAGAACGTGAAGCTCGATTGAAAGAGTGTCAACAGATTGTTGACGATGCTTGCAGGAAAGCCGAAGAGGTTGACGAACAGTACACGACTTCTTTGAGGGCCGTCAGTGGAGATGAGTCCTTGCCGCGTCGAGGACGCGATTCGGAGCGTTTGCACCTTCCTGATCTGCCGCGTGCAGATGCGAGCACGGAGGAAACGGCTGCCTGGTGGGGCTCGATGACGGCGCAGCAGAAGAAAGACGTCGTTTCTCAAGCCAAAAAGGAGATCAACGAAGGAAACAGCAGAGGATACGCTCGGCTTGGAAACATGGACGGCGTAGAGGCGGCGTCGCGAAGCGAGATCAATTCCCACCGAGTCGATCATGATTACAACGAGCTCGCCAACAAGATTAGACAATCGAGTTCGAGTGCCGGGGAGCCGAAGCAGTTGAATGAGCGTCTAGACGAGCTGAGAGCCATCAAGAAAGTGATGCGCGAACATCGAGACTGTCAGCTATATTTGTACGATCCGCCTACCGGCGCTGAGGGGCATAAACACATGCACGCCGCTTTAACCATCGGCGACGTCGACAAAGCCAAGCATGTTGCGACGTTCGTGCCCGGAGTGAGCACGAACGTCAAGAACAGTGCTCCATCGTTGGTCGCCGATATGGAGAATCTTCGGAATAGGGCTGAAGCGGAGGGGCGCGGATCCGTGGCCGCCACGGCATGGATTGGATATGATTGTCCACCGGGAATCATAGAGGCTGCGGACAGAAAGCCGGCCGAGCTCGGCGGAGGTCCTTTGGCGAAGCATCTAGAAGGAATATCGGATCTTCGGAGGGCCGCGGGAAGGCCCGTGCATCAGACTGTCATCGGGCACTCTTACGGTTCGACGACGTCGTCTTACGGGCTCGCACAGGTGCGTCCCGGTGTCGTCGATGATTACGCGGTGTACGGCTCGCCTGGCGTGAAGGAGAAAGCTTCGGGGTTGAACGTCCCCAAAGGCCACTCGTATGTCATGCGCTATGGCAACGACTTCATAGGGCTGGTCGGCGGGGTCTTAGGGCCGGATCCCTACTCGTCGGACTCTGGATTCACAAGGCTTGACCCCGGAGGCTCCGGAACGGTCAATCCGCTGAAAGCCCATTGCGTCTATCTCAAAGAGGGGAGCAAATCCCAGAGCCTGCTCGCGAAGATTACGGCCAGAGAAAGTCGGGATTAGCCGGGAATGCCGGCTTTGGCTGAGAGCGAGACGCAAATGCGTGGGCACTGTGAGACGGGTGCCCGTTCCAACGGTCAAAATACGAGGCGCCGACATAGACGCTCAAAAGAAAGGAAGTGAGGAACCGTGTCCGAACTATTTAGACGTCCTTCCCACCAGGAGGAGGGACACGTGGGCGGCCAGCAAAGTCCCTTTTACAAGGGTCAAAAGCCCTTTAGAGCCCGAGTGGACATAGAGTCTGCGCGCCAAGGCCTGACGAAGGCTTTAGCGCGGGCTCGCGAACGCATTGATTGGGAGCTTGGGCCCCGTCAATGGACGTGGATCGACCCCCTCGCAGAGGAAATCGGAACTTGCGACGAGGGAGGGGAAATCGGCGGAGCCGAGACTTCGCGGCAGGGTATGACCCCGGGGATCCCGCAAGGGTGTTTCCCCGAGCTGTTGGAGATAGTGCGCCAAGAGATCGCGCCATTGGGCTTCACCGAGGCAATCGACATTTCTGAAGGAGATGTCAGCGAAGTCAACTATTTCAACGTTGATGACGGCGGCTACGTTGGAGTCGTCTTAGCTGGTGATACGCCGACTTTTTCAATGCGTTACACAACTGGCTGCCGTCCGCTTCCCTGATTCAAGCGCCTACTTGTCGGCGGCAATTTCTAGTGAGAGTTCACGGGTGCTTGGTGACGCTTGCAACCCAAATAGAAAGAAGGATGAATATGTCCAGTTTGCAAATGCGAGGCGGAAGCCTTTCGGAAGCTGCTAGGCGCTCTGATCAAGCAGCTGAATGCAGCGCGAAACTGAAGGTCGGCGATGACTTGGGTCAAGTGTCGGTTGTGATGAAAGGCGGAAGCTCGGGTGTGGCCGCTGACGAGGTCGGACGTTTCGTCGACGGCATGGCGAAGGAAATGACGGATGCTCTGCGCGCCTTCAGCGAGGCGCTCAGAGAGTCGGAGACGATCTACAACGAGACCGATGACAAGACGAAGGCGATGTTCGACCGTTTCAGCAGGGCTTTGGAAAGAAGCGATGTTCATTCGGACAGACCTGGCATCCGCACGAGACGTATGCCATAGCGTGAAAACGGGAGACGAGGGGTCCCACTCATTGATGGTCGGTTTGAATTCAGGCAAGGCGGAAGTTTCCAGGGTTTCTCGAACGGGTCGCCGAAGAGAAGGGCGTCGCGCAATGGTTGAGGACTCAGGACTCTGCCGAAATGGATGCGGCGCCGGACGCCGGGAAACTCAACGTTTCAGGGTGGGAAATCGCCGCGTTTGGCGGGGTGATCGAGCGGGGCGCCGGCCGACGCAGTCG